>NZ_VLKY01000004.1 GCF_007830155.1 Pseudomonas duriflava
CGGCCTGCCGACCGCTGAAGTTTATGCTGCAGCCTACAAGGCCCTGGGCGTACCGGTGTATTCCTCGGCAGTGTTTAACTTTATTCCCAAGACCGCTATGGACTTCTACAAGGCCATCGCCGCGGACGACCACGAGACCGTGGGCAAGTTGATTGATGACTTCTTCCTGCCGTATCTGGACATCCGCAACCGCTGCTCCGGTTATGCCGTAAGCATTGTCAAAGCCGGTGCGAAGATCGTAGGCCATGATGCCGGCCCGGTGCGTGCACCGCTGACCGATCTCAAGCCGGACGAGTATGAGCGCCTGGCGGCTCTGATCGATAAGCTCGGCCCGCAGTAATTTTTGGGCTCGGCGACAGCCCCCATGCAAACTGTCATTTACGCTGAGCCATTTTATCCTCAGGGGTAGCAACCGCTACCCCTGATGCTTTTCGTTGGATGCACGAGTGGGTCAGGGTCGGTAAGATGATGACATTCATTGACCACTGCGGCTCTCCATGGCGAAAAAGTCCAGTTCAACCGTTGACCGCTCTACGGCCGGTATTTCCAATCCAACCCTGATCGATGTTGCCAAAGTGGCTGGCGTATCGCCGATTACTGTGTCGCGCGCCTTGCATCGCCCCGAAGTTGTTAGCGAAAAAGCCCGAGAGAAAGTGCTGGAGGCGGTACGGCTGACAGGCTATGTACCTAATATGCTGGCTGGAGGCCTGGCTTCTAATAAAAGCCGTCTT
This sequence comes from Pseudomonas duriflava, assembly GCF_007830155.1. Classification (GTDB taxonomy): domain Bacteria; phylum Pseudomonadota; class Gammaproteobacteria; order Pseudomonadales; family Pseudomonadaceae; genus Chryseomonas; species Chryseomonas duriflava. Next base: position 732 of record NZ_VLKY01000004.1, read on the forward strand.
GTCGCTATTTTCGTCCCTACAATTGCGCATTCGATCTTTGCCGATACCATTCAGGCTCTTATGGACCGGCTGGCAGCTGCTGGCTATCAGGCTTTGATCGGCCTGACCGGTTATTCGGCAGAGCAGGAGGAGCAATTGCTTGGCGCTGTCCTGGGACGTCGTCCGGACGGTATCGTACTTACTGGAACGCTGCACACCGAGCAAAGCAGGCAGCGCTTGCTGCAGGCAGGCGTGCCTGTGGTCGAGGCATGGGACCTCAGTGATAGCCCCATCGACATGCAGGTGGGCTTCTCACACGAAAAGGTTGGTCAGGCCATGGCCAGGCATCTACATGACCGAGGCTACCGACACGTCTCCGTTATATCCGTAGACGATCCACGGGCGTTGCGGCGCAGCCGTGCCGTAGTGGCTGAACTGGAAAAGCTTGGTATAACCAAGGCTCCCCTTGAAGCATTAAGCGCGCCAGCCACGTTACTGAGCGGGCGCACGGGCCTGAAACAGTTACTGGCTAAGGGCATACAGCCGGACGCGATTGTTTGTAGCTCGGATACGGTGGCCCAGGGCGTATTGGCCGAGGCAGCCAGTCAGGGGATCGCTGTACCAGAGGCGCTAGCTGTGCTGGGCTTCGGTAATCTCTCTGCAGCTGCCCACGTCTATCCCCCATTGTCTACTGTAAGCGTCGATGGCACCCGAATAGGGACTCTGGTAGCCGAAGCGTTACTACAGCGATTCCAAGGGAAAGAACCGTTGCGTGAATCCATATGCATCGATACAGGGTTCAAGATCATCGACCGCTCGACAACCTGATAAGAAGATTGAGATGAGTAGATGCTTGGCCGCTTGAATGATTGCGCAATCAGAGTAAGCTGCATGAGTCATGCAGTTTCCTGTACACAGCTATTTATTTTTGATTGCGCAATCATTGGTAGGTGAGTGTATAGGGCAACATAAAAAGGCGTAAAGCATGAGCGGTTGTCGGTTATGGCTGTGATTTCTCAGACATAGGCCTTTGCTAAGCCAGAACATCGTGATCAGTCTGAATATAAAAAAGGGTTAACCTCATGCACTTGATCGAACACCAGGATTCGCCGCGTTATATCCGACTACATGCTGACGATAACGTCGCTATTGTCATCAACGAGCAAGGAGTTGCAGTGGGTGGGCAATTTCCAGATGGCCTTGTAACCGTTGAAGCCATACCGCAGAGTCATAAAGTGACACTGGTCGATATTCCAGAAGGTGGTGCCGTACTGCGTTATGGCACAGTCATTGGTTACGCGCTCAAGCCTATTGCACGTGGCTCCTGGGTGAAGGAAGAGTTGCTCAGCCTGCCTTCGCCACCACCGCTGGATGACTTGCCGTTGGCGACCGATGTTCCGCCCATGCAGCCACCGCTGGAAGGATATACCTTTGACGGCTTTCGTAATCCTGATGGCAGTGTAGGGACGCGCAATATTCTGGGCGTAACCACAACGGTACAGTGCGTAACCGGCGTGCTTGATCACTGTATCGAGCGAGCCCGCAAGGAGCTGTTGCCTAAGTATCCGAATGTAGACGATGTGATTGCGCTAACGCATAGCTACGGATGTGGCGTTGCGATCAATGCGCCGGATGCCATCGTGCCTATTCGTACGCTACGAAATATCAGTCGTAACCCCAATCTGGGCGGGCAGGCCTTGGTTATTAGCTTGGGTTGCGAAAAGCTCCAGGCCGGGCAAGTTATGCCAGACGATGAGTTGCCTGCCGGTATTGCTGAGGAGGACTGGCTGTTCCGTCTGCAGGACTCCAGCAACGGTTTCACTGGTATGGTCGAGCAGATCCTCGAAATGATCGAAGATCGTCTGATGGTATTGAACGAGCGTCGCCGGGAGCCCTGTCCGGCTTCCGAGCTGGTAGTGGGAATGCAGTGCGGGGGCAGTGATGCCTTTTCTGGCGTGACGGCCAACCCGGCGTTAGGTGTCGCAGCGGACCTGCTGGTCCGAGCCGGTGCTACTGTGATGTTTTCCGAAAACACGGAAGTGCGTGATGGTATCCATCTGCTGACGTCTCGTTCTGCAACACCTGAGGTGGCAAAAGCATTGATTCATGAAATGGATTGGTATGATCGTTACTTGGATCGCGGGATGGCTGATCGTAGTGCCAATACCACGCCAGGCAACAAAAAGGGTGGTCTGAACAATATCGTCGAAAAGGCAATGGGCTCGATTGCCAAGTCAGGCTCTAGTGCCATTTCCGGCGTGGTTGCACCAGGTGAGCGGGTGAAAGGTAAAGGCTTGTACTACTGCGCCACACCTGCCAGTGACTTTATCTGCGGTACGTTGCAGCTGGCAGCCGGTATGAACCTGCATATTTTTACTACGGGACGTGGAACGCCGTATGGGCTGGCCATGGTTCCGGTAATTAAGGTATCTACCCGAACACAGCTGGCGGAACGCTGGCCTGACCTGATTGATGTCGATGCCGGGCGAGTCACGTCCGGGAGGCTAAGTCTGGAAGAGCTAGGTTGGGAAATTTTTCAGTTGTATCTGGATGTAGCCAGCGGTCGGAAGAAAACCTGGGCGGAAACGCACAAGCTGCATAACGATCTGGTTCTGTTTAATCCGGCACCGGTAACCTGAATCATGGGCGTGGCGGCCTTCGAGCGCTGCCACGCCGAATTGACCAACGAGTCTATGCGGTGAGTTCTCATCGTTTCGTTACATCCTGGTCACTGCTGGCCGTGTCGATGTTGGCGGCTGGCTCAAGCCGGACACGTGCAGTGCCCTGGTTGCGCATGCCAATGGATGCGGCGGCCTGTTCTGATAGATCGATGATTCGCCCCCGCGTATGAGGTCCGCGATCATTGATACGAACCGTCACGCTTTTTCTATTGCTCAGGTTGGTTACGCGAACCTGGCTGCCGAACGGTAGGGTGCGGTGAGCAGCAGTTAAAGCCCTGGGATCAAAGCGCTCACCACTGGCCGTTCTTCGGCCCGCATGGCGTGCACCGTAGAAGGAGGCCACTCCTTCAATGGAGTAGCGACTACCTGGCTGCAAGGGCTCCTGCGTACGAACAGCAGAGCATCCAGCCAATAAGCTCAGCAGAGCAGTGATCGCAATGATATGGAGTGCAACCTTGTGCATGCATCGATCCCTCTTATGAAAACGCCGGAGAGGCTCCGGCGTTTACTCATCAACCTTCCAGTTTCTTTTTCAACAGCTCGTTGACCTGCTGAGGATTGGCCTTGCCTTTGGAAGCCTTCATCGCCTGACCCACGAAGAAGCCAAACATTTTTCCGCGCTTGGCCTCGTCACTGGCGCGATACTGCTCAACTTGGGCTGCATTGGCTGCCAACACTTCACCCAGCATCGATTCGATCGCGCCGGTATCGGTGACCTGCTTGAGACCTTTTTTCTCGATGATCTCGTCGGCAGAACCTTCACCTGCGGCCATGGCTTCAAACACCATCTTGGCGATCTTGCCGGAAATGGTATTGTCCTTGATACGCAGAATCATGCCGCCCAGGTGCTCGGCGGAAACCGGCGAGTCGACGATGTCTAGGTCCTGCTTGTTGAGCAGGCTGGAGAGCTCACCCATCACCCAGTTAGCCGCCAGCTTGGCATCGCCACTGACATGCTGGACCTGTTCGAAGTAGTCCGCCATCTCACGGCTGGCCGAAAGTACTGTTGCATCATACGTAGACAGGCCGAAGTCACGCTCGAAGCGTTCACGTTTCTGCTGCGGCAGTTCCGGCAGCAGGCCGCGAGTTTCTTCAAGGAAACTGTCTTCGATCACCACAGGCAGCAGGTCAGGATCAGGGAAGTAGCGATAGTCATTGGCCTCTTCCTTGCTGCGCATGGAGCGCGTCTGATCCTTATTCGGGTCGTATAGGCGGGTTTCCTGTATGACCTTGCCACCATCCTCGATCAACTCGATCTGGCGCTGGACCTCATAATTGATCGCCTTTTCGATGAAGCGGAACGAGTTGACGTTCTTGATCTCGGCACGAGTACCAAACTCGGCCTGACCTTTTGGGCGGACCGAGACGTTACAGTCGCAGCGCAGCGAACCTTCGTTCATGTTGCCGTCGCAAATGCCCAGATAGCGCACCAGGGCATGGATGGCCTTTACATAGGCCACGGCTTCCTTGGCGCTACGGATGTCCGGTTCGGAGACGATTTCCAGGAGCGGCGTACCCGCGCGGTTCAGGTCGATGCCGGTCATGCCGTGAAAGTCTTCATGCAGGCTCTTGCCGGCATCTTCTTCCAGGTGAGCCCGGGTAATGCCGATACGCTTGACGGTACCGTCATCCAGCGTAATGTCCAGATACCCTTTGCCCACGATGGGCAATTCCATCTGGCTGATCTGATAACCCTTGGGCAGGTCTGGGTAAAAGTAGTTTTTACGCGCAAATACGTTGCGCTGGCCAATGTGCGCGTCGATGGCCAAGCCAAACTTGACCGCCATACGCACCGCTTCCTGGTTAACTACCGGCAGCACGCCTGGCATGCCCAGGTCAATCAGGCTGGCCTGGGTATTAGGCTCAGCACCAAAGGTGGTGGAGCTACCGGAAAATATCTTTGATTTCGTGGAGAGCTGTGCATGAATTTCCAGCCCGATCACGGTTTCCCATTGCATGTGAGTGTCCTCTGCCTTTTATTCCAGGAACCCTGTCGGGGCTTTCGTGTGCCAATCAGTTGCTTTCTGGTACTGATGGGCAATATTGAGCAGGCGGCCCTCCTGAAAATAGGGTGCCAATAGTTGGACGCCAACGGGCAGCCCATCGACGAAGCCAGCCGGCATGGACAGACCGGGAACACCCGCAAGATTGGCCGTGATGGTATAGATATCCATCAGGTATTCAGCCACGGGATCGTTGTTTTTCTCGCCCAGTTTCCACGCCACACTGGGCGTTGTTGGGCCAAGAATGACATCTACCTCATTGAAGGCAGCCATGAAGTCGTTCTTGATCAGGCGGCGGATACGTTGAGCTTTCAGGTAGTAGGCATCGTAATAGCCAGCAGACAGGGCATAGGTGCCTACCATTATGCGGCGACGTACTTCGTCACCAAAGCCTTCGGCACGGGAGCGCTTGTACAGGTCGGTCAGGTCTGCAGGGTCTTCACAGCGATAGCCGAAGCGCACGCCATCATAGCGTGAGAGGTTGGAGGAGGCTTCTGCTGGCGCGATCACATAATACGCAGGGATAGCGTGCTGCATGTTTGGCAGGCTGATTTCCTTGACGGTTGCGCCCAGTTTTTTCAGCTCTTCAACCGCCTTGAGGGTAAGGTCCGCGATACGGCTGTCCAGTCCTTCGCCAAAATATTCCTTTGGCAGGCCAATGCGCAGGCCGGCAAGTGGCTTCTCCAGGCTGGCCAGGTAGTCATCGACCGGCTGGTCCACACTGGTAGAGTCCTTGGGATCGAAACCAGCCATAGCCTGTAGAAGAAGAGCGCAGTCTTCAGCGTTGCGAGCCAGCATGCCCCCCTGATCAAGGCTGGATGCATAAGCGATCATGCCCCAGCGGGAGATGCGCCCATAGGTTGGTTTGAGGCCGGTCAGGTTGGTCAGTGCGGCAGGCTGACGGATCGAGCCGCCGGTGTCGGTGCCCGTGGCCGCAGGCACCAGTCGTGCAGCAACGGCTGCAGCCGAACCACCTGAGGAGCCGCCCGGGATACGGCTCGTGTCCCAGGGATTCCTGACCGGGCCGTAGTGGCTGGACTCGTTGGCCGAGCCCATGGCGAACTCGTCCATGTTCAATTTGCCCAGGCTCACTACCCCGGCATCGGCCAGCTTCTGGACAACTGTGGCGTTGTAAGGCGCGATAAAGTTGTCGAGCATTTTCGAGCCGCAGCTGGTGCGTACGCCTTGGGTGCAGAACAAATCCTTATGTGCAATGGGCGCACCAAGCAGGGCGCCGGTCTCGCCTTGAGCGCGACGCTGGTCAGCGGCTTTGGCCTGTTCGATGGCCTGTGCTTCGGTCACGGTGATGAAACTGTTAAGCTGCGGATCGACCTGAGCAATGCGGGTCAGCAATACACGAGTCAATTCCTCGGCAGAAAATTCCTTTGCCGAAAGCGCACGGCTGATCTCGGCCAGGGTCAACATATGCATAGGGGTGTCCTTCATTACTCAATCACCTTGGGCACCAGGAACAGGCCGTTTTCGACGGCTGGGGCAATGGTCTGGTAAGCATCGCGCTGATTGGTTTCGGTGACTTCATCGGGCCGCAGACGCTGCACGGCCTCCAGCGGGTGTGCCAGGGGTTCGACATGATCAGTGTTGACGGCCTGCATGTGATCGATGAGGCCAAGGATGTCATTCAACGTCCCGGTAGTTCGTTCAATATCCGCCTCGTTAAGGCCCAAACGGGCCAGGTGGGCGATCTTTTCGACGTCGGAGCGTTCGAGCGCCATCAGATTCTCCAGAAAATCGGCTTGACCATAAAAAAGGGCAGAAAGTCGAGTTACCGCACGCGAGCGGTCAAGCACCGCATTGAGAAAGGCCATAAAGGGCCACAGAAACGAGCAATCTAGCACATCACTGCCTTGCCCAAAATCCCTGCCGTTGTTAGAGTCTGCCGCAATTTTTCCCACGCGTTTCATCAGCGTGTCTGACGCCACCGTCTAGGGTCACCTCATGTTCAAAAAGTTGCGTGGCATGTTCTCCAGCGATCTATCGATCGATCTGGGTACTGCTAATACCCTTATTTATGTCCGGGACCGCGGTATTGTCCTGGATGAGCCATCCGTTGTTGCCATCCGTACACATGGCAACCAGAAGAGCGTTGTTGCCGTCGGTACCGATGCCAAACGCATGCTGGGCCGTACGCCGGGTAACATCTCGGCGATTCGTCCCATGAAGGATGGCGTGATCGCCGACTTCAGCGTTTGCGAAAAAATGTTGCAGTACTTTATCAACAAGGTGCATGAGAACAGTTTTCTCCAGCCCAGTCCGCGTGTGTTGATTTGCGTTCCGTGCAAATCGACTCAGGTCGAGCGGCGAGCGATTCGCGAATCCGCTCTGGGGGCGGGGGCACGTGAGGTCTTCCTGATCGAAGAGCCCATGGCTGCGGCCATTGGTGCGGGTTTACCCGTGGAAGAAGCACGTGGCTCCATGGTTGTCGATATTGGTGGCGGAACCAGCGAGATCGCCCTCATATCGTTGAACGGAGTGGTGTATGCCGAATCCGTTCGCGTGGGTGGTGACCGGTTTGACGAAGCTATTGTGACCTACGTTCGTCGGAATTACGGCAGCCTGATCGGCGAGGGCACGGCCGAACGTATCAAACAGGAAATCGGCACAGCTTACCCAGGCGGCGAACTGCGTGAGATTGATGTACGTGGCCGTAATCTGGCCGAAGGCGTACCACGCAGTTTCACCCTTAATTCGAACGAAGTGCTGGAGGCACTCCAGGAATCCCTGGCTACCATCGTTCAGGCAGTCAAGAGCTGCCTTGAGCAGTCCCCGCCAGAGCTGGCTTCCGACATTGCCGAGCGTGGCTTGGTGTTGACGGGTGGTGGTGCTCTGTTGCGTGATCTGGATAAGCTGCTGGCTCAGGAAACCGGTTTGCCGGTGATCGTGGCGGAAGATCCTCTGACCTGTGTTGCCCGAGGGGGCGGCAAGGCGCTGGAGATGATGGATCGGCACGCTATGGATCTTCTTTCCACCGAATAAGTCGCAAGCATGTCCCTAGGGGTTGTTTCAGGCTCTTAGGGACTCTTGGCTTGGCGCTTCGAGGACGAGACCATCAAGCGTATATTTTCCAAAGGTCCTTCGCTTGGCGTCCGTTTGCTGGGGCTGGCCGTTTTGTCGGCCAGTCTAATGGTGGTGGATGCTCGCTTCGACTATCTAAAGCCCGTGCGCAGTGAGTTGGGTCTGATTCTGACGCCTTTGTATTGGGCTGCTGATCTTCCCATGCGCGCATGGGAAACTGTGCATGATCAGTTTTCCAGCCGTACAGAAATCATCGCTGAAAATGAGCGGCTCAAGGCTGAGGCCTTGCTTATGCAGCGTCGACTGCAGAAGCTGGCGGCGCTAACCGAGCAGAATGTACGTCTCCGGGAGCTATTGAATTCTGCAGCCCTGGTTGACGACAAGGTGCTAGTAGGAGAGCTTATTGGTGTTGACCCTAATCCCTTTACACACCGCATTCTGATCGATAAAGGTGCCAAAGATGGCGTTTTCGTCGGTCAGCCTGTACTCGATGCCAGTGGTCTAATGGGGCAGGTGGTCGAGGTCATGCCCTATGCCGCCCGAGTGCTGCTTCTGACCGATGTAACGCATAGCATCCCTGTTCAGGTCAACCGTAACGGGCTACGGGCCATTGCCGTTGGAACGGGTAATCCGGAGCGGCTGGAACTGCGCCATGTGGCAGATACGGCGGACATCAAGGAGGGTGATCTGCTGGTAAGCTCTGGTCTGGGGCAGCGCTTTCCTGCCGGCTATCCCGTTGCTACCGTAACCGATGTAGTGCATGACTCTGGACAGCCGTTCGCTATTGTTCGTGCGGTGCCTACGGCCAAGTTGAATCGCAGTCGTTATGTATTACTTGTCTTTAGCGATCCGCGTACACCAGAGGAGCGCGCAAACGATGCCGCTCAGGCTCAGGAGGAGGCTGATCGCAAGGCTGCGGCGTCCGGTACGCCAGCAGCGCCTGTATCACCGGGTAGTGCTGGAACAGCGCAGCCTGGAGCTGGCGCACCTGCTGGGCAGGCTCCGGTAAAGCCGGGTACTACTTCTGTCTCTGCACCAGAGATATCACCGGCGACGCAAAAGAAACCGGCGGCGCCAGTGCAAGCGCCTGCCGCTTCTCCCGCGCCGGCAGAGCGCAGTCAGGGAGGTCGCTAATGGGCTGGCGTATTGGGCATAACGGCTGGGTTATCTGGCTGACCCTGATTCTCGGTCTGTTATTGTCCATTGCGCCTATGCCTGATTTCATGGAGATCGGACGGCCACTCTGGCTTGCCATGTTTCTGACATTCTGGACGCTGGCCCTACCGCATCGGGTTGGACTCAGTACAGCCTGGCTGTTGGGGCTGGCTGAGGATGTGCTGTATGGCAACCTGCTGGGTCAGAATGCCGTTGTGCTCAGTCTGGTCGTTTTCCTGGTTCAGTCGCTTCAGCAGAGGCTACGGGTTTTTCCGATCTGGCAGCAAAGTGGTGTGCTGCTGGTTGTTTACGGGCTTGCTCAGCTGGTGCAACTCTGGCTTAACACCCTGACGGGGAACCGTCCGCCTACGCTAGTATTTCTCATGCCGTCTCTGGTCAGTGCCTTGCTGTGGCCTTGGGTCTATCTGGTTCTGCGTGATTTGCGCACTCGTTTCAATGTCAGTTGATGTGCCACTGGGAGCCATCCTGTCGGCGCATGCATGTTCAGGAGACTTCCATGCCTCGTCTTTACCTTGCTTCCGGATCCCCTCGTCGCCGCGAGTTACTTGAGCAAATCGGAGTATCTTTCACGCGCGTTGCGGCCACTGTCGACGAATCCATTCTTCCCGGCGAAGCACCAACGGCATATGTCGAGCGTTTGGCCAGAGCCAAGGCGTTGGCAGGACTTGCCGCTCTTCCGGCTCATACCGACGCCTGCGTGTTAGGAGCCGATACGAGCGTAGTGCTGGACGGGAGAATACTAGGCAAACCCCGTGATCGCGGCGACGGTCTCGACATGCTGGCGCAACTCAGCGGTCGAGCGCATCAAGTTTTGACCGGCGTCGCTCTGGCGCATGGCGACCAGTGCGTTGTCCGGGTCGTTTCCAGCGATGTGCATTTTCGGGTTATCGATGAAGCCGAGCGTATAGCCTATTGGGCCAGCGGTGAGCCCATAGACAAGGCTGGCGGCTACGCTATCCAAGGATGGGGGGCCGTCTTCGTGAAGTACATCCAGGGTAGCTACAGCGGGGTAGTGGGCCTTCCGTTATGCGAAACGGCGGAGCTATTGTCTCTCTTTGCAATACCTTGCTGGCAAGTAGCTGCCAACTAGCGTGCTTCCACCCTCCGGTCCCGATAAGCTGGTAGCCCCCGAATAAAAATGGATATGTCTATGAGTGAAGAAATCCTGATTAACATCACTCCCATGGAATCGCGGGTGGCGGTCGTGGAAAACGGTGTCCTGCAAGAGGTCCATGTTGAGCGGACGCTGCGGCGAGGAATTGTAGGCAATCTGTATCAGGGGAAGGTGGTCCGGGTGTTGCCCGGCATGCAGGCTGCCTTTGTAGACATCGGATTGGCTCGTGCGGCGTTTATTCATGCCGCCGAAATCTCAACCCGAGAGGGGAGCGCAGTTGAAAGCATTACAGCGCTGGTTCATGAAGGGCAGAGTTTGGTCGTACAGGTTACCAAGGACCCGATCGGCACCAAAGGCGCTCGGTTAACTACGCACTTGTCCATTCCATCACGCTATCTCGTTTACATGCCACGTACTAGCCATGTGGGCATTTCCTTGAAAATCGAGGATGAAGCTGAGCGTGAGCGCCTCAAGAGCCTTGTGGAAACCTGTATATCGCGGGAGTGTATCGAGGAAAAAGGGGGGTTTATCCTGAGGACGGCCGCGGAAGGTGCGCGGGAAGATGAAATCATGGCGGATATTCGCTATTTGCGTCGTCTTTGGGCGCAGATTTCTTCTCAAATGAATGCAGTTCCTGCGCCGACTACGATCTATCAGGATCTTGATTTACCGTTGCGAACCCTGCGTGACCTTGTTAATCCACGCACTGAAAAGATCCGGGTCGATTCACGAGAAAACTTTCAGCGTATTGGCCAATTCGTCTCGGAGCTTATGCCTGAAGTGGCGGATCGGCTGGAACATTATCCTGGTGAGCGTCCTATCTTCGATCTGTACGGTATCGAAGATGAGATTCAGAAAGCCTTGGAGCGCAAGGTGGTTCTCAAATCGGGCGGTTACCTGATTATCGATCAGACCGAGGCGATGACGACGATTGATGTTAATACCGGTGCGTTCGTCGGGCATCGCAATCTGGAAGAAACCATTTTCAAGACCAATCTTGAGGCAGCAACAGCCATTGCCCGGCAACTGCGCCTGCGCAACCTGGGGGGCATCATCATTATCGACTTCATTGACATGGAGGATGAGGATCATCAGCGACAGGTGCTGCGCAACCTGGAAAAACAGCTCGAACGCGACCATGCCAAAACCAACATCATTGGTATCACTGAGCTTGGCTTGGTACAGATGACCCGCAAGCGGACCCGGGAAAGTTTGTCTCAGGTACTCTGCGAGTCCTGTCCTGCCTGTCAGGGGCGTGGCATGCTGCGGACGGCAGAAACGATCTGTTATGAGATTTTTAGAGAAATCCTGCGTGAAGCACGAGCTTATCAGGCCAATTCCTATCTGGTCTTGGCCAATCAGAAAGTGGTGGATCGTCTATTGGACGAGGAATCAGGCAACGTAGCGGATCTCGAGGCATTCATTGGGCGGACGATCAAGTTTCAAGTCGAACCCATGTATTCTCAGGAGCAATACGATGTCGTCCTGCTATAAGCCACTGGTTCTATCTTAATGAAGGGCACTGGGATCATTACCAGCAGGTTTCTGCGCGTTGCATTCAGCCTTGTGGCACTGGTTGTGGTCCTGCTGGCCTCGTACGTTAGTCTTGGGCGAGTCCTTATCCCTGGCATAGCCGAATACCACGATGATGTGGAGGCGCGGCTGAGCGCTGCGCTAGGTCAGCCCGTACGCCTGGGTATGTTGTCTGGCAAGTGGCAGCGGTTGAGTCCGGTTATAGAACTGCAGGATCTGGAGGTAGGGGAAGACCATCAAGCCTTGCATCTTGAGCGGGTTCGTGTCGTGCCGGATGTCTTCTCTAGCGTACTCCATCAGGAGCCACGAATAGGCGGGGTCGACCTGGAAGGTATTCGCCTGACGCTGGCCGAGCAGGCCGATGGGCGTTGGCAAGTGGTCGGTTTACCTACGCGTCAGGATAAGAAGAAACCTTTCGATCCAGGCCCGGCACTTATCTGGATGTCGCGTTTTAGCCAGGTGAACCTGCAGGGTGGTCAACTTACATTGATTCCGCAGCAGGGGAAAACATTCAGCGTTCGCTATGTTGAAGCAACGCTGCGTACCTCTCCCAATGGCGATGTGCGCCTGGACGGGCGTGCAAGCCTGCCTGACGGCCAACCACTGGCATTGAATATTCAGGGGCACGTCGAGGCCTCACGGTGGAGCGATAGTCGTTTGCGAGGTTATCTCAGCCTGCCGCAAACCGACTGGGCCCAGTGGATACCCGGTTCTCTGACTCGACAATGGCGTCTGGATGAGTTGCATGCCGGGGGCGAGCTCTGGCTGGAATGGGAAAATGGTGCTCTAGCTCAGGCCACCGCCCGGCTCAATGCTTCATCATTCATGGCTGCCTATGGAAACCGAGAGCCGATGCAGTTGAGTGATATCGCGCTGGATGTTGCGTTTGGACGAGATACTTCCGGTTGGCATGCTGTCGGCTCCAATCTGGCAGTCAGCATGGGTGAGCGGCGCTGGAGCGGCGTGACATTAGCGGTACAGCGAGATGAGGCCGCTCAGGCCTGGCATGTCCGTGCCGACCGCCTAAATCTAGTGCCGCTAAGTGCAGCCGTGCAGTCTTTGGCCCCGCTACCTGAGCAGGCGGCAGACATCATCACAGCTCTTCAGCCGCAGGGAGCCTTGCGCAATATTCGGATCGATTATTTCCCTACGCGGCCTAAACCACAGCAGCTTGTCTATACCGCCAATTTGGATAGCGTGGGGGTCTCGGCCTATCACGGTGCTCCTGCACTCGAGAATGTTACGGGCAGCCTGAGTGGCGGGCTCGAAGGAGGTGAGCTACGGCTCGACACGCGTGATTTCTCCTTGCACCTAAGTACTCTTTTTCCTGAGCCGTGGCGTTACCGGACGGCTCGGGCGCGTCTAACCTGGGCCTTGAGCGACAATAGCTTCACATTGTCGAGCCCACTGATGCGTGTATCCGGTGACGAAGGTGATGCCAGCGGAGACATATTCATCCGTCTGGCCCGCAAGCCTGGCGTCGAAAGTTACATGGATTTACGGGTCGGCCTGCGCAACGCTGATGCTCGCTTCGCTGAAAAATACCTGCCTACGCGGACGCCGGCCATGAGCAAGCCGCTGGCTGATTGGTTGAAAACGGCGATCAAGGCCGGCCATATTGAGGAAGGCTTCTATCAGTATCAGGGCTCGCTGATGCATGAAGCGCCACCTGGAGCTCGTACGATGAGCCTGTTCTTCCGGGTCAGAGAGGCGCAGTTGGCCTATCAGAAAGGCTGGCCGGCGTTGCAAAAGGCACACGGCGACATCGTCATTGAGGATAACTCCGTCAATATTCAGGTGGCTGAAGGAAGTATTCTCGATAGTCGTGTGAGTGATATGAAGGTGTCTATTCCATTGCATCATGATGGGCGTACGCCGCACCTATATCTCAATAGCAAGCTGGACAGTTCTGTTCGAGATGCCTTGAAAATCCTGCAAGACACGCCGCTTCCCACGGCCACGATCTTCAAGGGATGGCAGGGGGGCGGGGATTTACATGGGCAACTGGACTTGGATCTGCCGTTGGGGCATGACCAGGTTCCTAAGGTCATTGTTGATTTCTCGACGACTAACTCCTCGCTCAAGCTGTCTAAGCCTCGGTTGGATATCAATGCTATTCAGGGCACCTTCCGTTATGACACGACACAAGGCCTGAGCGCACCGGATATCCAGGCTCAGGTATTCGGTAAAGCCATACGGGGCAAGGCCTTGGCTGAGGGCACCGCCAAGGGCCCAAAGACGCGCTTGGTGGCGGAGGGGAGTGTTTCTGTCGACCGGCTGGCGCAGTGGCTGGAGTTGGACAAACGTCCGTTGCCTTTTTCAGGAACCTTACCCTACCAGATAGGCTTGACGCTCGCCGAGGCCAACAGCGAGATCGTGGTGTCGTCGCCCTTGAGGGGGGTAACTATCGACTTGCCAGCCCCATTCGGTAAGCCTGCCGAGACAGCGCACAATGGCTTCTTCCGGATGGAGCTCAATGGACCTGAGCAGCGCTACGAGGTGACCTATCAAGGTGTGCTTGATGCTGTACTGGCGGCCCCGCCCGCCCGCTTTGACGCTGTTCGAGGTGAGATTGTCCTGGGTGAGGGGACGGCAAACCTGCCGACAGAGCGTGGCTTGCGCATTCAGGGTGCGTTGGATCGGTTGGTTTTAGAACAATGGCAGGTTGCCCTGCAACAATATCGCCTACAGCAGGCACCTGCGGCTGCGGACAGTAATGCCGGTAGGCCAGGGGCATGGGAAGATGCGCTGCAGTGGCTGTCTGTAGGGCAAGTCAAAATAGGGCGTTTCGAGGGATTCGGACAGGCCGTGGATAATCTGGAGGTCCGGCTGGAGCCTCTTGAACAGGGTTGGTCGTTGCAGCTTGGTAGCGCCATTATTGGAGGTCAGATTACAGTTCCCCGTAATCCAGTCGATCCGATTGAGGTCGCGCTTAAGCACCTGAGCATACCGGCTTCACCTCCTGTACCCGAAAATACTTCAACCGTCAGCGCGCCTGATCCGCTTGCCCAGATAGATCCGCATGGTTGGCCAGCGATGGATGTATCCATCGATCGCTTCTCGTTAGGCAACGATCCGGTAGGTGCACAGCGCTTCAAAATCAGGCCGTCCAGTACCGGTGTACGATTTTCCGAGCTGAATCTTCAACTACGCGGGCTGAAGGTGGCCGGCACACTGGATTGGGAAGGCCAGCCTCAGGCGACACGAACGCACTATGTTGGACGGTTGGCAGGTGAGAATGTGGCCGATGTTCTCTTGGCCTGGAAGTTTGCCTCCAGTGTGACTAGTCAGCAGTTTCGTCTCGACGCTGATGTCAATTGGCCTGGCTCACCTGCCTGGGCCAGCCTTAATCGATTGTCCGGCGCGCTGGATGCCCGGTTGGATAATGGGCAGTTACGCCAGCTTGAAGGGTCAGCCTCTGCGCTTAGGGTGTTCGGCCTGTTGAATTTTGAAGCAATTCGACGGCGCTTGCGCCTGGATTTCTCTGACCTTTTTGGTCGAGGATTAAGCTATGACCGTATCAGTGCCCTGCTGGATGCCCGTGAGGGCGCCTATACGACACGTCGACCTATTACGCTCGAAGGGCCTTCATCGGACATGCGTATGAATGGCATGCTTGACCTGGCCAACGACCGCGTCGATGCCCGCTTGCAAGTTGGCCTGCCAGTAACCAACTCACTGCCAATTGCTGCCCTGATCGCCGGTGCGCCAGCAATTGGAGGTGCTCTGTTCATTGTGGATCGTTTGATTGGTGATCGGCTAACCCGAATGGCCAGCGTTAATTATCACGTCCATGGACCCTGGCAGAACCCGCAGATCACCTTGGGCAAGCCGGAAGGTCAATAGCTGTTGGCATTGAATTTGAGGGCAGGGGGTGCGTAGCATGAATGATCAATCGGGAGGTCGCCATGACATTCGCGGTAATACAAATGGTCAGTCAAGCGGACGTACGCGCCAACTTGTCCGCTGCTCGTCGGCTACTTGAGCAAGCCGCTGAGCAGGATGCTCGCTTGGCGGTGCTGCCAGAGAACTTTGCGGCCATAGGTCATCGTGATCCAGGAAGCATTGGACAAGCCGAAGCGCATGGAGAAGGCCCTATTTTGCCTTGGCTAGCTCGGACTTCACGCGAACTAGGGCTTTGGTTGGTAGGCGGCACCCTGCCGTTGCCGCCTGACAACGAGCCGGATGCCAAACCTTGTGCCTGTTCTTTGTTATTTAATGATCAGGGCGAACGGGTAGCTCGCTATGACAAGCTTCATCTATTCGATGCCAGCGTTAATGACATCCAGGGTCGCTATCGTGAGTCCGCTCAATATGCGGCAGGCGAACAGGCGGTCGTAGTTGAGACACCTATAGGTCGGGTTGGACTGACAGTCTGTTACGATTTGCGTTTTCCCGAGCTTTATACCGCGCTGCGAGAGGCCGGCGCTGAACTCATTACAGCACCATCCGCGTTTACGGCCGTGACGGGCGAGGCTCATTGGGCGATTCTCATCCGGGCCCGTGCGATCGAAACGCAGTGCTATGTTCTGGCGGCTGCACAAGGCGGACAACATGCTCAGGGGAGAGAAACCTGGGGCCACTCAGCCATTATCGACCCTTGGGGACGTGTGTTGGCCGAATGTGAGCGTGGCGAGGCCGTTCTTCTTGGGCAGCGCAACGAGGCTGGTCAACAGGCTGTACGTGAACAGATGCCGATCACCCAGCATCGCCGTTTCACGTCGTCCCGTACACCCTTGTCACTCTGAAGAGGCCCAATTACAAATCGGAGTAATTGGGCATTTCCATTAAGCACAATGCACAGGACGCGCTAAGGTCAATAGTGAAGAATTGTCTTGATTCAATGTGTTGTGCACATTTAGCAAAAATCTCACGGCTACTGGAGTACGCATGAGCCAATACCTGACTTCCGTCAGTCAACATCTTCTAAGTCCGGGCGGGCTTGAGTTAGACGCCTTGCCCACAGTGCTGCATCAATTGGCCGGGCCCGGCATCGATGCGGCCGATTTGTATTTTCAAAGCATGGTGTCCGAGTCTTGGCTTCTGGAAGACGGTATTGTCAAAGAAGGCGGTTTTCATCTAGACCAGGGCGTTGGGGTGCGCGCGCAATCTGGAGAGAAAACTGGCTTCGCCTATAGCAATGCCATCACCCTTGATGCCTTGAATCAGGCAGCCCAGGCTGCACGTTCCATTTCCCGAAGCGGTGTAAGTGGACAAGTCCAGGTCTTCGGCGCGGTCGAGCCGACCCGTTTGTATGGCGAAGACAATCCACTGGATGTTCTAAGCCGTGCAGAGAAGGTCGAGCTGCTCAAGAATATTGACGTAGCGACACGTGCGCTTGACCCACGTATTCAACAGGTGACGGTTAGCTTGTCAGGTGTTTGGGAGCGTGTTCTGGTGGCGGCTAATGATGGCACTCTAGCAGCCGATATACGCCCGCTGGTGCGCTTTAATGTCAATGTTGTTGTCGAGCAAAATGGGCGACGCGAGCGTGGTAACAATGGTGGCGGAGGTCGAACCGATTACCGGTACTTTCTGCGTGAAGACCGAGCTATGAGCTATGCCCGCGAGGCTGTGCGCCAAGCTCTGGTCAACCTTGAAGCGGTAGCGGCACCAGCAGGAACGTTTCCAATCGTTCTCGGTTCGGGGTGGTCCGGTGTACTGCTTCATGAGGCCGTAGGGCATGGTCTGGAAGGCGACTTCAACCGCAAGGGCAGCTCCGCCTATAGTGGGCGTGTCAATGAGCGGGTGGCCTCGCCACTCTGTACTATTGTTGACGACGGTACGATTCCAGATCGACGCGGTTCGGTTTCTGTAGACGACGAGGGCACGCCGGGCCGGTATAACGTGCTGATCGAAAACGGTATTCTCAAAGGTTACATGCAGGACAAACTCAATGCTCGCTTGATGGGAGTCGCTCGTACCGGAAATGGTCGGCGTGAGTCCTATGCGCATCTGCCCATGCCGCGCATGACCAATACCTACATGCTGGCTGGTGAGAGCGATCCGGCCGAGATCATCGCCTCCGTAGAGAAGGGCTTGTATTGCGCCAGCCTGGGCGGTGGCCAAGTAGACATCACGAGCGGCAAGTTCGTCTTCACGACTAACGAGGCGTACCTCATCGAGAATGGCAAGGTAACCCGCCCGGTTAAGGGGGCAACCCTTATCGGTAACGGGCCGGACGTCATGACGCAGGTTTCAATGGTCGGTAATGACCTTTCGCTAGATAACGGCGTAGGAACCTGCGGCAAAGAAGGGCAGTCCGTCCCGGTTGGTGTAGGTCAGCCCACCCTTAAGATTGACGCTATCACCGTAGGGGGAACCGGCGCATAACCGTGAGCGGGTAAGAGGAGTGGGGGACGCGTATCAACGCAGTCCCCGCTTGGTATCGTCCAGCTCGCGAATGTACTTGAACAACTTACGTGCAGCAGTAGGCGGCTTGTTATGCGCCTGCTCATGTTGAGCGTGGCGAATTAACTGTCGCAGGTGCTGGCGATCAGCTTCCGGGTAGTCTTCAACAAACGCCTGTAGTGCTTCGTCGTCACCTCCCAGCAAACGATCCCGCCAACGCTCAAGCGCATGGAAACGTTCGTTGTACTGGCGCGTAGACGAGTCGACTTGGTCGATCAATACCATGATCGCATCAATGTCCTGATCGCGCATCAGTTTACCCAGGTACTGGACGTGCCGTTTACGAGCCACATTAGCCTTATGTTTAGGCGCTTCGGCCAAGGCACGGCGAAGTGGTTCGGTTAACGGTAGACGATCAAGCAAGTCGGGGCTCATTCCGGCGAGACGTTCACCGAGTTCTTGCAGGGCAAGTAGTTCGCGCTTGATCTGCGATTTGCTCTTCTCTCCGGAGAAGGCGTCGTCATCAAGAAAATCAGACATGAGGGCGGTCCATAACTAAAGGTCGCCATCATAACGAGTCAGAGGTCGGTTGTCCGGTCCGCCGGGCTGCCAACGCTGTATAGGAGAGAAGCATGAGTCAATCCGTAGAAGCTGTCGGCCCGGCGGCTTTGCCCGCCTTACGCGATCAGGTAGAGCGCATTCTGGCCGAGGCGCGCCGGCAGGGTGCCAGTGCTTGCGAAGTGTCAGTGTCTGTTGAGCAGGGCCTGTCTACGACAGTACGCAAAGGGGAAGTGGAAACAGTTGAATTCAATCGTGACGAGGGATTTGGAATAACCTTGTATCTGGGGCAACGCAAAGGCTCGGCCAGTACTTCGGCCACCGGCGAAGATGCGATACGAGAAACCGTTGCCGCCGCACTAGCCATCGCTCAGCATGCGTCTGAAGATGAATACTCCGGTTTGGCCGATCCGGAGAAAATGGCAAAAGATCTACCGGATCTCGATCTGTTTCACCCCTGGGCTATTACGCCCGACGAGGCAATTGAAAAGGCATTGATTTGCGAGGCCGCTGCTTTCGCGGCTAATGCCAAAGTGACCAATGCAGATGGGACGAGCCTGAATACCCATCAAGGCTGCCGTATCTATGGGAACAGCCATGGTTTTATCGGTGGGTATGCGAGCAGCCGCCACAGTTTGAGCTGCGTTATGATCGCGGAAAGCGAAGGCCATATGCAGCGGGACTATTTTTATGACGTAAATCGTCAGGCCGGTGAATTAATGAATCCCGAGCTGATTGGTCGTCGCGCCGCCGAACGGGCCGTAAGCCGACTGGGAGCTCGTCCCGTGCCGACTGCCCAGGTTCCGGTACTCTTCGCTCCCGAGCTGGCCTCAGGTTTGTTTAGCAACTTCCTGGCGGCGATTTCGGGTAGCAATCTTTATCGCAAAACCACGTTTCTTGAGGGTGCCTTGGGGCAACAGCTATTTCCCGAGTGGTTGACCATTGATGAACGGCCCTTGTTGCCGCGAGCACTGGGTAGCGCATCGTTTGATAACGAGGGTCTGGCCACCTATGCCAAGTCTTTTGTCGATAAAGGTGAATTGGTTTCGTATTTGTTGAGTACTTATTCGGCTCGCAAATTAGGTATGCAGAGCACTGCCAATGCAGGCGGCGTACATAATCTCTTCGTTAGTCATGGTGACGAGGACCAGGCTGCTCTCATTCGCCGTATGGGGCGCGGTCTGCTGGTGACTGAACTCATGGGGCAAGGGGTTAATCTGGTCACAGGCGATTACTCCAGAGGCGCTGCAGGCTACTGGGTAGAAAATGGAGAAATTCAGTTTCCTGTCCAAGAGGTCACCATCGCCGGGTGCCTGCGCGATATGTTCCGTGACATCGTAGCGATTGGCAATGATGTCGACACCCGCGGAGGTATTCGTACCGGCTCAGTACTGATCGAGTCCATGATGCTGGCTGGGCGCTAGCCTTACTAGTCTGGTAAGGCAACAAACAAGCGGGGCGGTGGAATGAATCCCCCCTTTAGTTTGTCGAAGCTTAATATATGTTTTTGATAGAAAATATCATTTGATATTAGTTCTTACTTGGATGTTCTTTTGATAGGCTGCTGTGAGACCTTTTAAAAGCCCAGTGAAGGCACCATTTGTGATAAGCGTGTGTGCTATGGCCGCGCTTTTCACTGGCAGTAATAAGGTGAATGTTTGAAGCAACCAAAGCCTGCCTCTCGCCAGAGCTGGCAGGCGAAAGCCACTCTCAAAGGAGATGACAACATGCCCCATACACTTCCCCAGCTTCCATATGCCTACGATGCGCTTGAGCCTCATATCGACGCACAGACAATGGAGATCCACCATACCAAACACCACCAGACCTATATCAACAACCTGAATGCTGCGCTTGAAGGTAGTGGGCTTGAAGATCTGCCAGTCGAGCAGTTGTTGACTCAGTTGGACAAGGTTCCCCAAGACAAGCGCGCCATGGTCGTCAACAATGGCGGCGGACACGCTAACCATTCGCTATTCTGGACAGTCATGACTCCTCAAGGCGGCGGTAACCCTGACGGAGCGCTGGCTGAGGCCATCAACTCCCAACTGGGTGGTCTGGACGCTTTCAAAGAGGCTTTCACCAAGGCTGCCGTGTCTCGTTTCGGCAGCGGCTGGGCCTGGCTGAGCGTAACGCCAGAGAAAAAACTGGTGGTAGAAAGCACATTGAATCAGGACAGTCCTATTATGAATGGCAATACGCCCATTCTGGGGCTAGACGTTTGGGAACACGCCTATTACCTGCGTTACCAAAACCGTCGCCCTGAATACATTGGTGCTTTTTATAACGTCATCAACTGGCCTGAAGTAGCTCGCCGCTATCAAGCAGCGATGGGCGGAGCCGCCTGATTCACTACTAAACAGACGGTGCAGCTAGTTCTGCGCCGTCGTCATGACTTTTTCTCTCCCGCCTAAGAAGTTTTATGCGCGCCTTTCAAGCCTTCCTGACTACCAATATTCGCTGGGCCCTGCTGTTTACACTGTTATGTGTGACTGTATTTCTTGTTCAGCTCGAGGAGCTCAGGCAGCTTTTTCAAGCTGCTCCCATGCGCGCAGCTTTACAAGGTGGATTGCTCTGTGCTCTTGGTACCGCTCTAGGGGCTCTTCCGGTTCTTGCGCTGGCTCGTGTTTCAGAACGCTTTTCAAATGCCCTGCTGGGATTTGGCGCAGGTGTCATGCTGGCTGCTACAGCCTTTTCGCTATTGATTCCTGCTTTGGCGGCCAGTGGCGACTTAGGGTATTCCAAATGGGGTAGTGGAGGCTTGGTCAGTGCGGGGCTGTGTTTGGGTGTAATGGGCATGCTTGCACTTGAGCGTATAATGCCGGCTCAGGAATTAAGCGAAGGGGAGAGGACCTCAATTGTCTCTCCGCGCATCCTTTTATTTGTCGCAGCGATTGTCTTGCATAATATTCCAGAGGGAATGGCTGTCGGCGTAGCCGAAGGGGCCAGTTTGGAAGGTGCTGACAGCCTAGCACTAGGTATCGCCTTGCAAGATTTTCCAGAAGGTATGGTCATTGCCTTAGTGTTGGCAGGCGCTGGTGTCAATCGTTTCAAAGCTGTTGGTATCGGTGCGGCATCTGGGTTGGTTGAGCCGCTGTTTGCCGTTATTAGTGCTTGGCTGGTCAGTATCAGCCAACTACTGTTGCCTTGGGGGCTGGCTCTGGCGGCTGGTGCCATGTTGTTTGCCGTTACCCACGAAGTTATTCCTGAGACGCATATTCGAAAGGGTTACAAAACCTCGGCTACTGTAGGGCTTGCTATAGGCTTTTGTTTGATGATGGTCATGGACACAGCGCTGGGGTAGGTAGTTACTCACCCTCGTCAAAGCGATTGTTGATTAGTTCAAGCAACGCCTGTAAAGCCTCTTCGCTCTGTTCGCCTTCAGTAGTGAGATGAAGTACCGTACCTTTGCCTGCTGCAAGCATCATGACTGACATGATGCTTTTGCCATCGATCTGGCTTTCGGGGCTGCGTCCTACCTTGACTTCACAAGGATAGCGTCCCGCCACGCCGACGAATTTAGCGGCTGCACGGGCATGCAGACCCAGCTTGTTGATGATGGTTATTTCTTGGGCGGGCATTGCGTCTAACATCCTTAGTGGTGATGTCCAGAAATATCTCGATGACGAATCTGGACTTTTTTCAGTTTGGATTTAAGGGCCGTTCCCAGGCGTTGAGCCAGGTAGACCGAGCGGTGATGTCCTCCCGTGCAACCGATGGCAATCGTGACGTAGGAACGATTGTTGGCTGCAAAGCTGGGGAGCCATTTGATTAGATAATTATAGATGTCCTGATAGAGTTCTTCGACTTCAGGCTGCTCTTCCAAATACCGGATAACGGGCTGATCCAGTCCGGACAGCTCTCTCAAATCGGCCTTCCAGTAAGGGTTAGGCAAAAAGCGGATATCAAACACCATGTCGGCATCTACCGGGATGCCTCGCTTGAATCCAAACGACTCGATAAGAAAGGCAGTACCAGGCTCGGGGGCATTAAGCAGCCGAAGCTTTACCATATCCTTGAGTTGATACAGGTTGAGACTGGTAGTGTCGATCTTTAGATCGGCCAGATCGGCAATAGGCATGAGCAGCTGCTTCTCGTCCTCTATCGCTTCAGCCAAAGAGCGATACTCGCTGGTCAGCGGATGGCGCCTACGCGTCTCCGAGAAGCGCTTGAGTAATGTTTGATCGTCAGCATCAAGATACAGTACGTCGACCCGTATATGCCGAGCACGCACTTGCCCGAGTAAATCCGGGAAACGTTGTAGCTGGCTTGGTAGGTTACGTGCATCGATGGACAGTGCCACCTTGGCCTGAATTCCTTCTGAACCCAGCAGTGTACGCTCCGCCAGTTCAGGTAAAAGCCCGGCGGGAAGGTTGTCAATGCAGTAGAAGCCATTGTCTTCTAGCACATTAAGCGCTGTGCTCTTACCAGAGCCGGAGCGTCCGCTAACGATAATCAGATGCATATCATTGACCGCTTTGGGCGTCGATGACTATTTGATGGAGCTCGCGGCTGGTAGTTGCATGACGCAGATGATCACGCATGTCGGCTTTATCCAACATGGCAGCGATCTGACGAAGCAGTTCCAAATGCTGTTCGGTAGCTGCTTCTGGCACCAATAATACAAAAATTAAGTCGACAGGAGCGCCGTCGAGCGAGTCGAAATCGACTGGTGTCTGTAGGTGACACAGTACACTAAGCGGTTCCTTGGATCCGCTCAGACGGCAATGAGGAATAGCAATACCATTGCCGAATCCTGTAGAGCCGAGCTTTTCCCGAGCTAGAAGGCTTTCAAAGATGGACTGGGCATCGTGCCCAGGCAAGTCAGCAGCCGCAATCTCGGCAATGTGCTGGAGCACGGCTTCTTTACTGGTACCCGGCACACTCACGTGTGAGCGGCCGGGGGTCAGGATGGTTTCTAATCGAATCATAAGGTGGTTACAGGTCTCAACGGACGCCCAACCCCTGCTGCCGCTCGAGCTGCTTCTCTTTGTGCTTGATCAATTGGCGGTCGAGCTTGTCGGCAAGCAGGTCAATGGCAGCATACATGTCATCGTGCTCGGCATTTGCAACGACCGAGGCGCCTGCTACATGCAAGGTGGCTTCAACTTTTTGCTTGAGTTTGTCGACCTGCATGATCACCTGCACATTGGTGATACGGTCGAAGTGACGTTCGAGTCGGACGAGCTTCTCTCCAATGTAGCTGCGTAGGGAGTCGGTAACATCCAGTTGATCACCACTGATGTTGACTTGCATACCGCGTTCTCCTTATTGCCGTGGTGTAACAGGCAGGCAAGGTGCCTGCCTCGGTAACACGTCGAGCCTGGCTGCGCCGTACAAGCCGACGCCTTGAAGAGGCTCTGGCAGCGTTGCGCCGCTAGACCAGTCGCTTGCGTTCGCTTGATGGGGCTATGCCCAGCGATTCGCGATATTTGGCAACGGTACGGCGGGCAACTTGTATGCCCTGTGACTCCAGTAAACCAGCGATCTTGCTGTCACTCAATGGCTTTTTTGCATTTTCCGCAGCAACTAGCTTCTTGATGATTGCGCGAATGGCTGTAGACGAGCATTCTCCACCCTCCGCCGTATTCACATGACTAGAGAAAAAGTACTTTAGCTCATAAATACCACGTGGCGTATGCATGAATTTCTGCGTGGTAACACGCGAAATGGTTGATTCATGCATACCTACAGCTTCGGCAATATCATGTAGCACAAGAGGCTTCATTGCCTCCTCGCCATACTCTAAAAAACCACGCTGATGCTCGACAATCTGTGTTGCCACCTTCATCAACGTCTCGTTGCGGCTTTGCAAGCTCTTGATGAACCAGCGCGCCTCCTGCAATTGGTTACGCATAAAGGTGTTGTCAGCACTGCTATCAGCGCGTCGGACGAAGCCGGCATACTGAGCATTTACGCGTAGCTTGGGAACAGCTTCCTGATTCAGCTCAACGAGCCAGCGGTCATTATGTTTGCGAACGATAACATCGGGTATGACATATTCCGCCTCGCCAGACTCGATTTGTGAGCCGGGGCGTGGGTGTAGGCTTTGGATGAGCTCGATAACTTGGCGGAGCTCATCTTCCTTGAGTTTCATGCGGCGCATCAGCTGGCTGTAATCACGGCTACCTAGAATATCCAGGTAATCGCTGGCCAGCCGCTTGGCTTCGGTAAGCCAGGGAGTCTTTGCAGGAAACTGATTGAGTTGCAGCAGCAGGCATTCGCGTAGATTGCGAGCCCCAATTCCTGCCGGCTCGAATTGCTGGACGCGCCGTAATACAACTTCGACTTCGTCGAGCTCTACCTCAAGCTCCGGGTCGATCGAGGAGAGGATATCTTCAAGAGACTCTTCCAGATATCCATCATTATTGATGCCATCAATAATTGACAGGGCAATAACGCGATCGGTATCAGACATCGGTGCCAGATTCAGCTGCCACAGCAGATGACTCTGTAGACTTTCCCCCACTGAAGTGCGTGCGGTGAAATCCCATTCATCATCTTCCGAACTAGGCAGGTTGCTGGCGCTCGTCTGATAGACATCCTCCCAGGCAGTATCTACTGGCAGTTCACCAGGAATACGATCGCTCCACTCGGACTCATCCACATCCGGCATATCCACCGTCGTGGTCGTATCCTTGAAAGTAATTTCCTGATTGCCGGGGGTAGGCAACTCATCACCATTGGCAAGCGGGTCGACATGATCGAAATCGTCACCTTCCTCTTGCCGCTCGAGCATTGGATTGGATTCCAAGGCCTCCTGAATTTCCTGTTGAAGATCCAGCGTAGAAAGCTGTAGTAATCGAATGGCCTGTTGCAGCTGAGGGGTCATGGTCAGCTGCTGGCCCATCTTTAAGACTAACGATGGTTTCATGGCTGCGGGCTTAGCACCTTATCTACAGACGCGAACTGCGCCACGGAGCCCACCAGATAACTTGGCAGGGATGAGCAAATTATATGCCTGGTTTTTGCCTTTTTGCCTAGAGGCGGAATTCATGCCCCAAATACACGTCTTTAACGAGTGAGTTGGCCAGTACGCTTTCGGCGTCCCCCTCGGCAATGAGTTGGCCATCGCTCACGATGTAGGCGGTTTCGCAGATTGTAAGTGTTTCACGTACGTTATGGTCTGTGATTAGAACCCCAATTCCTTTGGCTTTCAAATGGCGAATGATCTGTTTGATATCGCCAACAGAAATGGGGTCAACCCCGGCAAAAGGCTCGTCCAGTAAGATGAACTTAGGAGCAGTCGCCAACGCTCGGGCGATTTCCACACGACGACGCTCGCCTCCCGAGAGACTCATTCCCAGATTGTCCCTAATATGGGTGATATGGAACTCTTGGAGGAGAGATTCAAGCTCTTGGGCGCGGCCATGACGATCTAAGTCTTTACGCGTCTCCAGAATAGCCATGATGTTATTGGCTACGGTCAGCTTACGAAAAATTGAAGCTTCCTGAGGTAAATAACCAATCCCAGCCCGTGCGCGGCCATGCATAGGGAGGTGAGTTACATCAGTATTGTCAATTAATACGCGGCCATGATCAGCCTTGACCAGCCCTACTATCATGTAAAAGCAGGTGGTTTTCCCAGCTCCGTTAGGGCCAAGCAAGCCAACAATCTGCCCGCTTTCGATCGTAAGGCTAACGTCCCGCACTACCTGCCGGTTCTTGTAGCTCTTGGCCAGGTGCTGGGCTTTGAGCGTCACTGTCATTGGGCTTGTTCCGAGGACTGATTTCGATTCTTGGGCTGAATGACCATGTCGATACGTGGTCTGGGCGTAGTGATCTGATTGCCATTGGCACGTCCAGCGTTTACAACCTGACGCTGTGTATCGTAGACAATCTTCTCACCTTCAAACGTGTTGCCTTGTTGTACAACTTTGGCCTGATCAATCAGGATAATGCGGTTTTGATCAGCATAATATTGAATCGTCAGGCCATAAGCCTGAACTATATCTTTATCAGCTGAGGGTTTCTGCTCGTAGTAGGCAGGCTTACCTACAGCAGTAGCTACCTTGATATTGCCATCGGCATCTTGTGTGATGGTAACGGTATTGCCGGTAATCCGCATCGAGCCCTGGGTAATGATGACGTCGCCACGGTAAACCGCTACATGCTGCTTGTCGTCCAGTTCAGCACTGTCCGCCTGTACGCGGATGGGCTGGTCTCTATCGGAAGGCAGTGCCCAAACATTCGCGCTGCCCAAGGTAGCGGTCAGGGACAATAAAAAAGGAAGGGATTTAACGAACCTCATGCTGGCCTCTTACTTTGGACAGCAGGAGCATTCTGCCGTCGTTCAGGTACGCTTTCATTCCTAGCGCCGTGGTCACGCCATTGGCGGCCTCGATTCTAACGGCTTGCTCGGTTTGAGCATAATCTTTATCGGGAAAAACGGTGAGTCGTGTAGTCGTGAGAACAGTCGATCGGCCCTTGGCATCCGTTCGCTCGACACGCACATCATCGATCAGTTCGGCCTGACTGCCTCCTGGTGCCACTTCGGCACGGACGCTACGCATATGCCAGGGCAAATCAGTGCCTCGATAGGCCAGCACGTCGGGACGCGTCACGTGAGTAATATCAGTCGCTTCCACATGGTCTAATCGCTCGGAGGTCATTTCATATTGCACTTTACCGTCGGGGCGATACTGTATTGCACGTGCATTAATAGCAAAGGCATCAATCCTGCTGTCGGACACGCTCGTCGTTTCAGCTGGATTGATAAAGCGTTGCGGCAATAGATTCCAATAACCTATAGCTGCTAAGACAAGGGCAATAAGTCCATATGACAGTGGTTTTCGCAAGGTGCGGAACATAAGTTAAGGCCTATATAAGCCGGGCATATGAAGTGCCCCTGTGGTGCCTGAGCAGACAATGACATGCCGGGCAGAATATTGGATCATGCTGGTGTCTGCTCATGCCTACATGACCCCTGCACGTAGCAGGTCGTGCATATTCAGTGCACCTACAGGTCGGTCTGTTTCGTCCACAACAACCAAAGCGTTTATCTTGTGATCCTCCATGATCTTAAGTGCTTCGGCCGCAAGCATGTGAGGTTTTGCTGTTTGTCCATGAATCGTCATGACATCGTCAATTAGAGTCGAGCGAATATCGATTCCCCGATCCAGTGAGCGGCGTAAATCTCCATCGGTAAAAATGCCGGCTAAGGTTCCGTCCGCCTTCTGAACGACCGTCATACCAAGGCCCTTGCGCGACATTTCGAGTAGGGCTTGGCTTAATGAGGTGCCTGTCATTACGCAAGGAAGACGGTCGCCTACATGCATAACATTTTCTACCTTCAAAAGCAGTCGTCTGCCTAGTGCCCCGCCAGGATGGGAAAAGGCAAAATCTTCGGCCGTAAAACCGCGGGCTTCTAAAAGGGCTATTGCGATTGCATCGCCAAGAACCAAGGTGACCGTGGTAGAGGAGGTTGGGGCAAGATTCAGTGGGCAGGCCTCCTGGGCAACACTGGTGTCCAGGTTCACGGTTGCAGCCTGCGCAAGCGGTGAAGAGGGATTGCCTGTCATGCTGATCAGGGTAAGGCCCATGCGCTTGATTAATGGCAACAGGGTAATGATCTCTGGTGTCGACCCTGAATTGGACAGCGCTAACACAATGTCATCACGAGTGATCATGCCCATGTCGCCATGGCTCGCTTCAGCCGGATGTACGAAAAAGGCTGGTGTTCCGGTGCTGGCCAGAGTGGCAGCGATTTTATTGCCGATATGGCCGGATTTTCCCATCCCTAGCACGATCACACGGCCTTTAGACGCTAGCATCAACTCGCAAGCGTTCACGAAGCGGCCGTCGATACGTGAGCGAAGCGCATTTACCGCCTCAACTTCATTCTTAATCGTACGGTTGGCGGACTCTATGAAATTTGAGAAGGATGACATCGGTCTGATAAAGGCGCTGATAAGAGTTAAAAGGATGAAAGTATAACGTTAAACCGCGAGTTCCTCCTATGGAAACGCTTGGAATTATCCTTTGATTGGGGGGCAGGTGACGTAATGTTATAGTTCTTCCCTTATCGGGCGGACCTGAACGTGCCTTGATCGTAGATTGGAGCGTCTTTTAGGGATGCGATTAGCTAGGAGTTTAGATGAGCACCGATAGCACGTATGCCGTCGAGCTTAGAGGTGTGACCTTCAAGCGTGGCGAGCGTACTATCTACGACAATGTTGATATACGGATTCCACGCGGCAAGGTGACTGGAATCATGGGGCCCTCAGGCAGTGGCAAGACCACGCTATTGCGGTTGATTGCCGCTCAGCTTCGTCCCGATCGTGGTGAAGTCTGGGTTAATGGTGTCAATTTGCCTACCTTGACTCGAAGTGAGTTGTTCGATTTGCGCAAGCAGATGGGCGTACTCTTTCAGAGTGGAGCGTTGTTTACCGATCTTGACGTTTTTGAGAATGTAGCCTTTCCCTTGCGGGTCCATACGAAGCTTCCCGATGAGATGATTCGGGACATTGTATTGATGAAGCTGCAAGCCGTGGGTCTGCGTGGCGCGCTTGATCTGATGCCGGATGAGCTGTCGGGCGGTATGAAGCGTCGTGTGGCTTTAGCGCGTGCCATTGCCCTGGATCCGCAAATTCTTATGTATGACGAGCCGTTTGTAGGACAAGACCCTATTGCTATGGGCGTTCTGGTACGTCTGATCCGCTTACTAAACGATGCGTTGGGGCTGACTAGTATTATCGTTTCCCATGATCTGGCTGAGACAGCCAGTATCGCGGACTATCTCTACATCGTAGGTGATACGCAGGTTCTGGGGCAGGGAACGCCTGCAGAACTCAAGGAGTCCACGGACCCTAGGGTTCGTCAGTTTATCAAGGGCATACCTGACGGACCTGTCCCATTTCACTTTACGGCTGCCGATTACCGTGAAGACCTGCTAGGGAGGCGTTGATGCGTCGAAATTCCTTACTTGAGCGTATCCGCCTTGTTGGTCGCGCCGGCCTCGATGTGCTGGCCGCGTCTGGCCGCTCGTCCATTATGTTGGGGCAGGCCCTGGTCGGGCGCTCCGGTGCTGGCAAGGGCTGGCAGTTGTTGGTCAAGCAACTCTATGCGGTTGGTGTGCTCTCGTTGCCGATTATCCTGGTGTCTGGATTTTTTATCGGCATGGTGATCGCGCTTCAAGGTTACAACATCTTGGTAACCTACGGCTCTGAGGAAGCGGTGGGGCAGATGGTTGCCTTGACCTTGCTGCGGGAGTTGGGCCCTGTCGTTAGTGCCTTGCTGTTTGCAGGGCGTGCCGGTTCAGCGTTGACCGCCGAGATTGGCAACATGAAATCCACCGAGCAGCTTTCTAGTCTTGAAATGATCGGTGTAGACCCGCTTAAGTACATCGTAGCGCCACGGCTGTGGGCAGGGTTTATCTCGCTGCCCTTGCTGGCTGCCATTTTTAGCGTGGTTGGCGTGTGGGGGGGCGCAATGGTAGCCGTAGATTGGCTAGGCGTTTTCGAAGGATCGTTCTGGGGCAATATGCAGAACAGTGTCCAGATGACGGACGTGATCAATGGTGTGATTAAGAGCCTAGTCTTTGCCTTCGTTGTTACCTGGATTGCCGTGTTTCAGGGATATGACTGTGATGCCACGTCCGAAGGCATCAGTCGTGCTACGACTCGTACCGTTGTTTATGCCTCGCTTGCCGTGCTGGGCCTTGACTTCATTTTGACTGCTTTGATGTTTGGAGATATTTGATGCAAACCCGCACCCAGGAAATTGGTGTTGGCCTCTTTCTGCTCGCTGGACTGCTGGCCTTGTTGCTATTGGCGCTGCGTGTGAGCGGGTTGACGGTTGGTCAGCATGATGACACGTATAAGGTCTATGCCTATTTCGATAATATCGCCGGGCTGTCTGCTCGGGCTAGGGTCACTATGTCTGGTGTGACGATCGGAAAGGTCACGGCTGTAGATTTGGATCGCGATAGCTATATGGGTCGGGTAACGATGCAGATTGATAAGCGGGTTGACAATATTCCCGTTGACTCAACGGCCTCAATTCTCACGGCAGGCCTGCTTGGTGAAAAGTACATCGGCATTAGCGTAGGGGGCGATGAAGAGGTCATTAAGGAGAATGGAACTATTCGCGACACTCAATCGTCGCTCGTACTGGAAGATCTAATTGGAAAGTTCCTTCTTAACTCGGTCAATAAAGACTCTAGCGACAAGTAAGGATTTAACAATGCTTAAAATGATGCGTAAGGCTTTGCTCGTGATGCTAGCGGCGCTGCCTTTGGTAGCAGCTGCGGCTCCCTCGGCTCATGATGTGATTCAGCAGACTACTGAGAAGCTGTTGGCGGATCTGCAAGCTAACAAGGAAACCTATCGGACTAATCCCGATGCGTTTTACACCTCATTAAACAATATCTTGGGACCGGTTGTAGATGCTGAAGGTATCTCACGCAGCATCATGACCGTTAAGTACAGTCGAAATGCAACACCGGAGCAAATGACACGCTTCCAAGAAAATTTTAAGCGTAGCCTTATGCAATTCTATGGCAATGCTTTGCTGGAATATGACAATCAAAGCATCAAGGTCCTACCGGCGGGTAATCAGGCCCCCGAGCGCACAAGCGTTGGAATGGAAGTGCGTGATAGTAGAGGTACCGTTTACCCGGTGTCCTATACGATGGTCAACCAGGGCGGTCAGTGGAAGGTTCGTAACGTAATTATCAATGGCATCAATATCGGTAAGTTGTTCCGTGACCAGTTCACGCAGTCGATGCAGAATAATGGTAACAATCTCGACAAGGTTATCGATACATGGGCCAGTACCGTAGCTCGTGCCAAGGATTCGCCTGAAGCTCAAAAGGCGAAGGTCGGCTCATGAGCCGTTCAACGCTGAGCGAAAAGGTTCCAGGTGTCTATGCTCTATCAGGCGTTCTGGATCATGACAGCGTAGTAGAGTTGCGTAAGGAGGGGCAACGGTTGCTGACAGCAAGCACCGCTTCTTCCATTGTCATTGATTGTGAGGACGTCGAGCATGCAAACAGTGCTGGGCTGTCTTTATTGTTAGCTTTTCAGCGTGATGTGTTAAGCGCCAGCAAGACGCTCGAAATCTGGCATCTGCCTGATGAAATGAAGCAGATTGCGGGTGTATGCGGATTGCTAGATATCCTGCCGCTTTCCCACTGAAGTGATTGATAGGCCCTCCGCTCGTACCTTGGGGTTCGCAGGTGGAGGGCTTTTTTGTATGATGTCCGGCTACGGGCATAGACTGCCAGGAGGTTGTGCATGCAGGCTGAAGAGGTTAAGCGCCTACTGGAGGCGAAATTAACTAATACCCAGGTCGAAGTAGAAGGCGAAGGCTGCAATTTCCAATTGAATCTGATCGGAGATGAGCTCGCTGCGCTTAGCCCCGTGAAGCGCCAGCAAAGCGTCTATTCCCACCTCAATTCATTAATTGCAGACGGCAGCATTCATGCTGTCACGATGAAATTCTATACGCGCGCCGCTTGGGCAGAACGAGCTTGAGTTCGGCGCCGCCGAGATACCTATGGATAAATTAATTATTACCGGTGGCGCCAGCCTCAACGGAGAAATCCGTATTTCAGGCGCCAAAAACTCTGCATTACCCATTCTGGCAGCCACTCTGTTAGCCGACACGCCTGTAACGGTTTGCAATCTGCCACATCTGCATGACATCACTACGATGATCGAGCTTTTCGGGCGCATGGGTGTTCAACCTGTTATCGACGAAAAGCTTAACGTCGAGGTCAACGCCTCCACGATCAAGACGTTGATTGCTCCTTATGAGCTGGTTAAGACCATGCGCGCCTCTATTCTGGTGTTGGGGCCTATGCTGGCTCGCTTCGGCGAGGCCGAGGTGGCTCTTCCTGGCGGCTGCGCGATTGGCTCTCGCCCGGTTGACCTGCACTTGCGTGGTCTGGAGGCGATGGGCGCTAAAATCGAGGTAGAGGCTGGCTATATCAAAGCCCGGGCGCCTGAAGGCGGTTTGCGCGGCGCGCATTACTTCTTTGATACTGTCAGTGTAACCGGTACCGAAAATATTCTGATGGCCGCTACGTTAGCTAAGGGACGTAGCGTAATTCAAAATGCTGCACGCGAGCCTGAAGTCGTTGACTTGGCTAATTGTCTGATAGCAATGGGTGCCAATATCCAAGGTGCCGGAACAGACACTATTATTGTCGAGGGTGTTGAACGCTTGGGCGGTGCTCGTTATTCGGTACTGCCAGACCGTATCGAAACGGGTAGTTACCTGGTGGCTGCTGCTGCCACCCGTGGGCGGGTGAAACTCAAAGATACCGACCCTACTATTCTAGAAGCTGTTCTGCTTAAGCTTGAGGAAGCAGGCGCTCATATTTCAACTGGTTCGAACTGGATCGAGTTGGATATGAAGGGTAACCGTCCCAAAGCCGTCAATTTGAGAACAGCGCCTTACCCGGCGTTTCCTACCGATATGCAGGCTCAATTCATTTCGATGAATGCTGTAGCGGAAGGTACCGGCACGGTTGTCGAGACGATTTTTGAAAACCGTTTCATGCATGTATACGAAATGACACGTATGGGGGCCCAGATTGCGGTTGAGGGAAATGCCGCCATCGTGACGGGTATTCCGCATCTTAAAGCGGCTCCGGTCATGGCCACAGACCTGCGTGCATCGGCCAGTCTGGTTATCGCTGCGTTAGTGGCTGAGGGCGATACGCTAATTGATCGGATCTACCACATCGATCGTGGCTACGAGTGCATCGAGGAAAAGTTACAACTGTTAGGTGCGAAAATCCGCCGTGTTCCGGGTTGAACCGCTATGTTAACTATTGCGTTATCGAAAGGACGCATTCTGGATGATACGCTGCCCTTGTTGGCAGCGGCCGGAATTGTTCCCACGGAAAATCCAGATAAGAGTCGCAAGCTGATTATCCCTACTAGCCTGGACGATGTACGTTTGCTCATCGTGCGGGCCACGGATGTGCCTACTTATGTAGAGCATGGAGCAGCGGATCTGGGAGTCGCTGGCAAGGATGTCCTTATGGAATATTCCGGCCAAGGGCTTTATGAGCCTCTGGATTTGCGTATTGCCCAATGCAAGTTAATGACGGCCGGAGCGGTAGGCGCGTCTGAGCCCCGAGGCCGACTGCGTGTGGCGACTAAGTTCATTAATGTTGCCAAGCGTTACTATGCAGAACAAGGGCGTCAGGTCGACATCATTAAGCTGTATGGCTCTATGGAATTAGCCCCGCTCGTAGGTTTGGCAGATAAAATCATTGATGTGGTCGATACTGGCAATACCTTGCGGGCCAATGGTTTAGAGCCTCAGGAACTTATCGCTCATATCAGTTCGCGACTGATCGTTAACAAGGCGTCGATGAAAATGCAGCATGCCCGTATTCAGGCATTGATTGATGTGCTGCGTATAGCAGTTGACGCACGACACCAGGCATAACTCATTACGCGGCCTATGTCGCGTCCGCCTATCCGTGTCATAGCCAAATTCTCAGGTACCCACACGGCAGGGCTGGTAGTCTAGCGGTGCCTGAGAATAGCCATTATCGACAAGAGGCTCCGCTATGACTGCTCCGATTGCACTTCGCCGACTCGACGCTGCCGATCCTGATTTCGCTCGTCATCTGGATCATCTGCTGAGCTGGGAAAGTGTTTCCGATACCAGTGTCAATCAGCGGGTGCTGGGCATTATCGAGGCAGTGCGTACTCAAGGTGATGCCGCACTGGTCGAGTTTACCCAGCGTTTCGATGGTCTTAATGCCGCCTCGATGGCTGAGCTGATTCTGCCTCGTAAACGATTGGAGCTGGCACTTGATCGCATCAGTGCTGAGCAGCGTGCTGCGTTGGAGACGGCCGCGGCTCGAGTCCGCCGTTATCATGAAAAGCAGAAGCAGGATTCCTGGCGCTATACCGAGGCCGATGGGACTGTTTTGGGACAGCAGGTTACCCCTCTGGATCGTGCTGGTCTGTATGTTCCAGGAGGCAAAGCATCTTATCCGTCGTCTGTTTTGATGAATGCGATACCGGCTAAAGTAGCTGGAGTGGCAGAAGTCGTTATGGTAGTACCGACTCCTCGTGGTGAGATCAATGAGCTAGTCTTGGCGGCTGCGTGTATTGCAGGCGTAGATCGGGTCTTCACTATTGGAGGTGCCCAAGCTGTTGCGGCCTTAGCGTACGGCACGGAAAGCGTACCGCGTGTAGATAAAATCGTTGGCCCAGGTAATATCTATGTTGCGACGGCTAAGCGCCATGTATTCGGGCAGGTAGGTATCGACATGATTGCTGGCCCCTCCGAAATTTTGGTGGTATGCGATGGGCAGACCGATCCCGACTGGATTGCCATGGATCTGTTCTCTCAGGCCGAGCATGATGAAGATGCTCAGTCGATTTTAGTGAGTCCTGATGCAAGTTTTCTGGAGTGGGTCGCCGAAAGTATTAATCGGTTACTACCGACGCTAGAGCGAAAGGAGATTGTCCGTACTTCGCTGGAGTCGCGTGCTGCCTTGATCCATGTTGCGGATATGCAGCAGGCATGTACGGTGGTCAATCGCATCGCTCCTGAACATTTGGAACTTTCGGTAGCTGATCCCGAGTCTTGGCTGCCTCATATCCGACATGCAGGTGCCATTTTTATGGGTCGTTATACCGCTGAGGCTTTGGGTGATTATTGTGCAGGCCCTAATCACGTATTACCAACTTCTGGAACGGCGCGCTTCTCGTCTCCATTGGGAGTTTATGATTTTCAGAAGCGTTCTTCGCTGATTTTCTGTTCGCCGGACGGCGCCTCGGAGTTAGGTAAGACTGCTTCGGTGTTGGCGCGTGGGGAATCGCTGACTGCACACGCACGTAGTGCAGAATACCGGATCAAGGAGTGATGAGATGAGTGATTTCTGGAGCCCCTTCGTTAAGAATCTGGTGCCTTATGTGCCAGGTGAGCAGCCAAAGATTGCCAATTTGGTCAAGCTCAATACCAATGAAAACCCTTACGGCCCCTCTCCTCAGGTCATAAGTGCCATTCAGGCTGAATTAAACGATAGCCTGCGCCTGTACCCTGATCCCGATGGGGAGCGATTGAAGCAAGCGATTGCCAAGCATTATTCGGTAACGGCGGAGCATGTTTTTGTAGGTAATGGATCGGATGAGGTGCTAGCGCATATCTTTCACGGCTTGTTTCAGCATGAAGGACCGCTGCTGTTCCCTGATATTTCGTACAGCTTCTATCCTGTTTATTGTGGGCTTTATGGGATTCCTTTTGAGGCTATCCCACTAAATGATGAATTCCAGATTCAGGTAGAAGACTATCAACGTCCTAATGCTGGCATCATCTTTCCCAACCCCAATGCGCCTACTGGCTGTCTATTGGCACTTGACGCCATTGAGGCGCTACTCAAGGCCAATCAGCGCTCGGTTGTAGTAGTCGATGAAGCCTATATCGACTTTGGTGGCGAAAGCGCGATTGCGCTGGTAAATCGCTATCCCAATCTTTTGGTCACCCAGACATTGTCTAAGTCACGATCCCTAGCTGGGTTGCGGGTAGGTTTGGCGGTGGGACATCCAAGGTTGATTGAAGCATTAGAGCGGATCAAAAACAGTTTCAATTCTTTTCCGCTGGATCGCTTGGCTCTCGCTGGCGCTACGGCTGCGTTCGAGGACCAGGATTACTTTGAGAAAACATGTCAGGCAGTTATCGAGAGCAGAGCCTGCCTTGTAGCGGATCTTCAGGCGCTTGGGTTCGACGTTCTGCCTTCTGCAGCCAATTTTGTCTTTGCTCGTCATCCTCACTATGTAGGTGAAGAGTTAGCAGCTGCGTTGCGTGAGCGTCACGTACTGGTTCGCCACTTCAAGCGACCTCGCATTGATTCGTTCTTGCGTATTACCATAGGTACTCCCGAGCAGAATGCTGCGCTGGTTGCAGCACTCAAGGACTATGGCGTTCATCAATAATTACTCCTGATAAAACGGCGCTTATGAAGCGCCGTTTTTCGAAGACTCGGGGGTTGGAGGTTCAGCAGGCTCCACAGGCGGGCGTAAACCGATAATGGCAGTTAGCGTCAGGGGTTTGCCGTTACGAAGGACTTCAATAGCAATATTGTCCCCAGGACGCTTGCGTGCCACCTGATTCATAGACTGACGACCATCCTGGGCAGGCTCGTCGCCAAGCTTGAGAAGAATATCGCCGGGTTGCAATCCAGCACGTTGTGCTGGGCCGTTGGGGTAGACGCCTGATACCACTATCCCGTCTTCGCCTGGCAGGTTGTAAGAGGCTGCCAATTCGGGAGTAAGTCTCTCTACCTCCACGCCAAGCCAGCCACGGATAACCTGACCATGTGCGATGATGGATTGCATAACGTCAACAGCCAGTTGAATAGGGATTGCAAAGCCGATTCCTTGCGATCCTCCTGAGAGAATGGCTGTGTTGATACCAATCAGATTCCCGTTGGCATCGATCAACGCGCCGCCTGAGTTTCCTAAATTGATAGCCGCGTCGGTTTGTATGAAGTCTTCATAAGTATTCAGCCCTAACTGGTTACGCCCGGTAGCGCTGATAATTCCCATGGTGACGGTTTGGCCTACACCGAACGGGTTGCCGATTGCCAATGTGATATCACCAATACGGATTTTTTCGGAGTGGCCGAGAGAAATGGCCGGTAAATTGGCCAAGTCGATTTTGAGTACGGCCAAGTCTGTATCCGGATCGCTGCCGATAAGACGCGCTACGGTCTGGCGACCGTCCTGAAGTGCAACCACGATGGTATCGGCATTCGCTGTAACGTGGTTATTGGTGAGCAGATAGCCCTCGTGGCTCATGATAACGGCTGACCCAAGGCTAAGTTCTTCGTTGCCTTGGGGAGGGTTCCTGTTGAAGTAGTGTTTGAAAAGCGGGTCGTCCTGAATAAGCGAATGGGGTTTCTGGCTATGTTTGGTTGAGCGTAGCGAGACAACAGCTGGCGCGGCCTTGCTAGCAGCATCTGCATAGGATACCGGGCCTTGCAGACGGCTCATTGAAGGTTGAGCCTCTTCGAGACGAACCTGCTGTCGTGGCAAGCCGACCCATTCGGGAAACCGGAGAATAACAATCGTCGCGAGCAGTAGCCCTGCCACGATGGGCCAGCTGAAAGAGCGCAAGGCCTTGTACATTATATTGCGAGTCCTTGTTGCGAGGCCGAAAAGGGAGCGATAAGGTGCGGCCATTATACATACGGGTCTTGTCTGCTCTATACGCGTGATACGTGGACAGCGGACCCCGCCCGGTTAAGGAGTAGATGATGACTTTGCCGTTGATGACTCTGGTAAGGGAAACGGATCGTTATTTGGATGTAGCTTCTATCAAAGACTATTGCCCTAATGGTCTACAGGTCGAAGGCCGCTCTACTGTAAGCAGGATTGTTACTGGGGTAACGGCTAGTCAGGCATTGCTAGACGCTGCGGTAGAGGCGAAAGCGGATGCAGTATTGGTCCACCATGGGTATTTCTGGAAAAACGAAGACGCGCGAATCATTGGAATGAAGCAGCGTCGTCTAAAGACCTTGTTGGCTCACGATATCAGTCTACTGGCGTATCACTTGCCTCTGGATCTGCACCCGGAAGTAGGTAACAACATTCAGCTGGCCAGGCGATTGGGTATAACAGTCCACGAGGGGCTGGAGCCTGGTAATTCACGGTCTATTGTCTTGCGCGGCTCGCTTGCCGAGCCTATAGATGCCGCTGCGTTTGCCCGTCATGTCGCCTCTATACTGGGACGTGAGCCCTTGGTCATTGAAGGAACAAGACCGATCGAGCAGATTGCTTGGTGTACAGGAGGTGCGCAAGGGTATATCGATCAAGCGATTGCGGCCGGAGTTGATGCCTATCTAACAGGGGAGGTATCGGAGCAAACTGTCCATAGTGCTCGGGAAAGCGGAATAAGCTTTTTCGCTGCGGGGCACCATGCTACTGAGCGATATGGTGTGCAAGCTTTAGGAGAGTATTTGGCTGCACAGTTCGATCTTGAGCATTTGTTTATCGATATACCAAATCCTGCTTGAATATATCTATATATAATTTGGTTCTAAGCAAGGGCCTGATTATAAGAGTAATGCTGTGGTATCGTGAGTATTCGTCTACGGCCCGCTGGCCGTCCCTCCGCAATTCCGTGAGTAGCCATGCTCGATAAACTGACTCATCTGAAACAGCTTGAGGCGGAAAGCATCCACATCATTCGTGAAGTGGCCGCCGAGTTCGATAATCCAGTGATGCTGTATTCCATCGGTAAAGATTCCGCTGTGATGCTGCACTTGGCACGTAAGGCCTTTTTTCCGGGCAAACTGCCGTTCCCAGTGCTGCACGTTGATACTGGATGGAAATTCAAGGCCATGTATGAATTCCGTGACCGTATGGTCAAGGAAATGGGCCTTGATCTATTGGTGCATCAGAACCCGGAAGGGGTGGCCCAAGGGATTAATCCGTTCACTCATGGCAGCGCCAAGCATACTGATATCATGAAAACCCAAGGTCTCAAGCAGGCGTTGGATAAATACGGTTTCGATGCAGCCTTCGGTGGTGCTCGGCGTGATGAAGAGAAGTCACGTGCCAAAGAACGTGTCTATTCGTTTCGTGATACCAAGCACCGCTGGGATCCTAAGAATCAACGTCCTGAGCTCTGGAATATCTATAACGGCAAGATCAACAAAGGCGAATCCATTCGTGTATTCCCTTTGTCCAACTGGACCGAGCTAGATATCTGGCAGTACATCTATCTAGAAGGTATCCCAATCGTTCCGCTGTATTTTGCGGCTGAGCGCGAAGTCATCGAAAAGAATGGCACCCTGATCATGATCGATGATGAGCGTATTCTTGAACACCTCTCAGATGATGAAAAGGCGCGCATTCGTAAGCAGCAGGTCCGTTTCCGTACGTTGGGCTGCTACCCATTGACGGGAGCGGTCGAATCCTCTGCCGCTACGCTGCCAGAGATTATCCAGGAAATGCTGCTGACTCGAACGTCCGAGCGCCAGGGTCGTGTTATCGATCATGATGGTGCCGGTTCGATGGAAGAGAAGAAACGTCAGGGGTATTTCTAATATGTCGCACCAATCCGATCTGATCGGCCAGGACATCCTGGCTTACTTGGCCCAGCACGAGCGCAAGGAGCTTTTGCGCTTCCTGACGTGTGGCAATGTTGATGACGGCAAGAGCACCCTGATCGGCCGCCTGTTACATGACTCCAAGATGATCTACGAAGATCATCTTGAAGCGATTACACGCGATTCGAAGAAAGTCGGAACTACAGGTGAAGAGGTTGACCTTGCTCTGCTGGTAGACGGTCTACAGGCCGAGCGGGAACAAGGCATCACTATCGATGTGGCCTACCGCTATTTCTCGACGGCCAAGCGCAAGTTCATCATTGCCGACACGCCTGGTCATGAGCAGTACACTCGCAACATGGCGACCGGTGCGTCGACTTGTGATCTGGCGATCATCCTGATCGATGCACGATACGGTGTGCAAACTCAGACGCGTCGTCATAGCTTTATTGCCTCGCTGCTAGGTATCAAGCATATCGTTGTCGCTGTGAACAAGATGGATCTGCTGGGCTTCGACGAGGCTGTTTTCGATAGAATCCGTGCGGACTACCTATCTTTTGCCGAGCGTATCAACCTGGGCGCCAAAGACATACATTTCGTGCCGATGTCTGCCCTGAAGGGTGACAATGTGGTCAATCGCAGCGAGCAGACGCCGTGGTACACCGGCAAGCCGCTGATGGAAATTCTGGAAACGGTGGAAATCGCGGCGGACCGTAACGTTACCGATATGCGTTTTCCGGTCCAGTACGTCAATCGGCCTAACCTGAACTTCCGTGGATTTGCCGGTACGCTGGCGTCCGGTATTGTCCATAAGGGTGATGAAGTTGTGGTTCTGCCGTCCGGCAAAAGTAGCCGGGTGAAGTCCATTGTCACTTACGAAGGCGAGTTGGAGCAGGCCATCCCTGGGCAGGCTGTAACCTTGACGCTTGAAGATGAGATAGACATTTCCCGCGGGGACTTGTTGGTTCATCCAGATAACCGTCCGCAGGTTAGCGATAGTTTTGAGGCTATGTTGGTCTGGATGGCAGAAGAGCCAATGCTGCCAGGTAAAAAATACGACATCAAGCGCGCTACCAGCTATGTGC
Organism: Pseudomonas duriflava; assembly: GCF_007830155.1. Lineage (GTDB taxonomy): Bacteria > Pseudomonadota > Gammaproteobacteria > Pseudomonadales > Pseudomonadaceae > Chryseomonas > Chryseomonas duriflava. The sequence goes on from NZ_VLKY01000004.1 coordinate 41,273, forward strand.
CTGGCTCGCTGCCTAGCATTGTTCACACAGTTGATGTGAATACCCTTGAAAAAGGACAGGCTAGTCAGCTGAAGCTTAATGAGATCGCTCGCGTTAAGGTCAGTCTGGATGCGCCCATTGCATTGGATAGTTACGAGCGTAACCGTACAACGGGTGCCTTCATTGTCGTTGATCGTCTTACCAATGGTACCGTAGGCGCGGGGATGATCATTGCGGACTCGAGTGCATCTGGCACAGGTACTCTGCTCGGTCATCAGCTGCATGTGGCAACGGAGGAGCGTGCTGCCCGTTTTGGTCAGCAGCCAGCTACAGTTTTGTTCACAGGCCTATCGGGCGCTGGCAAGAGTACGTTGGCCTATGCTGTCGAGCGTAAACTATTCGATGCGGGTCGGGCGGTTTATGTGCTGGACGGTCAAAATCTTCGACATGACCTTAATAAAGGATTGCCGCAGGATCGAGCCGGGCGTCGCGAAAACTGGTTGCGTGCGGCTCATGTGGCACGTCAGTTCAATGAGGCGGGCTTACTGACCTTGGCGGCTTTTGTGGCGCCAGATGCTGAAGGGCGTGAGCAAGCCAAAGCTCTGATTGGTGCCGAACGGTTTATAACCGTATACGTCCAGGCATCTCCCCAGGCCTGTCGTGAGCGGGATCCTCAGGGACTATACGCTGCCGAAGGCGACAATATCCCAGGAGAGTCCTTCCCTTACGATGTTCCGCTAGACGCTGATCTGGTCATCGATACGCAAAGTGTGTCGGTTGAGGAGGGCACGCGTCAGGTGTTGGCCTTGTTAAAGGCTCGCGGCGTAATCTAATCCGGCGAAAAGAAAAAGCCCGGCTACGATGCCGGGCTTTTTTATGGATCGAATTTATTGATCAAGGGCGGTTTTTTAAGCCGTAGGTTTCGTCTAGCGTGCTACTGCCATCTTCGCCTTTAGGCGCGTAGTCTTTAGGCGCTTCTGCCGGAGAATCCAGGCGATCACGGGACGATGGATAGCTATTTTGATTGTGCAGGGCTGCCAGCAGGCGCTGACGGGTTAGTTCATCCAGGGCGAGACGGCTGGCGCCATCGGACAGATGTTCCTGCACGTCCTGGTAGTTCTGGGTTAGCTTCTTGACCAGGCCAGCCGTAGTGCTGAAGTGGCTCGTTACTTCGCGCTGATAGGCATCGAAGCGTTCCTGGAGATCGTCTAGTTGGCGTTGAACACGGCTGGGGGCGGCACCGGGTAGTAATCGTGCGATCAGAAAGCCAATGCCTATCCCTACGATCAAGGCAATGACAGGCAGTAACCAAGTAGTCAGGGACTGTTCCACAAATCTTCCTCTTTTAACGGCTTTTGCATTACGGTAACGGCTTCATGCTGCGCTTGTATACTCTCCTATAGTAAATAAGCCGCGCATTCAGCGAGCTAGACGAATCGGCTCGATACCGGGTCACGGAGTTCAAGTTTGTCCGCACGAGAAATCCCTCTTATGATCGAAGGCCCCGCAGGGGCTCTGGAAGGCTTGCATTACCACCATCCTGAGGCTAAGGGGTTGGCTATTATCTGCCATCCCCATCCTTTGTTTGATGGAACCATGCATAACAAGGTCGTTTCAACCTTACAGCGCACTGCTCGGGATGCAGGTTTCTCTACCTTGCGCTTTAATTTTCGCGGCGTTGGGCAAAGTGCCGGGCAGTATGGCGAAGGGCAAGGGGAAATTGATGACGCGTATGCTGCTGCTCATTGGCTTTTAAAAAATCATGCCGAATTGCCATTGACGGTTCTGGGCTTTTCATTTGGTGGGTGTGTTGCCGGATGCCTGGCTGGACGCCTTGAGAAAGAAGGCGCTTCCCTGGCCCGCTTGTTTATGTTGGCCCCATCGGTAGAACGCTTCGATGTTGAGAACAAGCTGCCCTTGGCCTGTCCGATAACAATTATTCAGCCGGATGCTGATGAAGTCGTCACGCCTGCTCGCGTGTATGCCTGGGCAGAAACTCTTGATCAGTCACATGAGTTGATCAAAGTGCCTGAGTGCAGCCACTTTTTTCATGGCAAACTGACCGACCTCAAAGCCTTAATCCAGCCGCGTTTGGAATAGCAGGCGGACTCGTCTTTCGGATAGATTCCGGACACCCTTAACCGGCAGCTGTAGCAAGCGGTTGCCTTGGATGAGAATGCATTTTACGCCATGACTACACGTATTCTTACCGGTATTACTACCACCGGTACGCCCCATCTCGGTAACTATGCCGGTGCCATCCGCCCCGCTATTGTGGCAAGCCGGGCGGCCGATGCCGATTCTTTTTATTTTTTGGCTGACTATCATGCCTTGATCAAGTGTGATGATCCGCTGCGTATTCAGCGTTCCCGTTTGGAAATTGCTGCCACTTGGCTGGCTTGCGGTCTGGATCCAGATAAGGTGACTTTTTATCGTCAGTCAGATATTCCGGAAATTCCTGAACTGACCTGGCTTTTAACGTGCGTAACAGCCAAAGGGTTGCTGAACCGTGCTCATGCCTACAAGGCTTCCGTGGATAAGAATGTGGCCGCAGGAGAGGATCCAGATGCTGGTGTGACCATGGGACTTTATAGCTATCCGGTCCTCATGGCTGCGGATATTCTTATGTTTAATGCGCATCGAGTGCCGGTCGGGCGGGATCAAATCCAACATGTAGAAATGGCACGGGACATTGCCCAGCGTTTTAACCATTTGTTTGGTGCTGGCAAAGAATTCTTCGCGCTGCCCGAGGCCCTAATCGAGGAGACTGTAGCGACATTGCCAGGTCTTGATGGCCGTAAGATGTCGAAGAGCTACGACAACACCATTCCATTGTTTGGAACATCCAAGCAGCTTAAGGATGCTGTTAACCGTATCGTGACGGACTCGCGTCAGCCTGGTGAGCCAAAGGACCCGGATAATGCTCATCTTTTCACGCTTTACCAAGCCTTCGCTACGCCTGAGCAGGCCGCAGTATTTCGCGCTGATCTTTTGGATGGTCTGGCTTGGGGGGAGGCTAAGCAACGCCTGTTCCAGCTACTGGAAGCCGAGCTGGGCGAAGCGCGTGAGCATTACATTGCATTGATTAGTCGGCCCGACGATATCGAGGATATTTTGCTAACTGGTGCGGCCAAGGCACGAAAAATCGCTACGCCATTCCTGGGCGAGCTGCGTGAGGCTGTCGGGCTGCGCTCCTTGAGCGCACAGGCCGGTGCTGGAAAAGTTAAGAAAAAAGCCGATAAGCGAGCTCGTTTTGTCAGCTTCCGTGAGGAGGATGGTAGTTTCCGTTTCCGTTTCCTGGCAGCTGATGGTACCCAGCTACTACTCTCCAAGGCTTTTATGGACCCTAAGGCCGCCGGACAGATGACTCAGCGCTTGCAGGCAGAAGCAGACACACTTGAGCTGCAGCCTGGCGACGCACAGTTTACGGTAGGCCTGAAAGGAGAGGTTATTGCTCAGAGTCCATCCTTCGATACGATGGAAGAGCAGCAGCAGGCTATGAGTACCTTGCGTAAAGCGCTTGCCGAATTGGTTGCTGAGTAAGGCGCGTGGTGAGGCGACTGTCTGAAACGCATAGTTGCCTCGTTCATTGTCAATCTTGGAGCTCGTCGCTAAAGTGAGCTCCCCTTCGAATCTATGCAGCTTGTCATGACACCCTTAGAGCGCTACAAGGCTGACCTCGAACGCCCCGATTTCTTTTATGATTCAGCTCAAGAGCAGGCGGTTAAACACCTCCAGCGTCTGTACGATGAGTTAGTCAATCAAGCGGACCCAAAGCCTGGCTTGTTTAGCCGTCTACTCGGCAAAAAGCCTTCAGGTCCTGTAAAAGGATTGTACTTCTGGGGAGGGGTAGGGCGTGGCAAGACTTATTTGGTCGACACGTTCTACGATGCGTTGCCCTTTGATAGGAAGATGCGTACCCACTTTCACCGCTTCATGAAACGAGTCCATGAAGAGCTTAAGACTCTTAAGGGTGAAAAGAATCCGCTAACTATCATCGGTAAGCGTTTCGCTGACGAGGCTCGGGTTATCTGTTTCGATGAGTTTTTCGTGTCAGATATTACCGACGCGATGATCTTGGCCACACTTCTCGAAGAGCTGTTCAAAAATGGGGTAAGTCTGGTCGCTACGTCGAACATCGTCCCTGATGGTCTTTATAAGGATGGTTTACAGCGAGCCCGCTTCCTTCCTGCTATTGAATTACTCAAGCAACACACTGAAATCGTCAATGTTGACAGCGGCATCGATTATCGATTGCGCGCCTTGGAGCAAGCGGAGCTGTACCACTGGCCACTGAGCGAGCGCGTTGAGGCTGAAATGGCCAAGAGCTTCAAGTCGCTTACGATCGAGTGCGGAAATGCTTCAGTGGGTGAGCCCTTGATTATTGAGAATCGGGAAATCAAGCCACGAAAGACATGCGATGATGTCGCCTGGTTCGAGTTTCGTGAGCTGTGTGATGGGCCGCGAAGCCAGAACGATTACATTGAGTTGGGCAAGATTTTCCAGGCGGTGCTGATTTCCAATGTCGAGCAGATGAATGCGACAAAGGACGACATGGCGCGCCGCTTTATTAACTTGGTCGACGAATTCTACGACCGCAACGTCAAGCTGATCCTGTCGGCCGAAGTCGAGCTTAAAGATCTGTATAAAGGGGGACGTCTTGAGTTCGAATTTCAGCGCACCCTAAGTCGACTTCTTGAAATGCAGTCTCACGAGTACCTGTCGCGAGCACACAAACCGTAACCCAAAGGCCGCTTCTGCGGCCTTTTTGTTTTTGGAACCGGGCCGATTACTCTGGGTTCAAATGAGGGAACAGTAGGTGCTGGAGTAAATGTGAGCACGTCACCTTTCATCGATTGGGACGGTACCCCGGCTGCGGCGCGCAAGCAGCAGGTTGAGCTGGCCAAACAGGTCAAGCTTTATGATGATTTCCTGCCGCTTCGACTGATTGCGGGGGTCGATGTAGGCTTCGAAGAAGGAGGAGCTATCACGCGTGCAGCGGCGGTTCTTCTGAATGCCGAAACGCTTGATCCTATTGCCCAAGCGCTAGCGCGTATCCCCACCACTATGCCCTATATACCAGGACTGCTCTCTTTTCGAGAGCTGCCAGCTATCCTGCAGGCGCTGTCTGAGCTTCCCCATACGCCGGACCTAGTCTTTTGCGACGGGCATGGCATTGCGCATCCGCGACGGTTAGGTATTGCTGCGCACTTGGGGGTTGTAACTGGATTACCCACCATCGGTGTAGCAAAAAAAATTTTGACTGGTAGTCATGAGCCTTTAAGTGACTTAAAAGGCAGTTGGGTGGATCTGTTGGTTAAAGGTGAAGTAATTGGTACCGTTTTGCGTAGCAAGGACAAAGTGAAACCCTTGATCATATCGCCAGGCAATCGGGTTAGCCTTAAAACTGCTCCCGAGCTTGTCATGGCCTGTGTTCGAAAGCATCGTCTACCTGAACCGACCCGGCTGGCCGACCGGTTGGCGTCGCGCCGGGGGATAGCAGTCGATACATAGGGACAAGGAGAACTGTTTATCTCCTAGTACATAAAGTCGTATATGTAAATTGGTTCATCTGCATGGGGTGAGGAGCTAGCGTACACTGCGGTATGGTAGCTCCTCGGTCCCTGAGCATCTGGTTAGCGCTTTTGGAAAGGCGCTATAAAAGTCACGGGGCTGGGTTAGGTTGGGTCTTGTGAATAGACTCGATTCCAGCAATGACTTCTTCTGGTAACGTCAGGTCAATGCTGTCCAGATTACTTTGCAACTGCTCTAGTGATGTTGCGCCAATAATGTTGCTAGTAACGAACGGGCGCCTCGTGACATAGGCCAGTGCCATCTGAGCAGGGTCCAGATTGTGCTGTTTTGCCAGCTGCACATACTGTTCACAGGCTCGTACGGTTTCGGGATTGTTATAGCGTGTGAAACGGCTAAACAGGCTCAGGCGAGCGCCGTCAGGCTTGGCACCATTGGCATACTTACCCGTTAACATGCCGAACGCCAGAGGAGAATAGGCCAGCAGGCCGCATTGCTCGCGAATGGCAATCTCAGCGAGGCCTACTTCGAATGAGCGATTCAGCAGGTTATAAGGATTCTGTATAGAGACCGCGCGTGGCCAGCCACGTTGTTCGGCTAGCTGAAGGAAGCGCATTGTGCCCCATGGCGTCTCGTTGGATAATCCAATATGGCGAATCTTGCCAGCCTTGACTTGGTCATCCAGTACTTCGAGCGTTTCCTCCAGGGGGGTAAAACTATTATCGTTATGGATATAACCGAGCTTGCCAAAAAAATTGGTTTCCCGGTCCGGCCAATGCAATTGATACAAGTCGATTCGGTCAGTTTGCAAGCGCTCAAGGCTACCATCAAGGGCCGCAACGATGTGTTGACGATTGTGCTTTAGGTTACCGTCGCGAATGTGCGTAATGTTATTGCCCGGGCCGGCTACTTTACTGGTCAGGATCCACTGGTCGCGTGTGCCGCGTTTTTTGAAATAATTGCCGATTATTCGCTCCGTTTGCCCATAAGTTTCGGCGCGAGGCGGAACCGGATACATTTCTGCGGCATCCATGAAATTAATACCGGCATCGGCTGCATGATCAATCTGAAGAAATGCATCGTCCTGTGTATTTTGCTCGCCCCAGGTCATTGTGCCCAGGCATAGTGCGCTAACAGTAATATCGGTACGGCCAAGTTTACGGTAATACATTAAATTGCCTCGTTTGGAATTTAAGTGGTTGCTATTTTCGCAGTAATCGTCATAATTCCGCACCTTTATCGACGGGGGATGCCTAGCCTGTCGATTCGCCGTGGCGGACGCGCTGACCCGAGCCCCCGATAGCGTCTGTTTCCGGCTGCCCTTGACTTGTCAAGGATCGTACTGTTCTGTAAGATTTGCCGTCTTTTTTCAGGCGGCCCTGAGGCCATAACGAATGAAAACCTTCACAGCAAAACCGGAAACTGTTAAGCGCGACTGGTATGTCGTCGACGCTGCCGGCCAGACCCTGGGTCGTCTGGCTACTGAAATTGCTAGCCGTCTGCGCGGTAAGCATAAGCCGGAATACACCCCGCATGTTGATACTGGCGATTATATCGTTGTTATCAATGCCGAGCAGGTACGTGTAACTGGCGCCAAAACTACCGACAAGATGTACTACCACCACTCCGGTTTTCCGGGTGGTATCAAGTCGATCAACTTTGAAAAGCTGATCGCTCGTGCTCCTGAGCGTATTATTGAAACCGCAGTTAAAGGTATGTTGCCGAAGAACCCGCTGGGTCGCGACATGTACCGTAAGCTGAAGGTTTATAAGGGTGGCGTTCACCCGCATACCGCTCAGCAGCCTCAAGAACTGAAGATTTAAACGGGATAGTACATCATGTCGGCGACTCAAAATTACGGTACTGGCCGTCGTAAGACAGCTACCGCTCGCGTTTTCCTGCGTCCGGGTACTGGCCAGATTTCCATCAATAACCGCACTATCGACGTATTCTTTGGTCGTGAAACTGCTCGCATGGTTGTTCGTCAGCCGCTCGAGCTGACCGAAACCCTCGAAAAGTTCGATGTATACGTGACTGTAGCGGGCGGCGGTGTTAGCGGCCAGGCTGGTGCAATTCGTCATGGCATTACTCGTGCACTGATCGAATATGATGAGACCTATCGCAGCTCCCTGCGCAAGGCGGGTTATGTTACCCGTGATGCGCGTGAAGTCGAGCGTAAGAAGGTCGGTCTGCGTAAAGCGCGTAAGCGTCCGCAGTACTCCAAGCGTTAAGCCAAACAGCTTCGCCTGCAAAAACCCAGCTTCGTTGCAGAAGCTGGGTTTTTTTTTGTCAGTTTTATTGTTTTATTTCAAATTGGCTTCTGCTTGCCGCAAAAACGGGTAAATGCATGGCTGAGGGTAAGCATGGCGGCATGTAATGGTAAGAATCCTGGAGAAAAATGTGACACTAAAGTTGCAGGCGTAAATGAGGGGCGTAGGCGCTTCCTTGTTGCGACTACTTCAATAGTGGGCGTGGTGGGCGTGGGGGGGGCTTCGGTGCCTTTTGTAAGGGCCTGGTTACCAAATGCCAAGGCAAGAGCTGAGGGGGCTCCGGTACGAGTCAATATCGATAAATTAGAGCCAGGTCGCCAGATTGTTGTGGAATGGCGTGGGCAGCCGGTTTTTGTGACGCGGCGTAGTGCAGAGATGATCGGTGCGTTGAGAGCGCTGGAAAAGGATTTGGCTGACCCAGAGTCTCATCGCTCTATTCAGCCTGTTTATGTTGATCCGAAGCGGCGTTCTATCAGGCCAGATATATTAGTGGTAGTCGGTTTGTGTACGCACTTAGGTTGCTCGCCCTCCTATCGGCCTGAAGTTGCGCCTGTTGATCTAGGGGAGGCTTGGTTGGGCGGCTATTTTTGTCCGTGCCACGGTTCTCGTTTTGATTTGGCCGGACGAGTATATAAAGGGCAGCCAGCTCCTACGAATTTGTCGGTGCCGCCACATGCCTATGAATCGAGCCATGTGATTGTCATCGGTGTTGATCAGAGGGAGGGAGTATGAGTAGGTTGCGGCTATGGATCGACCATCGGTTTCCTTTAAGTCGATTGCTGAAAGAGCACCTTACCCATTATTACGTCCCTAAGAATTTTAACGCCCTGTATTTGTTCGGGTCGTTAGGTTTATTGATATTGGTTAATCAGATGCTGACCGGAATCTGGTTGGCAATGAGTTATACGCCTACAGCTGAGGGCGCATTCGCCTCGGTCGAGTACATCATGCGCGATGTTGAATACGGATGGCTTATCCGTTATTTGCATTCAACGGGAGCCTCGGCTCTTTTTATCGTCGTCTATCTGCATGTGTTCCGTAGCTTACTGTATGGCTCCTATCAGCAGCCTCGGGAGCTGGTTTGGATTTTCGGCATGCTGCTATATCTGATCATAATGGCTGAGGCATTTGCTGGTTATTTATTGCCTTGGGGGCAGATGTCCTATTGGGGCGCTCAGGTCATTCTTTCCTTGTTTGGCGCTATTCCTGTCATTGGTGAGGATATCGCGCAGTGGCTTCGAGGTGATTACCTGGTTTCAGGGATCACGCTTAATCGTTTCTATGCCTTGCATGTAATTGCGCTGCCTCTGATGTTGCTGGGGCTGCTGGTGCTTCATGTCTTTTCACTGCATGAGGTAGGGTCAAATAATCCTTTAGGAGTAGATATCAAGAAGTGTCGGGACGAGAGAGGTTATCCATTGGACGCTATTCCCTTTCATCCGTATTACACGTTAAAAGATCTAGTCGGTGCGGTGATTTTTCTTTTTGTATTTTGTGCGGTGGTTTTTTTCTTTCCGGAATTGGGCGGATACTTTCTTGAGCCTTCAAATTTTGAAATAGCTAACCCGCTTAAAACGCCAGAGCACATTGTGCCTGTCTGGTACTTCACGCCTTTCTACGCAATTTTGCGTGCTGTGCCCGATAAGTCATTGGGAGTAATGGCTTTGGCTGCCTCGATTGCTGTCCTGTTCGTATTGCCTTGGTTGGATAGAAGTCCTGTTAAGTCGATGCGTTATAAAGGATTGCCAAGTCGGCTCGGTTTGTTGACGTTCTCATTATCGTTTATTGCATTAGGTGTGTTGGGAGGCATGGCGCCTACGCTAGAGCGCATTCTTTGGGCGCGGGTATTTACTGCTTTGTATTTTGCCACTTTCCTGCTTATGCCCTTTTATACGCGTTGGGAAAAGGCCCGCTCTGTACCCGATAGGATTGGCAAGTAATGGCGAGGGGCGTGGCGGTTTTAGTGTTAACGCTGTTATCTGTTCTGAAGGCGTTCGGGCAGGCCCAGATAGGTCCGAGTGAACAGGCTGCGCTTCAGGCAGGTGCTCGTACGTTTGTAAATTACTGCATGGGCTGTCATTCGTTGCAGTACCAGCGCTACGAAAGGGTCGCTAAAGATTTAGGGATACCTGAGGATCTCTTGAAGGGGCGTCTTATTCTGGCTGGTGAGGTGGGTGACGCTATGCGAGCGGCTATGGATCCGAGGGATGCCAAGCGTTGGTTTGGTGTGGTGCCGCCTGATCTGACGCTAGTAGCGCGTGTTCGTGGCGAGCAGTGGCTGCATGATTATCTGCAGGGTTTTTATGAGGATCCGTCGCGCCCGTGGGGCGTCGATAACATAATGTTTCCGGGCGTGGCCATGCCAAACGTCTTGGCCCCTTTACAAGGGCGTCAGGTGCTTATCTGTAGCGAACGAAAGGAAGGCGCTGGCAAAGAGCTAAAGTCTCAGTCATGCAATCAACTGAAGCATCTGCCCGCTACTGGAAGCTTGAGTGAGCAGCAATTCGGTGAGACAGTGGATAATTTAGTGAGTTTTCTGGCTTATTCAGCGAATCCAAACAAGTACCAGGCTAGACAGATAGGCGTCTATGTACTGCTTTATCTGTCTGTTCTTTTCGTACTAGTTTATTTGCTCAAGCGTGAGTACTGGAAAAACGTATAAAGCGCCATCAATTTGTCGTGATAAGCACATTATGTGCATCTTTCTTGTCCTGGCATAGCGGGACGGTTATGAAGGTTATATGGTTAACGTTACGCGTCTTACCTGTTATTCAGATTCCTTTGACCACTATTCGCATCGGGTTCGTCTGGTATTGGCAGAAAAGCAGATACTGGCAGACCTTAAAGTAGTCGATCCGGAGCGTTATCCCTCTGCGCTGGCAGATTTAAATCCTTATCGATCCTTGCCTGTGCTGCTTGATCGAGACTTGATCATCTACGATGTCGCCGTGATCATGGAGTATCTTGAGGAGCGCTATCCGCATCCATCGTTGCTTCCTGCTTATCCAGTAGCGCGTGCTAATAGTCGTCTGTTAATTCATCGTATTCAAAAAGACTGGTGCGATAAGGTAGATGTAGTGCTAGCAAGCGGTAAATCAATTGCTGAGAAGGAGCAGGCACGGAGATTGCTTCGTGAGAGCTTGATGTCGGTAACGCCTCTGTTTTCTGACAAGGCTTTCTTTCTAAGTGAAGAAATGAGTCTCGTTGATTGTTGTTTGTTGCCTTTGCTCTGGCGCTTGCCTGGTTTGGGTATTGAACTGCCACGACAAGCCAAGCCAATTCTTGACTATATGGATCGCCATTTTAATCGCGAGACATTTCAAGCTAGTTTGTCGTCTGTTGAGCGCGAAATGCGCTGAAGGAGAAGTTTAATGAATTCGAGTCGTCCCTATCTCATTCGGGCGCTGTATGAGTGGATCGTGGAAAACGACTGCACACCTCATATTCTAGTGAACGCTGACTATCCTAATGTGCTAGTGCCCCCAGGTTATGCCAGCGATGGGCAAATCGTTCTCAATATTGCACCAGGTGCTATCCGACAGCTGCATATGGGTAACGAGGCGGTAAGTTTTGATGGGCGCTTTGGTGGTGTGGCTCATAGCTTGTATGTGCCGACCCAGGCGGTTCTAGCGATCTATGCACGTGAAAATGGGCAGGGGATGGTGTTCGATTTAGAGCCTTCGTCTCCTGATGACGATCCGGTCAAGACTGATAAGTCGAGCACGCGTCAGGCGCCAGCCAAGCCGGCTGGTCGTCCCAGCTTAAAAGTGGTGAAGTAAAGAAATAGGCCCCGCCCACATTAGTGGGCGGATGACCTTTAACGTTTCAGTGATGTGGGTAAGTGAGGCTGTAGGGTGGTCAGCAGGGCCTTAAAGCATTTCGTATTGCCTGCAACCAGGTGACCTTTCTCCAGGAAATCGTGACCGCCATTAAAGTCGCTGGTTAGGCCACCGGCTTCCTGAATCAGCAGCACGCCTGCAGCCATATCCCATTCTGACAAACCCATTTCCCAGAACGCATCAAAGCGACCAGCGGCGACATAGGCCAGATCAAGCGCTGCGGAGCCGGCGCGGCGAATGCCTGCTGTCTGCATGCTTAACGTTCTAAACATGCCCAGGTAGTTATCTAGGTAGTCAATGTTACTAGAGCGGTAGGGAAAGCCCGTGCCAATCAAGGCGCCTTCCAGGCTTTTTCTAGGGCTTACTCGCAAGCGCCGACCGTTAAGTGCTGCGCCACGACCGCGGCTGGCAGTAAATTCTTCCTGGCGTACAGGATCAAGGACGACGGCATGTTCAATGCGTCCTTTATATTTACAGGCGATGCTAACCGAAAAGTGTGGAACGCCATGGATAAAGTTAGTCGTTCCATCGAGCGGATCGACTACCCACAAATAATCCTTTCCGTCACCTTGACCTTCCAAGAGGCCAGATTCCTCGCCAAGGAAACCATGGTTTGGATAGGCTTTGCGCAAAACGCTGAGAATGGCTTGTTCTGCGGCTCGGTCGACCTCGGTCACGAAATCGTTGGCGCCTTTTTCGTCGATAGCGATGAGATCCAGGCGTTCGATTGAGCGAAAGATCAATTCACCGGCACTACGAGCTGCGCGCAGCGCAATGTTCAGCATGGGCTGCATGGGAAACCACCTGGGTTGTTAAAGAAAGCCGATTATTCTAGCAGAAAAAGACAAGGCGAAGCGGGTGGCTTGTCGGTACGAATGGTTTTGCGTGAAGGGGTTGGGTAAGATTCATTTCTTTCTTAGGGGGTGCTCCTTGCTCGAGAATATACGTGTCGTCCTGGTTAATACCAGTCATCCTGGAAATATTGGTGGTGCTGCGCGAGCCATGAAGAACATGGGGCTTTCGCGGCTTTATCTAGTAGAGCCAGAATTATTTCCTCATGGTGATGCAATAGCACGTGCCTCGGGAGCGACGGACGTTCTCGACAAGGCGTGTGTCGTGGCATCGTTAGAAGAAGCTCTGGTCGGGTGTAGCGTGGTGCTGGGGACTAGTGCGCGGGATCGCCGTATCCCGTGGCCGTTGCTGGATCCCCGGGAGTGTGCTTCAACGTGCCTGCAACATGCTGAGGTAGGAGGAGAGGTAGCGCTGGTCTTCGGTCGTGAATATGCCGGCTTGACCAATGATGAGCTGCAACGTTGCAATTTTCATGTTCATATTCCTTCTGATCCAGAGTTCGGCTCCCTCAATCTCGCTGCAGCCGTGCAAGTGCTTGTATACGAGGTTCGAATGGCTTGGTTAGCAGCCCAAGGGCAGCCCACCAAGATGAGCAAGGTTGAGAGTACGGCCATGTTGAATACTCAATTGGTAACGGTAGAGGAGTTGGAGTTGTTCTACCGGCATCTTGAGCAGACGCTAATTGACATCCGTTTCCTTGATCCTGAAAAGCCGCGGCATCTCATGTCTCGCTTGCGCAGGTTGTATGGGCGTAGCGCTGTGACCAAGCTAGAGATGAATATTCTGCGAGGCATCCTTACAGAAACGCAGAAAGTAGTCCAAGGGCATAAAAGCAAATTGGAGGACTTGTAGGGCTTTGCTCCGTTACGAGGTTGATAAGGGAAATGGTTGACTGTATTGATAGGGTTTATAGTTGACTTAAATAGTCAGGAATTGCATACTGGACCTATCTAATGCACACCGTGGTTTCGCCATGAGATTAACAACCAAGGGACGATATGCCGTCACCGCCATGCTTGACCTGGCGCTGCATGCACAGCGTGGGCCGGTTTCTCTGGCGGATATTTCGGAGCGGCAAGGCATCTCTTTATCCTACCTCGAACAGCTATTTGCCAAGTTGCGTCGCGGCACGCTCGTGACAAGCGTTCGAGGTCCTGGTGGCGGTTATCAACTTTCTCGTGCCATGCAAGATATTCATGTCGCGCAAGTTATTGATGCAGTCAATGAGTCCGTCGATGCGACCCGCTGTCAGGGCCAGGGAGACTGTCACTCTGGTGATATTTGTCTAACGCACCATTTGTGGTGTGACCTGAGCGATCAGATTCATGCCTTCTTGAGTGGTATTACCCTCGCGGATTTAGTTGCACGTAACGAGATCCAGGCGGTAGCCCATCGTCAGGACAAGCGGGTCTGTACAAGTCGAGCTCGTACTTCTGATATCGAAAAGATCGAAGCGTCCGCCATTGAATGAGCCGGTCGCCAGCCTGATAGGAGTTACCGATGAAATTACCAATTTATCTTGATTATTCCGCAACAACGCCGGTTGATCCTCGTGTTGCTCAAAAAATGAGCGAATGCCTCCTGGTGGATGGTAACTTCGGTAACCCGGCGTCACGCTCGCATTTGTTTGGCTGGAAGGCTGAAGAAGCTGTTGAGAACGCACGTCGGCAGGTTGCCGAGTTGGTTAATGCTGATCCCCGGGAAATTGTTTGGACTTCGGGTGCTACTGAATCTGACAACTTGGCTATCAAGGGTGCTGCTCATTTCTATCAGAGCAAAGGCAAGCATCTCATTACATCCAAGATTGAACATAAAGCTGTTCTAGATACGACGCGTCAACTGGAGCGTGAAGGCTTCGAAGTGACTTACCTGGAGCCAAGCGAAGATGGCCTTATCACTCCTGATATGGTCGAGGCGGCTTTGCGGGAAGATACTATTCTAGTCTCTATCATGCACGTCAATAACGAAATCGGGACGATAAATGATATCGCCGCGATCGGTGAGTTGACTCGTTCGCGAGGCGTGCTCTTTCATGTCGATGCTGCACAGTCTACCGGTAAGGTAGATATCGATCTTGAAAAGTTGAAAGTCGACCTGATGTCGTTTTCGGCACATAAAACCTACGGACCTAAGGGGGTCGGTGCTCTTTATGTGCGCCGCAAGCCGCGTGTACGTATTGAGGCACAAACTCATGGTGGTGGTCATGAACGCGGCATGCGTTCCGGTACGTTGGCTACTCACCAGATCGTAGGTATGGGCGAAGCGTTCCGTATTGCAAAGGAAGAGATGGCTCAAGAAAACGTGCGCATTAAAGCGCTAAATGATCGTTTCTACCGCCACTTAGAAGACATGGAAGAGCTCTATGTGAATGGCAGTCTCGTTTCCCGTGTGCCACACAACCTGAACCTCAGCTTCAACTATGTCGAAGGTGAGTCGTTGATCATGGCGCTTAAGGACTTGGCTGTCTCTTCCGGTTCAGCCTGTACATCGGCATCGCTGGAGCCTTCGTATGTGCTACGAGCTCTAGGACGGAACGACGAGCTGGCGCATAGTTCCATTCGGTTTACCTTCGGTCGTTTTACGACTGAGGAAGAAGTAGATTACGCGGCCGAGAAAGTGCGCGACGCGGTTACTAAACTGCGCGAGCTTTCTCCCCTGTGGGACATGTACAAAGAGGGCGTGGACCTGACCCAGGTCGAATGGCAGGCCCACTAAAACCGCCCCTGATGAGTGAGGATTGAGAAATGGCTTACAGCGAAAAGGTTATCGATCACTACGAAAATCCGCGCAACGTCGGCAAGCTTGACGCGGAAGATCCCGATGTGGGAACTGGCATGGTAGGTGCGCCTGCGTGTGGAGACGTAATGCGCCTGCAGATCAAGGTCAATGAACAGGGTGTTATTGAAGATGCACGCTTCAAGACATATGGCTGCGGCTCGGCCATTGCATCCAGCTCGCTGGCAACTGAGTGGATGAAGGGCAAAACAATCGATGAAGCTGAGTCGATTAAGAACTCGATGATTGCTGAAGAGTTAGCTCTGCCCCCGGTCAAGATCCACTGCTCCGTATTGGCTGAAGATGCGATTAAGGCGGCCGTGCGTGATTACAAGCAGAAGAAAGGCTTGGCTTAAGGAGGTTGTTGATGGCCATCAGCATGACTGAAGCTGCTGCACGTCATGTGCAGCGCTCCCTGGAAGGGCGTGGCAAGGGCGAAGGTATTCGTCTGGGCGTACGCACCACGGGGTGCTCGGGTTTAGCCTACGTGCTGGAGTTCGTTGATGCGCTAAATCAAGAAGATCAAGTTTTTGAGAGCTATGGTGTCAAGGTAATAATTGACCCCAAGAGCTTGGTCTATCTTGATGGTACGGAGCTTGACTTCGTCAAGGAAGGGCTCAACGAGGGCTTCAAGTTTAATAACCCTAACGTACGTGGCGAGTGTGGCTGCGGCGAAAGCTTCAATATTTGAGGTTGCCGTGGGAACGCCTTGCCATTTTGCACTGTTCGAGTTGAGTCCGTGTTTTCGGCTCGACCTTGATCAGCTGTCATCACGCTATCGGGATCTGGCATGGACAGTTCATCCGGATCGTTTTGCCGATGCGCCGGAGCGTGAGCGGCGTCAGGCCCTTGAGCGTGCCGCGCAATTAAACGAGGCCTATCACATTCTTCGAACGCCTTCGCGGCGTGCCCGCTATCTGCTATCACTCGATGGGTACGAAATGCCTCTTGAGGTAACAGTTCAGGACCCAGAGTTCCTGTTGCAGCAAATGCAACTCAGAGAAGAGCTTGAAGAATTGCAGGAAGAGGGTGACAGCGCAGGTATCATACCTTTCAAACGTCGACTTAAAGCTGCACAGGCTGCTTTGGAGGATGAGTTTGATGCTTGCTGGAGTGACTCTACTCAACGCGAACGGGCCGAAAGGTTAGTTCGCCGCATGCAATTCCTCGATAAATTGGGTAGCGAAGTGCGTCAGTTGGAAGAGCGCCTCGATGATTAATCTGGCACCCTGACGGTGCCCCTAGTACAAGCAGACTCGCAATGGCTTTATTGCAAATAGCCGAACCCGGGATGGCTCCTAAGCCGCATCAGCGCAAGCTGGCGGTAGGTATCGACTTAGGGACTACCAACTCGCTCGTAGCAGCGTTGCGCAGTGGTATTGCGGAGCCGTTGCCGGATGAGCACGGGCGCGTGATCCTGCCGTCGGCTGTGCATTATCGTGCAGATGGTATCGATGTTGGTGATGCGGCTAAACAGGGTGCGGCCCAGGATCCTTTTAACACTATCCTGTCGGTCAAACGTTTTATGGGACGCGGTTTAGCGGACATAAAGCAGCTAGGTGAGCAGCTGCCTTATCGCTTTTCCGGAGGTGAGTCTCATATGCCTTTCATCGAGACCGTACAGGGACCCAAGAGCCCTGTGGAAGTCTCTGCCGATATTCTGCGCGTATTACGTAAGCGAGCAGAGGCTACGTTGGGCGGAGATTTGGTGGGGGCGGTAATTACTGTTCCAGCCTATTTCGATGATGCGCAGCGCCAGGCTACGAAGGATGCTGCACGTTTGGCTGGGCTTAATGTATTACGGCTTCTTAATGAGCCAACTGCCGCCGCCGTTGCATATGGACTTGATCGTAATGCCGAAGGCATCGTTGCGATTTATGATCTGGGCGGTGGGACTTTTGATATTTCGATTCTCCGCCTGACTAAAGGCGTTTTCGAAGTATTGGCAACCGGTGGGGATAGCGCACTGGGTGGTGATGATTTCGATCATGCTATTGCCAATTGGATTATTGAACAGGCTGGGCTTCCTTCAAGCCTTGATGCTGGTATTCAACGACAGTTGCTACAGCTGGCATGCGAGGCTAAAGAGCGGCTTTCGTTGCAGGAATCTGTCACGTTGACCTACGGTGAGTGGCGGGGCGAATTGAGTCGCGACAAGTTCGAGTCGCTCATAGAGCCTTTGATTGCTCGTAGTTTGAAGGCGTGTCGCCGAGCGGTACGGGACTCAGACTGTGAGTTCGAAGAAGTTACAGCTGTTGTGATGGTAGGTGGCTCTACGCGTGTACCTCGTGTACGAGCGGCTGTGGCTAATCTGTTTGGGCGGCAACCTTTAACTGATATTGATCCGGACAAGGTAGTAGCCATTGGTGCGGCCATCCAGGCTGACAGTCTGGCTGGAAATCGCAGTGGTGAAGAATTGTTACTGCTTGATGTGATTCCGCTATCCCTAGGGTTGGAGACCATGGGCGGTTTGATGGAAAAAGTCATTCCGCGCAACACCACTATTCCTGTGGCTAGAGCTCAGGATTTTACTACCTACCGGGATGGCCAAACGGCCATGATGATTCATGTCTTGCAAGGGGAGCGTGAGCTCGTTAAGGACGCGCGGTCCCTGGCGCGTTTCGACTTGCGTGGTATCCCACCTCTGGTAGCAGGCGCGGCAAAAATTCGTGTTACGTTTCAAGTGGATGCTGACGGCCTGCTTAATGTTTCTGCACGTGAACTGTCCAGTGGCGTCGAGGCTAGTGTCCAGGTGAAGCCTTCCTATGGTCTTACCGATGGCGAGATCGCCCGTATGCTTCAGGATTCTTTTGAGTACGCTGGCGATGATCTCAATGCTCGTGCCTTGCGTGAACAGCAGGTTGAAGCGCAGCGTTTGCTCGAGGCTGTACAGGCAGCGTTGGCTGAAGATGGAGAGCGCTTACTGGATGCTGAAGAGCGTCTTGCCATTGATGCAGAAATCAGTGAATTGAAAAAAGTTGTTGATGCCACGGATGCAGCAGCTATCGAGTTACAGACCAAGCGGCTTTCACAAGTGACCGATGCCTTTGCGGCGCGCCGGATGGACGCATCGATCAAGGCGGCCCTGGCGGGTCGTCGTCTCAACGAAATTGAGGAGTAAGTATCATCATGCCGCAGATCGTTATTCTGCCTCATCCCGAGCATTGCCCTGAAGGGGTCGTAGTAGAGGCTCAAAAAGGGGAAACCATTATTGAGGCAGCACTGCGTAACGGAATCGAAATCGAGCATGCCTGTGAAATGTCATGCGCCTGTACGACATGCCACGTGGTTGTTCGCGAGGGATTTCCCTCGCTCGATCCGTCAGATGAGCTCGAAGATGACATGCTGGACAAGGCTTGGGGGCTAGAGCCAGAGTCACGGTTGTCGTGCCAGGCAAAGGTAGGCGAGGTGGATCTGGTCGTCGAGATCCCTCGTTATACTATTAATCAGGTATCCGAGCGGCATTGAGGAAAATAGCCATGACTATGAAGTGGGTGGATGTACTCGAGATTGCGATCGCGCTGTCCGAAGCCCATCCGGATGTCGATCCGCGTTATGTGAACTTCGTCAATTTGCGTAACTGGGTGACTGCCCTGCCTGAGTTCGACGATGATCCGCAGCGGGGCGGCGAAAAAGTCTTGGAAGCTATTCAGGCCGCATGGATAGAAGAAGCTGACTAGCCTATGCTGCGTTAGCCTACGCTTTTGACTGAAGCCCGCGTATAATCCGCGGGTTTCGTTTTTGCTAAATGTCCAACTTTGGAGTTGTCATGTCTGTTCAACGCACACTATCGATCATCAAGCCCGACGCAGTTGCCAAGAACGTAGTAGGTGAGATCATCACTCGCTTCGAAAAAGCCGGCCTGCGTGTCGTGGCGGCGAAGATGGTTCAGCTCTCCGAGCGTGAAGCTGGCGGCTTCTATGCCGAGCATAAAGAGCGTCCTTTCTTCAAGGATCTGGTGTCCTTCATGACTTCCGGCCCGGTCGTCGTTCAGGTTCTGGAAGGCGAAAACGCCATTGCCAAGAACCGTGAGCTGATGGGCGCTACCGATCCCAAGAAAGCAGACGCTGGTACCATCCGCGCTGACTTCGCTGTTTCCATCGATGAAAACGCTGTTCACGGCTCCGATTCCGAAGCATCGGCTGCCCGTGAAATCGCTTACTTCTTCGCTGCAACTGAAGTTTGCGAGCGCACTCGCTGATCCACAGGTGAATCCATGAGCAATACAGTCGGCAAGACTAACCTGCTGGGACTTACCCAGCTACAAATGGAGCAGTTCTTCGAGTCCATCGGAGAGAAGCGCTTTCGTGCCGGCCAAGTGATGAAATGGATTCACCACTTTGGCGTTGATGACTTTGACGCCATGAGTAATCTCGGCAAGGCCTTGCGCGAAAAGCTCAAGGCCTGCGCCGAGATTCGTGGCCCTGAAGTGGTAAGTGAAGATATCTCGGCGGATGGCACCCGCAAGTGGGTCATCCGTGTGGCTTCCGGCAGCTGCGTCGAAACGGTTTATATCCCTCAGGACAAGCGTGGCACGCTGTGTGTTTCGTCACAGGCAGGCTGTGCGCTTGACTGCAGCTTTTGTTCGACCGGAAAGCAAGGTTTCAATAGCAATCTCACCGCTGCCGAAGTGATTGGCCAGGTGTGGGTTGCCAACAAGTCATTTGGTACTGTGCCGGCCAAAATCGACCGTGCCATCACAAACGTCGTGATGATGGGCATGGGTGAGCCGCTGCTCAATTTCGATAATGTTGTCGCTGCCATGCAGATCATGATGGACGACTTGGGCTATGGAATATCCAAGCGCAAGGTGACGCTATCCACGTCAGGAGTAGTGCCCATGATCGAGGAGCTGGCCAAGCACGTCGATGTGTCTCTGGCGTTGTCGCTGCATGCGCCCAACGACGCCTTGCGCAACGAACTGGTACCAATCAACCGTAAGTATCCTTTGGCCGTTCTGCTGGAGGCTTGCCAGCGTTACATTTCGCGCCTGGGTGAGAAGCGTGTGCTGACTATCGAGTACACCCTGCTCAAAGACGTTAACGATCAGCCGGAGCATGCCCAGCAGATGATAGCGCTGCTCAAGGATATCCCCTGCAAGATCAACCTGATTCCGTTCAACCCGTTTCCGCATTCCGGATATGAACGCCCCAGCAACAATGGCATTCGTCGTTTCCAGGACCTGTTGCATCATGCTGGGTTCAATGTCACCGTGCGTACTACGCGAGGTGATGATATTGATGCAGCCTGTGGGCAATTGGTGGGCCAGGTGCTTGATCGTACTCGGCGTAGCGAACGTTATATTGCGGTCAGACAACTTGGTAGCGAAAGCGATACCGTGGCAGGTGCACGTCAGAATTGATAAGTCGAAAGGGGGATTAATGTTGCGTGCGGTACTGGTATTGGCTCTGGCTAGTGTATTGGCCGGCTGTGTCACTTCGGGTACGTCCGACCCCCTAAAGACGGCAAAAGGGCGTGAAAACGCCCGCGATGCCTATATCCGGCTAGGTTTGGGTTATCTTCAGGAAGGTAATCCCGAACGGGCTAAGATTCCTTTGAAAAAAGCATTGGAGCTGGATTCTTCCAGTGCTGATGCACATGCTGCTCTGGCATTAGTCTTCCAAACGGAGATGGAGCCCTCCCTGGCGGACAAGGAATATCGTGAAGCTTTGTCCTTGCGTCGAAACGATGCCCGAATTTTGAACAATTACGGGAGTTTTTTGTTTGAGCAAGGCCGTTATGCTGAGGCGTACGAGCGTTTTACCGAAGCCTCCCAGGACTCTCTTTATCCAGAACGGTCAAGGGTTTTCGAAAACCTAGGACTAACAGCCTTGCGGTTAAACAAGCCGGAATTAGCTCGAGAGCATCTGGAAAAATCTTTACGGCTCAATAGTAAACAGCCGCGAGCACTGCTTGAGATGGCGCAGCTTTCATTTGATCAGCGGGAATATGTTCCGGCTCGTCAGTATTATGAGTTGTTTAGTCAAATTAGTGCTCAAGATGCCAGAAGCCTTTTACTTGGTATTCGTTTGGCTGAAATCTTCAATGATCGCGACACGGCAGCCAGTTATACTTTGCAACTCAAGCGGTTATATCCCGCTTCAGCAGAATATAGGCAACTTCAGACGGAGCAACGATGAATCACGTGCAACCTGAAGCTGTGATGTCAGCTCGTAGCAATCCAGGTGATCTATTGCGTCAGGCGCGTACCCAGCGTGGCTGGAGTCTGCCGCAAGTAGCCGCTCAGTTGAATCTGAGCGAGCGGGTCGTGGAGCAGCTTGAGGCTGGCGATTACAAGCAGCTTCCTGGGCATACTTTTGCCCGTGGCTATACCCGTTCCTATGGAAAGTTGCTTGGCCTGGATCAGGCTGAACTAGTCAATATATTCGATCGATATACGGGAACTGATGCCAAAGGCAGTACAGTTCACACTATTAATCGCGTTCAGGAACCTGTGCGCTTGTCGCGAAGTGTTCTTCGCGTGGTCAGCTTTATTCTGGTCGTGCTCATTATAGGCCTTGCGTTGTTTTGGTGGCAGGAGCGGGGTGACTTGCATCTGTCCAACGGAGGTTTGAGTCTTGAGCACGTTGAGGTGGAAAGCGCTGATGGTACGACCGAGATCCATACGCTGGACGAGCCTGAGGACCAAGCCGTAGCTGATGCGCAACAGCCGGCAGAGCCTGTAATGGATAGTTCGGCCCCGGTGGCTTCCACATCTTCTGAGTCTACTGCCATAGCACCTGCTCAGCAGGCCTCTGACGTATCGCCTGCAAATCCAAATGCATCGCCAAGTAATCCAACCGGTGCTTTAGTTGCTCCGCCTGCTGAATCCGTAACAGCTCTAGCACCAGTCACACCGCCTGCATCAGCAGAATCAGCATCCGCTCCTGCTATCAAGGAAGGTGTTTTGGACATTCAGCTTGTGGCTGACTGTTGGATGCAAATTACTAACGGTGCAGGCAAAGTTCTTTTCAGCGGACTCAAGCGCAAAGGGGATAGCCTGCAATTTGAAAATGTTCAGGCACCTGTCGAGTTGCGCCTAGGATATGCACGCGGTGCGCAAATCACTTACAACGGTCAGCCAGTCGACGTGAAGCCTTATATTCGGGGCGAAACGGCGCGATTTAAGATCGGGCAAGTCACTCAGTGATAAAGCACAGACGGTGTTATAGCGAAGCGGCTATTCAAAGCCGCTTTAGCATTGTATGGATAGTCGTTTTTTCAGTTGTTTTCAATTTTGTAGCTGGGCCCATGCGAGATGGTCCTGGCAATCATCAGGAAGAAGAGTCCTGTCATGCATAGCGAATCGCCCATCAAACGTCGGCCCTCTCGCAAGATATGGGTAGGCAACGTACCGGTAGGGGGTGATGCCCCGATTGCGGTACAAAGCATGACCAACACCGAGACCTGCGATGTAGCGGCAACCGTGGCGCAAATTCGGAGGCTGGAAGAGGCTGGCGCGGATATTGTGCGTGTATCGGTCCCTGACATGGATGCCGCCGAAGCGTTCGGTCGTATTAAGCAACAGGTGAACGTTCCTTTAGTGGCCGATATTCACTTTGACTACAAAATTGCCCTGCGTGTAGCTGAGCTTGGCGTAGACTGCCTGCGTATCAATCCAGGCAACATTGGTCGCGAGGATCGAGTAAGAGCTGTAGTGGATGCTGCTCGTGACAAAAATATACCGATCCGTATCGGGGTTAATGCTGGCTCGCTGGAAAAGGACCTCCAGAAAAAATATGGTGAGCCGACGCCCGAGGCGTTACTTGAATCAGCCATGCGTCACGTCGACCATCTCGACAAGCTGGATTTTCATAATTTCAAGGTCAGTGTGAAGGCCAGCGATGTCTTCATGGCGGTTGCTGCTTATCGGCTGTTGGCCCGACAGATCGAGCAGCCGCTGCACTTGGGAATTACTGAGGCGGGAGGGTTGCGTTCGGGAACGGTCAAGTCAGCGGTAGGCTTAGGCATGCTATTGGCCGAAGGCATTGGCGATACCATTCGTATCTCATTGGCTGCGGATCCTGTCGAAGAAATCAAAGTAGGATTCGATATTCTCAAATCCTTACGCCTGCGCTCGCGTGGAATCAATTTCATTGCCTGTCCCAGTTGCTCTCGTCAGAACTTCGACGTCGTGAAAACGATGAACGAGCTGGAGGGACGCCTCGAAGACCTGCTAGTGCCTCTGGATGTAGCAGTTATCGGTTGTGTAGTAAACGGTCCAGGCGAAGCCAAGGAGGCTCATGTGGGCTTGACCGGCGGAACCCCGAATAACTTGGTTTATATCGATGGCAAGCCAGCCCAGAAACTGACCAATGACAATTTGGTAGACGAGCTCGAGCAGTTGATCCGTCGCAAAGCCGCTGAAAAAGTTGAGGCTGAGGCGGCAGTAATAGCTCGTAGCTGATCCCGTCGGTGGGCTAAGTGCCCGTTCTAGTTGAAACGAATCAAGGATTCTTCGTGAGCAAGTCTCTGCAAGCCATTCGTGGCATGAATGACATACTGCCGGAACAGACGCCCGCTTGGCGTTATCTGGAATCAACATTTGCCCGTTTGATGGACGGGTACGGTTACAAGGAAATCCGTTTGCCTATCCTTGAATTCACCGAGCTGTTCGCTCGTGGAATAGGAGAGGGCACGGATGTAGTCGACAAAGAGATGTATACCTTTGCCGACCGTAACGGTGAGTCGCTGACGCTTCGTCCGGAAGGTACGGCGGGTTGTGTGCGTGCTGTGCTTGAACATGGCCTGACCGGCGGCGGACAGGTACAAAAGCTCTGGTACACCGGGCCTATGTTCCGATATGAGAAGCCGCAAAAAGGGCGTTATCGTCAGTTCCATCAAATCGGGGTCGAGGTGTTCAATCTCCCTGGGCCGGATATTGATGCCGAGCTGATCGTGCTGACTTGGCGACTATGGCAAAAGCTTGGTATTGCCGATGCTGTAACTCTACAACTAAATAGCTTGGGGTCGAGCGAAGCGCGTGCGACCTATCGTGACGCACTGGTTGCCTACCTCCAGGAACGTTTCGAGCAGCTGGATGAAGACAGCCAGCGCCGTTTGACCACAAACCCGTTGCGTATTCTCGACAGCAAAAACGCCCAAACTCAGGCTGTATTAGCCGAAGCACCTACACTGGCGGATTATCTGGATGACGAGTCCCGTGCGCATTTTGAAGGTTTGAAGGCACGCCTCGACGCAGTCGGTATCGCGTATACCCTCAATCCAAAGCTTGTACGTGGCCTCGATTATTATGGCCGTACCGTATTCGAGTGGGTTACCGATAAGCTGGGAGCTCAGGGAACAGTATGTGCGGGTGGCCGCTATGATGGTTTGATCAGCCAGTTTGGTGGTAAACCAACGCCCGGCGTCGGTTTTGCCATGGGCGTCGAGCGCCTGGTATTGCTTCTGGAAACGTTAGATCGGATTCCTGCAGAGCTAGGCCGTCCAATGGACGTCTATCTGTGTATGTTCGGCGAGGAAGCTGATGTAGCAGGGTTAGCCCTGGCGGAAAAGCTTCGCGATGCGTTGCCTGCGCTTCGACTTGCTGTGAATGCCGGTGCCGGTAGCTTTAAAAGTCAATTCAAGAAGGCCGACAAAAGCGGTGCTCTGTTTGCGTTGATCTTGGGCGAAAATGAGCTCAGTCAGCAGCGGATCGGCTTGAAGTCCCTACGCAGCGATGATGAGCAGGAACTGGTTGCCTGGGATGAATTAACTACCCGTCTGCAAGAGCGCTTGTCTCAGCAGATTCCAGCCGACCGCGAACGTGAATAGGAGTAGCCGGTGAGCTCGCAGATTGAAGATGAAAACCTCGCTTCCGTGAAGGAGTGGTGGCAGCGTAACGGCAAGCCTCTGCTCATTGGTGGAGTATTGGCCCTGGCAGCGGTGTTGGGCTGGCAGGCCTGGGAACGTTATCAGGCGAACCAGTCTCAAGGCGCCTCGATGGTGTATCAGCAATTGGTAGAAGCAGCCCTTGATCCAAGTGGCAAGCCTGACACGGCTCGTGTCATGGATCTTTCTAACCAGTTGAAGCAGGAATATGCCGGTTCGGCTTATGCTCAATATGGCAGCCTTTTTGTGGCCAAGGTAGCCGTCGAAGGCGGTAAGCTCGATGATGCCGCCCGTGAGTTGAAATCTGTGTTGGACAAGCCCGCCGATGAAACCTTAGGTGAGCTGGCTCGTCAGCGATTGGCGCGTGTGCTCGCCGCTCAAGGCAAAGCCGATGAAGGCCTCAAATTGCTGGAAGGCCAAGTGGAAAAGCCTTATGCCGCCAACCGCGATGAGCTAAGAGGCGATTTGCTAGTGACTTTGGGCCGTATGGACGAAGCACGTGCCGCCTACGAAAAAGCAAAATCCGAATTGTCGGATGACGCAGCGGAAGGCACGTTACAGATGAAACTTGATGATCTGGCAAAAGGAGGCGCCTGATGTTGCGCTGGAAACAGATGGTGCTGGTAGCGCTAGCCTTGGCTGTCGTAGGGTGTAGCAGTAGCAAGACTAAGGAATTGCCTCCTGCCGAACTGCAGGAGTTTACAAGTGAAGTTCAACTCAAAGAGCAGTGGAGTCGTTCGATTGGTGAGGGCCAAGGGGAGACTTATAACCAGCTGACACCTGCTGTTGATGGTCAAAGCCTCTATGTGACCGATAGTGAAGGTCTGGTCATGGCTTTGAATCGCGAGAGCGGTGATGTGATTTGGAAGAAGGAACTGGACGTTCCTGTCTCGGGCGGTGTAGGGGCCGGCTACGGTCTCGTATTGCTTGGAACTCTTCGCGGCGAGGTTATTGCCTTAGACGCTGCGTCCGGTGATGAAAAGTGGCGCTCTCGTGCATCCAGTGAGGTGCTGGCACCGCCGGTTACCAATGGCGATATCGTGGTCGCGCATACTCAAGATGACAAGCTGTTTGCCTTTGATGCCTCGACGGGTGATCGTCGTTGGCTCTATGAGGAAAGCATGCCGGTTCTCACCTTGCGAGGTACCGGTGCGCCTGTGGTCACAAACCGCTATGTCGTGGCAGGTCTATCCAGTGGTAAAGTCATTGCCCTGGACACCCAGCGTGGTCTGCCCCTTTGGGAACAGGTTGTAGCCGTTCCTCAAGGACGTTCCGAGCTAGACCGCATGGTTGATATCAATGGCGGCATGCTGCTCTCAGGTTCCACCTTGTATGTAACAACCTACCATGGCCGAGTCGCCGGTCTTGATCTGGAAAGTGGCCGTATGCTGTGGCAGCGTGATGCTTCCAGTTATACGGGCGTAGCTGAAGGGTTTGGCAACGTCTATGTTAGTCTGGACAATGGTACGGTCGAAGCCGTAGATCAAAATAGCTCCTCTGCCCTGTGGAGCAACGAGTCACTGGCGCGTCGCCAGTTATCAGCGCCTGCAGTACTTTCGAGCTATGTCGTGGTCGGTGATTTTGAGGGCTATATTCATCTACTGAGTCAGGTAGATGGCCATATGGCTGGCCGCGAAAAACTGGGTAATGGTGGCATTCGGGTTCGTCCGCTAGTGGACGGCGACTGGATGTACGTGTATGGCAACGGCGGTAAGCTAGTCGCCTACACCATTCGCTAGACCGCTCGGTAATGATATGGCCGCTACCGCTCTGACGATAGCGGCCTTTGTGTTTTCAGTATTCCTGTGGAGAGCCGCATGGTTCCCGTTATTGCTCTGGTGGGTCGCCCAAATGTCGGCAAATCCACATTATTCAACCGTCTGACCAAAACCCGTGATGCTATCGTGGCGGATATTGCGGGTCTGACCCGTGATCGCAAATATGGCGAAGCGCACTGGCAGGGGCGGACGTATATCGTTGTCGACACCGGCGGTATTTCTGGTGACGAAGAAGGCATCGACATGAAGATGGCCGAGCAGTCGCTGCAAGCCATCGAAGAGGCAGATGCCGTTTTGTTCATTGTAGATTCTCGTGCCGGCATGACGGCAGGGGATCAGATGATTGCCGAACACCTGCGTACCCGAAACAAGCGCAGCTTTCTTATAGCGAACAAGGTCGATACCGTCGATCCGGATATTGCACGCGCCGAGTTCAGCCCTATGGGGATGGGCAATGCGTTGACCATCGCGGCGTCTCATGGCCGCGGTATTAGCGCAATGCTCGAAGAGGTACTGGGTGATTTCCCCAAGGACGCGGAAGAGGAGACATTCGGCGAAGAACCTGAAGGGGATGAGACCGCTGAAGGTGTGGTCGAGAAGCGCATTCCGGGGCCTGATGAAAAGACTGGTATCAAGATCGCCATCATTGGACGCCCTAACGTGGGTAAGTCGACGCTAGTCAATCGTATGCTGGGTGAAGAGCGAGTCATTGTTTATGACCAGGCCGGCACCACACGGGACAGCATCTACATTCCCTTCGAGCGCAATGAAGAAAAATATACCCTGATCGATACGGCAGGTGTACGCCGCCGCGGCAAGATCTTTGAGGCGGTCGAAAAGTTTTCGGTTGTGAAGACCCTTCAAGCGATTCAGGATGCCAACGTCGTTATTTTCGTGATGGATGCCCGTGAAGGGGTCGTCGAGCACGATTTGAACCTTTTAGGGTTCGTATTGGAGACCGGGCGAGCCTTAGTTATTGCCTTGAACAAGTGGGATGGCATGGAGGCAAGCGAGCGTGATTATGTGAAGACTGAGCTGGAGCGGCGACTCATGTTTGCTAACTTCGCCGATATTCACTTTATTTCTGCTTTGCACGGTACAGGTGTTGGGCATTTGTACAAATCGGTGCAGCAGGCTTTCACGGCAGCCGTAACACGTTGGCCAACCAGCCGCTTGACCAAGATTCTTGAAGATGCTGTCAGCGAGCATCAGCCGCCATTGGTAAATGGTCGTCGGATCAAGCTGCGCTACGCCCATATGGGAGGTGCTAATCCGCCGCTGCTGATCATTCATGGTAATCAGGTGGATGCCGTACCACGCGCCTACACCCGTTATTTGGAAAACACCTATCGTCGCGTGTTGAAACTGATAGGTACGCCGATCCGTATCGAATACAAGTCGGGTGAGAACCCGTATGCGGATAAGAAAAATGTGTTGACCGAACGGCAGGTAAACAAGAAGCGCCGCCTGATGAGCCATCACAAGAAGGCGGAAAAGAAGCGCAAGGACAAGCGTCGTTAATCGTTTGTTAGCGGCACGTCTCGCGTGTCGCTAACTGACAGGCACTACTGCTAGTTGTCATGAGCGACTATGGGCAGCAGGTAAAAGCATCTACTCAAAAAACGATAGCGGTATGCCTCGCTTCGTTAAGCATTGAGCGCCCCGAGGCCGAACCGCCATCTCTGTCGGAGCGTTTGATGATCCACAGCAAGCTGCCAAACCTGGGCGTCACGATTTTTACAAAGATGTCCCAGCTCGCCCTGGAAACCGGGGCCATTAATCTATCGCAAGGTTTTCCAGATTACGATGGGCCGCAAGCATTGCGCGAGGCCGTAGTGCGGCATGTTATGGCTGGACACAATCAGTACGCCCCTATGGCCGGTTTGCCTGCGTTACGTGAGCAAATCGCACATAAAGTAACGGCGTTGTATGGGCGGACGGTCGACGCGCAGAACGAAATTACCGTAACGCCTGGTGCGACCCAGGCGCTGTTCTGTGCCATCCAGGCGATCGTACGTGAAGGCGATGAGGTTATTGTATTTGACCCCTGTTATGACGCCTACGAGCCATCAGTTGAACTGGCCGGCGGCCGTTGCGTACACGTGCCGTTGACACTGCCGGGGTTCAGGATTGATTGGGAGCGCTTACAGGCCGCCTTGAGCGTACGCACCCGTGCGATCGTTTTGAATACTCCTCACAATCCCAGCGGCGCAATCATTAGCCATGAAGAGCTTGATCAATTAGCTTCGCTGATTCGCGACCGTGATATTTACCTTATCAGCGATGAGGTATATGAGCATCTGGTATTCGATGGCAGATCGCATGTGAGCGTACTCTCCCACGAAGAGCTATATGCCCGTGCTTTTGTAGTGAGTTCGTTTGGTAAGACCTATCATGTGACCGGCTGGAAGACAGGCTATGCTATCGCGCCGCCTGCGCTTTCAACGGAATTACGTAAAGTACACCAGTATGTGAGCTTTTGTAGCGTGACGCCGCTGCAATGGGCCTTGGCTGATTTCATGGCAGCGCACCCGGAACATGTCACCGAGCTTCCTGCTTTTTACCAGAGCAAGCGTGATTTGTTTTGTGATCTGATGAGTTCGTCCCGCTTCGATTTTACCCGTACAGCTGGAACCTATTTTCAGCTGGCCGATTATTCTGCAATTCGTGACGATCTAAGTGACGTTGAAATGGTCGAATGGCTGACACGTGAGCACGGTGTGGCTGCGATCCCAATCTCAGTGTTCTATCAGCAGCTACCCCAGGGCTTGCGCCTGGTACGTTTCTGTTTCGCCAAACGAGAGGAGACGCTGCGCCGGGCAGCGGAGAAACTGTGCGCGATTTAAGCTTACGACCTGATTTGAATATAGCGCTCATCCAAGCCAGCCTGGTCTGGCATGATGCCTCGGCCAACCGTGACCGTTTTACGGCCTTGTTGCAGCAGGCGAAAGGCGCTGACCTGATCGTTCTACCTGAAATGTTTACCACAGGCTTTTCCATGGATTCCGCCTTGTTGGCTGAAGAGGAGGGCGGGCGAACCTACGCCTGGATGCGTGAGCAAGCCTCGTTACTGGATGCCGTGGTGACAGGAAGCTTCATCGTACGTGATGCAGAAGGGCATTATCGCAATCGCTTGCTATGGGCGCGTCCGGATGGAACGCTTTCGCATTACGATAAGCGTCATCTGTTCCGTATGGCGGGGGAGCATGAGCATTATACGGCCGGAAAGGAGCAGGCTGTATTCGAGCTCAAGGGATGGCGGATTCGACCGCTGATCTGCTATGACCTGCGCTTTCCGGTCTGGAGTCGTGATCCGGTAAAGACCGATCTGTTGCTCTATACGGCTAACTGGCCAGCAGCCCGGCGTAACCACTGGAACCGCTTGCTGCCAGCACGGGCCATTGAAAATTTGTGTTATGTAGCCGCGGTAAATCGTATTGGCGAAGATGGTCGAGGTGTTGTCTACAGTGGCGATAGCCAGGTTCTGGATTTCCAGGGTGAGGCGTTGCTGGAGGCGAAGGAAAATACAGGCGTATTTACCGTAGCCTTGTCAGCAGAAACATTGTCGCGTTATCGCGATGCTTTCCCCGCCTATCGAGACGTGGACGATTTCGCGCTGTTATAAGCGCTCCGTCACTTAACTTGAGACGCTTGATCTTGGGGCCTTAGTATCCTGGGCTTGCTGGCCGACCTGATCGGGTTGCAGACTGTTTGCTTCGGCAGGCCAATAAGGATCACCCTCATGCATGTGCCTCGCATTGCCATTCTTGGCGCCGGTCTTATGGGCGTAGGGACCGCTACACATTTCGCTCGCTACGGCCACCAGGTATGGATAAGAGATGTCTCGGCCGAGCGTCTGGCGAATGTACCTACTATCGCACATAACATTCTGGCAGAGCTCCTGCACAGCAGATCAGTTTAATCCGGGCGATACAAGAGCTACTGTGGCTCGCATCAGGGCAACCGAGGCGCTGGCAGACCTTGCCGGGGCGGATCTGGTGGTTGAGGCCATACCCGAGCGGCTTGCGCTCAAGCAGGCACTTTATACGGAGCTGGAAGCGGTAATAGGAAGCGAAGCCCTTATTGCCAGCAATACGAGTGGTTTCCCGCCTGATCAGCTGGCACAGGGAATGAAACATCCCGAGCGTTTGTTAATTGCCCATTTCTGGAATCCACCCCACTTGATTCCTCTTGTTGAAATCGTGCCGGGCTCGCAGACGATGCCCCAGACAGTAAAGCGCCTGCAAGAGCGGTTGCAGGTTATGGGGCTGGAAGTCGTGCTTCTCAAGAAAGCCATTCCGGGATTCATCGGTAACCGGCTTCAGTTCGCTCTGTTGCGCGAGGCTCTGGCTATTGTTCAGAGCGGCGCAGCAACGGCAGAAGATGTCGACCGGGTGATGCGTGCTTCGCTGGGGCGCCGCTATGCCATGGTTGGCCCACTTGAGGTGGCCGACATGGGAGGGCTCGACACTTTTCTCGACATCGCCAGTCATTTGCTGCCCGTTTTGGCTAAAGACGAGACGTCGCTTGAGGTCTTGCGTGAGCAGGTTGTACAGGGAAAGACTGGGCTACGTAGCGGAGAGGGGCATTATGTCTGGGACGAGGAGCGTAAGGTGCGTATTGCAAAGCGGCGTGCCTATCAATTACGCCATGCCTTACGACCTTGAAGCCACCATGGATACCAACATGACGATGGCCAATGACCTGAGCGATTATCGGCAGATCAGCTTGCGGGCGATTCGATCCCTGTTTGAAAGTATTGAGCAGAGCAGCGAAGGAACGGTAATCGTAGACCGCGATTTGCGGATTGTCTGGATGAATGAACGTTATGCCCGCCGCCTGGGTTTGCCTGATGCCCAGTCGGCCATTGGGCGTATCTGTGAGGAAGTGATCCCGGCGAGTCTGCTACGTGAAGTCGTGACGACCGGGCAGCCGATCTTGCTGGATCTGCTCGATACGCCAAAAGGGCCTCTCGTAGTGATGCGTCTGCCTATCCATGACGATAGCGGTACCGTGATTGGTGCGATTGGGTTTGCACTGTTTGACGAGTTGCGCACGCTGGCTCCTGTAGTGACTCGCTTTTTACGGATGCAGGAGGAGTTGGCTTCAACGCGTCGATCCTTGCAGAACGCACGCCAAGCCAAATACAGCTTTGCTCACTTTGTGGGGAGCGGACCTGCCTGCCAAGAGGTCAAGCGCCGGGCACGTAGGGCCGCCACGGTCGACTCCTCCGTGTTGCTGCTTGGTGAAACCGGGACAGGTAAGGAGCTGCTGGCTCATGCCATCCACGCCGCATCGCCCCGAGCAAACAAGCCATTCGTAAGCATTAATGCGGCGGCTATTCCAGAGCCTCTGTTAGAAGCAGAGTTTTTTGGAACAGCGCCAGGGGCCTTTACAGGAGCTGACCGTAAGGCGCGTCCGGGCAAGTTGCAGATTGCTCAGGGCGGCACCCTGTTCTTGGACGAAGTTGGGGATATGCCTTTGAGCTTGCAGGCCAAGCTACTTCGGGTCTTACAAGAAAAGGAGTTCGAACCGCTCGGCTCGAATCAAGTGCTGCGTTGTGACGTTCGCCTGATTGCTGCTACTTCGCGCAATCTTGAGGCCATGATCAGTGACGGTACCTTTCGTGCCGACCTGTATTACCGGTTGAACGTATTACCGCTCCACGTGCCGCCTCTGCGTGAGCGGAGCGAAGATATGTCATCGTTGTGCGAGGCGATCCTGGACAGTCTGCTGACTGAAGGACACGCCCCGCGTGAATTAGATGACCAGGCTCTGGCCTTATTGGCGTGTTACGACTGGCCGGGCAATGTGCGTGAACTCCGGAATGTGCTGGAACGTGCCGCTCTGCTCAGCGACGAAACGGTGATAGGGGCTGCAACTATTGCGTCGGCGCTTGGGCGATCAGTGCCTTTGCCGAAGCCTGAGCCTCAACCGGTACGAGAAGCGACGGTAACAAGGACCACGACTTTTATGGCTGCCCGCCAGGAATTCGAGCGGAGCTTCATCATGGAAACCCTGGCAGCCTGCTCTGGAGAAGTAGATGAGGCGGCACGCCGTCTGGGACTAGGCCGTTCGACGTTCTACAAGAAAATGGCAGCACTCAATGTTTTGTCTTGAAAAAGAGACATGTCCCGATTTAGAGACATATTGGAAGGAATGCGTCTCTGAATAGAGAATTAATGGGGCCAAGTGCCTTGCTAGCCCTTGTTTTAAAGGAAATTAGCTGTGGCATGAGTTTCGCTACATAACCTGTACGGTCTCCGTTTTAGAAGAACAACAAGCCGCTTGCCGCTGAAATGGACAGGTGAGGAGAAAGTCATGAAGGTAACGAATGCCCGCTTGGTATCGGATTTGTGGGTGCCTGCCCCCTTAGGTAATGCATTGACGGCCCGGGCCTTTACTCACGTCTATAGCCGTTTCTGGCCAGCTGCCATGCAGAAACGGCAAGATCTTCTGACGTTTGGTTTTTCTATCTTTCTGCTCTTCCTGCGCTCCGCGCGTGCGCGTATTTCTTCTTTATGTTCCAGTCTTTTTATCCCTGTACGGCCGATACGGGGATACGGGACGGTTATGTCTTCAGGAAAGCGTCTAGGCTGGATAAGGAAAAATCATTGCAGCGGTGTGCCGTCCATCTCCTACACCACAGGTATCCCCGTAGAGGAAAGAAGCTATGGAACTGAAAGGTAAGACTGCCCTGGTGACCGGCTCCACCAGCGGTATCGGTCTGGGAATTGCTACCCGTCTGGCTCAGGCCGGGTGTGATCTGATTCTTAATGGTTTTGGCGACAGCGAGGCACCCAAGGCGCAGGTCGGTGAGGCGGGCGGGCGTGTGGGGTATCACGCGGCAGACTTGTCCCAGCCGGAGCAAATTGCTGACCTGTTTGCCTATGCTGAACGAGAGTTCGGAGGGGTAGATATTCTGGTCAATAACGCCGGTATCCAGCACGTTGCTCCAGTAGAAAGCTTTCCGATAGAGAAATGGGACGCAATCATCGCCATCAATCTGTCTTCCGTTTTTCATGCGACGCGCCTGGCGTTGCCAGGGATGCGCGAACGGGGATGGGGCCGTATCGTCAATATTGCCTCTGTGCATGGTTTGGTAGGGTCAGCACAGAAATCCGCTTATGTAGCCGCCAAGCATGGGGTGGTTGGCCTAACCAAGGTAGTGGCTTTGGAAACCGCAGACTGCAACATAACGTGTAATGCCTTGTGCCCTGGTTGGGTGTTGACTCCTCTCGTGCAGCAACAAATTGATGCGCGTGCAGTGGGAGACGGTGATCTGGAGCGCGCGCGTCGGGAGTTGCTGGAGGAAAAACAGCCTTCTCTGGAGTTCGTGACGCCAGCGCAGTTGGGTGAGCTGACCACCTTTTTGTGCACTGAGGCGGCCGCGCAGGTACGCGGTGCGGCTTGGAACATTGATGGGGGCTGGTTGGCCCGTTAATCCACAATAACGATAAGAGGTAAGCCATGAACAAGCTTTATCCCAGCGCCGCCCATGCCCTGGAAGGGGTAGTGCAGGACGGCATGACTCTGGCGGTCGGCGGTTTCGGCCTATGCGGTATTCCCGAAGCGCTTATCGTAGCCCTGCGTGATACAGGCAAACGCGAGCTGACTGTGATCAGTAACAATGCGGGCGTGGACGGTTTCGGTCTGGGGCTTCTGCTCGAAACTCGTCAGATCAAGAAAATGGTTTCTTCCTATGTGGGTGAAAATAAGGAATTTGAGCGGCAATACCTTTCCGGCGAGCTTGAGCTGGAGTTCACGCCCCAAGGGACACTTGCTGAAAAATTGCGGGCAGGAGGCTCGGGTATTCCTGCCTTCTTCACACGTACAGGTTACGGGACTCAAGTGGCCGAGGGCAAAGAGACACGCGAGTTCGATGGTGAGCATTACGTCATGGAGCGCTCACTCGTTGCAGATGTCGCCCTGGTCAAAGCACTCAAGGCCGATAAGGCAGGCAATCTCATCTTCAACAAGACGGCGCGCAATTTCAATCCGCTGGCCGCCATGGCTGGCAAGCTGTGTATTGCCGAAGTAGAGCAGTTGGTCGAGACCGGTGAGTTGGACCCAGATGAAGTCCATCTGCCGGGCATTTTCGTACAGCGCCTAGTCGTTAATGCTACGCCTGAGAAGCGTATAGAAAAACGCACCTTGTCGGAGGGCAATTAATCATGGCCTGGACTCGTGAGCAGATGGCGCAGCGCGCCGCCAAAGAATTGCAGGACGGCTTTTATGTCAACCTTGGGATTGGCCTACCCACATTGGTAGCCAACTACATTCCTGAGGGGATGGATGTCTGGCTGCAATCCGAGAATGGTCTATTGGGTATCGGCCCGTTCCCGACTGAAAAAACCATCGATCCAGATCTGATCAATGCGGGAAAGCAGACCGTAACGGCCTTGCCGGGCAGCAGTTATTTCGACAGTGCCTTGAGTTTTGCCATGATTCGCGGTGGGCATATCAATTTGGCCATTCTTGGCGCAATGCAGGTTTCGGAAAAAGGCGACCTGGCTAATTGGATGATCCCAGGCAAGATGGTTAAAGGCATGGGCGGGGCGATGGATCTCGTCGCAGGAGTCAAGCGAGTGGTTGTACTGATGGAACACACGGCCAAAGGCGCACACAAGATCCTGCCTGTTTGCGACCTGCCCCTGACCGGTGTAGGTGTGGTCAACCGGATTATTACAGACCTTGGCGTATTGGATGTGACCGAGCAGGGGCTGAAGTTGGTCGAGCTTGCTGACGGGGTTACGTTTGAGGCGCTTCAGGAGGCTACCGGCTGCTCGGTTATTACATAAGCTACCGGGTTAATGCGCTCCGCTTATTTACCCCTGGAAAGCAGTAGGCCGTTGTAAGCGAAGCGCAGCATGCCGTGTCACGTCTTCTAGGAGAATAACAATGCGAGATGTAGTGATCGTGGCTGCCACCCGGACGGCTATTGGAAGTTTTCAAGGCGGGCTGGCCACAGTGCCCGCAGTCGAGTTGGGCGCAGCCGTTATCAAGGCTGTGTTGGAGAAAACCAGTGTTGCTCCAGAGCAGGTCGGCGAAGTCATCATGGGACATGTGCTGACGGCTGGGCTCGGCCAGAACACGGCACGCCAGGCGTCCATCAAGGCGGGGCTACCCTCGTCGGTTCCAGCTATGACGATCAACAAGGTTTGTGGCTCAGGCTTAAAGGCGCTGCACTTGGCTGCTCAGGCGATCTACTGTGGTGATGCTGAGGTCGTCGTGGCGGGAGGGATGGAGAGTATGAGTCTGACTCCCTATGTATTACCCAAAGCCCGTACTGGACTACGCATGGGACATGCCGAGCTGGTCGATTCAATGATTCAGGATGGTCTTTGGGACATCTTTAACAACTATCACATGGGCATCACTGCAGAAAATCTGGTTGAAAAATATGGGATCAGCCGTGAGGCGCAAGACACCTTTGCTGCCGCCTCGCAGCAAAAAGCAACCGCTGCCCTTGAGGCTGGGTATTTCAAGGAACAGATCACGCCGATCCTTATCCCGCAGCGCAAGGGTGATCCCTTGGTGTTCGACATCGATGAGCAGCCGCGTGCCGGCACGACAGCTGAGGCGCTGGCCAAGCTCAAGCCAGCATTCAAGCCGGACGGTACGGTCACGGCAGGCAATGCGTCCAGTATCAATGATGGAGCCGCCGCCGTCTTGTTAATGAGTGCCGAAAAGGCCGCTGCGCTGGGCGTACCGGTACTGGCTCGTATCAGGGCCTACGCCAGTGCGGGAGTAGATCCTTCAATCATGGGGATCGGCCCTGTATCGGCAACGCGCCGCTGTTTGGAAAAGGCGAGCTGGAGCCTGGATGAGCTGGACCTGATTGAGGCTAATGAAGCGTTTGCCGCACAGGCGTTGTCAGTCGGCCAGGAGCTGGGCTGGGATTGGGACAAGGTCAATGTCAATGGTGGTGCTATTGCCTTGGGCCATCCGATCGGTGCCTCGGGCGCACGTGTAGCAGTCAGTTTATTATACGAGCTGATTCGCCGTGATGGACATAAAGGTTTGGCAACGCTGTGCATTGGTGGCGGGCAGGGCGTGGCGCTGGCGATTGAGCGGTGAGATCAGCGCTGTATTGCAAAAGGTGTAGCAGGTGATTTTTTTGCCTATCGGACAGGTCGCTATAGAGATGACGTCTATGGGCGTCCTGTCTGATCGCTAAAAGGAGGCGTGCATGCCTAAATCTTTAACTGCCTGTGCCCTGATAGTAATGGCGGGGTTTTCCAGCGTTGCACTGGCTGCCGAAGAGGACAATCCGCTACTGGCAGAGCGTTGGCAAACGCGGCCACTTATTATCCTGGCGAAGTCTGCGAACGATCCGGTACTCGTCCAGTTGAAGACGGCGCTGGAGGAGCCCCGTAATCGAGAGGCATTCGTAGAACGAGACATGGTGTTGTATACCGTGGTGGGTGATACGGGCGACCGCAATGATAAGCCGCTCACGCCGGCGCAGACCGAGGCCCTGGTAAGGGCGCTGAGGGAGCGCCCTGAAGATCAGGCCCTGGTTATCCTGGTTGGCAAAGACGGCGGCAAGAAGATTGTTCAGCGTGGGGGTATCAACCCTGCAGAGATTTTTACAACGATTGATCAAATGCCGATGCGTCAGCCGTAGTCGCTTGGACGCGGCGTATCTGAATGAGATTCGCGGTTGTACGTATTACAACGTATTTGTTTCCCGTTTTTCCGAGGCATAGGCATACGGACCGCCTTTTCCCAGCGCACGCTGGTAGGCCGGGCGGGCATGAATGCGCTCCAAAAAGGCCATAAGGTTGGAGCGGTTGGCATTCAATCCGGCTCGAGACGCGGCGGTCTCTAGCGGAAAGCTCATCTGGATATCGGCTGCGGTGAAGTGATCGCCAGCAAACCATTCGCGCGTACTTAATTCGCTTTCCAGATAGTCGAGATGGCGATCGAGCTGTGGCTGGATAAAAACACGTATTACTTGATCGCACAGACCTCGAGCAATGGGCTTGGCGAAAAACGGCATCGGGCCGGAGCGGACCCGTTCGAATACCAACTTGAGCAATAGCGGCGGCATGGCGGAACCCTCGGCGTAATGCAGCCAGTAGGTATAACGCATAGCGTCAGGCGAGTCGGCAGATGGCATCAGGTGTGAGCCATAGCGGCGGGTCAGGTAGTCGATAATGGCCCCAGATTCGGCCAACGTTTGTGGACCGTCTGTAATAACAGGGGACTTGCCCAGTGGATGAACTGCACGAAGTTCTTTTGGTGCTAGCAACGTTTTGGGGTCGCGCTCATAGCGTTTGATTTCATAATCGAGGCCCAGCTCTTCAAGCAGCCAGAGGATGCGTTGCGAGCGAGAGTTTTCAAGGTGATGAAGAACGATCATGACGGCTCCGACTGGCTGGGATTGCTTTCAGCCTAGCGCAAAGAAAAGGCGCCGGGTAAGCGGCGCCTTTTCAAGCAAAGCCTGCTGTATCAGCGACGCTTCAACCAAGCGGCATAGGGGGGAGGCAGAAGGTCCTGAGGATTTTCGCGGCCCAATGCGATAGCAGCATGGTAAGGCCAGAAGGGGTCGCCCAATACGGCCTTGCCAAGCATAATCAGGTCAGTTTGACCGCTGGTGATCAGCTCGTTGGCATCCTGTGGCTCGCGAATCGACCAGCTAATAGAAGTCAGCACACCCACTGCATCGGTAATCTGCTTGGCTTGCTCACCCATGAAGCCTGGCTTGCCCCACGGTACGTTGGAAACGTCCGGTGTGTTGAAGCCCATGCTGACGTCGATCAAGTCCATGCCGCCTTCCTTGAAGCGGCGAATCAGTTCGATGGATTCGTCTATACCCTGATCACCTTCAACGAAGTCCGTCACGCCCAGGCGTACGATCAGCGGTAGATTTTCCGGCCATACTTTACGTACGGCATGAAATGTTTCCAGCAGGAAGCGGGCGCGGCCTTCGAAATTGCCACCGTACTCATCGGTACGCTTGTTAGCCAGAGGAGAGAAAAAGCTCTGGGCCAAATAACCGTGGGCGAAGTGCAGCTCCAATAGTTGGAATCCGGCCGCCAGGGCGCGCTTGGCCGCAGCGACGAAGTCTGCCGTGACCCGGTGGATATCGTCCACCGTCATGGCCTTGGGGGAGCGGGGCAGGTGTGCACCAAAGGCATTATCGGATGGGCCGATGGTCTCCCACGCCAGGGGGTGATCTTCAGGCAGGTGGTCGTCGCCTTCCCAGGGACGATTGGCGCTTGCTTTACGGCCTGCGTGCGCGATTTGGATACCAGCAACCGCGCCAGTGGATTTAATGAAATTGACAATAGGCTTGTAGGCTTCAGCCTGTTCATCGTTCCAGATACCCAAGTCTGACGGAGTAATACGGCCTTCAGGGGACACGGCGCTTGCTTCGACGATAATCAGGCCTGCACCGCCTGTGGCACGCGAGGCATAATTTTGGAAATGCCATTCGTTGGGCATGCCGTCCTGAGCCATGTACTGGCACATGGGGGAAACGGCCATACGGTTACGCAGGGTGATATCTTTGAGTTTCAATTCGCTAAACAGATCAGCCATCGGGCATGTTCTCCAGGAAGGAAAGGCCTCTACACGAGTAGGCCTTAGAAATTTGCTGTTATATTGCGTTCAATATAATTGCGAGTGATGTATTTAAGCAAGAGGCGGGGCGTCGCAAGGTAGCGGCTACCGTTTCATCGAGGTCTTCATGTCTTATTCGATACACGAAAGCGAAAAAGGCTCCACAAGTGCGCTTTCTCTCGACGAACAACTGTGTTTTCCGCTTTATGCCGCGGCCAACGCGACGGTTCGTGCTTACCGGCCATTGCTGGAGCCGCTGGGGCTAACCTATCCGCAGTACTTGGTCATGCTAGTTCTGTGGGAAAGAGACGGCTTGAAGGTGACCGAAATCGGCAAGCGTCTTCGCCTGGACACTGGCACCCTGACGCCACTAGTCAAGCGTCTCGAAACGGCGGGCTTGGTCTCTCGGGCGCGGCTGGCAGAAGATGAGCGCTGCGTGGCCGTTACCTTGACCGAAGCGGGGAAAGCATTACGTGAGGTTGCTCGTGATGTGCCGGCGGCAATGAAACGTACATTGCCGCTTGAGTCCGATACAGTGGCTGCACTGAAGGCTGGCCTGACTCATCTGATCGAGCTTAGCGAAGCCTTGAGTGCCCGTGAATGAGAAGATTCATAACGTCCAGGTAGAGCGGTTTGCCTATTCTGCAGGCGAAATGGAATCTACCTGGCGTACGGTTTTCCTATTTTCTATCGCTACTTACGCGCCGGATATCTATGCACACGCTACGGACTGTTTTTCTTCTCGGCCTGACTATGTTGCTCGCCGCATGCGCTACCCCCTTTGGCCCGCCCACATCGCTTGAAGGCAAGCTCCGTCGCTTGGGATATACGCAAGGGGAGCCAGTCCGGACCATCATGGGGTTTGACCTTTCCGGCTGGAGTTACCTGGATCATCGTCATATTGCTTTGGGTACTGGCCTGGGTCGTGCCTATCTTCTCGAATTCATTCAGCCATGCACTAACCTGAACAGCGATAACCGGATCGGTTATACCTCTCGCGGGGCAGGCTTGAGCCGTGGCGATGTTATCGTGTCGAACAATCTGGCAGGCGCTCAAGAGCGCTGCCCTATCGGCGAGCTATACAAGTTAATACCGCTGGACCGCTAATGACGGCTCCACAGCCGCCTCTTCCCGAAGGGCATCGACCCTTCCAATCCCATCCGTCTACAGGAGCCACAGAGTGAAACGCTTGATCGCAACCGCTGCCTTGATACTTGTCCCCTGGCTAGCCAGTGCGCAAAACCAGACTCTAGAGTGCCGTGTAGTGGGAGTGCATGATGGCGATACCCTGACCTGCCTGACCGCACAGAAAAAGCAGCTCAAGGTTCGTCTGGGTGAAATCGATACGCCCGAGACCAAACAGCCGTATGGTACCCGTGCGCAACAGTCGTTATCGGCGCTGGTGTTTGGCAAGGATGTGCGCCTGACCGTACAGGACACGGACCGCTATGGGCGTAAAGTGGCCCGGGTATACCAGGGCAAGACTGATGTGAATGCCGAGCAGGTTAAATCCGGCTCCGCCTGGGTGTATCGGCAGTATCTGAAGGACAAGTCGCTGCTTAACCTTGAAGCCGAGGCTAAGGCTGCCAAGCGCGGGCTATGGGCCTTGCCAGAGGCTGAACGGATGCCGCCTTGGGAATGGCGCAAGGCTGACCGCGATAAACGCCAGGCGCAGCGCGAGGGTACAGCAACTTACACGCCACCGGTCAAAGACGAGACGGAAGCGGCCGATGTGTTCAATTGTTCAGCGCTCAAGGCATGCAAGGCTATGTCGAGTTGCGCTGAAGCGAAGTACCAGTTGCAACACTGCGGTAACACGAAAATCGACGGTAACCGTGATGGTATCCCATGCGAGGCACTATGCCGATGACGGCAGGATGACCCGTCGTCATGTGGGATAGTGCTTCTATCGCAATAAGGTTCAGGGCTTATAGGCCCCAATAAAGATCGCCGGGTCGACCCGGGCATCGTTCAGGCTGATATTCCAATGCAGATGCGGACCCGTCGCCCGGCCAGTCGATCCAACTCGCCCGACCGCGCCACCGCGAGGTACTTCCTGGCCGAGCTTTACATCGACCTTGGATAGATGGCAGAACATGCTGATGAAGCCCTGCCCATGATCCAGAAAAACCGTACGGCCATTAAAGAAGTAATCGCCGACCAGAATGACCTTGCCCGCGGCTGGTGCCTTGATTGGCGTACCGGCCGGCACGGCAAAGTCCAGACCGGAATGCGGATTGCGTTCCTGACCATTAAAGAAGCGACGCAGGCCGAAAGGGCTGGATAGACGACCATCGACCGGCTTATCGAGGAGCAGATTGCTGGGTGTACCGGGTGAGAAAATCCGATAGGCCTGGGTCTGTTCTGCCAGCTCCCGTTCGATGCGTTTCAGGTCGTCCGGGTTGGGATTGACCTGACGCTCGTTCTTGAGCGTGATGTGCTGTTCTTTGTAGCGACGATCTTCCACTGTAAACGTTGCGGTATGGTTTCCGCGCCCAGCGGTAACCTTCAACGTCTGGCTGCCAGGCTTGGCGCTCAAAGGGATGCCCACAATGGCGATCCAGCGAACACCTTCCTCTTTTACGACCAGAACAGGCTTGCCCTGATAAGTCACCTTGGGTGCGGAGGGATCGTTGCCGAGTGGCACAACCGCGACTCCTCCCGGTACGGGCTTGTTCAATAAACGTGTGATAAAGCCTTCGGCGTGAACGTTAACGGAAAGGCAGAGCATAACGAATAGAAGTATGAAGCGAGACATAGGATCCAATCGGCGTGAGATGTCTCTTCATCCTCGTCGATGTTTGGGAAAGAGGCAAATTGGTATCGCTGAACCGCGTAGCCCCTTCTAGAATTAATCGTGGGGTTCCAGGAGGACAGGCCCATGAAGCTCTATTACTACGAACATTGCCCCTTCAGTACCAAAGTCAGAATGGTGCTGGGCCTTAAGCGCCTCGACATTGAGCAACAGGTCCTGCTGTATGACGACGAGGTGACGCCACAACGGCTGGTAGGCAAGAAGGCTGTGCCGATTCTGGTCAAGGATGACGGTCTGGCAATGTCGGAGAGCTTGATGATTGTTCGTTATCTCGATCATTTATCGGGCGGGCTATTGATCGCCGAAACCCAATCGCAACCACTGATGGCTTGGATTGAGTCGATCATGGAGTCGTATCAGGTTCTGGGCTATCCTCGCTGGGCACGGATCGGCCTGAAAGAATTGGCCTCGCCAGAAGCGCATGCCCTGTTCGTGCATAAGAAAAGCCGGATCATAGGTGACTTCAACGCAGCTCTGATCCGCTCTGAGGTAGTAATGGGGGCGATGAAGCCGCAGTTCAGACTGCTGACCGAGATGTGCGATCCGCCCGCAATTGACCCTGGACGACGTCAATCTGTTTCCCATCCTGCGTGGCTTCAGTGCCGCGGCTGGTCTAAGCTGGCCGGACTCGGTACGTCGTTATGTTGAGGGGATCAGCGCCCGTGTGCAGGTCGAAACCTTTTTCGAGCGCGCCTGTTGATCATCTCAGCCCATATCGCTCAGTCCAGCAGCGAGAGTGTGACGGGCTCCTGATGGTTGTCTTCTACTCGCACATCTAACTCACCTTCGCCCAGGCGCGCCTTCAGCCGTTGGCCATTACGCGTCTGTCCAGCGGAGCGGATGGCCTGCCCTCGTTCATCGAGCAGGATGCTATAGCCACGGCCCAGCGTGGCCAGTGGACTGACGATATGCAGGGTTTGCACCTGCGTAGCCAAGTGCTGACGACGCTCCTTGAGCTGGCGCTCCATCGAGCGCGGCAGCTGTTGCGCCATATGTTCCAGACGCTGACGCAACAGGGCAATCTGGCGGCCCGGATGCTGGCTTGCCAATCGAGTCTCGGCGTGTGCTAGGCGATCACGCCGAGTATTCATTCCAATAACAAAGGCCCTGCGCAAACGCATATCCAAGTCGTCGACCCGCTGGATCTGCTGGCGCAGGCGCTCACCGGGATGCTTAAGCTGGCGCGAATAGGACTCCAGACGCAGACGGTCGCGGCTCAACCGCTCGCCCATGCGAATCACCAGGCGGCGGTACAGGACCTCCAGACGCTGTTGCAAATCGCCGGTGTGTGGCGCCAGCAATTCGGCTGCGGCTGACGGAGTCGGCGCACGCACATCGGCGACAAAATCTGCAATAGACACATCAGTTTCATGGCCAACGGCACTCACTACCGGTGTTTGGCAAGTGGCCAGGGCGCGTGCTACAGGTTCTTCGTTGAAGCACCACAGATCCTCCAGCGAGCCGCCACCACGGGCCAGAATTACCGCGTCGAAACCTTGGGTATCGGCTGTTTGCAAGGCACGAACAATTTGTGCCGTCGCCTCGCGTCCCTGAACAGCAGTTGGGATCAGAGTCAGTTCAATATGCGGCGCACGACGCTTGAACACGCTCACGATATCTCGGATTACGGCACCAGTTGGTGATGTAACGATGCCGACGCGGCACGGGTGGCTCGGCAGCTTCTTTTTGCGCTCTTGCGCGAAGAGGCCTTCGTCGAGAAGCTTTTGCTTTAGTGCGTCGAAAGCCTGACGCAGCACGCCGTCACCGGCGGGCTCCAGCGTTTCGAGAATCAGCTGATAGTCGCCACGCCCCTCAAACAACGAGACTTTGCCGCGCACTTTTACTGCCAGGCCATCTTTTAAGAGATGGCGTACACGCAAGGCATTCTGCCGGAAGAGGGCGCACCGTATCTGAGCGTCCTTGTCCTTAAGCGTGAAATAAACATGGCCGGACGCCGGTCGAGCCAGGTTGGAGATTTCACCCTCTACCCAGACCTGCGCAAAGATGTCTTCCAGCAACACCCGGGCGCGCCCGTTGAGCTGGCTGACGGTTAAGACCTCACGGTCGAGGCCGAGACGTTGAAAAGGATTGGTAAGCATGGCAGGCATCATAAGCCTGCCATGGCCTGCGCGCTAGCGACCCAGGACCTCTGGATTCGCCACATTGACCGGCTCGCCGGAAAAGAAGGCTACAAGGTTGGCAAAGGCCTCGCCAAAGTACAGCTCGTAGCTGTGCTTTTCTACATACCCTAGATGCGGCGTGCACAATATACGAGGGTGGGCCAGTAATGGATGGCCGGGGGAGAGAGGTTCTTCCTCATAAACATCTACCGCTGCATAACCAGGGTGCCCAGTCTCGACTGCCATCAGCAGCGCGCCCGGTTCAA
Source organism: Pseudomonas duriflava (assembly GCF_007830155.1). Classification (GTDB taxonomy): domain Bacteria; phylum Pseudomonadota; class Gammaproteobacteria; order Pseudomonadales; family Pseudomonadaceae; genus Chryseomonas; species Chryseomonas duriflava. Next base: position 85,900 of record NZ_VLKY01000004.1, read on the forward strand.
TCAGACCAGCCCGCGCCGTATTGACCAGTAATGCCGACGGTTTCATCCGGGCCAGGTCCTCGCGCCGTACGATATGGCGGGTCTTGTCTGAGTAGCGCAGATTCAGGCTCAACACATCCGTTTCGGCAAAAAAGGCTTCCTTGCTATCTGCTGCGCGATACCCATCAGCAGCTGCGGCCTTTCGGGAGGCCTCGCTGCCCCAGATCAGGACGGTCATGCCGAACGCGTGGCCATAGCGTGCGAGCAGCTTGCCAATCTTGCCATATCCCCAGATACCCAGTATTTGCCCGTTCAGGCGCTCTCCCAGATTGACCTGCCAACCACCGGCATAAAACGCATCGATGGCCGGTTTAAGTTTGCGTCGCGCCATGAGAATCAAGGCCCAGGTCAGCTCAGCGGCTGCAATGGGCGAGCCGGTGCCTTCCACGACGGCGACACCGTGCCGGGTACAGGCAGCAATATCCAAATGTTGGGTGGCTTTGCCGGTTTGGCTGACTAGTTTGAGTTGAGGCAGGTGCGACAGCAAATCGTCATCGATTCGGGTCCGTTCCCGGGTAAGTACCAGGGCATCCGCCTCGCGAAAGCGTTCGATCAGGACACTGGGTTCTTGCCCTGCGTCGTGATAGACCGTGACGGTATGCCCGGCACGTTGAAGTAAGGAAAAACAGTCCAGGGTTTCGACCACGTGTTGATAGTCATCAGGGATGACAATATGCATGGCGGCGCTCCGCAGTATTCTTGTACTGACAGTTGAGCACAAGATCTGCGTAGCGCCTAGCCTGTCAGAACGTCACGCTGGCGCTGATCCTGGCCGTACGAGGTTCACCAACATTGACTTGCAGTTCGCTACCGGTGCTGGATGGGTAGTAATGCTTGTCAAACAGATTATCCACATTTAATTGCACCTGGGTCTTGTAGCCGGCTACTGGATGCTCCCAGCGCACAAAGGCATCGGCGACGGTATAGCTGCTCATCCAGAAACTGTTGGCATTGTCGCCGGCGCGCTCGCCGACATAGCGTGCGCCCGCCCCGACATGCCAGTTGCCCAGCCCCGAAGGAATGGCGAGGTGATGCGAAAGGTAAAGGCTGGCCGTTTGCTTGGGTGCCTGACTCAGTCGATTCCCTTCATTGTCAGGATCATCAAGAATCTCCGTATGGGTATAGGCATAGGTTCCGATCAGGTTCCAGCGCTCGGCAAGGCGTCCGGTCACGTCCAGCTCCAATCCTCGAGAGCCAACCTTGCCGGCCGCATCGGATACACTTACCCCATCTATGGTAGAGGTCGTCACGACGTTTTTCTTTTCAATGTCGAACAATGCAAGGTTGGCGCTGAGGTTTGGTGAGATATCGTACTTGGCGCCGATCTCAAAGCTGCGACCTTCCTCGGGATCAAAGGTCTTCCCGTCGTCGTCTACCGTTTCGTTGGGTACGAACGAGCGGCTGTAGTTGCCATACAGCGACAGCGCATCATTGACCTTGAAGACCAAGCCGGCAAATGGCAGGAAGGTATCGCCGTTATCGTCGCGGTTTACCGTGCGGCTGCTGCCCAGCCCTTGTGCACTATACTGATCGTAGTGCTGCTGGCGTCCGCCCAGGACCAGAATCCAGCGGTCGTTCAGGTGCCAGTTGTCCTTGATATAAAGCGAAGTGGACGTTAACTGGTTAGATAAATTGCTAGTGGTTGTGCTGATTACGCTCGGCTCGGCCAGGCTGCCGTAAGTGGGCGAATAAATGTTGAAGCCGGCCTGGGCAGTATTGCGGTAGGTCTTGCCGCGGTACTTATCTGAGTCTTCCTGCTCCGCTCCGATGAGAAGATCATGGCGTTGTCCCAGAAAGTCCTGTTGGCCGATGAAATCCCAGCTGGCATAGCGGGTCTCGTAATCGTAATGACCACCATTGGCCTGGCGGCGCAAGACGCCTGTACTGGACAATGAGCTAGGCTGGGCAATGGCAAGGCTGTAGCGGTCATTGTTCCAGCCATAGGTCAGGCGGGTTTTCCACGTGTCGCTGAGTTGGTATTCGAACCGTGCAGTAGCGGTTTCGCTGATCCCAGTGGTCTTGGCCCACTCTTCATCAAGGCGTTTGTCGTAGCTGACATTGGCTGGATGACCATCTACAAATACGGTGCCACGATCGAACGGGCTGGTGTAATCATTATATTCATAGGCCAAGGTCAGGCTGGCGCGTTCGCCTGTCCAGGTCAGTGAGGGCGCGATAAGCGTGTGCTGATCGATACCATAATTACGCCAGTAATCCTCGCTCTGCCGCTCGGCAATCAGGCGGTAAGCCAGGCCAGTGTCACCCAGCGGGCCGGTCGTATCCACGGTAAGACTGCCGCCGCCTTCACTGTAAGCCGAGCCGCTAATCGTTGTGCTTTGTACGTACTGCGGTTGTTTGCTAACAACATTGATCAGCCCGCCTGGCTCTAAGGCACCATAAAGCAACGAGGCGGGACCTTTCAGGACTTCGACGCGCTCGGTAGCCGCACTGAAGTTATGCGACACAACCGAGCGAACGCCGTCGCGCAGAATTGAGCCATCATCGTTAGTGCCAAAACCACGCTTGACCAGCGCATCCTTGGTATTACCTAGTGTATTGCCCTGACTAACGCCGCTAACAAACTTCATGGCGTCATCAAGCGAACGCACCTGATAATCCTGAATCGCCTGTGGCGTTACCACATTGACTGATTGCGCCTCCTCTTTAAGGGGGACGCTTGATTTACTGGCTGTACTAGCATCCCTTGCGAGGTAACTTGATTCGTCGGCTTCCGCCGAGATTTCCATGTTAGGTAACGTAGTCCGGTCAGTCGTTTCTGCTATGGCCGGATGAACCAGCAAAACGGAAGAGAAAGCCAGTACATAGGGAGCCGGGGTCTTCGATGGCAAGGCGGAACATCCTTTCATGATACCACTAAATGATAATTGATATTATTATGATTTCATGAAGGCGAGTCACTTAACAATACATATGTCTGATAACAGTCGAGCGAGGCGGTCTGTAAAAAGTGAGGACCAATGAAAAATTATTCGCAGGAAATAGGTCTAACGTCAGCATTGCATTGAGTGCTAATCGTGGTATAGGTATAATGCCGCGCTTCTTATTTTTCCCCTCCCGGGAGCCCTGCCATGCTGCGCATCAGCCAAGAAGCCCTGACTTTCGACGACGTCCTCCTGATTCCCGGTTATTCCGATGTTCTTCCTAAAGACGTCAGCCTGAAAACCCGCCTGACGCGCGGAATTGAATTGAACATTCCTCTGGTATCCGCGGCGATGGATACCGTGACCGACTCCCGCCTCGCCATTGCCATGGCCCAAGAGGGCGGTATCGGCATCATTCACAAGAACATGACCATTGACCAGCAGGCGGCTGAAGTCCGCAAGGTCAAGCGGTTCGAGGCTGGCGTAGTGAAGGATCCAATCACTATCGAAGCCAACGCTACTGTTCGTGACCTGTTCGAGCTGACTCGTCAGCACAACATCTCGGGCGTACCGGTTCTGTCAGACGGTGATCTGGTTGGCATCGTGACCTCGCGTGATGTTCGCTTCGAAAACCGAATGGATATTCCGGTCCATGAAGTGATGACGCCGAAAGAGCGTCTGGTCACTGTGCGCGAAGGCGCAGACAAGCAGGAAGTGCGTGAGCTGTTGCACAAGCATCGGATTGAGAAGGTTCTTATCGTCGATGGCGCCTTCAACCTGAAAGGCATGATGACCGTTAAGGACATCGAAAAGGCGAAAGCCTATCCAAACGCCAGCAAGGACGATCAGGGCAGCCTGCGTGTCGGTGCCGCCGTCGGTACCGGTGCTGAAACGCCCGAGCGCGTTGCCGCTCTGGTGGCTGCGGGCGTCGATGTGATTGTTGTGGATACCGCTCATGGCCACTCCAAGGGAGTGATCGAGCGTGTACGCTGGGTTAAGCAAACCTACCCGCAAGTTCAGGTCATTGGCGGCAATATCGCCACTGGCGAAGCGGCCAAGGCCCTGGCCGAGGCCGGCGCGGATGCAGTCAAGGTCGGTATCGGCCCAGGCTCCATTTGTACCACCCGTATTGTGGCTGGCGTAGGCGTTCCGCAGATTTCTGCTATCGCCAACGTGGCTGCGGCGCTGGAAGGCACCGGTGTTCCGCTGATTGCTGATGGTGGCATCCGCTTCTCCGGCGATTTGTCCAAGGCCATCGTCGCAGGTGGTTATTGTGTAATGATGGGTTCGATGTTTGCTGGTACGGAAGAGGCTCCGGGTGAAGTCGAGCTGTTCCAGGGCCGCTCCTACAAGTCTTACCGGGGCATGGGTTCTCTGGGGGCGATGTCGCAGAGCCAGGGCTCGAGCGATCGTTATTTCCAGGATTCCGCCTCGGGCGCCGAGAAGCTGGTGCCGGAAGGCATCGAAGGCCGTGTGCCCTACAAGGGCCCGCTGGCAGCGATCATCCATCAGTTGATGGGCGGTCTGCGCGCTTCCATGGGCTATACCGGCTGCGCCACGATCGAAGAGATGCGTACCAAGCCTCAGTTCGTCCGCATCACGGGTGCTGGCATGGCTGAGTCCCATGTACACGATGTGCAAATTACCAAGGAAGCACCTAACTATCGCGTAGGCTGATCGCCGAGACGAGACTGTTGTAGGGTGCTTTATGTTGAGATTCGGGGCTGTCACGTACAGCCCCGAATCGTCTGTTCTTACCGCTCATGAGAAATGGCCATGTCCCAAGACATCCACGCTCACCGTATTCTGATTCTCGATTTCGGTTCCCAATACACTCAGCTGATCGCACGTCGCGTGCGTGAGCTGGGCGTTTATTGCGAACTCCATCCCTTCGATATGGACGATGCTGATATCCGGGCCTTCGCGCCACGAGGCATCATCCTGGCCGGCGGGCCGGAGTCGGTGCATGAGGCCAACAGCCCACGCGCGCCCAAGGCAGTCTTTGAGCTAGGCGTTCCGCTCCTGGGTATCTGCTACGGTATGCAAACCATGGCCGAGCAGCTGGGCGGCAGGGTTGAAGGTTCCAACGTTCGTGAGTTCGGCTATGCAAAAGTCGATGTGGTCGGCAAGAGCCGTCTGCTTCAAGGTATTGAAGACCATGTTGATGACGATGGCGTGCTGGGCCTGGACGTCTGGATGAGCCACGGCGACAAGGTGTCCAACCTGCCGGAAGGCTTTCATATCATTGCCAGTACACCAAGCTGCGCTATTGCGGCCATGGGCGATGAACGCCGCGGCTGGTATGGCGTGCAGTTCCACCCAGAAGTGACCCATACCAAGCAGGGCGGCCGGATCCTGTCGCGCTTCCTGCTCGAAATCTGTGGCTGCGAAGCCCTCTGGACTCCCTCCAATATCGTGGAGGATGCCATTGCCCAGGTACGTGCCCAGGTTGGTAATTCCAACGTGCTGCTGGGTTTGTCCGGCGGGGTTGACTCCTCTGTAGTTGCTGCGCTCTTGCACCGAGCCATTGGCGATCAGCTGACCTGTGTGTTTGTCGATAACGGCCTGCTGCGTCTGCATGAAGGGGATCAGGTCATGGCCATGTTCGCCGAGAACATGGGCGTTAAAGTCATTCGTGTCGACGCCGAGAAGCGTTTCCTGACCAATCTGGAAGGTGAGGCCGACCCGGAGAAGAAGCGCAAGATCATTGGTCGCACCTTTATCGACGTGTTTGATTCTGAAGCCAGCAAGCTGGACAACATTAGATTCTTGGCTCAGGGCACTATCTACCCGGATGTGATCGAGTCGGCCGGTGCCAAGACAGGCAAGGCGCATGTAATCAAATCCCACCACAATGTGGGCGGTCTGCCGGAAGAGATGAACCTCAAGCTGGTCGAGCCGTTGCGCGAACTGTTCAAGGATGAAGTCCGCAAGATTGGTCTGGAACTGGGCCTGCCCTACGACATGGTCTACCGTCACCCCTTCCCGGGGCCGGGTCTGGGTGTACGTATTCTGGGTGAGGTGAAGAAGGAGTACGCCGACCTGCTGCGTCGCGCTGACGACATCTTTATCACCGAGCTGCGTAAAGCCGACTGGTATCACAAGGTCAGCCAGGCGTTTGTAGTCTTCCAGCCAGTCAAGTCGGTTGGTGTTGTAGGTGATGGCCGTCGCTACGCTTGGGTTGTTGCCCTGCGTGCAGTAGAAACCATCGACTTTATGACGGCACGTTGGGCGCATCTGCCCTATGAGTTGCTGGAAAAGGTGTCCAATCGCATCATCAACGAGATTGATGGTATCTCCCGCGTAACCTACGACGTGTCGAGCAAGCCGCCGGCAACGATCGAGTGGGAATAAGTCCCGCACGCTAGATCAACGATTCGGCCGCCTTTCTGGCGGCCAATCGTTTTCAGACTGCTCCGCGCGGCTGAATGGCCTGCTGGCTCAATCCTCTACGCTGCAGGTTGTCGATGAGTGCACGAATGCCAAACGTCCAGGGCGCTGCTTGATCGCTGGTATTGACCCGATTGCTCAGGGTGCCGAGACGAGCAGTGCTGATGGTAACAACATCGCCCAGCTTGTGGGTAAAGCCGCCGCCAGGCTGGTCACGGTCCTGGCGAGGCGCAAAGAGCGTGCCGAGGAACAGGACGAAACCATCAGGATATTGATGGGTGGCGTTAAGCGTCTGGGCGACCAGGTCCAATGGGTCTCGACTGATCTGACACATGGAGCTATGCCCTTCGAGCCGGTAGCCGTCCTCGCCAACGATATGCAGATCGACTACTGCGCTGCGTACATCATCGATGCCATAGAGCTCATCGAACAGGCGAATAAGGGGGCCGATTGCTGTGGAGGCATTGTTGTCTTTCGCCTTGGACAAGAGCAATGCGCTGCGTCCTTCGAAATCGCGCAGGTTCACATCGTTGCCCAGTGTTGCGCCTTGTACCTTGCCGGTACTAGACACCACTAGCACAATTTCCGGCTCAGGGTTATTCCAGGTCGATTTGGGATGCAGGCCGATGGTGGAGCCATATCCTACTGCCGAGAGGGGCTGGGCCTTGGTAAAGACCTCGGCGTCGGGGCCAATGCCTACTTCGAGGTACTGCGACCATAACCCTTGCTCCATAAGCACCTGGCGCAGGGAGTTGGCCTGGGCAGAGCCGGGTACAATCTCTGACAGATCAACACCAATACGGTGCGTGAGCGAAGCACGGATATCCGCCGCCTTGCTCGGATCGCCCTTGGCCTGCTCTTCCACTACGCGTTCTAACAAGCTGGCTGCAAACGTCACGCCGGCCGCCTTGATGGCCTGAAAGTCGATCGGAGCCAGCAGCCAGGGCTGCGTTTCGTTGCGCTGAGTCTCGTCGCTATTGGCGAGTAAGGCTTCAAGCGTGACTACAGGATCCTGCAAGGGCAACCGACGCAGGTAGCTAACCGGATCATCTAACTCCAGCAGGGCGGAGACTGTCGCGACGTGTTCGCTGATGTCGTATACCCAATTATCTTTAACGAGAACCACTGAGGGACCGGTAACTGGCTCGGGACGCCAGATCCGACCGATCCAGGTTCCGTTGCTGGCATCCTGAGGCGGCTGATACATCTCCAGCAACGACTGGGAGGGAAAGTACTGAGACATGCTGATCTCCTTAGCTCAATGAGAATGCCGAGGTTCTCCTTTCTCGGCGATAACACGCATATACAGGGTGGCTGGCTCCAGGCAGCCGCCGGTAGAAACTTGTCCCACCAGCTTGCGATAGAGCTCTTGCCAAGGTGTTTGGGAGGGCGGAACAGCGGGGAGTGCTTCGCTACGACGCCGGCTCAGCTCGGCATCGTCAATGAGCAGGTCGACCCGGCGCTCGTTAAGATCGACCCGCAAGCGGTCGCCGGTGCGCAGCAAGGCGAGACCGCCGCCGATTGCCGCTTCGGGTGACATGTTGAGGATCGAGGGACTCGCTGATGTCCCGCTCTGACGGCCATCGCCCAGGCAGGGCAGGGAGTCGATGCCACGCCGGATCAGATCAGCCGGTGGCGACATGTTTACCACCTCGGCGCTGCCGGGATATCCGACTGTGCCACAGCCGCGAATAACGAGAATGCAATGCTCATCGATGTCCAGGGTGGGATCGTTGATACGGGCGTGATAGTCCTCTGGCCCTTCAAACACAATGGCACGGGCTTCAAAGGTATTTTCCTCGCCTGGCTTGGCTAGGTAGGTCTGACGGAAAGCCTCACCGACCACTGAGATCTTCATGATGGCGCTATCGAAGAAATTGCCGGTCAGTACGATAAAACCAGCTCTGTGCTTGAGCGGCGCTTCGCAAGTACGAATCACATCGTTGTCCACTGTTTGATGCCGCGCAATGATCTCGCCAACGGTCTGGCCGGATACGGTACGACAATGCCGGCGAATCAGACCCGCCTTGTCCAGCTCATGTAGGACGGCTGGTACACCCCCTGCGCGATGAAAGCTTTCGCCCAGATATTCGCCGGCGGGCATGCAGTTAACCAGCAGGGGGACCTCTTCGCCGAGGCGCTGCCAATCTTCCAGGGTTAGGTCGATGCCAGCATGCCGCGCAATGGCGATCAGGTGGGGTGGGCAATTACTGGAAGCTCCCAGAGCTGAAGCCAGCACGATGGCATTCTCGAAGGCTTCACATGTCATGATGTGAGAGGGCCGTATGTCTTCACGAACGATATCGACGATGCGTTTGCCTGTGGTATAGGCCATTTGGCCCCGCTCGCGATAGGCTGCTGGAATACTGGCGCAACCGGGTAGCGACATGCCCAGCGCCTCGGCCAGCGCGTTCATGGAGAGCGCCGTCCCCATGGTATTGCAGTGTCCGATGGAGGGTGACGCGGCGGTAGTCATCTCCATGAAGCCTTCGTAATCGATTGTGCCGGCCGAGAGGAGATTACGCGCATGCCAGAGCACGGTTCCTGATCCGATGCGCTTACCGTTGTGCCAGCCGTCCAGCATCGGACCACCGGAAAGAACAATCGCGGGCAAGTCTGTAGTCGCAGCGGCCATCAGGCAGGCCGGCGTAGTTTTGTCGCATCCTGTGGTTAGCACCACGCCATCCAATGGATACCCATGGAGGATTTCGACCAGCCCCAGGTAGGCCAGATTGCGATCAAGCGCTGCTGTTGGGCGCCGGGTTTGTTCAGCGAGCGGGTGTACAGGGAACTCCATAGGAATACCACCAGCATCACGAATACCTGCCTTGACCCGTTGGGCCAGTTCCAGGTGATGGCGATTGCAAGGTGCCAAGTCGCTGCCGGTCTGGGCAATACCAATGATAGGGCGGCCGGACTGTAATTCCTCTCGGGTCAGGCCATAGTTCATATAGCGCTCAACATACAGCGCCGTCATGTCGGCGTGAGCAGGGTCATCAAACCATTGTTGGCTGCGCAGACGGCGTGAAATTTGATCGCTCATAGGCTTTCACTGTAGGAAAGAGGAGAAAAAGGGCTAGGTTGGTAAAGCTGTTGATGACATGCCGCTTGAAAGGGCAGTGCCAGGCAGCAAAGGGTAGTTAGACGATAGGGCATGAAGGAAATAGCCTTCTTATTTTTATCGAGTATGGATTATGTAGGCGCTAACAAAGCTGATGTTAGCGCCTACATTTAATGTGTAAACTTTTTTATCTCGATAAAATCAGCTTTTCTTATAGCAGTAGCGACTATGCCTACGCGGATGCCGAGCCAGAGACGGGTGACCATGCAAAACATTGCGGATTCGGTGGGTGTTAGCTCAATCACCGTATCGCGCGCGTTGAAAACACCTGAAAAGGTGGCTGAGCCTGTACGAAATAAGATTCTCGAGGCGTGTGAGCATCTGGGTTATGTTCCAAATCAGGCTGCCATCGCTCTGGCCTCGGCCCGCTCAAAGAATATTGTGGTGCTGATTCCCTCGCTGACCAATAGTGTGTTTGTCGATATCCTGGTCGGCATCAAGGAGCGGCTGGACCACCACGGCTATCACTTATTGATCGGGATTACCGGCTACTCGCTCGATGAAGAGGAGAAGCTGCTGCGCAACTACTTGCAGCACTCCCCGGATGGCCTGATCCTGACGGGTATTGATCACACGCCGGGACTTTGGGCCATTCTGGAGAACCAGCACATCCCTACCGTACATACCATCGAGACGCTCGAGCGCGATGATTGCTGGAGTGTTGGCTTTTCCCAGTTCGCGGCAGGGCAGGCCGCAGCGCGGCATCTGATCGAGTGTGGTTACCAGCGGATCGGTGTTATCGGTGCGCAAGGCGACCCGCGAACGCTGCGTCGTCGCGACGGCTGCCGTCAGGCCTTGGAAGAGGCAGGGCTTTATGATCCAGCCTTAGAATGGATAGTGGCTGAAAACTCTTCCATTGCCCTTGGGGCCAGCTTGCTTGAGCAGATGCATAGAGAGCATCCTGATTGCGACGCGTTGTTCTTTTGTAACGATGATTTGGCTCAAGGAGCAATTTTCAAATGCAGTCGCCTGAGCATTGCGGTACCGGATACGATGGCCATCATCGGGTTCCATGATCTTGGCGGATCGGCCTGGACCACGCCGCCGCTGACAACCGTAGCGACCCCTCGCTACCGCATCGGCTATGAGGCTGCCGAGTTGCTTGTGGCTCATCTGGCAGGAGAGGACAGGCCCGAGCGGCACCTGGACTTAGGGTTTGAGGTTCTACCACGGGAAACCACACGCCTGCTGTCGTGAAATAACTAATCAGGGTGCGTTTCAGTCTGTGGTTGCTCTATCTGAAAAGTCACTCGAATTGAGAGTGCTTCTTATCTTCGGTGACAATCAGGTGTATCGTGCGCACCTTGATTTTCCGCAGGACCAAGTTTCATGTCTTTCACGCGACGCCAAGTGCTAGGCGGTCTGGCCAGCCTGGCCGTAGTTGGCGTAGGAGCAGGTGGGGCCCGCTGGTGGTTAGGGCGTCCTGTGATAGCCGCCGAGCACGATTATGAACTTATCGCAGCGCCACTTGATATTGAACTGATACCGGGTCATGTCACGCCTGCTCTAACCTACAACGGTCGCTTTCCTGGGCAGGAGATTCGTGTCCGGCAGGGCGAATGGCTACGGGTGCGTTTTACCAATCATCTGGGTCAACCTACCACCATTCACTGGCACGGCATTCGTTTACCAATCGCCATGGATGGCGTGCCTTTCATTTCTCAGGCACCTGTCTTGCCCGGAGAGAGTTTCGTTTACCAGTTCAAAACGCCAGATGCAGGCAGCTACTGGTATCACCCGCATGTTGCCAGCAGCGAGCAACTGGGGCGTGGGCTGGAAGGGCCGCTGATCGTTGAAGAGCGTGAGCCAACCGGTTTCGCTCATGAGATGACCCTTTGCCTGAAAAACTGGCATGTAGACAAAGACGGAGCGTTTACCGCATTCAGTATTCCACGCGAGGCAGCGCGTGTTGGTACGCTGGGGCGGCTGACAACCGTTAACGGCCAGCATGCGCCGGTCATTGAGCTAGCGGCCGGTGCTATCGTCAGGCTGCGGATTCTCAATGTCGACAATACGGCCACCTACCGCCTCAACCTGCCCGGTGTCGAAGCACGCATTTATGCACTTGATGGCCACCCTGTCGAGCCGAGGCCATTCGAGGAGGAATATCTTCTAGGTCCTGGTATGCGTATTGATTTGGCTTATAAGGTGCCTCCAGCAGGGACAACGGTGTCGCTGCGCAACGGCCCGTTGCGGCTTGCTACGCTGGGCTCGGTTGACCAAGGAACACACACTACCGAATGGCCGAGGCCATTGCCGGCGAACCCGGTAAGCGAGCCAGATCTTGCGACAGCCGAGACGCTTGCGTTCCGCTTCGAATGGGTAGCGACATTGGCTGGTGATCCGGGAAACTGCGGCAAGGCCATGTACTGGCAGATCAACGGGCAGGCTGGCGGAGAACACAAGGAAGGCGTCGAGCATCCGCCTCTGGCAAAGCTCACATTAGGTAAAAGCTATATCTTCGAGTTTCGTAACATGGCGCAGTACCTGCACCCGGTACACCTTCATGGGTTGACGTTCAAGGTCTTGAGCTCGGACCGTCATCGGATCATTCCTTATTTCACCGATACCTACTTGCTGGGCAAGAACGAAACTGCACGGGTAGCGCTAGTGGCCGACAATCCGGGAAAATGGATGCTCCACTGCCATGTGATTGATCATATGGAAACCGGCCTGATGGGCACCATCGAGGTCAGTTGAATTCTGTTGTGAGCATGAACCCATGATGCGCCGTTTCCCCCCAATTATCGACCGCAGCCAGGATGAGCGCTTTATGCGCGAGGCCATGGCCTTGGCCACCCGTGGTGCCGCCCTAGGAGAAGTACCGGTTGGCGCGGTGCTGGTCCGTGACGGCGAGGTAATTGGCGAAGGCTTTAATCAGCCTATTACGGGGCACGACCCGAGTGCTCATGCGGAAATGCAGGCCATCCGAGCGGCGGCTCAAAAACTGGAAAATTACCGGCTACCTGGGACAACCCTTTATGTGACCCTGGAGCCGTGCAGCATGTGTGCAGGGCTATTGGTGCATGCACGTATTCAGCGGCTTGTTTATGGCGCTCGGGAGCCTCGCGCCGGTGTAGTGGAAAGCCAGGGCCAGTTTTTCAAGCAGGATTTCTTCAATCACCGTGTTCTGGTTGAGGGTGGATTACTGGCTGAAGAGTGTGGTGCATTGTTGACCGACTTCTTCCGGGCGCGTCGTAAAGGGTAATGGATCAGCTCTTGGGTTTCCGGGCCGGCTTGGCTGCTTCTCCGATCAGGCTTAAGTCCCAACTACCTAGGGCTGGTCTCAGGCCTAACTGAACAGTAAGCCGGTCAGCGTCGAACGGCGCATGAACGTTGGCATCGTTATCGAAATAGCAATATACATCGCGATAGTCACGAGCCGGAGGTTCATGGTGAGGGTCGATCAGCTGAGCGTTGTCCGGTTGCCGACCTTGGGCCCAGGCCTGAATACGTGAAGCCCATTCCTGCAGGATCTCGTCATGGTAACGGCTCGTGTAGAGCTGCTCGTGCCCATGTAAACGGATGTATACGAAATCAGCGGTGATATCCTCCCGGTATAGCCATTTCCCTGCCGTATCCGCCACTACCAGCGCCACGTTATAGCGGCGCAGCAACTCGATGAACTCTGGCGTAATAAAGCTTTCATGGCGAATTTCCACGGCATGCCGCAGCGGACGATTAGCATCGATATGCAGGCAGCAGCGTCCTTCCATGCGCTCTTCACACTTCATCGCCTGGGCTTGGGCGGCTTGGGTGTCTTGAGGTAAGAGCCTAAGAAAGGCCTCGAAACGTTCAGGATCAAAGCGAAGGTTGGCCGGAAATTGCCACAGGATGGGACCGAGTTTTTCCTTGAGTTCAAAGATGCCAGAGGCCAGGAAATTAGCCATGGCCTTCTCGATATCCTTTAACCGCAGAATATGGGTGATATAGCGGGGGCCTTTTACGCTAAAGATGAAATCTTCTCCCGTCTCGGCATACCAATTGGCATAGCTCTGCGGCCGCTGAAGCGAATAGAACGATCCGTTGATCTCAATGGTGGAAAGTGCCCGCGAGGCAAAGCGTAATTCTTTGTTCTGGGTCAGACCCACAGGATAAAACACGCCTCGCCAGGGCGCGTAACGCCAGCCGGAAATACCGATACGGATCTGCGCAGCCATGAAGAGCTCCTAACGTCATCTCTTCTGTTCCGACTGCGCAGCGGCCGTATGGGTTCTGCAATCAGATAGCGGACAAGGCTTTCATTCGCTCGACCACAGCGCGTAAACCGTTGCCGCGCGAAGCGGAAAGTTGCCGCTCCAGTCCTAGTTGGTGAAGCCAGTCATGAACGTTCAGGTCTGCCAGTTCTTCATCCGTCAGGCCGTTTGCACGAGCCAGCAGAACGGCCAGCAGACCGCGGAGGATGCGCGAATCGCTACCGGCCCGGAATTGGTTTCGGTTGCCGTCACGTTGGTGCGTGACCCAGACTTGGCTCTCGCAGCCGTGAACGAGGTCTTCATCGCGGCGGGTTTCTACGTCAGGCAGGCGAGTTGCCCATTGCAGGAGCAGACGGGAGCGAGCTTCCCAACCATTTGCTGTGGTGAAGGCGTCTAGGGCCGCTTGGGCTTCTTCGGTTAAGGCGGTCATCGCAAGAGCTCCAGTGCGTTGTCCAAGGCCATGAAAAATCGCTCCAGGTCGGTCGAGTCGCTATAAATACCTAGAGAAATGCGCAGCGAGCCGGCTTCACCCAACTGCTTAAACAAGGGCATGGCGCAATGATTTCCAGCCCTCACGGCAATACCCTGTTCACCGAGCATATGTGACAGATCGGCAACGTGAACCCCATTGACGACAATACTGGCTAGAGCGATTTGTGGCTCGCCCAAGACGCGGACTCCCTCGCGGGCAGCAAGTCCGGCCCATAATTTGATACACAACGCCTGCTCATGGCCAAAGAGCGAAGCTTCATCTTGGGCGGACAGCCAATCCAGTGCTGCGCCGAGACCAATCGCTGCGGCTACAGGCGGTGTTCCAGCTTCAAAGCCCATGGGCGGGGCATGAAATTCCGACTGATGATAGTCCGCAGCTTTTACCATTTCCCCGCCGAACTGCCATGGCGACAGGGCTGTTAGCGCTTCTGGACGCCCCCAAAGAATGCCGATGGCTTCCGGGGCATACAGTTTATGGCCGGAAAAGGCATAAAAGTCAGCGCCGAGGTCCTGAGGACGATGACGACCATGTACAACACCCTGAGCGCCGTCCACCACGACCCAGGCGCCCTGGTCATGTGCCATCTGCGACAGCTCGGCCAGGGGTTGCCAGGTGCCCAGTACGTTAGAAAGTTGGCTGATTGCCAGCAGGCGTGTTCGCGGTCCGATCCGCTCCGCCGCGATAGCCAGGTCTACATGGCCGCTTGGCGTCAGGGGCAACACAACCAGCTTCAATCCGCGACGAAGGGCGAGCTGCTGCCAGGGCAAGAGGTTGGCGTGATGCTCCAAGGCACTGATAACAATCTCGTCACCCGGCTTGAAATGAGCCTCCAGGCCATAGGCGAGCAGATTCAGAGCCTCGGTCGTACCTCGGGTGAACACGATCTCCTGGGCACTGCCTGCGCCCAACCAGGTTGCTACTTTGCTGCGTGCTGTCTCGAAGGCTTGAGTAGCCCGCTCACCGGGACGGTGCTGGGCGCGATGTACATTGGCTGCGCCCTGCGCATAGTAGGCCTGCAAGGCATCCAGCACGGCTTGGGGCTTTTGAGCGGTCGCCGCTGTATCCAGATAGGTGATACCGTCATTTTCAAAGGCGGCAAAGGCGGGGAAATCGGCACGCCAGGGAGAGGGCAGAGTCATGGTTTCGTCTGGTCTGAGGGACAGATGAAAAAAAGCCGCCCGGGCAATGAGCCGGCGGGCGGCAGGCGTCTATAGCTCTGGACCCGACGCCGAGACGCCGAGTTCCTCTGAACTCAGTTATGCGCGTGTAGCGCCTCGTTGAGTTCGATAGCTGTTTTGTTGGTTTTGCATTCAACCGCGCCGGTTTGGGAGTTGCGGCGGAACAGCAGATCGCTCTGGCCAGCCAGTTCACGTGCCTTGACTACCTGAACGCGCTGATTCTGATCATCCAGCACGACTACTTTGGTTCCCGCCGTGACATACAGTCCGGACTCCACGGTGCAGCGATCGCCCAGCGGAATGCCGATACCGGCGTTGGCGCCGATCAGGCAGCCCTCGCCCACACTGATCACGATATTGCCACCGCCAGACAAGGTGCCCATGGTGGAGCAGCCGCCGCCCAGGTCCGAGCCCTTGCCGACGAAGACACCTGCGGAAACGCGGCCTTCGATCATACCTGGGCCGGCTGTACCGGCATTAAAGTTGACGAAGCCTTCATGCATCACGGTAGTACCTTCACCGATATAGGCGCCCAGGCGAACACGTGCAGAATCGGCGATCCGTACACCGGCCGGAACGACGTAATCGGTCATCTTTGGAAACTTGTCGACAGAAAAGACTTCCAGCAGCTTGCCGCGCAGGCGGGCTTCGAGTTGTTCAGCCGGTAGCTCGCTCAGGTCAATCGCGCCCTGATTGGTCCAGGCAACATTAGGCAGCAGGGCAAAAATGCCCGATAGGTTAAGGCTGTGCGGCTTGACCAGACGATGGGAAAGCAGGTGCAGCTTCAGGTAAGCCTCAGGTGTCGACGTTGGCGCAGCATCTGTAGCCAATAAGGTAGCTACCAGCGGCTTGGTGCTTTCTGCTAGACGTGTGAGTAGAGCCGCTTGCGTGGCGTCCACGCCCTTCAATGCATCGGCCAGGGTACGTGCTTGGCTAGGCGTGAAGGCGATGGCCTGATTGCCTTCGCTGTATTGAAGAACAGGCGCTACGGCGTTGAGCAGGTCAGCAGACGGATTCAGCAGTGGCTGGGCATAGAACACCTCCAGCCAGGCGCCGTCGCGATTTTGAGTGCCGACGCCGAAGGCCAGGCTGAACAGGGAGTTAGACATGAATATTTCCTTCTAGACGATAGGTCAGGCCGGGCGCCGGCTGAGAAGGAGTCCCAGTCCGGCGCTACCCAACAGGGCGGCGCAACCACGGTTGAACAGGCGCTTAGCGCGCGCACCGGCCAATAGGCGGCCAAGGCGCATGCCAGCGAAGGCGTAAAGAGCAATGGCGATGCATTCCATCAAAAGAAATGCCGCGCCGAGTTGCATGAACTGATGCCCCAGAGGTTCACCTGTCACGATGAACTGAGGGAGAAACGCTGTAAAAATAAGTATTGCCTTGGGATTGCCTGCCGCTACACAAAACTCCTGGCGTATCAGCGGCCATAGATCAGGTTTGGTGGCCAGCCTGGAGATGGTAGGTTCAGTGACCGGCGTGGCTATCCATAGGCGAATTGCAATCCAGATCAGGTAGATCGCACCTACCAATTTGATAGCCGTAAACAACCATGCTGAAGTAAGCAGCACGAGTGCAAGCCCGGAGCCCGCCAGCCCCAGCATGCCGGCAAAAGCCACCAGTCGGCCGATGGTTCCAAGGCAGGCTGCGGTAAAGCCGAAGCGGGCCGCATTGTTGACCGATAGCAAATTGTTTGGCCCAGGCGCCATATTCAATGCAAAGCAGGATGGAATGAATAACGCCCAGGCGATTGACATATCAGCGCTCCAGCTCGGTGGCGTATAGCTCGGGCTTGAAGCCTAGTACGCGGTGCGTACCGAGGTCCAGTACGGGACGCTTGATCATTGAAGGCTGCGCGAGCATCAGTTCGATGGCACGAGCTTCGTTGAGGTCGGCCTTCTGTTCGTCCGACAGTTTTCGAAACGTAGTACCGGCGCGGTTGAGCACCTTTTCCCAGCCTAACTCCTGGCACCAGGCCGTCAGCCGCTCCCGGTCGATGCTGCTTTGCTTGTAGTCGTGAAAGTGGTAAGCCACGCCATGATCATCCAGCCACGCGCGGGCCTTTTTCATCGTGTCGCAGGCCTTGATACCGTACAAACTGATCGTGCCATTCTCGTGAGGCATTTCAGGCCCTCCCAAACCCTGTCAAAGAATCGCCAAAAAGCGGTGTCAAATTATGCCATGTCCCTTTCGACTATGGGGCGCCAACAGGTTTATTGCCCATTGCACACGCGATTACCGCCAGTGCCCATGGGCATAGACCAGTATTAATCACCCTTCACGACAGGAACATTAAGCAATGGCAATCGATTTGAATTACCAACCTCGCCTGAGCGACATGCGCCGTCTCGCTGCACCAGTTCAGGCTTTTGCCCCGGAAGCCGAGCTTAAGCAGCAGACGCCTCGGGTAACGCCTGCTGCGTCCCTGGCGGAACGACTGGGTTATGCGGCGGACTTTCTTGGCGAATTCGAAGTACCCTGGCCGCAGCCGGTTGGTAAGCGGCAGGAAGATATTCAGCCTGTGCCGGACTCTGCTGAAAACCGGCTCGATTACCAGCATTTTTCCATCACAATGTCGGCGTCGCGTCGGATGGCCATGTATGTTGGCGTTAATGTGGACGGCGGTGCCGCTGTCTCGGTCGAGCGTGGCAAGGACCGCTGGTATTTCGATGGCCGCCTGCCACTGGAAGCTCAGATCGGGGAGGAACTTTACGCGGATAATCTCTTGGATCGCGGGCATCTGGTCCGTCGTGAGGATCCCAATTGGGGTCCCGAAGCGGAAACGGCTAATCGCGATACTTTTCACTTCACTAATTGCTCGCCTCAGATGGCAGGTTTCAACCAGAAGAACTGGTTGGACTTAGAAAACTATCTGTTGGACAACACTCGGCGCTGGAAAGAACGAATCACCATCTTCACTGGACCGGTCTTTCGTGACGATGACCGCCTCTATCGAGGCATTCAGATTCCGGCGGCCTATTGGAAAGTCGTCGCGTTTGTTACGGATGAGGGCAAGCCCTCGGCCACGGCATACATGATTGATCAGTCCAGCGAGCTCGCTCAGTTAGAAGCAATCTTCGGGCGCTTTCGCACCTATCAACGCAGCATTCGGCGTATCGAGTCGCTAACCGGTCTCAGTTTTGGCGAGCTATCGCGTTATGACGGCTTTTCCAACGAAGAGGCTTTGAGTGGAACACGAATAGAGGCTGAGTTGCGATCGCTGAGTGATATTCGGATATGAGTGCTGGGTCACGCTCAGGTTTTACAGGCTGACGTAAGGCAAGGAACTCGTCTGGCAGCTTAAGGCCCAACTTCTCATTACTTATACAATTCTTAACTGCCAGATGTGTTGACGTATGCAAATAACGACCCGAGCCACCCGTCCGCAACCTGCAGTAACGCCATCTTATGAGGCCCTTTCTTCTCGGCAGCTGTACGAAGCTCTGCTTCAATCTCATCCCTCTGCTGATAGTGTTCATGAGGCGCGTGAATATCTGGAGCAAAGACTGGACGAGGCAGCAAAGCGGGACGCCGATCTACCGGAAGATCCCCGTGCTTTAGAGGGCTGGATTGCCCAAGGTGTCGAGCAGGTTGGGAATGCCTACCGGGATTATCTGGCGTCACGCAAGGCTGGCGCACCGCGCCGTTACTTTAAGAGCAAGTCCCATGCGCTCTACTTTCTCAAAGGGGTTGCGCCAACCAAACTCGTAGATGGTGCCTGGCTCTATGGCCTGCTGCAGCGTTGGAACGATCCGCGGTTTTCCGCGCCGATCCAGATCTATCTTGAGGAGTTAGGAGAGGGCCAGCCGGATAAGAATCACGTCGTTCTCTACAAGAAGCTGTTGGCTACCAATGGATGTGACGACTGGGCCTCTCTAAGCGATGAGCATTATGTTCAAGGCGCGATCCAATTGGCTTTGGCACATCATGCTGATCATTTTCTGCCTGAGGTCATTGGGTTCAACTTGGGTTACGAGCAGTTGCCGCTGCACTTGCTGATCACGGCCTATGAACTTAATGAATTGGGCCTTGATCCGTACTATTTCACGCTCCACATTACCGTTGACAATGCTGGGACGGGGCATGCCAAAAAAGCCCTGCAGGCCTTATACGACGCGATGCCGGTAGAAAATCACGAAGCGTTTTATCAGCGTGTTATTAATGGCTACAAGCTTAACCTACTGGGCGAGGGCACTACATCGGTTATCGCAGGCTTTGATTTGGAGCAGGAAGTCATCGACCTGCTTGCAGAAAAGAGTACGGTGGGGAAGTACGTTCACTCCGATTATTGCCGTATCGGAGGGCGTAGTGTTACGGATTGGTTGAGTAATCCAGAGCAAATTCCTGGTTTTCTTGAAAGCTTACAGGCTCACGGTTGGATCAAGCGCCATCAAGACCCTATGGAGAGTCGATTCTGGAAGCTTATTCAGGGGGAGCGGGCAGAAATGTTTGGTGTCTTTAGTCCGTATGAGCAGCAGCTGTTGCATGACTGGATTGCTGGCGACCTTATCCATACCGGTGCGTCTCGTACCGCAGAGTCCCAGGCGCGCGTTGCCCGACTACCCAAGAGGGAGCTGAGTTTTCGCGCCAAGCAGCGGCAGCTGGAGACGTTATGTGAGGGGCAGGGGAGTGAGACTGGAAGGTCTGCTCTGACAGCGGCCAATTCAGACGCCAGCAGTGATTTCGATAGTGAGCGTAATCAACTTGCAGAGAAGCTGGCAGCACAACCCAGTCGGGAGGCGGGTATGGCCTATCTCATTGAAATGATGGCACCTGCTACTCACCACACGGCTTCAGGGTTATTAGCTACGCGTCTTTTTACCCAGTTATTCAGTTAACTCTCTGGCAGTAGATACTCTACGTCTGCTGCCAGAGTTATTCCAGGATATGGTTGTAATGGATATACCTATGCTTGAGCGAGATGCCCTGTCGGTTAGCAATATTCCCCAAGAAAATCCGTTCCGCCCCTTGATTACAATGCTGCGCGAGATGAACTATCGTTTCACGACGGTCACGCCAGCTTCTCATGCCCGCGTTAACCGCCGTCCAGGTAATGAGTGGGCTCAGGATCTTCAAGGTATTTTGGGTTGGAGCCGCCCCTTCCAGCAGCACGTTGTCTCGCCCCAGATGTTCGAGGCCATGCAAGTAGCTGATATTTTGGAAGCTCATGGCGACGGTTGGCGTAGCCGGATCCGGGTGTCCACACTAGGTGATCAGTTATTCATCCATTCGGCTTATCCCACGAACGAGGCGGATGCCGTCTTTTTCGGGCCGGATACCTACCGCTTTGCCAATGCTATCGAGGCCCAACTGCGTTTCGAAACAGGTCAGATTCGTCGGGCTGTGGATATTGGCAGCGGGGCAGGGCCAGGGGCCATTTTAGTAGCCTTGGCGCGGCCCGATGCAGAAGTGCTGGCTGTAGATATCAATGAAGCCGCCTTGCGGCTTACGCGCATCAATGCCGAATTGGCCGAGGCGGGAAATGTCAAGGCATGCTACAGCAACCTGCTTGATGCCGTTGAGGGACAGTTCGATCTGATCGTAGCAAACCCTCCTTACCTAGTTGACCCGTCCGAGCGGGCATACCGCCATGGCGGCGGCCCTTTGGGCGCAGGTCTCTCTCTTGCGATTCTTGATACTGCACTTGAGCGTCTGGCATCCGGTGGCACGCTTTTGTTGTATACCGGTGTTGCGATGATTCAAGGCAGTGATCCGTTCCTTGAGGCCGTACAGGCCCGTCTGGCCAATACAAACACGGTCTGGCGTTATCGGGAAATTGATCCAGACGTCTTTGGCGAAGAGCTCGATAGCGGTGTTTATGCTCAGGCGGATCGGATTGCGGCTGTTGTCCTCACTGTAACGCAATCTGAATCTCTATGAGTTCTGCAGCGTGACGTGCTGTAGTCTGCTGTCGTCCTGTTAGTGGCTGTTCTAGCAGCAAGGCGAAAAATCATACTGCCTGCTAAAACAGTCACCCTTTCGTGATCGGTAATTGCTTCGGCGGCAGCCGTCCTATGACGCACCGGGTGGCGGAGCGTTTGTTATAAAGACAGGGCGGGACGGCCAGCGGAGGTTGCGGTGACACTTGTTTATACGATTCTGACCATGCTTTTGGTGGTCGGCGCAACGCGATTGAGCGCTCAGTTCGTTCCAGTGCCGCTGCCGCTTATTCAGGTCGGAGTTGGTGCACTGCTCGCCTGGCCTACATTGGGCTTGCACGTTGCCTTAGATCCTGAATTGTTCATGCTGCTATTCATTCCGCCGCTACTCTTCTCGGATGGCTGGCGGATGCCCAAGCGTGAACTCTGGAAACTGCGGGGGCCGATCCTTACGTTGGCGTTTGGGCTGGTGTTTATCACCGTGCTGGCGGTCGGTGCCTTCATTCATTGGATAATTCCGGAAATACCCTGGGCAGTAGCTTTTGCCCTGGCTGCAGTTCTTTCGCCTACGGATGCAGTGGCCGTGTCCGGTATCGCCCGTGGCCGATTGCCTAGGCGTCTGATGCATATCCTCCAGGGCGAAGCGCTGTTCAACGATGCATCGGGCCTTGTTACGTTCCGCTTCGCCGTTGCCGCTGCCATGACCGGCGTTTTCTCATTGGCAGATGCCAGCCTTTCCTTCCTGCTGGTTTCGGTCGGTGGATTGGCCATTGGCGCTGCCCTTAGTTGGCTGACCGGGCGTGTTCGCGGTTGGCTAGTGAGCCATGGCTGGACTGACCCGGCGCCGTATGTCGTCTTTATGGTCCTGTTGCCCTTCGCCGCCTATGTAGTCGCTGAGCATCTTGGGGCTTCCGGTATCCTTTCGGCAGTTGCTGCGGGCATCGTCCAGAGCCGTATCGACATGCTGCCGCGTCAATCACGTACGCGACTGCTCAACCATAGTGTTTGGGCCATGCTGGAGTTCACTTTTAACGGTTTAGTCTTCTTGCTGCTAGGGCTACAGCTGCCCTCCATTATCCAGGCCGTTCTGTCGTCTGATGCCTTGGCTGTTCAATCCTTTGGCATTTTGATGGGGCAGGTTGTTCTGATCTTTTTGGCGCTTGTAGGGCTACGCTATTTGATTATGAACGTGTACTGGCGGCTGTCGCGGCATGAAATCATGGCTGATTTTCAGCGAACCGCCCTAATCGCCTCGCTGGGCGGTGTACGAGGCGCCGTTACTCTGGCGGGCGTGCTTTCACTGCCTATTGTTTTGGCCAATGGCGAGCCTTTCCCACAGCGGGACGTGCTGATTTTTATTGCTGCCGGTGTGATTCTACTGTCCCTGATCACCGCCAGCATAAGTCTGCCACTGCTGTTGCGGGGTATTCACGTCAGTACGGATGCAGCCTACGAGCGTGAGCGGCGCGAGGTGCGCCGCAATACAGCTGAAGCCGCTTTACGTGCACTGGAAACTGAGGAAGTCGACGAGATAGACCCATTGCAGGCAGCGCTCCAGGCAGAAATCAGAACCCAACTCATGGCAGAGTTTCGAGAGCAGTTGGATATCTATGAGGACACGGAAGAGGTGCAGGCGCGTGCCCTGGCCAGCCTCATGATCGAAGCGAACCTCAGGCTTGTGGCAATCCGCGCCCAGCGGCGAGAGTTATACCGCATGCGTTTGTCTGGAATCATCGACGATGAGATTGTCGCTGAAGTCTTGAGCGATCTGGACTTCAGCGAGGCGACATTGATGAGGAACACGCCAAATCCCTCATCCTGACAGGTCAGCGTGTGCAAAAAGCCCGGATACGTTCTGCAGCTTCTACACATTCACTCAAGGGCGCGACCAGTGCCATACGGACGCGGTGGGCTCCAGGGTTGACGCCTGCCACTGTACGAGACAGGTAAGAACCGGGCACTACGGTTACATGCTCATGTGCATACAGCTCGCGCGTAAACGTTTCATCGTCTACCGGTGTTTTTGCCCAAAGATAAAACCCGCCATCGGGTCGCTCCACATCAAGAACATCGCCAAGAGTGTTTAGGACGGCATCGAACTTCTCTCGATACAAAACCCGGTTGGCGCGAACATGGGCCTCATCGTTCCAAGCCGCGATACTGGCGTGCTGCACATGAATTGGCATGGCACAGCCATGGTAGGTGCGGTAGAGCAGAAAGCGCTTGAGGATCTGCGCATCGCCCGCTACAAAACCCGAGCGCAGCCCAGGTAGGTTCGAGCGCTTGGACAGGCTGTGGAATACCACGCAGCGAGCAAAGTCCTTACGCCCTAGTTCAGCGCAGGCCGTAAGCAGACCAGCCGGTGGGTTCGCCTCATCAAAATACAGTTCGCTATAGCATTCATCCGCAGCAATCACGAAGTCATGCTGGTCTGCTAGAGCAATCAAGGTCTTCAGCGTTTTGAGGGGCAGCAGGGCACCAGTTGGATTGCCTGGCGAGCACAGGAACAACAACTGACAGCGCTCCCAGATTTCAGTCGGCACGGCATCGAAATCAGGATTGAAACCATGCTCGGGAAGGCAAGGTAAGTAATAAGGCTCGGCACCGGCCAGCAGCGTAGCGCCCTCATAGATCTGATAGAACGGGTTGGGGCTGACAACCAGCGCCTCAGGCTGACGATTCAAAACCGCTTGTGTAAAGGAGAACAGTGCCTCTCGTGTACCTGTTACGGGAAGGGCATGCATAGTGGCATCCATCCAGCCGATAGGAACCCGGAAACGCCGCTCGCACCAGGCGGTGATCGCTTCGCGTAAGGCTGGCAGGCCTGCTGTGGTTGGATAAACTGCTAACTGGTCGAGATGGGCGGTCAGCGCTTCCGCGACGAAGGGCGGTGAAGGATGTTTCGGCTCTCCGATTGACAATGCAATAGGTGTTTTATCGGCAGGCGGCTGGACACTACCCAGCAAGACGCGAAGCTTCTCGAACGGATAGGGCTGTAACAAATTCAATGCGTCATTCATGAGGTGTCTCGTTCAAATACTGATGCGCAGGGGCGCTGTTTCAGCCCCGTTGGCTTCGCTAAGGTTTTTGATCAGAGCCTGCTGGACCTGCTCACACAGTTTAGGGTCAGACAACGGGTGGCCTTGCGCATCGGTCACATAGAAAACGTCTTCTACTCGCTCGCCCAAGGTTGCAATCTTGGCGTTTTGCACAGACAGGTCGAAGTCTAGGAAAATATGACCTACCCGCGCTAATAAACCTGGACGATCCGGCGCTGTCAGCTCAATCAGGCTGACGGCCCGTTGGGCATCCGTATAGATATTTACCTGCGGCGCAAAGGCAAAGTGCTTGAGCTGTCGTGTGACACGACGGTTGATAATGTTTGGATAGTCTTCCGGATTCTTCAGCGCCTGCACTAGGCCGGAGCGGATTTCCTGGATACGGGCTGGATGATTGCCGATAGAGCCGCCGTCGGCGTCGAGGACGATGTAGGTGTCGAGGGTGAACTGGCTGGTGGACGTAATGATGCGGGCATCCTGAATGCTCAGGTTCAGTTGGTCCATGGCTGCTACGGTCACAGCGAAGAAATCGTGCTGATCCTGTGCATAGATAAAGATTTGGGTGCCGCCTTCAAACTCGCGCTGCGTTGTTTCCTTGATCAGAATTAAAGGCTCGCCGTTGTTCGGGTGGCTTAGGATCGCCTCGGTATGCCAGGCCACATCGCTGGAAGTATGTCGCAGGAAATAGTCATCACCTAACTGGTTCCATAGCTGTTCGGCATCGTCTTGGTCGATACCATTACGAACCAGCGTATCGATGGCGGACGCCTGAGTCTGACGAATTTGCTCTTCGCGCTCGACCGGATTCTCCAGGCCACGGCGCAAAGCCCGCTTCGCTTCGGTGTACAGCTGACGAAGCAGGCTGGCCCGCCAGGAGTTCCACAAGTTAGGGTTAGTGGCGTTGATATCAGCCACGGTTAGCGCGTACAAATAATCTAGGTGTACTTGATCGCCCATGGTCTGGGCAAAATCATGGATCACTAACGGGTCGGACAAATCCTTGCGCTGCGCGGTAGTAGACATTGCCAAGTGATGGCGGACCAGCCAGCAAATCAGCTGAGTATCCCATTCCGGTAGCTGATGACGACGGCAGAACGCTTCGGCGTCTACTGCGCCAAGCTCCGAGTGGTCGCCGCCGCGGCCTTTGCCAATGTCATGGTAGAGACCGGCGATATAGATCAGCTCGGGCTTGGGCAGCTTGTTCATCACCCGTGTCGCAAGCGGATACTTTTCAGTCATTTCTGGCCGGTTCAGCTTGCGCAAGTGCTTGATCAGATTGAGTGTGTGTGCATCGACAGTATAAATATGAAACAGGTCATGCTGCATTTGGCCGATAATCTGACCGAACTCAGGCAGATACAGGCCCAGAATACCGTAGCGGTTCATGCGTCGAAGGTTGCGATGAATGCCCTCCCGACTTTTAAACAGCTCGATAAACAGACTCGTATTGCGAATGTCGTGACGGAATTCGTCATTGATCAAGTAGCGATGGTCGCGTAACAGACGAATCGTGCCGGCACATACCCCCTTGATTTCAGGATGCTGGGCCAGCAGAACGAATATTTCGATCAAGGCAAACGGGGTACGCTTGAAGACGTCTGAATGAGTCACCTCGATATAGCCGTCACGTAGTTGGAACCGGCTGTTAATCGGTTGGGCAGGCTCTTCGGTATCGCTGCGTAGAATCGCTTCCTTAAAGTGTTGCATTACCACGTCATTAAGTTGGGCGATATCCATCACTACGCGATAATACTTTTGCATAAAGCGTTCGACGGCCAGCTTTGCATCGCTGTCTTCGTAGCCCAAAAGACCCGCAATGCGCCGCTGGTGATCGAATAGCAAACGATCCTCCGGGCGGCCTGCCAGCATGTGCAGGGCATAGCGCACTTTCCAAAGGAACTCCTGGCTCGAAGCGAGTAAGGCGCATTCGCTTTCAGTCAGAAAGCCTTGCCCGACCAGGGCGTGTAGGTTAAGCGTGCCGAAATGTCGCCGGGCTACCCAAAGCAGCGTTTGAATATCGCGCAGGCCACCCGGGGATCCCTTTACATTAGGTTCGAGGTTATATTCCGTGTCGTTGTATTTGGCATGCCGTATGGTCTGCTCATCACGTTTGGCCAGAAAAAACTCCCGGCTCGGCCACATCTGCTGCACGCTGGTCACTTCAAGCATGCGCTGACGTAAACTCTCGGGGCCAGCAATCGTCCGGCATTCCATAAGATTAGTGATAACGGTCAGGTCGGCTCTGGCTTCCTCTGCACACTCCTGGACGGAGCGAACACTTTGCCCGACGGCAAGCCCTATATCCCATAGCAGAGTCAA
Source organism: Pseudomonas duriflava (assembly GCF_007830155.1). Lineage (GTDB taxonomy): Bacteria > Pseudomonadota > Gammaproteobacteria > Pseudomonadales > Pseudomonadaceae > Chryseomonas > Chryseomonas duriflava. Next base: position 112,459 of record NZ_VLKY01000004.1, read on the forward strand.
GAACTCTTCAATAGGCTCCCGGTATGTTTCCTGATCTTCGTGGCCTAATAGAATCAGCAGGTCGATATCCGAATGGGGGTGCAACTCACCCCGGCCGTATCCACCCACCGCTAGGAGAGCAATTTCCGCTTCGCCCCAGGCAAGTCGCTGCCAAGCCTCGATCAGGATCTGATCGATAAACCAAGCCCGATCTTCAACCAGTCGCCGTGTGCTGCGGCCGGTAGAAAATCGTTCATCCAGTACTTGGTTTGCCTTGCGGATTGCCTTTTTGAACGCTGCAATCGGGCTGTTTTTCAAGGCGAGCTCGGCCTGAAACTGCCCACGGTCGAACAATTCTGGATCTACCTGGGGCATGCCAATGTTACCTCATGCAGGAGTGCGTGAAATGGTTTCGTCTTTACGCAGGGTAAGAATCTCGTAGCCATCCGCTGTCACCAGGACGGTATGCTCCCACTGTGCCGACAGCTTGCGGTCCTTGGTGATAGCGGTCCAGCCATCGCCCAGCAGACGCGTTTCGGGACGACCTTGGTTGATCATGGGCTCAATGGTAAAAATCATGCCCTCCTTGAGCTCCAGCCCTGTGCCAGCGCGCCCGTAATGGACCACTTGTGGCTCCTCGTGGAAACCCTTGCCGATTCCATGGCCACAGTATTCGCGTACTACCGAGTATCCCTGCTTTTCGGCGTGTTTCTGGATAATTTCTCCGATATCGCCCAAGTGGGCACCGGGTCGCACGACAGAGATGCCCTTATATAGGCACTCTTGTGTTACCCCGCATAGCCGCTTCGCCCATTCAGCCACTTCGCCTACGCAGTACATTTTGCTGGTATCGCCGTGGTAGCCATCCTTGATGACTGTAATGTCTACATTAAGAATGTCGCCGGATTTAAGAGGCTTGTCATTTGGAATGCCGTGGCAAACTACATGATTCAAGGAGGTACAAATAGATTTGGGGTAGCCCTTGTAGTTAAGTGGCGCAGGAGTAGCCTGCTGAACGTTGACAATATAATCGTGGCACAGCTGGTTCAGCTTTTCGGTTGTTACACCGGGCTTAACGTGCTCATCGAGCATTTCCAGCACCTCGGCAGCCAGTTGGCCGGCGATGCGCATTTTTTCAATATCTTCCGGGGTTTTGATGGTAACAGTCATTAGAATCTCTGAAGCTGTCTAGCAGCCTACACTGAAAGGCAAAAGGAAAACGGTTTGAGCAGATTCTAACAAACCTGATCAGGCTCTCCATCCTTATCACCTGCTCTATGATGGTTTAATCCTTTGCGCTTCTGTGGTATAAAGCGCGGCGCTTTTGCGGTATAGCCCAAAAGCACCTTAACCCCACACACGTATCGGCACGATGGCCTGGGTGCTCCGAGAGGAGTTGGTCATTGGGATGCGTGGAGGCCCAACCCGACTTAATGAGGAAACACAATGTCTCAAGTCACTATGCGCGACATGCTGAAGGCCGGTGTGCACTTCGGCCACCAGACCCGTTACTGGAACCCGAAGATGAACAAGTTCATTTTCGGCGCGCGTAACAAGATCCATATTATCAACCTCGAAAAGACCCTGCCCATGTTCAACGAAGCTCAGGCTTTCGTTGAGCGTCTGGCTTCCGGCAAGAACAAGATCCTGTTCGTAGGTACCAAGCGTTCCGCGGGCAAAATCGTTCGTGAAGAAGCTAGCCGTTGCGGCATGCCTTTCGTGGATCACCGCTGGCTGGGCGGTATGCTGACGAACTATAAGACGATTCGTCAGTCCATCAAGCGTCTGCGTGAGCTTGAAATTCAGGCCGAAGACGGTACTTTCGCCAAGCTGACCAAGAAAGAAGCGCTGATGCGTTCGCGCGATCTGGAAAAGCTGGAGCGTAGCCTGGGTGGTATCAAGGATATGGGCGGCCTGCCAGACGCTCTGTTCGTAGTTGACGTCGACCACGAGCGTATCGCCATTACCGAAGCTAACAAGCTGGGTATCCCGGTTATCGGTGTTGTCGATACCAATAGCAGCCCGGAAGGTGTGGACTACATCATTCCTGGTAACGACGATGCTTTCCGCGCTGTCCAACTGTACCTGAGTGCTATGGCGGACGCTGTTCTGCGTGGCAAGCAAAATGCAGGCGCTGGCGGTGAAGAGTTCGTTGAAGCAGCTGCAAGCGAAGCGGCTGAAGGCTGAGTGATCCCCGCCGAGGCGGGCCCGATCATTCGGTAAGCAGGAAGGGGGCTAGGCCCCCTTTTTGCCACTTAGAGAATGATTGCCTTCGGGCATTGGTTTAGACACTGATTCAAGAGGATTCGAGCATGGCAGAGATTACTGCGGCCCTGGTCAAAGAACTGCGCGAGCGTACCGGTCTGGGCATGATGGATTGCAAGAAAGCCCTGACGGCCGCCGGTGGTGATATTGAGAAGGCTATCGACGACATGCGCGCCGCTGGTGCGATCAAGGCTGCTAAGAAGTCTGGCAACATTGCCGCTGAAGGTGCCATCGCTGTCAAGGTGTCCGATGATAACAAGGCTGCCCTAATCATCGAGGTAAACTCCCAGACCGATTTCCTGGCTCTGCAGGACGACTTCAAGGCCTTTGTGGCTGATAGCCTGGACAAGGCTTTTGCCCAAAAGTTGACTGATGCCGCTCCGTTGATCGAGGCTCAGGAAGAAGCGCGTCTGGCGCTGGTTTCGAAGACAGGCGAGAACGTTAATATTCGTCGTCTTGCCCGTGTAGAGGGTGATGTAGTTGGCGCTTACCTGCACGGCCATCGCATCGGTGTTCTTGTTGTGCTGAATGGCGGTACTCCAGAGCTGGCCAAGGATATCGCTATGCACGTCGCTGCGAGCAATCCTCAGTTCCTGAATCCTTCTCAGGTTTCTGAAGAGGCTGTTGCTAAGGAGAAAGAAATCTTCCTGGCGCTGAATGCTGACAAGATCGCAGGTAAGCCGGAAAATATTGTTGAGAATATGGTCAAAGGCCGTATCAACAAGTTCTTGGCTGAGGCAAGCCTGGTTGAGCAGCCTTTTGTTAAGGATCCGGAAGTTAAGGTCGGCGAGCTGGCCAAGAAAGCCGGTGCCGAAGTGGTGTCCTTTGTTCGCTATGAAGTGGGCGAGGGTATCGAGAAAGTCGAAGTGGATTTTGCTGCTGAGGTCGCTGCACAGGTTGCAGCCAGCAAGCAGTAAATTCGTGTAGTGCTGAAAAGAGGCTGCCCGCGCACGCGTGCGGCCTCTTTTTTCGCATGCAGGATTCGTCCGCTTAATGAATGATGGGTTAAGGAATGTTTTTTATTGAGCATTTATTCCGGTATTTGCTCAGTTGCGCTGACGACATGCTCAAGTAATGGGAAAATAGTCGCGTTTTATTTTTTAAAAATCGTCGCAGGAGAGACTGAATGGCTCAGCAGATGAGTGGTCGCCAACCTCGTTATAAACGTATTCTGCTTAAACTCAGCGGCGAAGCCTTGATGGGGTCCGAAGATTTTGGCATTGATCCAAAGGTATTGGATCGCATGTCCTTGGAGATCGGGCAGCTCGTAGGTATCGGCGTACAGGTAGGGCTGGTTATTGGTGGAGGCAATCTTTTCCGCGGAGCCGCCTTATCGGCTGTGGGTATGGATCGTGTGACTGGTGATCATATGGGCATGCTCGCTACGGTCATGAATGCTTTGGCCATGCGTGACGCACTTGAGCGTTCCAATATTCCGGCTACGGTCATGTCAGCCATTTCTATGGTGGGTGTGACGGATCAGTATGATCGTCGTAAGGCCATGCGGCAGTTGCAAAATGGCGAAGTAGTGATTTTTTCAGCAGGTACTGGTAATCCCTTCTTTACAACAGACTCTGCCGCCTGTTTGCGTGCTATTGAAGTCGACGCAGATTTAGTGTTGAAGGCAACAAAAGTTGATGGGGTGTACACTGCTGACCCCTTCAGAGATCCGAATGCGGAGAAATTCGAGCGTTTAACTTATGATGAAGTACTGGATCGTAAGTTGGGCGTGATGGATCTGACAGCGATTTGTCTCTGCCGCGATCATAAAATGCCGCTTCGGGTATTCAATATGAACAAATCAGGCGCTTTGCTGAACATCGTCGTAGGTGGTGCTGAAGGAACTTTGATCGAAGAGGGCATAGCATGATCAATGAAATCAAGAAAGAAGCTCAGGCTAGAATGACCAAGACGCTTGAGGCGCTTGGGCATGCGTTTGCTAAAATCCGAACTGGTCGTGCCCATCCCAGTATTCTCGATGGCGTGATGGTCTCTTATTACGGTAGTGATACGCCTTTGCGCCAAGTCGCCAATGTCACGGTTGAAGACTCTCGTACGCTGGCACTGACTGTATTCGATAAGAGCATGATTCAGGCTGTTGAGAAAGCCATCATGACATCAGATCTGGGGCTGAATCCAGCTACTGCCGGTACTACTATCCGTGTGCCAATGCCTGCACTAACTGAGGAAACCCGTAAGGGGTTTACCAAACAGGCGCGTCAGGAGGCCGAGCAGGCTCGTGTTTCTGTGCGTAATATTCGCCGGGATGCGCTTGCTCAACTTAAAGATCTTCTTAAAGAAAAGGAGATCAGTGAGGATGAAGAGCGTCGTGCTCAGGATGAGATCCAGAAGCTGACTGATAAGTATGTCGCCGAGGTCGATAAGGCTTTGGAGGCTAAGGAAACCGATTTGATGGCCGTTTAACGGCAGGGATGCGAGATGGGCAATCACGAGCCTGGTTCTGTGGTACCACGTCATGTAGCCATTATCATGGATGGTAACAACCGCTGGGCACGCCGGCGGTTACTGCCTGGAGTGGCAGGGCATAGAGCAGGCGTAGAAGCGGTGCGTGCGGCCATTGAGGTATGTGCGGACGCTGGCGTTGAGGTGCTCACTCTGTTCGCTTTTTCCAGTGAAAACTGGCGGCGCCCCTCTGACGAGGTCGGAGCCTTGATGGAGCTTTTTCTGTCAGCCTTGCGTCGCGAAGCGCGCAAGCTTGACCAGAATGGAATCCGTCTTCGGATTATCGGAGATCGGACGCGTTTTCATCCTGAGCTTCAGCGGGAGATGGAAAGAGCGGAAGCACTAACCACGGGGCATACGCGGTTAGTGCTACAAATCGCAGCCAATTATGGCGGTCAATGGGATATTACCCAGGCCGCTCAGCGGCTGGCTCAATCTGTGCAGCAGGGTGAACTTGAGCCGGAGCGAATTACACCTGAGTTGCTGCAGAATTGCCTTTCCACGGCAGGTATGCCCTTGCCTGACTTGTGTATTCGTACAGGTGGTGAACGAAGGATCAGTAATTTCCTGTTGTGGCAACTGGCCTATGCGGAACTGTATTTTTCTGATCTTTTCTGGCCTGACTTCAAGCATGAGGCCATGCGAAAGGCCTTGGAGGATTTTGCAACGCGTCAGCGCCGATTTGGCAAGACCAGCGAGCAGATCGAGGCTGAAGTGAGAGCGTCATGCTGAAGCAGAGGGTATTAACCGCGCTGGCGCTACTACCTATTGCTATAGGCGGCTTCTTTTTTCTGGAAAATGCTTGGTTCGCTGCGTTTATTGGCCTCGTGGTAACACTAGGCGCGTGGGAGTGGGCACGGCTGTCAGGGCTGGTTTCTCAAGCCGCGCGAGCTGCTTACGCTCTGTTTCTTGCCATGCTTCTCTGGATCTGCTGGAGCTTGCCGCAATTGGCTCTGGCGCTGCTGCCTGTCGCTGCCGCTTGGTGGATCTTTGCAACAGTTTTAGTGATTACTTATCCAAGTACTGCTCACTATTGGAAGGCAAGCTGGCGCCGTTTGCTCATGGGAGGGGCTATCCTTATCCCGGCTTGGCAGGGCTTGGTGTTGTTAAAGCAATGGCCTTTAGGTAATTGGCTGATTCTCTCTGTCATGGTTTTGGTGTGGGTGGCTGATATAGGTGCTTACTTTTCCGGTCGTGCATTTGGTAAGCGCAAGCTGGCGCCGCACGTAAGTCCCGGTAAAAGTTGGGAGGGGCTAGTGGGCGGTTTGCTGGCTAGTCTCGTAATGACGTTGGGAGTAGGGCTCTACCGTGGCTGGGATGCAGACGCTATGGTCAAAGCCGTAATTGGCGCTACTGTGGTTGTCCTGATTTCTGTAGTTGGAGATCTGACGGAAAGCATGTTTAAACGCAAGGCAGGACTCAAAGATAGCAGTCAGCTTCTTCCTGGGCATGGTGGGGTGATGGACCGCATTGATAGCCTTACGGCAGCGGTTCCCGTGTTTGCAGTCCTGCTCTGGTGGTCTGGCTGGGGTGTTATGTGACTTCTCTTCAGCATATTACGGTACTGGGCGCTACCGGTTCGATAGGGCTCAGTACATTGGATGTCGTTGCGCGCCATCCAGATCGCTATACGGTTTTTGCCTTGACGGCCTATTCCCGCCTTGCTGAACTTGAGCAACTTTGCCATCGATTTCGACCGCATTTTGCCGTAGTTGCTACGGAGGCGGATGCTCGCTTCCTGTTCAAAAAACTGCAAGCGGAAAATATTCCTACCAAAGTATTATTTGGAGAGTCCGGTCTGATTGAGGTTGCTTCTCATGATGATGTGGATGCTGTCATGGCGGCCATTGTCGGGGCTGCCGGCTTGTCGCCTACTTTGGCCGCGGTGCGGGCAGGTAAGAAAGTATTGTTGGCTAATAAGGAGGCGCTAGTTATGAGCGGCTCCTTGTTCATGCAGGCGGTGCGAACGCATGGTGCTCAGCTCCTCCCTATCGACAGCGAGCATAACGCGATCTTTCAATGTCTGCCCCCGGGATATGCGGAAGGGCTTGCTGCGGTTGGTGTAAGGCGTATTTTATTGACTGCGTCTGGAGGGCCTTTTCGTGAAACGCCTGTTGCTCAACTTAGCTCCGTAACTCCAGAGCAAGCCTGCGCGCATCCTAACTGGTCGATGGGACGGAAGATTTCGGTTGATTCCGCCACTATGATGAATAAAGGGTTAGAGCTTATTGAGGCATGCTGGCTTTTTAATGCAAGTCCTGATCAAGTAGAGGTAGTTATCCATCCGCAAAGCGTTATCCATTCTCTTGTGGACTACGTAGACGGATCAGTATTGGCTCAATTGGGTAATCCGGATATGCGCACCCCTATCGCCCATGCTTTAGCTTGGCCTGAGCGAATGGAGTCTGGCGTCAGTCCTCTTGATCTTTTTACTGTTGCCCGGCTGGACTTTCAGGCGCCGGATGAAGTGCGATTCCCTTGTCTTCGTCTGGCTCGGCAGGCTGCTGAAGCTGGCGGTACGGCACCTGCGCTTCTTAACGCAGCAAACGAAGTGGCCGTAGAGGCTTTCTTGGGAGGGCGTGCCCGATTTGATGAAATACCGGCCATTATTGGGCATGTCCTTGCTTGTGAGGCGGTGGTTGAAGTAGAAAATCTAGACATGGTCATGCAGGCAGACTGCCGTAGTAGAGAGCTGGCGAAGGCCTGGCTTAATCGCTATGGCCGCTGATCGCGGAGGAGTGTCATGAGCGCGCTTTATATGATCCTAGGGACACTTATTGCCTTGGGGGTTTTGGTTACTATTCATGAGTTCGGGCATTTCTGGGTTGCACGGCGCTGCGGCGTAAAGGTACTGCGGTTTTCTGTTGGTTTCGGTAAACCGTTACTTCGCTGGCATGATAAACATGGCACTGAATTTGCCGTGGCAGCCATTCCGCTGGGCGGCTATGTCAAAATGCTTGATGAGCGAGAAGGTAATGTGCCGGAAGAATTGCTTGGTCAGGCGTTTAATCGTAAATCTGTCCAAAAGCGGATCGCCATCGTGGCTGCAGGGCCGCTCGCTAATTTTCTGCTCGCTGCTGTTTTCTTCTGGTTGCTAGCCATGCTGGGTTCTCAGCAGGTTCGCCCTGTAATAGGTAATGTGCAGACAGGGAGTTTGGCAGAGCAGGCGGGATTGAGCGCGGGAGAAGAAATCGTTTCTATAGATGGTGAGCCGGTTTTTAGTTGGGGGGACGTCAATTTGCACCTAGTAAGTCGACTAGGTGAAAGTGGCGCTCTGCAGGTGGAGGGACGAACCAGTGCTTCAGCTGCTTCGATTACACATACCATTACCTTAGATGGCTGGCTCAAAGATTCTGATAGCCCTGACCCTATAGGCTCCTTGGGTATTCGTCCCTGGCGCCCAGCCTTACCGCCTATATTAGCCGAGTTGGATCCTAACGGACCCGCTGCAAGGGCTGGTTTAGAGGCAGGTGACCATATTGTTGCCATTGATGGCATTGCCACCCCTGAATGGCAATATGTTGTCGACCATGTGCGTGCGAGGCCCGACAAGACAGTCAGTCTGCAAATTGAACGAGATGGCAGTGAGCGCTTTATTACGGTCACATTAGCACGTAGAGGTGACGGTGATGGTGCAGGCTATCTCGGAGCTGGCGTAAAAGGTGCGGAGTGGCCTGCTGATATGCTACGAGAGGTCAGCTACGGCCCTGTGGCGGCAGTAGGTGAAGGTTTGCAGCGTACTTGGGCCATGAGTGTGCTGACCCTTGAGTCACTCAAGAAAATGCTGCTTGGGGAACTATCTGTAAAAAACTTGAGTGGGCCGATAACCATTGCTAAAGTGGCGGGCGCTTCTGCTCAGTCTGGTATCGGGGAGTTTTTGAACTTCTTGGCCTACTTGAGCATAAGCCTTGGGGTTTTGAATCTGCTGCCGGTTCCGGTTCTCGACGGAGGGCATCTTGTGTTCTATCTCGTCGAGTGGGTTCGCGGACGTCCATTGTCCGAACGCATCCAGGCGTGGGGCATGCAGATTGGAATAAGCCTGATCGTAGGTGTCATGTTGCTAGCTCTAGTCAATGACTTAGGGCGCCTGTGACATGTTGCTGAACGCATAATCTGCCGCCTTTTGCGGCAGATTGTTTATTTGTCAGTTGGAATAAGAAAGGGACTCATGAAACGCTTGCTGCTACCTGCGGTACTAGCCGCGCTGATCACTGGCGAGGTTCACGCCGAGTCCTTCACCATCTCCGATATTCGTGTCAATGGCCTGCAGCGAGTTTCTGCTGGCAGTGTTTTCGGTGCGCTACCGTTGAATGTGGGAGAAACCATTGACGAGCGTCGTCTATCCGATGCTACTCGTTCTTTGTTTCGCACAGGATTCTTTCAAGATATTCAGCTAGGCCGCGAAGGCAATGTGTTAGTGGTGAATGTGGTTGAAAGACCTTCGATTTCAGGTATCAGTATCGAAGGTAACAAGGCCATTTCTGAAGATGATCTGAAGAAAGGCTTGCAGCAGTCAGGCCTTGCCGAAGGTGAGATATTCCAGCAGGCTACTCTTGAAGGCGTACGTAATGAGTTGTTACGCCAATACGTTGCTCAAGGCCGGTATTCAGCCAGTATAGAGACTGAGGTTATTCCTCAGCCACGTAATCGTGTTCAGTTGAAAATCAATATCAACGAAGGCAAAGTGGCAACCATTTCCCAAGTCAACGTGGTTGGTAATAACGTATTCCCTGAACAAGACCTTGTTGATCTGTTCGAGCTGAAGAAGAGCAACCTGTTTTCCTTCTTCAAAAACGACGATAAATATTCCCGCGAGAAGCTATCAGGTGATCTTGAACGCCTGCGCTCCTATTATTTAGATCGCGGTTATATCAACATGGATATTACATCCACCCAAGTTTCCATTACGCCAGATAAAAAGCACGTTTATATAACTGTTAATATAAACGAAGGTGAGCGCTATACCGTTCGTGAGGTCAAGCTTTCTGGCGAGCTCAAGGTTCCAGAAGAAGAAGTCCGCAAATTAATGCTTGTTCAGGAAGGACAAGTCTTTTCTCGCAAGGTTATGACTGAAACGTCTGACCTCATTACGCGTCGGCTAGGCAATGAAGGTTACACCTTTGCTAACGTAAACGGCGTACCTGAGCCCCATGACGATGATCATACCGTGTCGCTGACCTTCGTTATTGACCCGGGTAAGCGTGCCTATGTTAATCGAATCAATTTCCGTGGTAATACCAAGACGGAAGATGAGGTGCTGCGGCGTGAAATGCGTCAGATGGAAGGTGGCTGGGCTTCTACCTACCTTATCGATCAGTCTAAAACACGTTTAGAGCGTCTTGGGTATTTCAAGGATGTTAACGTCGAAACGCCCCAGGTGCCTGGCACTGATGATCAAGTAGATGTTAATTACACAGTCGAAGAGCAGCCGTCGGGCTCTATTACCGCTAGCGTTGGCTTCGCGCAAAGTGCCGGCCTGATTCTGGGCGGCTCAATTAGCCAGAACAATTTCTTGGGTAGCGGTAACCGTGTAAGTGTAGGTCTGACGCGTAGCCAATATCAGACACGCTACAACTTTAGTTTTACTGATCCTTATTGGACCGAGGATGGTATAAGTCTAGGGTACAATGCGTTCTATCGCTCCACGGACTATGATGAATATGAGACCGATGTTTCTTCTTATTCAATCAACAGTTTTGGTGCAGGCATCAATTTTGGTTATCCGATTAACGAGACCTCTCGACTAACCTTTGGTACGAGTATTCAGCGTGATGAGATCGATCCGAACGCTTATACAGTAGACGAGATCTATAAGTTTATTGAGCAGGAAGGCGATAATTTTACCAACTTCAAGGCTTCGATAGGGTGGTCTGAGTCAACCTTGAATAAGGGGGTTTTGGCTACTCGTGGCCATTCGCAAAGTCTCTCCCTTGAAGCCACGATTCCTGGCAGCGATCTGAATTACTACAAGGTCGACTATCGTGGTCAACTCTTTGCGAGTCTGACTCAAAATACCGCACTTCGTTTCCACACTGAGTTGGGGTATGGAGACGGCTATGGTTCCACCAGCAGTCTACCGTTCTACGAAAATTATTATGCAGGCGGTTTCAATTCTGTTCGTGGCTTCGAAGATAGCAGCTTAGGGCCGCGTAGTACGCCTGCAAGTGGCACTACATATGCGGCACAAGGGCAAAAATACGATTCGGATAGAGATGGTGAAGCTTTTGGCGGTAACGTCCTAATTACAGGAGGCGTGGAATACCTATTCCCTATGCCTTTCGTCAAAGATCAACGGCAGTTGCGAACTGTATTGTTCTGGGACGTCGGAAGCGTATTTGACACCAATTGCCAGCTAATCAATAGCGAAAGCTCCAGTTGTAATAAAGTCAGCTTCTCCAATATGGCTAGCTCAGTTGGTGTCGGGTTGACATGGGTTACAGCCTTAGGGCCGCTGAGCTTTAGTTTGGGCATGCCGATTAAGAAGCCAGATAATGCCGATACACAAATATTCCAGTTCTCGCTGGGACAAACGTTCTAATCGATCCAACACTACGTCGCGTTTTAACGCAGGAGTGCATTGTGCGTAAGTTCTTTCGTTTCGCTCTGATCACCGCAGCGGTTATAGCTACCCCAGCATTTGCCGAGATGAAAATTGCGGTGCTCAACTATCAAATGGCACTCTTGGAATCCGATGCGGCTAAAAAATATGCTGTTGATGCTGAAAAGAAATTTGGCCCTCAGCTGAACAAGCTCAAGACATTAGAAAGTGATGCAAAGAGCATTCAAAACCGTTTGGCCTCTTCGGGAGATAAACTCAAGCAGGCTGAGCGGGAGCGTCTTGAGTTAGATTTCAAGCAGAAGGCACGTGATTTCCAATTCCAGTCCAAAGAGCTAAATGAGTCGAAGGCAGCTGCTGATCGCGACATGCTCAAACAGCTCAAGCCTAAACTGGACAAGGCTGTTGAAGATGTTCTGAAAAAGGGTAACTACGATATTGTTATCGAGCGTGGTGCAGTGGTTGATGTTAAGCCTCAGTACGACATTACACGCGAAGTTATTGAGCGGATGAACCAGAACCGCTAATGATGAGCTTGCCTACGTTCACACTTCAGCAGTTGGCTGATCGCCTTGGAGCCGAACTCCGGGGTAGTCCAGAGATAAGTATTACTGGTCTTGCTACATTGCAGGAAGCGGGCCCTGGCCAATTAAGCTTTTTAGCTAATGCCCAGTATCGTCGTTTTCTGAGCGAGACCAGAGCTACTGCTGTTCTACTTACTTCTGCTGATGCGCAAGGCTATTCTGGCAATGCGCTGGTTATTAGCAATCCGTATCTGGCTTATGCTCAGCTATCGCATCTTTTTGACCGTAAGCCCAAGGGTATGCCTGGTATTCATCCGACTGCCTGCATTGCTGAAGATGCTTTTATCGATGCTTCGGCAAGCATTGGTCCGTACGCGGTTATTGAAAAAGAAGCTTACATTGCCTCAGGTGTTACTATCGGAGCCCATTGCGTGATTGGTGCGCGTAGCCGGATCGGTGAAAACGGTTGGCTAGCGCCTCGTGTCACGCTATACCACGATGTCCATATTGGACAGCGTGTGGTCATCCAATCGGGCGCGGTCATTGGGGGAGAAGGATTCGGCTTCGCCAATCATCAAGGCACTTGGCAGAAGATTGCCCAGTTGGGTGGTGTTACGATTGGTGATGATGTAGAGATCGGTGCAAATACAACGATTGATCGTGGTGCGCTAGCAAATACGCTCATCAGTAACGGTGTCAAGCTCGATAACCAAATCATGATCGCACATAACGTCCAGGTTGGTGAGCATACAGCCATGGCGGCGTGTGTAGGCATTTCCGGTAGTACAAAGATTGGTCGGCACTGTACGATTGCCGGCGGCGTCGGCATGGTTGGTCATATTGAAGTATGTGACAACGTATTTGTTACAGGCATGACCATGGTTACTCGCTCAATTACCGAGCCTGGTGCCTATTCTTCTGGTACCGCCATGCAGCCTGCGGCTGAATGGAAGAAAAGTGCGGCTAGAATCCGTCATCTGGATGATATGGCCCGACGTTTGCGGCTTCTCGAAAAAAAGATGGCTGCCGTGACCTTACAGGACGACGCTGCTTCTGATGCAGTGTAACGCATCGAGCGTTTCCTTTTTATTGAACAGGCCTCTCCAGACATGATGGACATTAACGAGATTCGCGAATACCTGCCTCACCGCTATCCTTTCCTGCTAGTGGATAGGGTGGTGGAGCTGGACATTGAAGGCAAGCGCATTCGTGCTTATAAAAATGTCAGCATCAACGAGCCTTTTTTTAACGGTCATTTTCCACAACATCCGATTATGCCCGGTGTTCTCATTATTGAAGCTATGGCTCAGGCAGCAGGGATCCTGGGTTTCAAGATGATGGACTCATCACCAGCCGAAGGGACGCTCTATTATTTCGTCGGGTCCGATAATTTACGTTTTCGGCAGCCTGTATTACCGGGGGACCAATTACAACTGGAAGCGCGCTTCGTCAGCTCTAAGCGTGGTATTTGGAAGTTCGATTGCCAAGCAACTGTAGACGATAAAGCAGTATGTTCGGCTGAAATCATTTGTGCGGAACGCAAACTATGAGTTTGATCGACCCCAGGGCGATCATTGAACCGGGAGCCAAGCTGGCTGACGATGTTCAGGTTGGTCCATGGTCCATAGTGGGCGCAAATGTTGAGGTGGGGGAAGGAACCGTTATCGGTCCTCACGTCGTACTACGCGGCCCTACTATCATTGGTAAGCAAAATCGTATTTATCAATTCTCAACGGTAGGTGAGGATACGCCTGATCTCAAGTACAAAGGCGAACTGACGCGCCTGGTCATTGGAGATCATAATGTCATTCGTGAGGGCGTCACGATTCATCGTGGTACCGTCCAAGATCGCAGTGAGACCACTATCGGTGATCATAATCTGCTGATGGCCTATGTGCATATTGGTCATGATAGTGTGATTGGTAATCATTGCATTCTCGTTAATAATACGGCTCTGGCGGGACATGTACACGTTGATGACTGGGCGATCCTGTCGGGATATACCCTCGTGCATCAGTTCTGCCGTATTGGGGCGCATAGCTTCTCAGGTATGGGAACTGCTATAGGCAAAGATGTGCCGGCCTATGTCACTGTGTTTGGTAATCCTGCAGAAGCCCGCAGCATGAACTTTGAGGGATTGCGCCGGCGTGGTTTTTCCAGCGATGCCATACATGCGCTGCGTCGTGCCTATAAAGTTGTATATCGGCAAGGCCTAACTGTTGATCAGGCATTGGCTGAGTTAGAAGATGCCGCTTTGGCATTTCCTGAAGTGGCCGTTTTTCGTGACTCGATCATCAGCTCGACACGTGGTATTACCCGTTAGTCACGAGCTCAATGAGAACACCCGCTTTGACTAAATGTGGGTGTCTTTTCTTTCGGAACCAGGCTTCGGATGGCTAATGTGAATCGTCCTCTTTGCATCGCTCTAGTGGCTGGCGAGGCCTCTGGCGACTTGCTGGGGGCCGGCCTCATGAGTGCTTTGAAAGCGCGCTATCCTGATATTTCTTTCCTAGGCGTCGGCGGACCAAAAATGGAGGCCGAAGGATTGGTTTCCGAGTTTCCTATGGAACGACTGTCAGTCATGGGGCTGGTTGAGGTCTTGGGCCGGTTGCGTGAGTTGTTAGAGCGCCGAAAAAAGCTCATTCAGACGATAATCGACAAAAAACCAGACGTCTTTATTGGTATCGATGCGCCTGATTTCGTACTCGAAATCGAACGACAGTTACGTCTGGCAGATATTCGAACCGTGCATTATGTCAGTCCTTCAGTATGGGCTTGGCGGCAGAAACGGGTACTAAAGATCCGTGAAGCCTGTGATCTGATGCTTACCCTGTTTCCCTTTGAGGCCCGCTTTTACGAAGAAAAACAGGTTCCAGTGCGTTTTGTCGGACATCCGTTAGCCGATACGATTCCGTTTGCTCCAGACCGGGGTCAGGCGCGGCAAGCGCTAGGGTTGCCGTTGGACAAGCCAATAGTGGCATTGATGCCAGGTAGCCGTGGCGGTGAAGTAGCAAAGCTGGGTGAACTGTTTTTTGATACAGCTGAGCGCATCCGAACCCAACGGCCAGATGTTCTATTTGTATTACCTTGCGCAAGCCCACAGCGGCGTGCTCAGATCGAAACCTTGCTGAAAGAAAGAACACTTTCGGTTCTGCTGACTGATGGTCGCTCCCATGATGTTCTGGCCAGTTGCGATGCTGTGCTTATTGCGTCAGGAACAGCAACATTGGAAGCAATGTTATATAAGCGACCTATGATTGTAGCGTACCGGGTGGCTTCGCTGACCTACTTGATTCTCAAAAGGATGGTGCGTAGTCCTTATATATCATTGCCTAATCTTTTGGCAGGAAAAAAGCTTGTTCCAGAGTTTATCCAAGATGCTGCAACGCCCGAGTCGCTAAGTATGGCGCTGCTATCGTTGCTTGATGATCCGGCTACCCAGACGGCAGATTTCGAATCGATCCATTGCCTGCTGCGTCAAGACGCGTCGCGTCAAGCAGCAGATGCGGTTCTTGATCTTATAGGGGCTACTTGATGCAGCTTGGTTTGGATTTTGCGCTGGTAAAAGAACTGGTTGCCGGTGTTGACGAGGTAGGACGAGGACCACTCTGTGGTCCGGTTGTGACTGCAGCGGTCATACTCGATCCTTTACGACCGATTCAGGGGCTGAACGACTCGAAGAAGCTTAGTACAGCTCGTCGTGAAGCCCTTTACGAGGAAATTCTTGAGAAGGCGCTCGCCTATTGCATTGCACGCGCTGATGTTCATGAAATAGATAGCTTGAATATTCTGCATGCGACGATGTTAGCCATGCAAAGGGCTGTGGAAGGGCTGAGCGTAGTGCCAAAGCTGGCGTTGATTGATGGTAACCGCTGCCCAGTCTTGTCCGTACCCAGTGCGCCAGTCATTAAAGGTGATAGTCAGGTGCCGGCAATCGCAGCTGCGTCCATCTTGGCAAAGGTCAGTCGAGACCGCGAAATGGGCGAGTTGGATCTGGTATATCCAGGTTACGGATTGGCTGGTCATAAAGGCTATCCTACAGCTGAGCATCTTGACGCGCTGCGACGCCTTGGTCCTACGCCTATTCATCGACGCTCCTTTGCGCCTGTGCGTGATGCTTTTGCTGCTTTAAATACGAAGTCACCAGATTCCAATACGAAAATTTTGTCCAACCTAGTGTCCTAAATCGGTTACGCCTTTATCTACCGACGAACGGCAAGAGCGGATTTTCTAGCTATCTAGCCCGTTTTATTTCTTTAAGGCATGTAATGCACATCTGTAGATTCACCACAAGCTTCTAGCTTCCTGTCTCGGTCAGTACAATTCTGGCTTTGTTGTTACTGCATCATTACTGGGGCCTTCATGACCGTATCCTTCGTCCACTTGCGCTTACATACCGAGTATTCCCTGGTCGATGGGCTGGTCAGGGTTAAGCCCTTGGTCAAAGCAGTAGCAGGAAGCGGAATGCCAGCCGTAGCCGTGACGGATCAGAGCAATTTATGCTCGCTTGTCAAATTTTATAAAGCGGCCATGGGGGCTGGAGTTAAACCCATTTGCGGTGCCGATCTTTGGCTCGCTTGCGATAACGATGACGGTGCGTTAAGCCGCATGACATTGTTGGTTATGGATGCGAAAGGGTACCGCAATCTGACCGAGCTGGTTTCTCGTGGTTATCAGGAAGGGCAGCGCGATGGTCGAATCATTATTGAGCGTGAGTGGGTTAAGGCTGCTTCGGAAGGTTTGATTGCTCTTTCAGGCGCAAAAGAAGGTGAGGTTGGTCAAGCGCTTCTCGCCGGCGATCTCGTTACGGCCGAGCGGCTGTTAGCCGAATGGGTCGACGTTTTTGGTGATCGCTTCTATCTTGAGGTACAGCGTACGGCGCGTGTTAATGATGAGGAGCATCTGCACGCTGCTGTGGCTCTCGCGGATCGCCAGCATGTTTCTTTAGTCGCTACTAATGACGTGCGTTTTCTCAAGCAGGACGACTTTGAAGCCCATGAAACTCGGGTGTGCATCGGAGAGGGGCGGACCTTGGATGATCCGCTTCGCCCCCGGACCTACAGTGATCAGCAATACCTTAAATCACCTGATGAAATGTGGGAGCTGTTCAGCGATCTGCCGGAGGCGCTAGAGAATACAGTCGAGATTGCTAAGCGTTGCAATATCGATGTGCAGCTGGGCAAGTATTTCCTGCCTAACTTTCCGATCCCCGAAGGAATGACCATTGATGAATACTTGCGCCAGGTTTCATTCGAAGGTTTAGAGGAACGCCTGGCCGTACTGTTGCCCCAAGACACGCCAGATTACGATGCCAAAAAACAGGTTTATGTCAATCGCCTTAACTTTGAGCTGAATATCATCATCCAGATGGGGTTCCCAGGTTACTTCCTCATCGTGATGGACTTTATTAAGTGGGCTAAAAATAATGGTGTTCCTGTAGGGCCGGGTCGAGGTTCAGGAGCCGGTTCCCTGGTCGCGTACGTTTTGAAGATTACTGATCTTGATCCGTTGGCCTATGATCTACTCTTCGAGCGCTTCCTCAATCCTGAGCGGATTTCCATGCCTGACTTTGATGTCGACTTCTGCATGGATGGCCGTGACCGTGTCATCGACTATGTAGCAGGTGCTTACGGGCGTAATGCCGTTAGCCAGATCATTACTTTTGGCACTATGGCCGCTAAAGCCGTAGTGCGTGATGTTGCACGGGTACAAGGCAAGTCTTATGGCCTGGCCGACCGGCTGTCGAAAATGATTCCGTTTGAAGTCGGTATGACACTGCAGAAAGCGTACGAGCAAGAGGAGTTGTTGCGTGATTTCTTGGCTGTCGATGAGGAAGCCCAGGAAATCTGGGATATGGCGCTCAAGCTCGAAGGTATTACGCGTGGCACAGGCAAGCATGCCGGTGGTGTAGTTATTGCGCCGACCAAGCTCACCGATTTTTCACCCATTGCTTGTGATGAGGAGGGAGGCGGTTTGGTCACCCAGTTCGACAAGGATGATGTCGAACAGGCTGGGCTGGTGAAATTCGACTTCTTGGGATTGCGTACACTAACAATCATCAAGTGGGCAATGGAAACTATTAACCGTGAGCAGGCTAAAAAAGGCCTGGAGCCGGTTAATATCGATTTCATTCCTCTGGATGACAAGCCCACCTATCAGCTCCTGCAGAAAGCCGAAACCACGGCAGTATTCCAGTTGGAATCTCGGGGCATGAAAGAGCTTATTAAGAAGCTCAAGCCGGACTGCTTGGAAGACCTTATTGCACTGGTGGCGTTGTTCCGGCCAGGCCCCTTGCAATCGGGCATGGTGGATGACTTTATTAACCGTAAGCATGGGCGCGCTGAGCTAGCGTATCCACATCCAGATTACCAATACGAAGGACTCAAGCCTGTACTGGCGCCTACCTATGGCATCATTCTTTACCAAGAACAGGTAATGCAGATTGCCCAGGTCATGGGTGGCTATACCTTAGGTCAGGCGGACATGCTGCGCCGAGCGATGGGTAAGAAAAAGCCTGAGGAAATGGCCAAGCAGCGCGGTGGGTTCATCGAAGGCTGTGCAAGAAACGGTATTGATGCTGATCTAGCAGGCAATATTTTTGACTTGGTAGAAAAATTTGCCGGTTACGGTTTTAACAAGTCTCACTCAGCAGCTTATGGCCTGGTCTCTTATCAGACGGCTTGGTTGAAAACACACTTCCCTGCACCGTTCATGGCTGCCGTGCTGTCAGCGGACATGCACAACACGGACAAGGTGGTAATCCTCATCGAGGAATGCCGCCATATGAAGCTGCGTATCGATGCGCCGGATGTAAACATTTCCGACTTCAAGTTCACCGTTAACGAAGGTGGACGCATTGTCTATGGCCTTGGAGCCATTAAAGGAGTTGGCGAAGGGCCTGTTGAAGCTATTGTCGAGGCACGTCAGGAAGGACCCTTTAAGGATTTGTTCGACTTTTGCGACCGGGTCGATCTCAAGCGTATCAACAAGCGTACGCTAGAGGCACTGATTCGGTCGGGCGCCCTTGATCGCTTGGGGCCACACTATCACGATGAATTAAAAGCCTACCAAGCGACTATCGACCAGAACCGGGCCGTATTGCTGGCCGCTATGGAAGAAGCTATTGCTGCGGCAGAGCAAACGGCCCGTAGTGCAAATAGTGGCCACATGGACCTGTTTGGTGGCGTATTCGCCGAACCGGAGGCTGATGTGTATGCCAACAATCGAAAAGCGCGTGA
Organism: Pseudomonas duriflava; assembly: GCF_007830155.1. Lineage (GTDB taxonomy): Bacteria > Pseudomonadota > Gammaproteobacteria > Pseudomonadales > Pseudomonadaceae > Chryseomonas > Chryseomonas duriflava. The sequence continues at coordinate 131,484 of NZ_VLKY01000004.1, forward strand.
GCTAACTCTAAAGGAACGGTTACGGGGCGAAAAGGAAACGCTTGGCCTTTACCTGACGGGTCATCCTATCGACGAATATGAGGGAGAGGTTCGCCGCCTGGCTCGGCAGCGTATCGTTGACCTTAAGCCCTCTCGTGAAACCCAGACCGTAGCAGGCTTGATCGTCAATCTTCGTATAATGAAGAACAAGCGGGGCGACAAGATGGGCTTCGTAACGCTGGATGATCGGTCAGGGCGTATCGAGGCCTCACTATTCGCCGAAGCCTTTCATACGGCACAATCCCTTTTGCAGACTGACGCTTTGGTTATCATCGAAGGTGAAGTTAGCCAAGATGATTTTTCGGGCGGTCTGCGGTTGCGTGCCAAACGGGTGTTGGGTCTTGAGGAGGCCCGTACTGCATTGGCAGAGAGCTTGCGTATTTCGGTAGCAAGCGACGCTTTGAAGGGAGATCGCCTTCGTTGGTTAGCGGATCTGTGTACGAAGCACCGAGGGGCCTGCCCGGTGACGCTAGACTACCGTAGCTCGGAAGCGCGCGCATTGCTGCAGTTTGGCGAGCAATGGCGGATCGATCCAGGCGATGGCCTGATACAGGCTTTACGTGACCAGTTTGGAAGAGAAAACGTCTTCCTGAACTACCGTTGATGTGAGGGGCTCGTTTGCCGCTCGCTCGACCTTAACCCTGCCGATGCCTGTAAAGCCAGGCTGGCGCCATGGATAAATAGCCAACCGGCCTCGACCTGGTTCGCCTGATCTTTTAAGGTAGGCGACCCGGCCGCTGGCTCAAGATTGCAAGACGGATACCCATGAACCCGAACTATCTCGATTTCGAACAGCCGATCGCTGACCTTCAAGCCAAGATCGAAGAGCTTCGTCTGGTCGGCAATGACAATTCGCTGAATATCAGTGACGAGATTGCCCGCCTGCAGGAAAAGAGCCAGACCCTGACCAAGAGCATCTTCAGTAACCTGAGTAGCTGGCAGGTCGCACGTCTGGCGCGTCATCCCTTGCGGCCCTATACGTTGGATTACGTTGGCCATCTATTTACTGATTTTGAGGAGCTGCATGGCGATCGTCACTTCGCGGACGATCCGGCCATAGTAGGCGGTATCGCTCGCCTGGACGATCAACCGGTTATGGTGATCGGCCATCAGAAGGGGCGTGAAGTCCGTGAAAAAGTGCGCCGCAATTTTGGTATGCCTCGTCCGGAAGGTTATCGTAAAGCCTGTCGGCTGATGGAAATGGCTGAGCGGTTCCGTATGCCGATCCTGACGTTCATTGATACTCCAGGTGCTTATCCGGGAATCGATGCGGAAGAGCGTGGGCAGAGCGAGGCGATTGCTTGGAACTTGCGTGTTATGTCCCGGTTGAAGACTCCCATCATTGCAACGGTGATTGGTGAGGGTGGTTCCGGTGGCGCTCTGGCGATTGGTGTATGCGATCAGCTCAACATGCTTCAGCATTCCACCTACTCGGTCATTTCGCCGGAAGGATGTGCATCGATCCTTTGGAAAACGGCTGAAAAAGCTCCTGATGCGGCAGAAGCTATGGGTATTACGGCAGAGCGTCTAAAGGGACTGGGTATTGTCGATTATGTAATCGACGAACCGCTGGGTGGCGCGCATCGTGATCCGGCAGTCATGTCAGCGTCTATCCGTGAGGCCCTGATAAGTCAACTCGACATGCTTAAAGCGTTCAGCCAGGACGAGTTGTTGAGTCGCCGTTACAATCGGCTAATGAGCTACGGTATCTCCTGATTCTGAGGTAGTGGCCGGGATGCCGGATAGCGCGTCCCGAGCTTCTTACCGAGCCACGATACTATTGCCTTGTCTTGCTGGCGGCATCCTATGGTTTCCGCATTCTATGAACAGAATCGTCTGCGAGCACGGGTTGCCGACGCATTAGCGCCCTGGTTAAAGGCTCCCTGCTGGCACGTCGCTTTTTCAGGCGGTCTAGACTCGACCGTTCTGCTTCATATCGTGGCGTATCTGGCTCGACAGGGCGCATCACCTGCACTGCAGGCAATTCATGTTCATCATGGTCTGCTGGGCGTAGCGGATACATGGGTGGTTGCCTGTCAGCGTACCTGTGAGCAATTTCAGGTTCCCTTAGTCGTCGAGCACGTCCGAGTCGATCAAAAAGCCAGTCTGGAGCGTGCTGCACGAGATGCCCGTTATGCGGCATTGTCTGCTTACGTAGAGGCTGGTGATATTGTGCTGACCGCTCAGCATCGTGACGATCAGGCCGAAACGCTTTTGCTGCGCCTGCTTCGAGGGGCAGGCGTCAAAGGGCTAGCCTCTATGGCGACTTCACGCCGCTTGGGCAGCGGCTTTCTTGTGCGTCCTCTGCTCAACGTACCGCGTGCGGAGCTGTTGGCTTACGCACAGGCCGAAGGACTGAACTGGGTGGAAGACCCTTCCAACGCTCAGACGGTCCAGGACCGAAACTACCTGCGACATGAAATAATTCCTCGGCTTCAGGTGCGTTGGCCAGGCGTGACGACAAATCTGGCACGTAGTGCTGAGCATATGGCTGAAGCGCTAGAGATTTTAGACGAGCGAGCCTATGACGATGTCGCACAGGCGCAGCGCTCTAACGTATGGCCATGGTTAGACCTGCCAAGCCTTGATTTGGAAACATTAAAAACCTTGAGCGAGGCGCGTCAGCGTAATGCGATTCGCTATTGGCTCCAGGCTTATACGCGCATGCCTGATACAAACCATTGGGCGGGATGGCATGCGTTACGTGACGCGAGCGCCTCCGCTACGCCGGCATGGCGTTTGGAACAGGGGGAAGTGCAACGTGGGGCTGGGCGGATCTGGTGGCTGCCTGCTGCCTGGCTGAAGGTACAACCCAGCGGTACGCTTTCATTCGATCAGCAGAACCGTTTGTCGCTAGGAGCAAATGGTTGGGTGGAGCTGCAGGGTAAAAAACCGGCAGGTCATCTCCAGGTCCGTTACCGCCAAGGCGGCGAAATAATGTATGCGCCCCGTCGAGGCCATCGTGATCTTAAACGGCTGCTAAATGAACGGCAGGTGCCGGCCTTCCTGCGTGCTAGACTGCCTCTGCTGTTTTGTGACGATAATTTGGTCGCGGTGGCTAACCTGGAGGGACTGGACAGTGCGCCTGATAAATCCTGGCGTTTAGTCTGGTATCCATCGACGAACGGGCTTTGTTTGAGCTGAAAGGCACTTTGTTGTAGACTACGCTCCCGTCTTGTACCGCACTTGTCGTTCGCGTAACGATAGGTGTGCGTTGGTCCCGGTTTTATACTGTGTCCAACTGAGGCCCTAGGCCTCCCTCGCTTCCCCGGCGGCTTTCCGCCTAACTACAGATTTCTAGGAAAATTCATGACGCGCTACATCTTCGTCACGGGCGGTGTTGTTTCTTCATTGGGGAAGGGCATTGCTTCGGCTTCCTTGGGCGCCATTCTGGAAGCGAGGGGCTTGAAGGTCACCATGCTCAAGCTGGATCCATATATCAACGTGGATCCGGGAACCATGAGCCCATTCCAGCACGGCGAAGTCTTCGTTACCCATGATGGTGCGGAGACTGACCTTGACTTGGGTCACTACGAGCGCTTTATTCGCACTACAGTGACTCAGGACAACAATTTCACGACCGGCCGCATCTACATGGATGTGTTGCGCAAGGAGCGACGCGGTGATTACCTGGGCGCAACTGTTCAGGTCATTCCGCACATTACCGACGAAATCAAGCGGCGCATCATCAAGGGTGCCGGCGATGCCGACGTGGCGTTGGTCGAAATTGGCGGTACCGTGGGTGACATCGAGTCCCAACCTTTCCTTGAGGCTATCCGCCAGTTACGCGTCGAAATTGGTGCTCGTCGCGCCATGTTGATGCACCTGACGCTAGTTCCTTACATCGCTACCGCTGGCGAAACCAAGACCAAGCCAACCCAGCATTCGGTCAAAGAGCTACGCTCTATTGGTCTGCAGCCTGACGTGTTGATCTGCCGCTCCGATCATCCGGTCGACAGTTCCTCACGTCGCAAGATCGCCTTGTTTACCAATGTGGAAGAGCGCGCGGTCATTTCTCTAGAGGATGTCGATACGATTTATCGCATTCCTTCCGTGCTGCATGCCCAGGGGCTAGACGAGTTTGTGGTCGAACGTTTTGGTCTGGAATGCAAACCGGCTGACCTGTCCGAATGGGATCGTGTGGTCGATGCCAAGCTCAATCCTGAGCGTGAAGTCACCATTGCCATGGTTGGCAAGTACATGGAGCTACTGGATGCCTACAAATCGCTGATCGAGGCGATGACGCATGCCGGTATCCAGAGCCGTACCAAGGTTAACTTGCGTTATATCGACTCTGAAGATATTGAACAGCAGGGTACTCACCTCCTGAAAGGAGTCGATGCAATCCTGGTGCCTGGCGGCTTTGGTCTGCGAGGCGTCGAAGGCAAGATTCGCACGGTGCAGTACGCACGTGAGAATAAGATTCCTTATCTGGGGATCTGTCTGGGTATGCAGGTTGCCGTTATCGAGTTTGCTCGTAACGTACTGGGCTGGACAGATGCCAACTCCACCGAGTTCGATAAGTCTGGAGCGCACCCGGTCGTGGGATTGATCACCGAGTGGCAGGATTCCTCGGGCGCCACTGAAATTCGTACCGAAAGCTCTGACCTGGGCGGTACCATGCGCCTTGGTGCTCAGGAGTGCCAGCTCCAGCCGGGCACGTTGGTACATGACTGTTACCAGAAGGATGTTATTGTCGAGCGTCATCGTCATCGGTATGAAGTCAACAACAACCTCTTGCCGCAGATCATGGAAGCCGGTTTGAAGATTTCAGGCCGCTCCGGTGACGGTGCTCTTGTAGAAGTGGTTGAGGCGCCTGACCATCCATGGTTTGTGGCCTGCCAGTTCCATCCGGAATTCACCTCGACGCCTCGCGATGGACATCCACTTTTTAGCGGTTTCGTTAACGCTGCTCTGAAATACGCTAATAAGGCTTAATACTCATGGCTCAGAAAACCGTTCGTGTAGGCAATATCGAGATCGGCAATGACACGCCGTTCGTGCTGTTCGGTGGGATGAATGTGCTTGAATCCCGTGATATGGCGATGCAGATCTGCGAGGAGTACGTCAAGGTAACCGAGAAGCTCGGGATTCCTTATGTATTCAAGGCCAGCTTCGACAAAGCTAATCGGTCTTCAGTAACTTCGTTCCGTGGGCCTGGTCTTGAAGAAGGGATGAAAATCTTTGAAGAGATCAAGAAAACCTTCAACGTCCCGGTGATTACGGACGTGCATGAGCCTTATCAGGCTGCGCCCGTGGCGGAAGTCTGTGACATTATTCAATTGCCGGCTTTTTTGTCCCGGCAAACGGATCTGGTCGTGGCCATGGCTAAAACCAAGGCTGTGATCAATATCAAGAAGGCACAGTTTCTGGCTCCGCAGGAGATGAAGCACATCCTGCGCAAGTGCGAAGAAGCCGGTAACGATCAGCTTATTCTTTGCGAGCGAGGCTCATCGTTCGGTTACAACAATTTGGTTGTGGATATGCTGGGCTTCGGCATCATGAAGCAATTCAACTGTCCGATCATTTTTGATGTGACTCATGCCTTGCAAATGCCGGGCGGGCGTAGCGATTCTGCAGGCGGTCGGCGTGCCCAGGTGACGGATCTGGCTAAGGCCGGTATGAGCCAGGGGCTGGCCGGGCTCTTTTTGGAAGCTCATCCTGATCCAGATAGCGCTATGTGCGACGGACCTTGTGCATTGCGGCTGAACAAGCTTGAGCCGTTCCTGGCTCAGTTGAAGGCCCTGGATGAACTCGTGAAGTCGTTCACTCCGATCGAAACCGCCTGAAGCGCTGCTGAACTTAGTTCCAAATGTGAAGCCGAAGGTGCACAGCTTGTACCTTACCAGAACCATGGAGAGCGAATAACAATGGCAAAAATCGTCGACATCAAGGGTCGGGAAATTCTCGACTCGCGTGGTAACCCTACCGTAGAAGCTGAGGTCATTCTCGACAATGGCATCGTCGGCCGGGCTTGTGCGCCTTCCGGTGCATCCACGGGTTCGCGCGAGGCACTGGAGCTGCGTGACGGCGACAAGAGTCGCTACCTGGGTAAGGGTGTACTAAAAGCAGTGGCCAATATCAACGGGCCGATTCGCGACGCTCTGATGGGTAAGGATCCTGTTGATCAGCGGGCACTCGATAGAACCATGATCGATTTGGACGGCACCGAGAACAAGGCGAAGCTAGGAGCTAACGCAATCCTGGCAGTTTCGCTTGCAGCTGCCAAGGCAGCTGCGGAAGACAAAGATCTTCCGCTCTATGCACATATTGCCGAGCTGAACGGTACGCCCGGTCAATACTCGATGCCGGTTCCAATGATGAACATCATTAATGGCGGCGAGCATGCTGACAATAACGTCGATATTCAAGAGTTCATGGTTCAGCCGGTAGGCGCCAAGACCTTTTCCGATGCCTTGCGCATGGGTGCTGAAATCTTTCACCACCTCAAGGCTGTACTCAAGGCTCGTGGCTTGAATACTGCGGTAGGTGACGAAGGCGGCTTTGCTCCTAATCTGTCCTCTAATGAAGATGCATTGGGCGCCATTGCCGAAGCTGTTGAGAAGGCCGGCTATAAGTTGGGCACCGATATCACGCTAGCGTTGGACTGCGCCTCCAGTGAGTTTTACGAGAAGGGTCAATACAACCTGTCTGGAGAGGGTAAGAGCTTTGACGCAGCCGGCTTCGCTGATTACCTGGCTGGTCTGAGCGAGCGCTTCCCGATTATTTCCATTGAAGACGGTATGGATGAATCCGATTGGGCGGGCTGGAAAACCTTGACCGACAAAATCGGAAGTAAGGTCCAGCTAGTAGGCGACGATTTGTTCGTGACTAATACCAAGATCCTCAAGGAAGGCATTGAAAAGGGTATTGGTAATTCTATCCTGATCAAGTTCAACCAGATCGGCTCCTTAACCGAAACGCTAGAAGCCATTCAAATGGCCAAGGCAGCAGGTTATACAGCGGTAATCTCTCACCGTTCCGGCGAAACCGAAGACTCCACGATTGCCGATTTAGCCGTGGGTACTGCTGCTGGGCAGATCAAGACGGGTTCGCTGTGCCGTTCCGATCGTGTATCCAAGTACAACCAGTTGCTGCGTATTGAAGAGCAGTTGGGCGGAAAAGCGCCTTACCGTGGCCGTGCTGAGTTTCGTAGCTGAGCCGGTAGTGTTAAAAGGACGGCTTGAGCCGAGTCCTAGGCGTTGCGATTGAGCGCATCGTGAAAGCAGGATCGAAATATGGCTTGTTGTTTTCAAGCGGTATTTCCTTCCTGCTTTCATTTTAGGTCTGCTCGTATAAGTCATTACCTTTTAGCCGCTATTGATCATAGAGAACCATGCGTAGCCCCTACTGGTTGTTTCCTGTTCTCATTCTTGCCTTGGTCGGTCTGCAATACCGCTTATGGGTGGGTGATGGCAGCCTTGCTCAAGTCAAGGAACTGCGCGAGCAAATCGATACGCAGAACAAGGAGAACAAGCAATTGCTCGAACGTAACCGTATCCTTGAGGCCGAAGTGGTCGAGTTGAAAAAAGGAATGGAGACAGTCGAGGAGCGTGCCCGTCATGAGTTGGGTATGGTCAAAGAAGGCGAAACGCTTTTCCTGCAGTCCAAATGAATATGACATCTTTACCAGCCTTCTGGGCAGTGATCCCGGCAGCTGGAATTGGCTCACGTATGCGTGCCGACCGGCCCAAGCAGTACCTCGAATTGGCGGGTCGTACTGTCATCGAGCATACGTTGGACACCTTGCTACGGCATCCTGGCCTCTTAAAGCTAACTGTCAGCCTTGCGGAGAATGACACGTGGTGGCCGGATCTTCCTTTCGCTGACCATAGTCAGGTTATACGTGCCTCCGGTGGAAAGGAGCGGGCGGATTCTGTGCTTAACGGCCTTATAGCCTTGGCTGAGGCTGGTGCGCAGGCCGATGACTGGGTTCTAGTGCATGATGCGGCTCGCCCTAATCTCTCACGAGAAGATATTGATCGGCTATTAGGCGAGCTGGCGAGCGATGATGTAGGTGGTTTGCTCGCTGTTCCGGTCAAGGACACTCTTAAGCGGGTAGATCCTTATGGTCGGATTGAGGTTACGATCGATCGGAGTGTCGTCTGGCAAGCCTACACGCCACAGATGTTCAAGTTGGGGGCCCTACGCCTGGCATTAGGCGAGGCCTTGGCGGCTGGAGCCATGATTACTGACGAAGCTTCTGCAATGGAGTGGGCTGGGTATCGCCCGCGTGTTGTAGAGGGCCGTAGCGATAATATCAAAATCACCCGTCCCGAAGACTTGGTCTGGCTGACTCAGCTATGGCACAAGCGCCGGTAAGGGCCAGCGCTTGTGCCTGTATTTTAGAAGCGATACACGGCTGCTGCCCCGGTCTTGCAGGGCATGCGATCACGTGGGACTACTACCACATCGCCACCATGCTCCATAACGTAGGTAATCAACTCATCCAGCACATCGGCCGTTTCTGCGCCGGCTGGTTTGGAGGGGTGCAGCTCTCCACTTTCACGATCTAGCAGACCCGGGATCTGGCGATCGGCTTCAACCAGTAGCATGGCCACACGACTTTCTGCCGTAGCCTTGCCGATTTCCTCCAGTTGATCTGAAGCCAAGCCCTGGCCTCTGGACTCGCCATACTGGTCCAGAATGCTGTTAAGGCGTTCTATATAGGTCGGCTCCATTAGCTTCCAGCTTTCCTGACGCAACATTTCGGTATCCAATGCACCTTGACCAATGGAAATACCTTGCGGCAAGAGCTGCTGGTTATGGCTTACATGCCTGAAGACTGTCTGATTTTCAGGAAGTGCGGCCAGGATCAGTGGCAGTCCTGAAGGCTTGGAATGATGCTCGCTGATGGCACGGTCTACGGCTCGGAAAAAACGTTCGCAATCGATGTCAATCTGCTCCTGTTTACCACTGCCTCCAGAACCATGAATCATGGGGTCGCCGCGCTCACTTGCGCCACCATAGCCATTTGTATTGCCGATTTGATCCTTTGGAGTCAGTTCAGAGCCTAGTGCCTCATCTTGAGTACGCGGTACCTCAGGAGCCAGTTCGACTTCATCCAATACATCCCGGTTACCTTCAAACAGACGAACCTGATTACGTGACAGGCATAGGATCTGATAGCGATCAGCAGACTGCGCAATACGTAGCAGGGGTTTCAAGTAGGGATGCGAGTTAACAATCGCCAACTCGGGCACCTTTCGCTGTAGCGGATAGACTTTAAAGTAATCTTGTCCGCCTAGAACAGCTACGCCGTCGCGGGTATGGTTCCAGAAGTCACGATCGTCTACCAGCTCTTCGAAAGGCTTCAGCAAGGTGTCGCTTGGAGCATCTGGAAATTGCTTTTCCAAAGAAGCTCTCAGTTCACGTACCAGGTTTTTGAAGCGGATCGGATCTTGAGTACGTTCCGGAAAGCTGCGGTGCGTAGGCATATAAATCGAAAGACAAGGCGGATTTTGCTCTTTCAGCAACTCGGCCAATGTTTCTCGGGTAATGGGTCCGTACATTGCGGCTTCCTCGCTAAGGTGGGTAGAGCACTGCTTCAAGTATGCAAAGCGCAATAGAAAAGGCTCTGGGTAAATCAGGCGAAAGAGAAGGAAGGAATACCGACTTTGATCTCCATTCGCGACATCACGGAGGGATGAAACTGAGCTGGAAGCCAATCAAAGCAATGGCATGAACCCTGCCTTCTAGGTTCGCCGTTTTGGGGACATGAATCCATGTTCCATAATTGTTACGACGAGCTTAGAGCGGCCGGGTTCCGCACGCTGGACGTATGGCGTGCTGGCCTGATGCTGGCTAGGCCAGCTTTCAGGAAGCCGTTTCGGCGGCCAAGTGCGCTTTGAGATAATCAACAAGCTGGCGAACTTTCGGTGAGAGATACCGCTGTTGCGGATAAAGCGCCCATACCGCTGTGTTAGGGGGTTGTCTATTCTCAAGCAGGGAGATCAATTCACCGCGGGCGAGATAGGGCGCAACATAGTAATCAGGCAGCTGGCACAGGCCAAAGCCGCGTAAGGCGGCATCCAGAACAGCCTGTCCACTGTTGCATCGCCAGTTTCCACTCACTTTTACGGGCACCTCGCGATAGTTTTCCTGAAATAACCAGATATCGCTGCTGCCGATTAGGCAGTTATGTCGTGCTAGTTCAGAGAGTGCGTGGGGTGCGCCGAAGCGCTCCAGATAAGAAGGCGCTGCGCAGAGGTACATGATTCGTGGTGCCAGGCGTGTCGCAACAAGACGGGAATCGCTCAGTCGGCCTAGGCGAATCGCCAGGTCGAAACCCTCATGCACGATATCCAGCGGATGGTTGGATAACTCAATTTCAACACGTAACTGTGTGTGACGCGTCATGAAGTCATTTACCAGCGGAACGATAAAGCGCTCCCCGTATGTGATGGCACATGTCATGCGCAGTAGTCCTTTGGGCTCGCTCGATAGATCACTAACGGCTCGCAACGCCTCATCACGCGCATCCTGCAGATTACGACAGTGTTGAAAAAACGTATGTCCGGCCTCGGTTAGTACAACGCTACGTGTTGTGCGATAAAACAAGCGGGTCTGGAGGCGCTCTTCGAGTCGGGCAATCTGACGGCTGACGTGCGAGGAGGAGACGCCCAACCGTTCAGCGGCCAAGCTGAAGTGTCCCGATTCGGCAACGGCTACAAACTCATCAAGTCCTTCCCATCGGTTCATGATTATCCCTGATTGGCAATAATGTTTTTCAGTTTGCCTGATTATCTCTGGAAATAAAGCTTCTACACTGTTTACACCGTTTTATTAATGGATGACGTTCCATGATCAAGTCCCGTGCTGCTGTGGCATTTGCCGCAAACCAACCACTCCAGATTGTTGAAGTTGATGTTGCTCCGCCCAAAGAGGGTGAGGTTCTGGTTCGTATCGTTGCTACCGGTGTCTGTCACACCGATGCCTATACGCTATCGGGTGCTGACCCAGAGGGGATTTTCCCAACGATTCTTGGGCATGAAGGCGGTGGGATCGTAGAGGCAGTGGGACCAGGCGTTACGTCAGTAGCCGTTGGTGATCACGTGATTCCGTTGTATACCCCTGAATGTGGAAAGTGCAAGTTCTGCCTCTCTGGCAAGACCAATCTATGCCAAGCCATCCGTTCAACCCAGGGTAAAGGACTGATGCCTGACGGCACGTCACGCTTCTCCTATAACGGTGAGCCTATTTATCACTATATGGGCACTTCGACGTTCTCGGAATACACGGTTCTGCCGGAAATCTCATTAGCCAAGATTCCTAAAGAAGCACCTCTTGAAAAAGTGTGTCTGCTTGGCTGTGGCGTTACTACAGGTATCGGTGCAGTACTCAACACCGCTAAGGTGGAAGAGGGCGCTACTGTTGCCATTTTCGGATTAGGCGGTATCGGCTTGTCTGCCATCATTGGTGCAACCATGGCGAAAGCTGGCCGCATCATTGCCATTGATATCAATCCGTCCAAATTCGAGATTGCCAAGCAGCTGGGCGCGACGGACTTTGTTAATCCGAACGACTATGACAAGCCGATTCAGGACGTTATTGTTGAATTGACCGATGGCGGCGTGGATTACTCATTCGAGTGCGTTGGCAACGTGAAGTTAATGCGCGCGGCGCTTGAGTGCTGTCACAAAGGTTGGGGAGAGTCGGTCATTATTGGTGTGGCGGCATCCGGCCAGGAAATTAGCACGCGTCCTTTCCAGCTGGTTACCGGCCGCGTCTGGCGCGGCAGCGCCTTTGGCGGCGTGAAAGGGCGTTCCGAGTTGCCAGGCTATGTTGATAAGGCACAAAAAGGCGAAATTCCTCTGGACACATTTATCACCCATACCATGGGGCTGGATCAGATCAATGAAGCGTTCGATCTGATGCATGAAGGCAAGAGCATTCGCTCCGTCATTCACTATTGATCGCATGAGGGCCCGGTATTTAAAGCCGGGCCTCTTTCCGCGTTTCAAGGAGAGTCCATGAGCCATTCCCTGGAACTTGTGTCCTGCCAGAAATCTTTTGGTGGGTGGCACAAACGCTACAAACACCGCTCGAATGTGCTGGGATGCGAGATGACCTTTGCCGTCTACTTGCCTCCGCAGGCCGAGCAGAAGGCTCCGCTGCCAACGCTATACTGGTTGTCCGGTTTGACTTGTACCGATGAGAACTTTATGCAGAAAGCCGGTGCGCATCGCGTAGCAGCCGAGTTGGGCTTGGTTCTTGTTGCGCCTGATACTAGCCCGCGTGGGCCCGATGTACCTGATGATCCTGAGGGTGCATGGGATTTCGGGCTTGGTGCTGGTTTTTATGTCAATGCTACTCGCGAGCCGTGGTCCAGGCATTATCGGATGTACGACTATGTTGTTAACGAACTGCCTGCCTTGATCGAAGCCAATTTTCCTGTGTCAGATAAGCGCGGTGTGAGCGGGCATTCGATGGGAGGGCACGGTGCGCTTATCTGTGCTTTGCGTAACCCAGGACGTTACCGCTCGGTGTCTGCGTTTGCGCCTATTGTCAATCCAATGGATTGTCCTTGGGGGCATAAGGCTTTTTCTCTCTATTTGGGCGACGACCGTTCGGCTTGGGCCGAGTGGGATGCCTGCGCGTTGCTGGAAAAGGCCACGGAGCGTCTGCCCTTGTTGGTCGATCAGGGCGAGCAGGACAGCTTTTTAAGCGAGCAGCTCAAGCCGGACGCACTCGCACGCGTAGCTGAACGAGTTGGGCATCCTCTGACTCTGCGTATGCAGCCGGGTTATGACCACAGCTACTTTTTTGTGGCTAGCTTTATAGAAGATCATCTTCGCCACCATGCGACGGCGTTCGTCGATTGAAGCGGATAGGCGGATGCGAACGGCGACGTTTGCGTCCCAGCCCGGTAGAATTGACGCCCTGATCCTTCAGGGCGTTTTTATTTATGCGAATTGGCCATGGCTATGATGTACACCGTTTCGGCGAAGGGGATTTCATTACCCTGGGTGGCGTGCGGATCCCGCATACTGCTGGACTAGTTGCCCATTCCGATGGCGATGTCGTGTTGCACGCGTTGGCCGATGCGCTTCTAGGCGCTGCGGCGCTGGGCGATATCGGAAAGCACTTCCCTGATACGGACCCACAATTCAAAGGAGCCGACAGTCGCGTACTGTTGCGCCATGTAGTGGGCTTGCTGCAATCGAAAGGCTGGCAGGTAGGTAATGTGGATGCCACTATTATTGCTCAGGCGCCTAAGATGGCACCTCATATCGAGCGTATGCGTCAGTTGATTGCAGAAGATCTGCAGGTCAGCATTGATCAGGTCAACGTCAAGGCTACGACTACTGAGACGCTAGGCTTTGTTGGGCGCAAGGAAGGGATTGCCGTCCATGCTGTTACCTTGTTGCTGCCCATATGAATGAATTCGAATTGTTAGGGCCGACTGCTTACGGTGAACCTTGCGGAGCGGCTGTACTCAAGGCCACAGCTGAGGATTTCCAGGTCAACGAAGTACTCGATATTCCTTTATCGGGTGACGGGGAGCACCTCTGGCTGTGGGTTGAAAAGCGAGGGTTAAACACTGAGGAGGCTGCAAGACGTCTGGCGCGAGCCGCAGGCGTGCCACTGCGAGTCATTAGCTATGCCGGCCTCAAGGATCGCCATGCATTAACGCGGCAGTGGTTCAGTTTGCATCTGCCTGGCCAAGCCGATCCCGACCTGACGGCTGCTGAAAGCGAGAGTCTCCGCATCCTCGACCGACAGAGGCATCGTCGCAAGTTGCAGCGTGGAGCCCACGCCGCGAATGGCTTTACTCTGAGGCTTGCCCAGTTACAAGCTGACCGCAGCTTGCTGGAGGCGCGTCTGCAGGCGATCAAGGCAGGAGGCGTACCGAATTATTTTGGTCTTCAACGGTTTGGTTATGACGGCGGAAATCTTTCGGAGGCTTATCATTTTGCCGAACAAGAGACCTTGCCCGAGCAGCGTAACCGTCGGTCAAGAATCCTGTCGGCGGCACGTAGTCACCTCTTCAATCAAGTGCTAAGCAAGCGTGTTGGCAAGGGTACTTGGAATAAGGCGGTTCCAGGTGATCTACTGTCCTTTACGGATAGCCGCACCTTCTTTCCCGCAGGCGAGGCGGAGTGCGCTGACCCACGCCTGAGTGTTCTCGATCTTCACCCTACCGGGCCGCTATGGGGTGAAGGTGACTCGCCGGCCAGTGGAGCAGTCCAATCTCTTGAACAAGGCGTAGCCGCTGATGCTATTCAATTGGCCGCCTGGCTGGGTAGCGCAGGACTTCGGCATGAACGGCGCATTCTTCGCCTCCCCATTGCCGGCCTGACATGGCATTATCCCGAGCCTGACATTCTGCAACTTGATTTCGTCCTGCCAGCCGGCTGTTTTGCCACCGTCGTGGTGCGCGAACTTGTCACGCTAGGCTCGGTAGGGCAGACGGATACTCCATGCGACTTCTGATCGCCAACGACGACGGCGTCCTGGCTCCGGGTATTGCTGCTTTACATGCTGCACTGGCGGATTATGCCGACTGTACAGTAGTGGCGCCGCTTCAAGACATGAGCGGCATAAGCAGTGCGCTGACGCTTGACCGCCCCTTGCATCCTCAGCGGCTGCCCAATGGTTTCATTGGGGTGAACGGTACACCTACCGATTGCGTCCATCTGGGGCTCAATGGTTTGCTTGATCCTATTCCTAATATGGTGGTGTCCGGAATTAACCTGGGCGCCAACATGGGAGATGACGTGCTGTATTCCGGTACGGTGGCGGCAGCCTTGGAGGGACGTTTTCTCGACCGACCAGCGTTTGCCTTCTCCCTGGTTTCGCGTCTCCCCGATAACCTGCCGACAGCCGCACGGATTGCTCGTCAGCTGGTCGAAGCGCAGGTTCAGCTCGATCTTCCACCACGCACGGTGCTAAACGTCAACATACCCAACCTGCCGCTGGATCGTATCAAAGGTATTCAACTGACCCGGCTCGGCCATCGGGCTCGAGCCAAGCCGCCTATCAAGGACGTCAATCCCAGAGGCAAGGAAGGTTATTGGATCGCTGTGGCAGGTGATGCCGAAGACGGTGGTCCGGGTACGGACTTTCATGCGGTGATGCAAGGCTACGTGTCGATTACGCCGCTACAGCTGGATCGGACCTTCCATGAAGGATTCGCCGGGCTGGCTGCTTTAGAGGAGATGTTTCGATGAATCAGGGGCAAGAGCATATGCAACGTCATGGTATCGGCATGACCTCGCAGCGGACGCGTGAGCGGCTCATTCAGCGGCTCTATGAAGAGGGTTTATCCAATGCCCAGGTATTGGAAGTAATTCGCCGTACGCCCCGTCATCTGTTCGTCGACGAAGCGCTTGCCCATCGCGCTTATGAGGACACTGCTCTGCCCATTGGGCACAATCAGACCATTTCGCAGCCTTACATGGTGGCTCGTATGACCGAGCTGCTCCTGGCCGGTGGTCCGCTGGACAAGGTAATGGAAATTGGAACTGGCTCGGGCTATCAGACGGCTGTTCTGGCTCAGCTGGTAGAGCGCGTCTTTTCTGTTGAGCGGATCCAATCCCTGCAGGACCGCGCCAAGGAGCGTCTGGTCGAGCTGAACGTCCGCAATGTGGTTTTTCGGTGGGGAGATGGCTGGGAAGGCTGGCCTGCTCTGGCACCTTACAATGGCATCATCGTGACTGCCGCCGCCCGTGAGGTCCCCCAGGCCCTGCTTGATCAGCTGGCACCTGCTGGGCGTTTGGTTATTCCCGTTGGGGAAGGGGAGGAGCAACAACTACTGCTAATCGAACGAACGGAAAACGGATTTTCGCGACAGGTACTTGATTCTGTGCGGTTTGTCCCATTGCTTAACGGTCCGTTGGCCTGAAGCTCCTGGCAAGGAACATTGGCGTTGTTGACGGTCAATACAGCGGTTATTACAGCCCGCATGTGCATTCAGGCGTGTTAAGGGGGATGGAGTGAGGCTTCTCAAAGGCCGGCTGTGTGGAATTCGCACCGGTAGCAGAATCGGTGTGGCAGTAGTCTGCTTGACAGGTCTTCTCCTGACAGGATGTTCGAGTCCTTCTTCGAACGGCGTAAAGGTTTACGACCGTAGCGGTAGTACAGGTTCTTATACACATCGTGTTACAAGTGGATATTATACCGTTCGTCGAGGCGATACCTTGTTCACAATTGCCAATCGCAACGGTTGGAACTGGCGGGACCTGGCTGCCCATAACGGAATTCATGCTCCTTATGTCATTCATGTTGGCCAAAGAATCAAATTTGGCGGACGTACATCGACGGCTACGACAGCAAGATCGCAAGCTCCTGCGCGCGTACCGGTAGTAACCGCTCCGGGTGGTATCTCAACGCCTTCGACAACCTCGCCATCTACTCCTGTAGCGCCGCCAGCCGTGACGCAGACGTTACCGCCGGCCCCGCCTGTACCCACTGCGCCGCCTGCTACGACACCTACTGTTACGATGCCTCAGACGACAGCCGGCTGGGCCTGGCCTACCAAAGGTACCCTGATTGCCCGGTATGCTTCGAACGGTAGTTTGAATAAAGGAATTGATATAGCAGGCGATTTGGGACAGCCTGTTCTGGCAGCCTCGAATGGCACTGTTGTATATGCGGGCAGTGGCCTAAGAGGCTATGGCGAACTCATCATCATCAAGCACAACGAAACCTACGTCAGTGCGTACGGTCATAATCGCAGGCTGCTGGTTCGGGAGGGGCAACAGGTCAAGGTCGGGCAAACAATCGCCGAGATGGGTTCCACAGGGACCGACCGGGTGAAGCTCCATTTTGAGATTCGCCGTCAAGGGAAGCCTGTCGATCCGCTCCAATATTTGCCTAACCGCTGACAAGTTGCCTGTCTCGCTCCAGTGCTAGGGGGACGGGTTCAGGCGTAATCAGGGGGATTGATCACGCCCGGGCTTGTTGTCGAACTCAAGCAAGGGACATTGATCATGGCGCTTAATAACAAAGAACCCGAGTTTGACATGAATGATGAAGTGCTCCTCCTGGAGACTTCCATTGCATTCGAAGAAGGGTCACTCCATGCATCGCCATTACTGGGCGATACTCCTAAAGCACTTCAGACACGCACTTCCAGGCAACACAAGCACATTGACTACAACCGGGCACTCGACGCTACCCAGTTGTACCTGAACGAGATCGGCTTCTCCCCACTGCTTTCTCCTGAGGAGGAAGTGCATTTTGCGCGCTTGGCGCAAAAGGGCGATCCAGCTGGTCGTTGCCGTATGATCGAAAGCAACCTTCGCTTAGTAGTGAAGATTGCACGGCGCTATGTTAATCGGGGGCTGTCCCTGCTTGACTTGATCGAAGAAGGTAATCTCGGTCTGATACGTGCTGTGGAAAAATTCGATCCGGAGCGGGGTTTCCGCTTCTCAACCTACGCGACCTGGTGGATCCGGCAAACCATCGAGCGCGCTATCATGAATCAGACCCGAACGATCCGGCTACCGATTCATGTTGTCAAAGAGCTTAATCTTTATCTGCGCGCCGCACGGGAGCTAACGCAGAAGCTGGATCATGAGCCTTCACCCGAAGAGATTGCTCATCTGCTGGAAAAGCCTGTAGATGAAGTGAAGCGCATGATGGGGCTTAACGAACGGATTAGTTCTGTTGATGTCTCATTAGGCCCGGACTCAGACAAGACGCTATTGGACACCCTGACGGATGAGCGTCCGACAGATCCTTGCGAGCTCTTGCAAGATGATGACCTGAGCCAGAGCATCGACTTATGGTTGTCCGAGTTGACTGACAAGCAGAGGGAAGTGGTTATACGCCGCTTTGGGCTGCGAGGCCATGAAAGCTGTACCCTTGAGGAGGTTGGCCAAGAGATCAACCTGACCCGTGAGCGGGTTCGACAGATTCAGGTTGAGGCGCTCAAGCGCTTACGGGAAATTTTCGAGCGCAATGGGCTTTCAGGCGACTCGCTTTTCCAGTAACGACCATGTTTCGAAAAAGCCTGGCTTACATGCCGGGCTTTTTTATGGCTGGTGTGTAAGCTGTAACCTACATCACGTGTGCGCTGCTTTTCCTATACGGTGTACAACAAACAGTACCGTTGTTTTTAAGTCTTTGATTGAAAAAGATGCTGTTCGCTAATGAGCAGATTAAAAGCCAGGCCGTAAATAAAGTGGCGTATTGCTCTTGGATTCAATCCCGATAGGATTAGCAGCGTGCACAGGATGGCGCAGCCAACAGGATGTTGGTCAGGACGTCGCGGGATGCGATTCACCAGGATGGTGGTGGAGTAAAGGGACGGGGACAAAGGGCGGGATATCCCGCCCTTTTTTCATGCGTGCGATAAAGTCTGACAACCTCAGCGCTTGCCTGAAGAGCAGACGATTAGCGCTCCAGGTATTGCAGCTTGTTGGGCTTGCCATCCCATTCTTCGGCGTCCGGAAGGGCTTCCTTTTTCTCAGTGATATTCGGCCAGACTTCACAGAGATCACGGTTCAACTCTATGAATTCCTGCTGGTTTTCCGGCACCTCATCTTCAGAGAAGATGGCCTGTGCCGGGCACTCCGGTTCGCACAGTGCACAGTCAATGCACTCGTCCGGATGAATCACCAGAAAATTAGGACCCTCGTAGAAGCAATCTACTGGACATACTTCCACGCAATCGGTGTATTTGCATTTGATGCAGTTGTCTGTGACAACAAAAGTCATTATTAGAACTCCTCAGGCGGCTAGGCGCGGGATTTTAGCAGCATTGCTCGTGCTAACGTCATCGGGTTGTCAGATACGCTTTTTCCATTCATAGATAAGCTGGAGCGCTTGAAGTGGCGTCAGCTCGTCGGGATTTGTGCGTTCGATGTCTTCCAGCAACGGATGCGAGGCTACGGCAAACAGGTCCGCCTGCAACGGACGGGAGGCCTGCTTGGGAGCCGCAGGGACTTCGTGAGGCAGACTGGTTGTTTCCAGGCGGGCCAGATGTTCACGGGCACGCTGGATCACCGGGCCCGGAACGCCAGCCAGTTGAGCCACAGCAAGACCATAACTCTGGCTGGCCGGGCCTGGCAGTACATGGTGCAGGAATACGATGCGATCATTATGCTCGGTCGCATTGAGGTGCACGTTGGCCACAACCGGTTCGCTTTCCGGCAATACGGTCAGTTCAAAGTAATGTGTGGCAAAAAGCGTATAAGCCCGTAGCGCCGCCAGTTGTTCTGCAGCCGCCCACGCCAGCGAAAGCCCGTCGAAGGTGCTGGTTCCACGACCGACTTCGTCCATCAGGACGAGACTGCGTTCGGTGGCGTTGTGCAGAATATTGGCCGTCTCGCTCATTTCCACCATGAACGTCGACCGTCCGCCAGCCAGATCATCACTGGAGCCGATTCGGGTGAATATACGGTCCACCAGAGACAGTCTGCAGGCCTCAGCCGGTACGAAACTGCCAATATGCGCCAGTAGCACGATAAGTGCAGTCTGACGCATATAGGTGGATTTACCGCCCATGTTAGGGCCGGTAATGATAAGCATCCGGGTATTGTCATCCAGGCTCAGGTCATTGGCCACAAACGGGGTATCAAGAACCTGCTCAACGACCGGGTGGCGACCCTGGGTAATGTCCAGGCAGGGCTCTTCAACAAAGACTGGGCGGTTCAGGTTGAGATTCAGCGCGCGCTCTGCCAGGTTGGTAAGCACGTCCAGTTCAGCCAAGGCGGCTGCGGTGTCCTGCAAGGGGGCCAGGTGCTCAATCAGCGTATCGATCAATGCCTCGTACAATGCCTTTTCACGAGCCAGGGCACGGCTCTGAGCTGACAGGGCCTTATCCTCGAAAGCTTTAAGCTCCGGCGTAATGAAGCGTTCGGCACCTTTTAATGTCTGTCGGCGAATATAGTCGGCTGGCGCTTGCTCGGCCTGCATACGAGGCAGTTCGATAAAATAGCCATGGACGCGGTTATAGCCGACCTTGAGCCCTGAAAGGCCGGTACGGGCCTTTTCTCGGGTTTCCAGATCCATAAGGAACTGGCCCGCGTTCTCGCTCAGGGTCTGTAGCTCGTCCAGCTCGGCATCGTAGCCGCGCTTGATAACGCCGCCGTCACGAATGACCGCAGGCGGCGTATCGATGATGGCGCGGGCTAGGGTGTCGGCCAATTCCGGGTAGGTCCGGATGCTGGTAGCCAAGGTATGAAGATGCGGTGCCACCAGATCCTGCATGCCAGATTGTAGTATGGGCAGGGCAGCCAGGGCATCACGGAGGCGGGCTAGATCGCGAGGGCGCGCGGTGCGCAAGCCGATTCGGGCGAGGATCCGCTCAACGTCACCGATTTCTTTGAGCTGCGGCTGTAATTGTTCGAAGCGGTAATGTTCCAGCAGACAGGTAATTGCATCCTGGCGTGCTTCAATAATGCCTTGATTGCGCAGCGGCCGGTTGAGCCAGCGAGTCAGCAGGCGGCTACCCATGGCGGTTTGGCAGCGGTCCACGACGGACTGCAGGGTGTTGTCCCTGCCACCAGCGAGATTAGTATCCAATTCAAGATTGCGCCGGCTGGCACCGTCCAGGATGACCGTGTCGTCCAGCCGCTCATGGTGCAGGCTGCGCAAGTGATGCAAGGCTGTACGCTGGGTTTCCTTGGCATAGGCTAGCAGGCTACCGGCCGCGCCAATGCCCAGCTTTAGTTTGTCGCATCCAAAGCCTTTCAGATCCTGGGTGCCGAACTGCTGACACAAGGTTTTGACGGCCGAATCACAGTCGAAATCCCAGGGAGCGCGGCGACGCAAGCCGCGGCGTTTTTCGATTGGCAGACCTTGGGGCCAATCATCCGGAATCAGCAATTCGGCCGGGCTCAAACGCTCGATCTCGGCCATGAGCGTTTCCCACCCAGATAACTCCTGGACGGTAAAGCGGCCACTGGTGATATCCAATACAGCAAAGCCGAACAGTTTGTGATCGCCCAGAATGGCTGCGAGCAGATTGTCGCGGCGCTCGTCCAGCAGGGCTTCGTCACTGACGGTCCCGGGCGTAAGGATACGCACCACCTGACGTTCGACAGGTCCTTTACTGGTGGCTGGATCGCCTATCTGCTCACAGATGACAACCGACTCGCCTAACTTGACCAGTTTAGCCAGATAACCTTCAGCGGCATGGAAAGGTATGCCAGCCATGGGGATCGGTTTGCCTGCCGAAGCGCCTCGTGCTGTCAGGGTGATGTCGAGCAGCTTGGAAGCTTTCTTCGCATCGTCATAGAAGAGCTCGTAAAAATCACCCATGCGGTAGAAGAGCAGCTGATCCGGGTGTTGATGCTTGATCTTCAGGTATTGCTGCATCATCGGCGTATGGGGGGTAGGACTTTCCATACAGATAGTCAACTCGCAGGGTCGTTTTACAGGGGGCGGTAATACTACCGGATTTGTCGGCGAACGTCGGTTGAAAAGAGCGAGAAGAGGCATGCTTAGGAAAAACATCAAGCGAATCTGGCGCAGCCGTCGTGACTGTAATTGCAGACGTCTATGCAATGAATAAAAAGAGTCGCGCCCCTCTTCACAGCCGTTACGCTATCGCTAGAATAGGCCTTCCATCGCCGGCATTCGCCCGGTATTTTTTGGTGTTCTGCCAATCATGTCGACCGACAATCCTTGCCTTAACTGTGGCGCGTGCTGCGCGCATTTTCGTGTGTCGTTTTATTGGGGGGAATGCCGCTCTGCGGGCGGTAGCGTTCCTGACGAGATGACAGTAGCTATTAGCCCTCATCTGGTGGCCATGGCGGGTACGGACATAAAGCCGTCACGCTGTGCTGCGTTACTAGGTGAAGTAGGCTGTGGGGTGCGCTGCACGATGTATGAGCATCGATCAAGCACATGCCGTGAATTTGAAGCCGCCTGGGCTAATGGAGAGCCCAATCCGCATTGCGATACGGCACGTGCCGCCTATGGTCTACCGCCGCTTACGCCGCCTTTGCAGCCGCAGCAGTCGCCGTCACGCGTGGCGTGAGATATCAGCACAGGTGCAGAAAAGCTAGCAGTGGAGTACAAACGGACAGCGCCCGTGTAATGACCAGTATGATGATACTAAGCATGCCGAGTGTACCGGCCCAAAGCAGTATCAGCCCGACAGGATGCTGATTCTTGGCGAAACCAGCGATCAGCAAAACCGAGAATAAAATAAGCAGTGTAAGAGTGATGGAGTGACTCATGAAAAGCTTCCGTGTCCGCTGATCCGAGGGCATCGCTTGTAAGCGACATCGCTACTCTACCGGATTGGGTATGGGAAGCGCAGAACTTGAGCGGTTAAGCCAAATACCGGTATGGCGCGATGGGCGCTCATACCGGAACGTCACAAGGTGTATCAGGCCGCTTGCCAGTCACGCTCTGCTTCATCGCGTGTCTTGACGAGCTGAATCTTGCCGCCTTCGACGGATTTGACCCAGGATAGGGGAATATAGTGGTGCTTGCCCTGGGACTCTTGGTCCTGTTTGGTCAGCTTGATGCGATCACTGCCTTCCATATGGTCCACCGTTCCGATGTGCTGACCATCGGAACCAATAACTTCGGCATGTTCTTGAATACTATTGATGTCAACCATGATGTTCTCCTGTAGTGGGTTATAAGGTGTAGAAAGGAGCATCTCTATGACAAGTCCTGATCTAGACTTGCAAAAGGTCCGACAGGGGTAAATGAATGGAGGTTGCACAGGCTCGACGAGAGGTCATCTCAAGAACAAGAAATTCATTCGAAGAAGCGAAGAGCAGAATGCAAAAAAGCGCTCGTTTTCGAGCGCTCTATGGCTAAAGGATTTCAGATGCCTTCGTCTCCTTGAAACTCTTCAACAGCCCTGACGACTTGATCACGCTGATGATCGTCGGATGCGTCCAGCAATTTTTCAACCGCCAGGGCTAAGGCCTGAAACGCTTCTCGGTAGCGCAGCGGGTCGTTCTGGCTGACTGCACTGTCGGCATGCTCTCGTGCCTGTTGAAGTAGCTCTTTGATTTCACCGGTATGTGCGGTCATGGTGCTTTCTCCTGGATATCAATGAGTGTTAGACAGCCCCGGCCCTTACGGTTTCACTTTGGATGATCAGTCATGCGCCGGGTCCAAACATCGGGATTGACCAAGTCCGGTGGGCGTTTTCCTGTTAGGGCGGCCAACAGATTGTCTACGGCGCAGCGCGCCATACCTTCACGAGTACCATGGGTAGCTGAGCCGATATGTGGCGTTGCGACCACCTGAGGTAGGTTTAGCAGGGGGGAGTCGCTGGGCAAGGGTTCTTTCTCGAACACATCCAGTCCGGCACCTTGAAAGCGCTTTGCCTGAAGGGCTTCGATCAATGCAGCTTCATCTACCACCTTGCCCCGTGAAATGTTGATCAGAAACGCCTCTTGCTTGAGAAGGGCCAATTGGCGAGCGCCGATCAGCCCGCTTGTCTCTTCGCTTAACGGTACGGTGATGCAAACGAAATCCGCCTCGCTCAACAGGTCGTCGAGTGAGCAATAGCGCGCCGAGAACTCACGGTCGACTTCGGGTTTGGGGGAGTGGCTGTTGTACAGGATGGGCATGCCAAAACCAAAACGGCCCCGACGGGCAATGGCCGAGCCGATACGTCCCATGCCAATAATACCGAGCGTTTTGCCATGCACATCATTGCCAAACAAAGGTTCGCCTATGCTGCGCTGCCACTTGCCCGCTTTTACATAGTCGGCCAGCTCGACAACCCGACGCGCCGTAGCCAATATCAGCGCAAAGGCAGTGTCGGCAACGGTTTCGGTAAGTACATCAGGGGTATTACTGAGCAGGATCCCACGGTGTGCCAGGTAATCGAGGTCATAATTGTCGTAGCCGACTGAAATACTAGCGATTGCCTCAAGCTGTAGCGCCTTATCAAGCAGGGCTGGCGTAAGTTTAAGGCTGGACCCGATCAGGCCGTGTGCGGTAGGAAGAGCCTCCTCCAAACGGGCAAGCCCTGACTCGCCCGTTATGTCGATACAGCTAAGGTCAACTGCTTCCCTTAGGCGCTCAAGTAACGCGGGTGACAGCGCCTTGTAGGCAACGACATGCTTTTTCATGAGCAATCCTTAATGAGAAGTGGCTGAACGCAAGGGCTGAGACCTCGTGGTTTTAGTAGAACTACTTGGCGAGGTGCGTAAAAACAAAGTCAGAATGGCAGAGACGAGCAGGGCGCTACCCATGAATACGTACGAAGCCGACGGACTCCCGGTGACACCGTTCAGGTAGCCAACAAGATAGGAGCCGACGAACGAGCCTAATGCGCCCATGCTATTGATCAAGGCCATGGCACCGCCTGCCACATTGTTGGGCAGCAGTTCCGGAACGATGGCAAAGAAGGGGCCGTAGGGCGCATACATGCAGGCGCCAGCAATGACGAGCAGCGTATAGGACCACCAGAAATGTTGAGTACCCAGCATGAACGAGCCAGCGAAGGCGAGTGCTGCGATCAGCAGGGGCGGCCAGACGAAGTGCTTACGGTTCAGGGTCTTGTCGGAAAGCCACGATACCGTGAGCATGGCCAGTACCGCCATTAGATAGGGTACAGCGGATAGCCAGCCGGCCTCTACGATATCCAGTTGCGCAGCCTCCTTGAGGATGGATGGCAGCCAGATAACGAAGCCGTAGACGCCAATGCTCCAACAGAAATACTGGGCTGACAGTAGGATCACCTTGGGTGAGCGGAACGCTTCTCCGTAATTCTTGACTGGTTTTATTCCGACCTGTTCGTCTTCAAGTGCTTTTTGCAGGTCCTGCTTTTCCTGACTGCTAAGCCATTTGGCCTGATCTGGGCGGTCGTCTACCAGACGCCACCAGATGAACGCCCAGATTACGGCCGGCAGGCCTTCAATAATGAACATCCAACGCCAGTTGAGGGTATGGACCAGATAGCCGGACACCACGGACATCCACAGAATCGTGGCCGGGTTGCCTAGGATCAGGAAGGTATTAGCCCGTGAGCGCTCAGCTCGGGTGAACCAGTGACAGAGGTAGACCAGCATGGCGGGCATGACGGCCGCCTCGACGACTCCTAAAATGAAGCGAATGGCGATCAATGCCTGCACGTTGGGAATCACCCCTGTCAGCGTCGCACATCCACCCCAGAGGATCAGGCTCCAGAAGATGAGTTTCTTGACGCTACGTTTTTCCGCATAGATAGCGCCGGGAACCTGAAAGAAGAAGTAGCCTAGGAAGAAGAGGGCGCCAAGCAGAGAGGACATGGCCGGTGTGATGCCCAGATCATCTGCCATACCCGAGGCGGCGGCGAACCCGTAGTTCGCCCGGTCCAGATAGGCGAGACTGTAGGTAATAAACACGATGGGCATGATGTACCACCAGCGGCGGGCGGCTAGGTGTGTTGTAGAGTTCATACGGTTTTACCTGTGGGGTTATTGTTCTTGTCCATATGTCATGCTCCGTTGCCCTAGGGCAGTTCGTTTCGGTAGGGCAGGCCTTCCATGTCACCGATTACCTGGACGGCTCGTGCACCGATCCAATTGCCTCGCGCTATGGCAGCCGGAATATCAAGTCCCTCTAGGAGGGCGCTAATAAAGCCGGTAGCGAAGCCATCGCCTGCTCCTACCGTGTCTACCACCGTCTCGACGGGATACCCCGGCACATGACCACTGTTGTTGGGCGTGCGGAAATAAGTACCTTCCGGACCCAACTTGATCGCTACAGCGCTGGCACCTTTGTCCAGGTAGAAAGCCGCGATGTCTTCCGGCGTCTCGTAACCCGTCAGCAGCCGACCTTCGGCCAGACCGGGCAATACCCAGTCTGCAAGGCTGGCCAGGTGATTGATGGTTTTGCACATAGCGGCCTCGCTGGACCACAGAGAGGGTCGAAGATTAGGGTCGAAGGAGACGCTGCGGCCCGCCTGGCGAGCACTGTGCATCAGGTGCTGCGAGAGTTCGCGCAGAGAGTCCGACAAGGCTGGTGGAATGCCGGTCGCGTGTAGATGACGTACATTCAATAGTTGCTCGTCGAAATCTTCTTCAATCGACAGGTAACTGGCTGCCGAACCACGCCGAAAGTACTCAACGGTGGGGTCTCGCCCATCTACTTCGCGTGATTTGAATTGAAAGCCTGTGGGGTGGTGGGGATCGATGGTTACACGGCTGCAATCTACCCCCTCGCGTTCCAGGGTAAGGCGAATGAATCGTCCTAATGAGTCATTACCGACTCGAGATAACCAGGCGACCCTCAGCCCCAGGCGGGTAAGGCCGATCACAACATTGCTGTCTGCCCCTGCGATACGCTTGCCAAAATGCGTGACCTCAGCCAGATCGCCTGGCTCCTCAGCCACCAGCATGCCCATGGTCTCGCCAAAGGCCAGTACGTCGAACTCAGGCATGGTGCGTCTCCCGTAGACCGAGGCGGCTCAAATTGATTACATGGCGTTGTGTCTCGCGGAGGACGTCGCCCTGCAAGGGAAATTCGATAGCGCGTGGCAGGCCACTCTGAAAGTAGGTGAACAGGGCGGCCCAGGCATCCAGATCCTTCTCCTCCGGGGCGACCGCATGCAAACGGCCGCTGCGCTCACGTACTGCCTTGCAGTGAACATATTCGACGTAGCGACCTAGAGCCTGAGCAGCAAGGTCTGGCCTTTCGTTCTGCCAGTGCCAGTTACCAACGTCGAACGTCATGCCGATAGGAAGACCGGCCTGATGAGCGGCTTCGAAAAATGCTTTCAAGCTCTCGATACGTCCCCCATGCGGGGTCTGGTCATTTTCAATCAGCAGGCGAACCGAACTGGCTTCAAGCTGATGCCCCAAGGCTTTGAGATCGCAATAAGGTGTGAAGTGACCCAATGAAATCTTGAGCGCATAGGCACCCAGGCGAGCGGATCGCACCAGCGCAGGTTGTAGCTCCAGGGTTGGCTGGTGTTCTCCCTGCGACCAAAGTTCGATCGGAACGGAATACACGCACTCCAATCCTTGAACGGCTATGCTGTTGCCTAGTGATGTCAGCTCAGGGCGTATGTCCTCGAACAGCTCATCACGAATTTCAACTGTAGTAGCGCCTGCGTTTGCGATCAGAGAGAGAACGTTTTCCTGGCCGCGTGCGCGTACAGCATCAGCGCCAAAGGCAGAGGTAGTAACAACGACATTGGGTTTCATAAAAACCTCCTGAAACCGATTACATCTGTGGTCAAGTCTTAAGGCGACTCGCCATGTGTTTGTTGTTTTAGCGGCGCTGAGGTGTGGATCCGCGTACGATGAGTTCTGCTGGCAACGTCAATATTCGTGGGCTCGATACGTCCCCCTTGAGCCGCCCCAGCAGGAACTCCAATGCAGCCACACCCATCGCATGGGTTGGTTGAGCAATGGCTGTGATGCCATCGCCTACCAATGGATACCAGTCAAGATCGTCCAGCGCGATAAGTCCAACCGAATCGAAGGTTCTTTGGCCAAGATGGCGTAGCGCCTGGGCGACAGCCAATGCGGCAATGCCATTGGCCGCCATGATGGCTTTGGGGCCACAGGTGGTATCAGCCAGGAAATGCGCCACGGTCTGAAGAAGAGCATTGGCGTCGCTGGCTAACGCGCAGCTTTGCCCGCGCACATCGGAATGGCGATCGATATAGTGTTTGAAGGCTGTAACGCGCTCCTCTCGGGAGCTCGTGCCGTCTAGCGGCTCGCTGACTATGAGAAGGTCACGATAGCCCCGTTCGATCAGATGATCCAGGCCTAGAGTAATGGCCTGATCGTTATTCAGGCCGACCAGGTCAGCGTCCAGATCTGCCAGCTTGCGGTCAAGCAGAACCATGGGAAGTTCGCGATGCAGTTGTTGCAGCGTGCGGGGATGATGCCCCAGGGTATTTACGATCAGGCCTTCAACACTGTAGGACTGTAGCGCTGCAAGATGCCGGCCTTCCTGGACATCATCGCGATCCGTGTTGCAGACGATCAGGGAGTAGCCGTGCTGACGACAAGCTGTTTCGACGCCATGCATAACCGCGACGGAGTAAGGATTAAGAATGTCAGCTACCAGCATGCCGATCAGCCGGCT
This sequence comes from Pseudomonas duriflava, assembly GCF_007830155.1. GTDB lineage: Bacteria > Pseudomonadota > Gammaproteobacteria > Pseudomonadales > Pseudomonadaceae > Chryseomonas > Chryseomonas duriflava. The sequence goes on from NZ_VLKY01000004.1 coordinate 159,477, forward strand.
ACGACCACGCTTGAGTCCGCGGGCCATTTGATTGGGCTGAAAGCCAAGCTTGCTGATGGCTTGCTCAATACGTAAGGCCAGAGTATCCGAGAGAAGCTGGCGGTCACCGCTGATATAGCGTGACACGCTCGCTTTGGATACACCCGCTTCCTGAGCGACCTGATTGATAGTGGCACGCGAAGAGCGCATACCCGATAAAGGCATATTCAAAGCCTGATCCCTGTGTTGTGAGGATTGTTGTCAATGAGATGACAGGCGGTCTGAAACCGGTTTCAGATAATCATCAAGCGCTAATAATGGCAAGAGGATAGTAATCTTGAACCGACCAATGGTCGTCTCCATATAAGTGCTAGCTGTTAATCGGTAAGCTGCTTTCTCGACCGGATAGATTAAGCATGGGAGGAAGGCATGACTATCGATCAGTTGGCGATGGATCTAGGGCAGCGATTGAGCTTGTTGTCAGCTCAAGTTGTCACGGCGGAATCCTGCACCGGAGGCGGTATCGCTGAAGCCATTACCCGGGTGGCGGGAAGCTCGGCCTGGTTTGAAGCAGGCTTCATCACCTACTCTAATGCACAAAAGACAGCCCAGTTGGATGTACCCAGTAGCCTGTTCGAGCAGGTTGGTGCGGTCAGTCGCGAAGTTGTAGAAGCAATGGTGCGCGGAGCGCAGGCACGGACCGGCGCCCGGTTTGGGGTTGCCGTGAGTGGCATCGCCGGGCCGGGAGGTGGATCGCCGGAAAAGCCGGTGGGGACCGTTTGGCTGGCCTGGGCTAACGGTTACGATATCCACAGTGAGAAATGCTTTTTTGCTGGCGATAGAGCTGCCGTCAGAACCCAGGCGATTGTTGCTGCGCTAGAAGGATTATTGCGGATTTCTACACAAGAAAATCGCATCGAATAGTAGCCATAAAGCCTGTCTTATGCTTTAATACTGGTTACTTATACAGTACTTTCCACGGCCGTCTGGCCCCCTTCTTACGAGAGGAATTTAATGGACGACAACAAGAAGCGCGCCCTGGCCGCGGCCCTGGGTCAGATCGAGCGTCAGTTCGGCAAAGGTGCGGTCATGCGCATGGGCGATCATGATCGCCTGGCAATTCCAGCCATCTCTACCGGCTCGCTGGGTCTGGACATCGCACTCGGTATTGGCGGCTTGCCAAAGGGGCGTATCGTCGAAATCTATGGCCCTGAATCGTCCGGTAAGACGACACTGACCTTGTCTGTTATTGCTGAAGCTCAAAAGCAGGGCGCAACCTGCGCTTTCGTTGATGCCGAGCACGCCTTGGATCCTGATTATGCCAGCAAACTAGGCGTAAACGTGGATGATCTGCTGGTATCGCAGCCGGATACCGGTGAGCAAGCGCTGGAAATCACCGATATGCTGGTGCGTTCCAATGCTGTTGACGTAATCATCGTTGACTCTGTTGCGGCCCTGGTTCCTAAAGCAGAAATCGAAGGTGAAATGGGTGATATGCATGTGGGTCTGCAGGCACGCTTGATGTCCCAGGCTCTGCGCAAGATCACAGGCAATATCAAGAACGCTAATTGCCTGGTTATTTTCATCAACCAGATCCGTATGAAGATTGGTGTGATGTTTGGTAACCCCGAAACCACGACTGGCGGTAATGCGCTGAAGTTCTACTCTTCTGTCCGCCTGGATATCCGTCGTACCGGTGCCGTGAAGGAAGGTGACGAAGTTGTCGGCAGCGAAACGCGTGTCAAGGTTGTCAAAAATAAGGTAGCGCCCCCGTTCCGGCAGGCTGAATTCCAGATTCTTTACGGTAAAGGTATCTACCGTAACGGTGAAATCATCGATCTGGGTGTGCAGCTGGGAATGGTTGAAAAATCTGGTGCCTGGTACAGCTACCAGGGTACTAAGATTGGTCAGGGCAAGGCTAATGCAGCCAAATTCCTGGAAGAAAACACTGACGTTCGTAGTGCATTGGACAAGAGCATTCGCGAAAAGCTGCTTAATCAAGCACCTGCCAAAGGTGCGGCAGAGCTGGCTGAAGCGGAAGAAAGCCTTAATACGGATCTTTAAGTCTCCGCTTTACAAAACCCCGCTTCGGCGGGGTTTTTTATTGAAACGGTTTTACATTGTTTAAATACCCATAGGAGCGTTTGAATGCCTGCTTTGCTCGATACGCCTGCTGCCGTTAGGGTGGCTGCTATGGATTTACTGGCCAGACGAGAGCATGGGCGTCAGGAGCTGGCCAGAAAACTGCGTAAGCGAGGCGCGCCTGCAGAGCTGATTGATGAAGCGTTGGATCGATTGGCGGAGCAGGGGCTTCTCAATGAGGGACGTTACCTGGAAAGCTACATCGCTAGCCGCGCCCGCGCTGGATACGGGCCGATGCGTATTCGCGAAGAGTTGTCCCAGCGAGGCTTGTCGCGAAGCGATATTGAACAGGCGCTCAATGCATGTGGTGAGGACTGGACTGCCCACTTGCATGAAGTATGGCGACGCAAATTCTCTGGAAGGCTTCCGAAAGATATGAAAGAACGTGCTCAGCAGGGACGCTTTCTCAGTTACCGAGGGTTTGCCCTGGACAGTATCGGAAAATTACTGCGTGGTGCGCCGGAAGACTAGTAGGCGAGGTGTGGAACCAGTTGTTCTGTGGATAGGTTTGCGGCTCTACAGCATCAGCATGATGTCTTAAGCAAACCTCTGGCTTAGAGCACTAAAGAGCCCGCCTGGGCGAGCTTTTTCTGGTATGTCAGGCGTTCTTGTGTAACCAGTGAGCCGGATCGTTGATCGTGTCGATTAATTCACGCAAGCGCCCATAGTTCCGGGCATGAAAATCGAAGGATAACTGATTCAGATGAGCGAACTCCGGCTCGTCCGGTACGACCTCGCTATAGGGCTGTTGGGTAAAGCTACCGCTTCGGCAGAGGTCTGCAAATTGCTGATTCACCAGTGTCAACGCTTCAGGCGTAAGTTCATGATTCAAGCGCATGATAAATCGCCCATGTAGCCAGCGTGTCGAATGAAAATTGCTGTAAAATCGGCTGATGACATCGGCTGCGGCTTCTGAAGTATGTGCCAGGGTTGCGAGCTTGAGATCGCTGGGAAGAATATACCGTGCCTCCGCCAGGTTTTTCCTGAAAAAGGCCATGGCATCCTCCCAGAATGTACCGTCGGGAGTGTCCAGCAGGACGACAGGAACCAGAGGACTTTTTCCTGTCTGGATCAGGGTTAGCACTTCAAAGGTTTCGTCTAATGTGCCGAAACCGCCTGGGCAGAGAACCAGCGCGTCCGCTTCTTTAAGAAAGAATAACTTACGTACATAAAAGAAGTGGAACGACAACACATGATCGGTCCCCTCTATCGTAGGATTGGCACGCTGCTCGAAGGGAAGGGTAATGTTGAACCCCAAACTGTTTTCCAGGCCGGCCCCTTCGTGAGCGGCGGCCATGATGCCGCCACCTCCACCGGTAATAACCATCATGTCACGCTGCGCCAGGGCTTTGCCCAGTTTATGTGCCAGCACATAGAGCGAATGATCGATCGCTGTACGGGCAGAACCGAAAACGGTGACCTTGCGGCGGCGTTTGTATTGTTCGAGCGCCCGAAATGCCTGCTCCATTTCCCGCAGCGTCTGCATCATGATCTTTGCATCCCAGCGGCTGCGATCTGCCTGCGCCATGCGAATGACCGTCAGTAACATGTCGCGGTATAAGGCCTGATTGGGACTGTTCGGCGGCACCGTATGTGCGATCAGCTCGTCGATTTTTTGGGAAAGGTCTTCCGCGCTGGCCTGGACATGACGAGACAGATAGTCTTCTGGTGAGTCTGTATGCATCGAGATAGCCCTCATGACTACGATAGTACCGGTCAGTCTGTTGTATCGGGCCGGGTCATATCGTTACAGGATAGGATGCGGGAAAAACAAGAGGCCATATGTATGGTGTATGGCGGCCATGCGGTTTGGACCGCCAAGACCGCATAGGGTTACTGGCTCAGGCCGCAGTCCGCCGCTTCGAAGCGCTCGGTGGCGACAGGGCGGTTGGTCTGGTACTCGGTAAAGCTGTAGACGAGCGTAGCGCCACGGGCCAGCAATTGGCGATAACCCGTGTTACGGCAGACGCTGGTAGCCAGCTGTGTACGTACGGTTGCCGGATTGGCTGCCATCTGGACAGCATGGCTGGGTCGTACACTCAGGTGATTAATAAGCTGCCGACCTTCGACAGTATAGCCTTGGTCGAGAATGTCTTCATTAATAGCGCGGGGCGTTCCCTGGCTACTTTCCTTGGCTACCTTTTGCAGCATTTGCGTCAGCTCCTGCTCTTTCAGCGAAGCAGCCTGGGCAGCGAAGGGAAGGGTAAGGCAGAGCGCAAGGGCAATATGACGCAGCATTGAATTCTCCAGAACAGATCAGGTTCGCTTCGACCACGGGATAGCCATGATGTTCGCGAGGTCGGGCCAATAGCCCTGACAGGCAAGAGTACTCTTCTCGCCGAACCTTTCAAAATGACAGGCGCGCAGCAAATGGGTTTTGCTAGACTCACTGGCTGAAATTACGCAGTTTTTCTCAATGTCCAATCCCTCTGATTCCACCCCGGCCGTATCATCCAATGCCGTAGCCAACTTACGCTTGGAGCGGTTGGCTCGTAGTACCAAACCTTTCATGGCGCGGGGTTCCCGTCTGCAACGCTGCGAGGGTTGTCGTCTCGCCGTTACTCATTGCTTTTGTGCCTGGCGACCTCGTATGACGTCCCGTTCGGGAGCCTGCCTGATCATGCATGACGTAGAGCCGCTCAAGCCAAGCAATACGGGGTGGCTGATCGCGGATGTGGTAACAGACAGCTTTGCCTTCACATGGTCACGAACCGCTGTCGAGGAAAAGCTGCTGGCATTGTTGGGCGATCCTCAATGGCAGCCTTATCTGGTATTTCCCGCCGAGTATGCAGCGCCTGGCCGGGGCGTCGAGGAAGTAATGCCAGAAGAAGGCCGGCGGCCTCTTTTTGTACTGCTGGATGCGACGTGGACCGAAGCGCGCAAGATGTTTCGCAAGAGTCCTTATCTGGACCATTTACCGGTACTCAGCCTGACTCCCGAGGCGCACTCACGTTATCGCCTGCGACGTTCGACCCGCAGCGAGCACCTTTGTACGGCGGAGGTCGCAGCCCTTTGCCTGGATCTGGCGGGAGACGATAGGGCCGCTTCCGCACTGGATGCCTATTTGGACGTATTTAGTGAGCGCTATCTGGATGCCAAGCATAATAGGCCAGCAGATACGGATAGCTCTGCCCATCGACAACTTGAGCCCTTTCTGCCCAACCGGCGCTGATCAGTTGGTGAGTTTGGGTTCGATCACAGTTTTCTTGGGCCACAACTGGGCGAGCAGCATGCCGGCGAACATTAATGCGCAGCCAACATAGCCGCGGGGTGCCAAGGCCTCATCTAGAAGCCAGGCACCGAACAGCGCAGCAAATACCGCTTCGAGAGAAAACAACACAGCGGCATGGGATGCGATCGCGCCCCGCTGAGCCACAACCTGCAAGGTATAGCCGATTCCGGCTGCGATAATGCCGCCATAGAGCAGGGTGGGCATGGCGCTGACGATACTGTCGGCTTTGATGGGCTCGAACAAGACAGCCAGTGTCAGGCTAATAACGGCACAGACCAGAAACTGAATGATGGATAGTAAAGTAGCGTCGTGGCGATTGGCGTAATGCCCTACGACCAGTACATGCGCACCCCAGGCAAACGCACCAGCCAGTTGTAGCCAGTCTCCCGATGCAATATGAAAGTTGTCGCCAATGCTGAGCAAGGCCATGCCTGCCACCGCCAGCAAGGCACCCATCCACGTGCCTATGTGGGTTCGCTCGCCGAAGAGAAGCCCTAGAATAGGAACAATGATTACATAAAGACCAGTAATGAAGCCTGAGTTGGTTACGCTCGTGAACAGCAGGCCAACCTGCTGCAGATTGATGCCAATGGAAAGCAGCAGGCCCATTAGCCCGCCACCTAGTAGAACCTGTCGATTAATCTGAATAGATGCCTGGGAAAATCGATGGAGAAGTAAGAGAACCGGTATCAAGGTCAGGGCCCCTAGGAGGAAGCGCAGGCCTGAAAATAAAAAAGGACCGATGAAGTCCATACCTGCCCGCTGAGCGATAAAGGCGCTGCCCCAGATGATAGCGGTGAGCAACATAAGGATATCGGCACGTAGGGCTTGGGTACGCATGGCAGGCTCGTTTAAATAGAGGCCACTACTCTGCCGGATCACCGTTGCGTTGGGAAGCCTGTGAGGCTGGTCTCAAAGTGCCTTGACCCTTGCCGAGGTGCTGGGCATTCTGCTCACTCTGTGAGAGATAGAAACATAATAAGGACCCCATAACCGATGGCCGCCTATCAAATCCTCATCGCGGATGACCATCCGCTGTTCCGCAGCGCCTTGCAACAGGCCTTGACGCTGGGGCTGGGACAGGAGGCTCAGCTGGTAGAAGCAGCGAGTATCGCTGAGCTTGAAGCTCAACTAACTCACAAGGGTGATTGGGATCTGGTTCTGCTCGATCTCAATATGCCAGGCGCTTATGGCTTTTCCGGGCTGGTTCTGTTGCGGGGGCAATACCCGCATCTCCCTGTGGTCATGGTGTCGGCCCAGGAAGAAGCAGCGGTAGTACAGCGTGCTCGAGAGTTTGGAGCCAGCGGCTTTATTCCTAAGTCCAGTGATCTCGAAACGATTCAGCATGCCGTACGTACCGTATTGGATGGCGATACCTGGTGGCCACAGGGCGAAGCGGGAGCTGTGCTTAGCGAGGAAGCCAAGGCTGCGAGTGCAGGGTTGGCCAGTCTTACGCCGCAACAGTTTAGGGTATTAACCATGGTGTGCGATGGCTTGCTCAATAAGCAGATCGCCTATGAGCTGAGTGTTTCCGAGGCGACCGTAAAGGCCCATGTAACAGCCATTTTTCGCAAGCTAGGCGTGCGGACACGGACCCAGGCGGCACTGCTGCTTCAGCAGCTAGAGTCCATGCCGTCCTGATGCAGATTTTCACGTTTTTTCGACTGTTCTTACGCTAGGCTTGTTGATCTTTCGCATGGAATTTTTGCGTGATTTCTCCTTATAAGGGCAAAACTGGCCTCAAGCGTGTCGTCAAAGCCACAGGCTACTCTCTGGCTGGTTTGCAAGTGGCATTCAAAAACGAGGCAGCGTTTCGCTCATTGCTATTGTTGAGCCTCATTCTCATACCTTTAGCTTTCTGGGTTGACGTTTCCCGTGGCGAGCGAGCCCTGATGGTTGGGGTATGTCTCCTGTCGCTTATCGTTGAGCTGTTCAATGCGGCGATCGAGGCGGTTGTAGACCGGGTCTCGCTGGATTGGCACGAACTATCCAAGAACGCCAAGGATCTGGGCAGTGCAGCACAATTCGTTGCCATGGGAATGATCGCTGCCGTCTGGCTGATCATTCTGCTGGGGTGACCCGTTCGGCGAAAGGCGGCAGCTCAATTTGGTCGCTGCGTGCAATGCCCTGCGTGAGTTGACGGCATAGCGCCAGAAACTCAGTCATGGCAGCCGTTTGATACTTCTGCCGATGCCAGATAAAGCAAAATTGCCGTCGTAAGTCTAAATCTGGAGTATGAATCGGTACTAAACTGCCTCGCTCGAAGGCGTCGCGCAGGGCCAGGCGGGAAATGCAGCCGATCCCCAAACCAGACTCTACCGCGCGAATAATGGCCTCGGTATGTTCGAGTTCGAGGCGAATATTCAACGGTGCTGCGTGATGGCGCATGGCTTGGTCAAACGTCAGGCGTGTACCCGAGCCTTGCTCCCGAAGAATCCAGGCTTGTTGCACCAAAGTAGGCATTCCCACATGGGACTTATTCGCCAGAGAGTGCTGGGGGGCGCAGAATACGACCAGTTCATCTTCTATCCAGGGGTGCACTTCAATGTCTCCATCCTGGCAGTCACCTTCGATCAGGCCTAAATCGATATCGTGATTGGCGACCCGTTGTACGATATGCGCTGTGTTATGCACGTGCAGGCGAACCCGACAGTCTGGATAGCGCTGCATGAATGTTCCGAGAAGCAGGGTAGCGAGATAGTTGCCGATGGTCAGTGTAGCGCCTACTTCAAGCGAGCCGAATCCGGTCTTACCTCGCAACAGGTTTTCGATCTCGGCGCTACGGTCGAGCAGGGCCACAGCCTTAGGTAATAATTGCCGACCCAGGGCATTGAGCGTCAACCGTTTCCCCGCCCGGTCGAACAGTTTGCAGTCAAACTGACGCTCCAGTTCGCCTAATGCCGTGCTGGTTGCGGATTGGGACAAGGCCAGTGTTTCCGCTGCGCGTGAAACGCTCTCTAGACGGGCCACGCCGACAAACACTTCAAGTTGACGCAAGGTAAATTTCATATCTGCTCACTGGATAAGGGATATCCGAATTATTCATTTTACGGATATTGTGGCCTTCTATAAAATTCCGCGCAAATGCGCTTGGTCGCGTCTTTTTGTTAAACCCGATCCAGAGCGGTCACACGTGCAGGTAGTCCCGCCTCCGCGAGACAGAGCCGGGCAGTAGCGTCTTTGGGCAGGTTATTAGGAGTTTTTCATGAGCAATCTGTACACCGAGCGCGTCCTGAGCGTTCATCACTGGAACGACACGCTGTTTAGTTTCAAGACTACCCGTAATCCGGGCCTGCGTTTCGAAAATGGTCAGTTCGTTATGATTGGTCTGGAAACTGAAGGCGGCCGTCCTTTGATGCGCGCCTATAGTATTGCCAGTCCCAATTATGAAGAGCATTTGGAGTTCTTCAGCATTAAGGTTCCGGATGGTCCGCTAACGTCTCGTTTGCAGCACCTGAAGGAAGGCGACAACCTGATGGTAAGTCGCAAGCCTACCGGCACGCTGATCCTGAGTGACCTGAAGCCAGGCAAACACCTGTACCTGCTGAGCACTGGTACGGGCATGGCACCGTTCCTGAGCACTATTCAGGATCCGGAAACCTACGAGCGTTTCGAAAAGGTGATTCTGGTTCACGGCGTGCGTTATGTGAATGAGCTGGCCTATGCCGACTTCATTACCAAGGCTCTACCTGAGCACGAATACTTTGGCGATATGGTTCGCGACAAGCTGATTTATTACCCGCTCGTAACCCGTGAAGAGTTCCGTAACATGGGCCGTCAGACTGATCTGATGCGCAGCGGCAAACTGTTCGAGGATATCGGCCTTCCGCCGATCAATCCGCAGGACGACCGCGCCATGATCTGTGGCAGCCCCAGCATGCTGGACGAAACCAGCGAAGTGCTGAACGAGTTCGGGCTGACTATTTCGCCGCGTATGGGCGACCCGGGCGACTACCTGATCGAACGCGCTTTCGTTGAGAAGTAAGCGCCATCAGGTTTATCGAAACCCGCCTTCATGGCGGGTTTTTTTGTGCCTGTACGCTTGTATCTGCAAGGCAGATACGCGTCTAGGGTAGCGCTGCAGAACTACTCTATAGGCCAGTTCTGTAGATAGACGCTCAGGATGTTGTGTCAGTCGGCTCGATATCCAGCACACGAATAATGCCCGATTCTGGATAGTGCCAATGTACGTCCACATCCCATAGCCGAACCCCGTAACGGCGCTCTGGCGATGGTATCTGATAGGCCGGGCGCGGATCTTGAGTCAGGCATTGCTCGATCAGATCAGCCAAAGGCTCGCCTAGTCTTTGGCCGTGTTGCTCTGCTTGCAATCGAGCAGCGTCTGTCCAGCGTACTGGTATCACAGGAGGAGAGGCGTCCGCTATGGTGTTACAGGCCGCCGGAATGGCATCGGCATAAGGAACATAGGGTTTGATATCCAGTATGGGAGTGCCATCCAGCAAGTCGATGCCTGAAAGTCTCAAGCGGCCTGGTTCAATAGCATCCAATGTCACGACAGACTGACCAATACCGTTAGGGCGATGAGTGGCACGTGTCGCAAATACACCCAGCGAGCGGTTGCCGCCCAAACGTGGCGGGCGAACCTTCAAGCGGGGCTTTTCCTCCAGCGTCTGATGAAACAGGAACAGCAGCCAGACGTGACTGACCTGTTCGAGTCCCTGTACCGCGTCCGGGTGATCAAAGGGAGGCAGCAGTTCCAATACGCCGCGAGCGGCAGGTGCCAGGTGCGGCTGACGAGGAATGGCGAATTTCTCCTTGAAGCAGGAGCGGATATAGCCGATAGGGGAGACGCTGTAGGTCATAGCGGGCTGCACAGGGAAACTGGCCCGCTATGTTACCTTGTTCAGGTATGACCCTCACTCATGCGCTTGGAGGATGCCAGCTGGTTGCGGCGGACGCCTCGAACGTTCATGAAGGCCAGGCCTAATTGTAAGAGTATGAGGGCATAAGCTTGGGTATGAAGACCCCAGGTAACCCATAAGGCATTGCTGACAAGAAAACACCAGAATCCCATGTTGCGGCGATTTTCACGTTGAGAGGCTACCAGCCAGGCCGCGATCAGAGTCACGGCCATGGCAGGCCACTGCAGTAAATCAATGTAGTCCATGAACCATTCCTGCTAACAGACTTTATGCAGAGCGTTCTGTCCGCCAGGGAGTTCCTGCAGTACGTCGGCCGGCTGGGCTAACGATGGCGGATCAGCCTCAGGCCGTTTGCAACTACCAGCAGGCTGGTCCCCATGTCGGCAAAGACGGCCATCCAGAGCGTAGCTTCACCCATAAGCGTAAGAATCAGGAATATTGCCTTGATGCCCAATGCTAGTGCGATGTTCTGCATCAGAATCCGATAGGTGCTCCGAGAAAGGCGGATGAAGTCTGGCAACTTGCGCAGGTCATCGTCCATCAGTGCTACATCTGCCGTCTCGATAGCCGTATCGGTACCAGCAGCGCCCATGGCGAAGCCGATATTGGCCTGTGCTAGAGCAGGGGCGTCATTGATTCCATCGCCTACCATGCCGATGACCGCACTATTCTTTTGCTTTCGCTGCAGAATTGAAAGTTTGTCCTCAGGCAATAACGACCCATGTGCCTCATCAATTCCTACTTGTTCGGCAATACGGCTAACGCTGTGCGGATTATCGCCACTGAGTACCATGGTTTTCACGCCTAGTGCATGAAGAGCTGCGATGGCTTCACGGCTGGTTTCCCTAACTTGGTCAGCGATGACAAACAACGCGAGTACCTGTTGTTCATCAGCAAGCGCCACTACGCTTTGACCTTTCTGCTCCAACTCTTCGATGCGCTGCCAGAGACTATGGGAAGCCAACCCCAGGCTCTCCAGCAGGCGACGATTGCCCAGAAAATAGACCTGATCACTGATGCGGCCCTGAACGCCTTGCCCTGGCCGAGCCGCAAACTCCTTTACCTCCTTCACGGCCATGCCTTCTTTTAATAAGGCATGGCTAAGGGCTTGGGAGATCGGGTGATCTGAGCGCGCAGACAGGCTGGCGGCCCATTCCAATGCGGCACGGTCGTGCTCCGTTAGCAAAATACGCTCGACCACATGCGGTTTACCTTGCGTAAGCGTGCCGGTCTTGTCGAGAGCAATCCACTGGAGCAAGCGGCCTTGCTCCAGAAACGTTCCACCTTTTACTAGAATTCCTCGACGTGCCGCAGCCGACAGTCCGCTGACAATCGTGACCGGTGTTGAGATAACAAGGGCGCATGGGCAGGCAATGACAAGTAATACCAGCCCTTTATAAAGCCAGTCCAGCCATCCACCCCAACCAAACAGGGGCGGAAAGATAGCTATTGCCATAGCGATCAGAACGACGGCAGGAGTGTAGATGCGAGAGAAGCGATCGACGAATCGTTGAGTAGGCGCGCGGACCCCTTGGGCTTGTTCTACGGCATGGATGATGCGGGCCAGGGTGCTGTCGTCTGCGCGGCGAGTAACACGGTACTCCAGACTGCCTTCGCCGTTAATGGTGCCGGCAAACAATCTATCACCGGGCACCTTGTCGACCGGTAGGCTCTCTCCCGTAATAGGTGCCTGATTGACGCTTGAATGGCCCGTTTCTACCTGTCCATCCAGCGCAATCCGCTCCCCGGGCTTTACCCGGACGAGAGCATCCAGCTTAACGTCTTTGGCCGGTAGCGTAGACCAGGTTCCATTCGCGTGACGCACCGTCGCGCTTTCCGGAGCGAGGGCCATCAGTCCCTGAATAGCAGTCCGGGCGCGATCCAGTGACTGCGCTTCAATCACTTCAGCTATAGCGAACAGCACACTGACCATGGCCGCTTCAGGCCAGTGACCAATCAACAACGCACCGGTCACTGCAATGCTCATCAGGGCATTGATATTAAGAGTGCAGTGCTTGATGGCAATCCAGCCTTTGCGGTATGCCGGCACTCCAGCCATGGCAATGGCCAGCAGAGCCAGTAGTGCTACGGCAATTTCAGGTACGCCGCCCAGCCACTCGCATACTTCCGCTGCCAGGGCTGCGATCAAACCTGCACCCAATGGCCACCACGATTTTTTCGCTGGGATTGGGGTGGCTTGTTTATCGCGTTGCCCTGTCTCAACGGCTTGCATGCCCAGTCGGCTGATTTGAGCTTTTAACGGCTCGGCATCGGCGTAGCGATGGCGAACCCGTAGAACGCGTTGCATGAGGTTGAACTCAAGCGCTTCGACGGCGTCCAGCTTGGCAAATGCATCACGGATAAGACGCTCTTCAGTAGGGCAGTCCATAGCTTCGATACGTAGGCTTACCCAATGCGAACGGTTTGTAGCCTTAGGTTCGGCGATACCTTGCAGGCTGTTGGAAGCAGGTGAAAGAGAAGGCCCTGAGTGGCTGCCGCAGCAGGTTTTCTCCTGAGGCTCACAGCAGGAAGACGGTTTGGGTCCACAGCAGGATGACTCATGCACCATGACAACCTCCATTGACAGTAAGGTTTTCATTGCACACCCTGTAGCTACTACAGAGTCAAGGAGTAAGTGATGAAAATTGGTGAATTAGCCAGTCGCACAGGATGCTCCGTCGAAACGATTCGGTATTACGAGCGCGAAGGGCTATTGCCTGCCGCCGTTCGCACGGCGGGCAATTATCGACACTATAGCGACGCGCATCTGGAGCGGCTGACCTTTATCCGGCACTGTCGCTCACTGGACATGACACAGGGCGAGATTCGCTCCTTATTACAGTTGCGGGACCAGCCTGAGCCGGATTGTTGTCGGGTTAATGAGCTGATCGATGATCATATTCACCATGTAGAGGTGAGGATTCGAGAGCTGACCGACCTGCGTAGGCAACTGACCGAGTTGCGTCAGCACTGCTCGGGGAGGATGCCTAGCGATGCCTGCGGGATCATTCGCGAGTTAGAACAGCCAGCCGGGCAGTCAATATTGGGCGAGGCGTGTAGTCAGGCGGGGCATGATCATGTCCCGGGAGTGCATAGACGCTAGCTCAGGATAAATAGTGCCTAGATGTGAGGATTGTTTGCAAGAAGCGATAGGCGCAGCGCACGGCACCGTTTGTTTCCATAAAAAAGCCCTGCAATCGCAGGGCTCTTCGTGGATCAAGACCGGCTTATAGCGTCTCGGCCCATAGATCGTACTCGTCCGCATCGGTCACACGAACCCAGACCTTATCGCCGGGCTTCAAATCGTGCTCTCTGTTGACGTACACGTTGCCGTCGATCTCCGGTGCATCGGCATAGGAGCGGCCAATAGCGCCTTGTTCATCGACCTCATCAATCAGTACTTCGATTTCCTGGCCAACCTTCAATTGCAGGCGAGCCGCGGAGATGGCCTGCTGATGCGCCATGAAGCGCTCCCAACGATCCTGCTTTACATCATCTGGAACAGCACCTTCCAGCTCGTTGGCTGGCGCGCCCTCTACAGGGGAGTATTGGAAGCAGCCAACGCGATCCAGCTGAGCTTCGGTCAGCCAGTTCAGCAAGTATTGGAAGTCTTCTTCCGTCTCGCCGGGGAAGCCAACGATAAAGGTAGAGCGGATGGTGAGTTCAGGGCAGATCTCACGCCACTTCTTGATACGCGCCAGGGTTCGGTCTTCGAAGGCCGGACGCTTCATGGCTTTGAGTACCTTGGGACTGGCATGCTGGAAAGGAATATCCAGATACGGGAGGATCTTCCCTTCAGCCATCAGCGGAATGATGTCGTCCACGTTCGGGTAGGGGTAGACGTAATGCATACGCACCCAGACACCCATGCTACTCAAGGCCTCGCATAACTCCAGCATCCGGGTCTTGACCGGTTGGCCGTTCCAGAAACCGGTACGGTATTTGAGGTCTACGCCATAGGCGCTGGTGTCCTGCGAGATGACCAGCAGTTCTTTCACGCCGGCCTTAACCAGGCGCTGTGCCTCGTCGAGCACGTCACCGATCGGGCGGCTGACCAGATCGCCACGCATGGACGGGATAATGCAGAAGCTGCAGCGATGATTACAGCCTTCGGAAATCTTGAGATAGGCATAGTGACGCGGGGTCAGCTTGATACCTTGCGGCGGAACCAAATCGATCAGCGGGTTGTGATCGCGTCTGGGCGGAACCACTTCATGGACAGCCGTCACGACCTGCTCGTACTGCTGCGGGCCGGTAACAGCCAATACACTTGGATGCACGTCACGAATCGCTGACTCTTCAACGCCCATGCAGCCGGTTACGATGACTCGGCCGTTTTCAGCCAAGGCCTCGCCAATTACTTCCAGGGACTCGGCCTTGGCGCTATCGATGAAGCCGCAGGTATTGACCACTACCACGTCAGCATCCTCGTACGTAGGGACAACCTCGTAACCTTCCATGCGAAGCTGGGTCAGGATGCGTTCGGAGTCGACCAGGGCTTTAGGGCAGCCGAGGCTGACGAAGCCGACTTTAGGCGTGGCGGGGGTGGACATGGCTAACCTCAGAAGGTGCGCAGAACGCGCAGCTGATCAAAAAACGCGCGATTTTATCTGCGGGGGCCCTACCTGAGAAGAGGCACGACTGGCTTTTATGCCTACTTCAGGGGTAGTTGGTCTGATTTCTGTCAGTAAAGCACTTCTCTATGACGTTTTTAGCGATTTACTTGGGTGCCTGCCAGAGGAGCGCTATTTTTCCAGGTTAGCGGATTTTGTTGTGACACAACATTAAGAGGCTTGGATAGTGTCTCGTTCTGCTTCTCACATTGCCTGTCCAGAAGCAAACTCTAGGTGGAAGCGCTATCACTAAAGGATAGGTTTGTTTCTACGTATGCGCGTCTGTTCCGTTTCAATGTAGATCAGATAGTAACCCTATACCGGCTTTGTAACCGCTCTGCTGTCTGCACGGAACTCACGCAGGGGAATGATGCTCCGTTTAGAAGCCGCTTGGCGTGGAATTGGAGATCATCATGACAACACGTCGTCGCTTCATTGCAGTACTCCCTTGGCGCATCTTCCGCTCTGATGCTGAGTACATGGCTGCCGCGCCTCAGCTTGGCCGATACGATGATGCTCAAGCGCCAGATTCCGACTACAGGCGAGCAGATTCCTATCATCGGTCTGGGCACGGCCGATGTGTTTAATGTTGACAGTACGCCTGAAGCGCTCAAGCCGCTGGCACAGGTACTGGATCGATTGTTTGGTGCGGGCGGTACGGTTATTGATACCGCGCCCAGCTACGTGAAGTCGCAAGGTGTAGTTGGCACCCTTCTGGCGCAACAGGGACGGGCGGATCAGGCATTTCTGGCGACCAAGGTCGAAGGACAGGAAACCAGCATCGCTGACATCGAGGCGGAAATGAAGGATCTGCAGGGTGCCAAAATCGACCTGCTCCAAGTGCACAGTATGATCAACTTCAACACGGTAATGCCGTTTTTGCGAGAAATGAAGCAGCAGGGCCAAGTGCGCTACATAGGCATTACTCATCACTCGGAACGGGCCCAGGACGAGATGATCAAGCTGGTAGAAAAGGAGCCTATGGATTTTGTGCAGATCAACCTGAACACCCGCGATACAGCAGCGGAGAAGCGTCTTCTGCCGTTATGTCAAGACAAGGGTGTGGCTGTTATGATCAATCGTCCTTTTCTGGATGGTCAACTGTTTCGGGTAGTAGAAGGCAAGCCGGTCCCCGAATTCGCGGCCGAAATCGGCTGCACGTCGTGGGCGGAATTGATGATCAAATATATTATTTCTCATCCCTCCGTTACGTGTGTTATTCCAGCGACTTCAAAGCCTGAGCATATGGCAGAAAACGCGGCGGCTGGCAGTGGCGTGCTGCCTGACGAGCCCATGCGCCGCCGCATCGCCGCTTATTTCGAATAAGTTTGATAAAGGAAAAACCGCTCTATTTAGGGCAGGTACAGGGCTGAAATGCCAAAAACCTGCCATAGTGCATGGGCTTTTATGGTCGCTCGCACTTGATCCTGCCGCCACATCGGAGCAGGATGCGCCCGTTTCGATGAGCCCGGAGTCTTGAATGAGTCAAGCTGCTGCCCAGCACCATGGTGAAAAAAGCGCTTCGCCCCTTGGGATGGCAATCGCTGCCGCCGGTATCGTATACGGTGATATCGGTACCAGTCCTCTCTATACCCTAAAGGAAGTCTTTGCGCCTACGTATGGTCTGGCTCCCAGCCATGACAGCGTACTCGGCATCCTGTCACTGATCTTCTGGTCATTGATTTGGGTAGTAACGATCAAATACGTCTTCTTTGTCCTGCGGGCCGATAACCAAGGTGAAGGCGGAATCATGGCTCTGACGGCGCTGGCGCGACGGGCGTCGGCACCGTTCCCACGATTGCAGTTCGTACTTGTACTGCTGGGTCTGTTCGGCGCCTCGCTGTTCTATGGTGAGAGTATGATCACACCGGCCATCTCTGTTCTGTCGGCCGTGGAAGGCTTGGAAGTGGCGTTCAGCGGGCTGGATCATGTCATAGTACCTGCGGCCATCATCATCCTGGTGGGCTTGTTTCTACTTCAACGTGGCGGGACCGCACGTATCGGCAAGCTATTTGGGCCGATCATGGTGGTATGGTTTACTACGCTAGGTGCATTGGGTATCTATGGCATCCTGCAGGCACCCGAGGTGCTCAAGGCGCTAAATCCCTGGTGGGCGTTTAATTTCTTCGCCGTGCATCCAGGGCTCGGTATTGCCATTCTAGGCGCCGTGGTACTGGCTCTTACCGGCGCAGAGGCTTTGTATGCCGATATGGGGCATTTTGGGCGCAAACCCGTCGCGCGGGCTTGGCTGTTCCTGGTACTGCCTGGCTTGGTACTTAATTATTACGGTCAGGGCGCTCTAGTCCTGATTGATCCCAGTTCGGTTCGCAACCCGTTTTATCTGCTGGCACCGGAGTGGGCCTTGATCCCGATGGTGATTCTGGCCACGTTCGCTACGGTTATCGCCTCGCAGGCTGTTATCTCTGGTGCGTTTTCGATTACGCGTCAGGCTATCCAGTTGGGGTACGTACCGCGTATGCAGATTCTTCATACTTCCAGCCATGAGCAGGGACAGATTTATATTCCTGCCATGAATTGGGCGTTACTGACAGGTGTCATTCTACTGATTCTGGGCTTCGAGTCGTCCGGCAACCTGGCCGAGGCTTATGGCATCGCCGTAACCGGTACCATGTTGATCACAACGTGTCTGGTCTCCTCGGTCATTTTGCTGCTATGGAAATGGCCTCGGTGGTTTGCGATTCCTATGCTCATCGGCTTCTTTATTGTCGACTCTCTGTACTTTGCAGCTAATGTTCCGAAGATCGTGGCAGGCGGCGCATTTCCGGTCATCGCCGGGATTGTACTGTTCATCCTGATGACCACCTGGAAGCGTGGGCGCCAGATCCTGGCGAACCGGCTGGACGAAGGTGCTTTGCCGTTACCCATCTTTATTGGCAGCATCCGTTCCAATCCACCATTTCGAGCCAAGGGTACGGCTGTATTTCTGACAGCCCGCCCTGAGGCCGTACCGCATGCGCTCTTGCATAACATGTTGCACAACCAGGTCTTGCATGAACAGGTAGTGCTGCTCACGGTGGTGTATGAAGATACGCCACGGGTGCCGGTGAGTCGGCGTCTAGAGGTCGATAACTACGGTGATGGCTTCTACCGGGTCATTCTGCACTATGGCTTTATGGATGAACCAGACGTGCCTGCGGCGCTGGCGCTCTGCCACTTGGAAGATCTTGACTTCACGCCGATGCGTACCACGTACTTCCTCAGTCGCGAAACAGTTATCGCCTCGAACAATCGGCTGGGTATGGCCCGTTGGCGTGAAAATCTGTTTGCCTTCTTGATGAAGAATGCCAGCGGTAGCCTGCGGTTCTTCAATCTCCCGGTGAACCGAGTGATCGAGCTGGGTACCCAGATCGAAATATGAGGAGAAGCGACCGCTGTATAAAAGCGGTCGCTCAGTTCACGGCTGGCGGCGGTAGCGCGTCGGGATCGGTGATAAAAGGCATTTCCCAGGCATTAAGGGTTTCGCCCTTCTGAATGACCTCCTGGCGCGCCTCTTCAATGAGACATTTGAGCGCCATTGGATTGCCATACTGGGCGCTGGTGACTTCCGCCAGAGCAAACACCTGTTCGCCCTGTGCATTCAACACGCTGAAGCCAAAGCTTTTCCCGTCGGGGTTAGCTGAGGTTACGCAGCCTAGTGGTACAAACGCCCTCACAACCAGCTTTTCAGCCGCATCCAATGAAAGGGGTGTGCTCATGGTATTCTTCCTGAGCAAAGTGGGAGTGCCTTATAGACCGTAAACGGCTTATGTGTTTCTTGCCGTTCGTCCTGCATGCCGCCGCGGCAGTGTAGCGGCATGCAATATTCAAGGCCTTATGCGTTCCTCGATTGCCTTCATCATATGACGGGCCAGTTGGTCATAATCCTTGTCGAAATGATGGCCGCCTGTAATTTGCAATGTTTCGAAACGGGCCCTCGACTGGGTGCAGCCGCTTTCGTCCACTTCTTCCGAGCCATAAATACAATAAATTTTCTCGGCCGGGATCATATTCACTTCCGGCCCGGTCTGCATTTCGTCTCCCGTCTTACCAAGCCAACCTTCTACTTGGATTTCGAAGTTACCGCTACGGGCGAACGCCAGCAGCAACAGGGTTGAAACCTGCTGCTGATCTGCCTCAGGCAGACGATTGTAGACAGCGGGCAAGATGTCTGCGCCAAATGAATAGCCAGCCAGCACAAAGTGCTTGGCCCCCCAACGCTCGCGATAGGTTTTCATCAGACGCGACAGATCCGTCGCGACCCGCTCGGGACTTTTGTGCTCCCAGAAATAGCGCAGCGTATCGACACCCACCACAGGCCAACCGTTTTCCGCCATGGTCTGTGCAGAGTCCCGATCAAGATCGCGCCAGCCACCATCCCCCGAGTAGAAAATGGTAACCGTGTCTTTGTGGGCGGCAGGTTTTTCAGCCGGTATTTCGATCGTAGGTACATCACCGCCCTGGCCCAGGAGCTGGCGTTGCAGTTGATCACGTAACAGCGTAACCAGAGGCGTTCCGTAATTACTGATTGTAGTATCGGCATTGGCCAGGCTGCGTACGAAGCGGGCCGTCTCATCGCCAGGATTGTCGTTCCAGGCGAGATGCCAATGGCCGTGGTCGGACTTTTGCGGAAGCGGTTGAGTACAGTCACGCTGTTCATCAATCTTGCTGCCAACGGACAAGGCATTGACATCGTCAACGTTCTGCTCGGCCAGCCAACGCCAGGCCACGAGCCCACCCTCGTTGATCCCTGCTACCCAAGTAGGGCGGCTATCCAGGTAACTAGACGCTTCCTCCAAATTAGCGCGCTGTAAATTGCAGTCATCACTGGCCGGTACTTCATACTGCACCAGGGCAGCCTTGGTGCTAGTAGCCAAGGCCAGTAGATCTGCATCGGATAGTTGCTGATCAGGCGGTGTAGCGATCACGACGCGAGCCTGTGGCTCGCCAGCGGGGCGGGCGAGGGTGATGAGGCGCTGGTCGGCTTGCATATAGCTTTGCACAATTGGCGAACTGGGCCAGCGATGAAGCCACCACCAGACTGTGCCTACCACTAGCGAAGCCATAATTAAAACTAGGAACAACCAGCGATTGCGTTTAGTCATCAACGTTTTACCAATCCAGTAAAGCCACCCGCGATCAAGGCAGCGGTATCGGCCAGGGCGACAAGGGGGTCAAGTCCAGCAGGTACGGCCAGATAGCGGGGCTCCCATTCTGGATCGAATTTATTCTTAAACCGTCTGAGACCTTGAAAGTTATAGAACTGCTCTCCGCGGCGGAACACCATGGCGCCAAGGCGCTGGGTGAGCGGAGCCCCGCGTCGGGGCTGTAGACCGGCAAGAGGCACCATGCCCAGTCTGAAACGCTCAAGGCCACGCTCCTTGAAATGTAGGATCAGGCCTAGCATTAAAAACTCCATGGTCAGTTTGGGCGCATCGGCTGATACGCGCATAAGATCAATGCTAGCCAGCTCGCCTGTATGAGTTTCCAGCAGATTGGCGAACGCCACGGCCTTACCCTGAACGCGTACTACGGCAATCCGGAAGTAAGACAGGTAATCAGGATCGAACCGTCCTAAAGAAAAGCCTTTTTCCCGAACATGCTTGCTTTCAAGCCAACTGTCCGAAATGAGCTTAAGCTCGCTGAATGGGGCTTGTCCGACTTCGTGAAACTCAAGGGCTAACCCGTCACGCTGACCACGGTTCCAGGTATAGCGCAGATCTTTTTTCCCCTTGCTATCAAGATCGAAGCTTCTCAGGTTTACCCGGGCTTCCTCGCCTAGCTTCAAAGCAGTCAGGCCAATGTCCATATAAAAGGGTAAGTTTTCTGCACGCACCTGATAGAACACCGGGCGGGCATGGTGCATGTCACACAGGTCACGAAATTTCCAAATGAGTTCGGCACGCGCCTGTGCCGAGCCGATGGGGTCAAACAGGGCAATCAGGCTGCGTCCACGACGCCCATACATGACAAAAGCGGATTCTGTTTCATGAAACAGGAGGGCTTTATCGCCTGTCATGACCAGACTGCCGTCCGGCTGGTTTGACGTTTGGACAGCGTGCAGAGCTCTCTGCAGATTTTCCTGGGTTGGTAGCTCCGTAGCAGGAGGAGCGGCTCTAAGTAGCCAACCGAGCGACAGGGCTAACAAAAGTACCACACTACCCATTGCCGCTCGTGCACCTCGGGGGGCGCCAGGTTCCAGGGTAAATTGCCACCACAGCTGATTATCGTAGGAGGCATCTTGGTATACAAACAGCAGTAACCAAATGGACGCTGCCACTACACACAGGCTCGCCATGACATATAAGGGAGAGAAGGGAACTTCCAAAAGCCGACTGCGGCGATAGAACGAACGACGAAAGGTTGCCAGCAGGGCAGCTGTAATTGCTAAAAGCGACGCTTCTTCCCAGTCGAATCCTTTGAATAAAGAAAGCAGCGATCCGACTAATAGCAGGACAAGGGTTAGTACCCAGGCAGCAGAGAGCCGGCGGCGCAAGCCTTGGGCCAAAAGCAGGCACACTACACCGATCAGGCTGGCACCCAAGTGTGAGGCTTCAATCAGGCGTTGTGGCAGTAAAAAGCCGATACCTTGAAGGCGTATGTCGATCTCGGGCGTGACGCCAGAGAACAAGAGAGCAACACCAGAGAAAAATACCAGAACGGCTAGGATAGGCGCAGCCAGCCCGGACGCAATGCGAACAGCCGAGCTACCCGGCAAAAAACGTTTTCCCTCGGTAAAGAGTAATATCAGGCAAGCGATGACAAAGGGCAGGAGTACGTAAATCAACCGGTACAGCAGCAGGGCGGCAGCTAAGGGAGCCGTGCCGATCTGATTTGAAAAAGCCGCCAGTAGTACGGCTTCGAACACGCCTACTCCACCCGGGACATGGCTAAGTACGCCAGCTGCCAGGGCTAACAGATAGACCAGCAGGAAAGCGCCCACAGGAAGTGTTTCCGGTAGGAGCAGGTAGAGCACTGCTGCGGCGGCCAATACGTCCAGTGCGGTGATTACCACTTGTAAAAGCGACAATTTAAGACTGGGCAGGCGCAAGGTACGTCGCCCCAGGCGGAAAAGGCGACTATCCGGCGAAGGCTGCTCGGGCAGGAGGCGCCGCCTTAAGACCATGAGCACAACGGCGTAAACGAGCAGAATCGCTAAGGCGATTTCGGCCACTAGAGCGACAGGCAAGCGTAAGGCAGTAGACGCTGAGGGTAAGTCACTCAGGGCTGCCAGGGCAGCTAAAGGCGGTAAGGCTGCTCCCAGGGCTAGGCTGGAAAAAAAGGTCATTCGAGCAACTTCCAGCGCGCTCAAACCCTGGCGGGCATAGAGTCGATACCGTACGGAGCCGCCGGAAAGCATAGAAAGACCTACTGCATTACCAATCGCAAAGGCTGTAAAACCCCCCTAGCATGAGAATTCGTGTAGGAATCTTTACGCCGGCGAAACGCTGGGCTGACCATTCATACCCCAACAGGATAATGAAGCCTAAAACAGTAGCGGCTAGAGCGCCTGCAATCGAGTAAGCCGGAATACCTAGAAGGGCACTGTGCAGTGAGGGCAGATCAATTTCGCTGACCAAGTGCCAGCATACCAACAAGGCTATACCAAACAGGACTAGAGTTAATCCTAGCTCTAGCGGCTCCTTATAGGCGGTTATACGCTCGAGAAAACGCCAGGGTAAAGCTGGTGGGGCGGTAGTGATAGCGTCAGAAGATAATGCAGGTGGCGAAGGTGACACTGAGTCATTGGTGCTCATGGACGCGCCTCAGGGAAACTGCGCGTCAGATTAATCAGATGTGGAGTTTTTCCAAGTCCCTCTCTGAAAAAAAATTGATACATTTTTCGTTGCTGTTGAGGTCTGGCCATAGAAAATGGCCAGTTGAAACAAAATTGAGGGCAAAAAAAAGCCACTCATGTGAGTGGCTTTTAAATTGGTTGCGGGAGCTGGATTTGAACCAACGACCTTCGGGTTATGAGCCCGACGAGCTACCAGACTGCTCCATCCCGCTTCAGAAGACGGCCAATTATAGAGACTTCTTTATGCTTGTCAAGAAGTTGTTTAGCTAATAAATATTGTGCAAAAAAAAGCCACTCATGTGAGTGGCTTTTTGAATTTGGTTGCGGGGGCTGGATTTGAACCAACGACCTTCGGGTTATGAGCCCGACGAGCTACCAGACTGCTCCACCCCGCGCTGCCCATTATAGGGATCTGTAAGAGGGCGTCAAGAGAAAATTCAAGCGTGACAGGCATTTAGTCATTTTTGCCAACGCTACGACTGGCGGCATGCAGCTTTTCGTGCGGCGTGCTGCCTTATTAAAGGAGTCTTTTAAGGAGCGAACCCATATGAATGTTTTGCTTAAGGCGGCAGCCGTACTGATAGTGGGTGGGTATCCGGTTGGAGCGTATGCGCAAGCGGACGAGACGGGGCGTACGCCTCAAGATACGGATCATGATCCCCGTCGGGTTGAGATAATCGCGCCCGATGCGCAGCAGAACGAGCAGCGCCAGCGCGGTATCGAATTGCCCGAAGGGCGTGTTACTCAAGGCGCGACCCGCAGTGATCCATTAGCCCGTGAGCGGCAGCAGATCGACAACGATATGGAGTTGGATCGCAAGCAGCCTCTCAATAATTGAGGGGTTCCTATTAAACGGAGTCACTGCCTGAAGCTGCTAGCTTTAGCAGAGGAGGGCATCGCTATGTTGGTTTAGGTAAAGCTGGTTTTTACAAAAAAGATAAGCGGTTAGATCTAAAGGACTTTTTTCTTATTTATATGGGTCATTAGTACAGGTGTTGAGCGCTCTGCACCTCCCTGGCGGTTTTACGTCGCTGTCGGCCGCCAGGGCCATTTTCTTCTACTGCTCCAGTTTTGCTGCTTTTTCGTGTCGTATTCAACTAATAGCTACGATTGCCGATAGGGTAAAGCTTGCTTGATACATTCAGTGTTCCTTGCGCTCCTATCCTCTCAAGGCTTTTCTTATGCTTAAAAACCTGACCTTCAGTCACAAGATCTTGGCTATGGCCAGCGTTGTGCTGATCTCTGCGTTTTCTTTATTTATGCTCTACAACGATTATTTGCAACGCAACGCTATCGAGCGCGATGTGGAGTCTCGCTTGAATGAGTTAGGCGAGAGTGCAGCGAGTAATATTTCTAACTGGTTGGGAAGCCGAATCACGTTGCTCGAAAGCGAAGCGCAGGGAGTTCAGCGCGATCTGTCACCTGAAGCCTTTACAGCAGTGCTTGAACAAAAAGCCTATACCTCCAGTTTTGACCTGACCTACCTGGGCGAGGCTGACGGCACCTTTACAGTAAGGCCCCAGGTCAAGATGCCCGATGACTTCGATCCCCGCACCCGGCCCTGGTACCAAAACGCCCAAGCCAAGGGAGGCTCGGTTCTGACCGAGCCTTATGTGGATGCTGCCAGTGGCGGCCTGATCATGAGTATGGCAACGCCCGTAATGAAAGAAGGAGAGGTGGTCGGGGTAGTTGGTAGCGACCTAAGCCTGGATAAGATGGTGTCCATCGTCAATTCACTAAATCTGGGCGGTATGGGACATGCCATACTGGTCAACAGCGAAGGCAAGGTACTGGTCAGCCCTAATAAGGAAGAAGTAGGAAAAACATTAGCGGAACTGTTTCCTCGCGGAGCGCCGACTCTGGATACTGAGCTTGATGAGGTCGAGTTAGGTGGTATGGCTCATCTAGTAAGCTTCAGGCCCGTCGCGGGATTGCCTTCGGTTGATTGGCGTTTGGGGCTGATGATCGACAAGAGCAAAGCGTATGCACCCTTGAAGGAGTTTCGTATTTCCGCACTGATCGCGATGGTAATCGGTGTTGTGTTGATCATCTTGCTATTGGGTGTCTTGATTCGAGTTCTGATGAAGCCGCTCCATACTATGACCCACGCCATGCAGGATATCGCCCAGGGTGAGGGAGACTTGACGCAGCGACTGACTATTACCAGCCGTGACGAGTTTGGTGCGCTGGCGGGCTACTTCAACCGTTTCGTCGAGCGTATTCATGCCTCCATTTGTGAGGTGTCGTCTAGTACACGTCAGCTCAACGATGTATCTAGACAGGTTATTGCGGCCTCCACGTCATCGCTGCATAACTCGGACAATCAGGCTGGACGGACCGGCAGTGTGGCAGCAGCCATCAACGAATTGGGAGCCGCCACCCAGGAAATTGCTCGCAATGCCGCTGATGCCTCTCAACAAGCGTCGAATGCTCGTCAGCAGGCCGAAGAAGGTCGCCGTGTACTAAGCCAGACGTTGAAAGCAATGGAGGGGTTGTCTTCCACTATCAGCGCATCGTGTGGTCGCATAGATGAGCTGAACCAAAAAACTACAAATATTGGTCATATCCTGGAGGTAATTAAGGGTATTTCTGAACAGACCAACCTGCTGGCGTTGAATGCTGCTATCGAAGCCGCACGGGCAGGTGAGGCCGGACGCGGGTTTGCAGTAGTTGCTGATGAGGTTCGTAACCTGGCCCACCGAACGCAGAGTTCGGCGCAGGAAATCCAAAGTATGATCCAAGAGTTGCAGGTGGGTGCCGGCGAGGCGGTAACTACCATGACTGAAAGTCAACGCTTCAGCGAAGAGAGCATTCGTATCGCCAATCAAGCCGATCAGCGTCTGGGTAGTGTTGCCGATCGTATTGTCGAGATCGATGGTATGACGCAATCAGTGGCTGCGGCTACTGAGGAACAGAGTGCGGTAGTCGAGTCGCTAAATGTGGATATTACTCAAATCAATACGCTGAACCAGCAGGGTGTAGAGAACTTGCATTCAACTATGAATGCCTGCCAGGCCCTTGAACAGGAGGCGTCACGTTTGGAGCAGTTGGTATCCAGCTTCCGAATTTGATGTTCCATTAGTAGCTGATCTTGAGCAGACTTTAAATAACGCCCCGAAAATGGGGCGTTATTTTTTTCAGCATCAAACAAATGATCTGGCGGTCTCATTCAGGACGGCTGTTGCTTAGCAATTATGGGAGGTCCAGATGCACCTGATCCAGTTATTCCTGCCGCTTTATGACAACAAGCACCAGGCTTTACCGGGTTCGCTGTTTAATGAAGTGCGTCAAGAGCTGGTTGAGCGTTTTGGCGGCCTGACAGCTTTTAGTCGCGCGCCTGTAAAGGGGCTATGGCAGGATAATGACGATACCGTTCAGGATGAATTGGTCATTTATGAGGTAATGGCCAAGACACTAGACCGCTCGTGGTGGGCCGATTATAGAGCCACGCTGGAGACTCGCTTCCGTCAGGAGCAAATAGTAGTACGAACGCATGAAATCAGCTTGCTCTGAATAGTAAGATGTACCCTGCTAGGTGCTTCTGACGGAGTCTTTGAGATGAAGTCTGCGTTAGCAATGTTTGATTCAGTTTACCTTTAGGTTCGAGATCATTTTTTGTTGCGCTGAGCTTCTACCTCATCCAGTTTCCGATTCAGCTCTTGAGTCTGGTTTTCAAGTTTTTTATTCGACACTGGGGTAATGACCTTATCGATCGTATGGGTCCCAGGCTCCGGACTTTCCAGGTCTTGTACAGCATTTTCAGGCAATTTGCGCTGCACGTGAGCGTCGTCTACTTGTTCGGTTCGGTCTGCCTGTTGAGCCTTCTCGTGCGCATGGGGATGATCAGTCATGGAACAACTCCTGAACAATTCATGGGTTACCTTTTTCCGAGTTCCATCGCCTCGATAAAGTTTCTGGTATCCGCTGGGTGGACGTAGTGTGATCGCGCATAATAAGGACGCAACGGCTGTCGTTCAGCGTAATTGCCAGATGTGAAATCATGACGCAGAGAAAGATCATCCATATCGATTGCGACTGCTTTTATGCCGCTGTCGAGATGCGTGACGACCCTCGGTTGGCTGGACGGCCCTTGGCCGTGGGCGGTACGCCTGACCGGCGAGGTGTGGTCGCTACATGCAATTACGAGGCGCGGGCTTATGGGGTGCGCTCGGCCATGGCCTCGCACCAGGCCCAGCGACTATGTCCGGATATTGTTTTTGTCCGTCCTCGCTTTGATGTATACAAGGCCGTATCGCGTCAAATTCACACGATTTTTCGCGATTTTACTGATTTGATCGAGCCGCTTTCGTTGGATGAGGCTTATCTTGACGTATCAGATAGCTCACATTTTGCTGGCAGCGCCACGCGGATTGCCCAAGAGATCCGTCGGCGGGTCTGGGAAGAGCTAGAAATTACAGTCTCGGCGGGCGTCGCGCCAAACAAGTTTCTAGCCAAGATTGCCAGCGATTGGCGCAAGCCCAATGGATTGTTCGTAATTACCCCGCCGGAAGTAGAAGGTTTTGTAGCCACGCTGCCGGTTGCGCGCCTGCATGGAGTGGGCAAGGTCACAGCGGACAAACTGGCACGTCTGGGTATCGAACGCTGCGTGCATTTGTTGGAGTGGGGACGGCTGGCTCTGATCAAGGAGTTTGGTAGTTTTGGGGAGCGCTTATGGAAGCTGGCCCAAGGCGTTGATGAGCGTCCAGTGGAGGTTGATAGCCGTAGGCAATCCTTAAGTGTCGAAAATACCTTTGATCATGACTTGCCGGATCTGGCGTCCTGCACCGCTCAACTGCCAGCGCTGCTCGAAGAGTTGACCGAGCGGCTAGGGCGGCTCGATGCTAGCTACCGGCCGGAAAAACCTTTTGTCAAAGTGAAGTTTCATGACTTTACCCAGACAACTCTCGAACAGGCCGGTGCTGGACGAGATATCGACAGTTATCGACGTTTGCTAACCCAGGCCTTTATGCGCGGTGCCAAACCGGTGCGTTTGCTGGGTGTGGGGGTACGTCTGATCGATTTACGTGAAGGCGACCGGCAGTTGACATTATTCGACTAGCTGTCACTTACGAGGTAGCGTTCGTCAGGGATTCAGCTGGCGCAGTTTGCCACGGCCTCGTGTCTGCCCTTCCTGCAGAGCATCGTCTATCAAGTTGCTTCTATAAGACACAATTAACAGGCTGGCCCTGTTGCCAGGCTAGGATGTTATCCAGAGTGGTCTGAGCAATGGCCGTCAAGGCTTCCTGAGTCAGGAACGCTTGATGAGCAGTCACAATGACGTTGGGGAAGCTCAAGAGTCTGGCGAGTATATCATCCTGTAGAGGCTCGTCGGAGCGATCGGCAAAGAACAAAGCCGCCTCTTCTTCATAAACATCCAGACCCAGGTAGCCCAAGCTACCGTTTTTCAGAGAGTCGATCAGGTCAGCCGTAGCAACAAGTCCGCCACGGCTCGTGTTGATCAACATGGCGCCACGCTTCATGTGACTAAGGCTGTTCCGGTCAATGATATAACGAGTTTCAGGCGTGAGCGGGCAGTGCAGGCTAACAATGTCCGCGCTAGCGAGTAACGTCTCGACGGCTACATATTGCACTCCAACAGCTTGCAGTTGCTCGTTGGGGTACGGATCACTTGCCAGAACGGTACAGCTAAATCCCCGCATAATTCGGGCAAAGACCTGGCCGATTTGACCCGTGCCGATGACGCCTACTGTTTTTCCATTCAGGTCGAAGCCCGTCAGCCCATGCAAAGAAAAGTCACCGTCTCGCGTCCGATTGCTGGCGCGAGGGAGGCGGCGATTGAGTGTGAGGATCAGGGCAACGGCATGTTCCGCGACTGCATGAGGCGAATAAGCTAGAACGCGAACCACAGTTAGTCCAAGGGCTTTAGCGGCCAGCAAATCGGCATGGTTATAACCGGCCGAGCGTAACGCGATAAGCCGGGTGCGCCCGAGGCAAGGCGTGTCAGGACTTTGGAGGACAGCACGTCATTGACAAACGCGCACACTACGTCGAAACCTTCAACCAGGGAAACCGTATCCAGGCTTAACTGGGCTGGTTGATAGGTCATCCTGAGGCCGCGCGATCTGTTAGTCGCTTCAAAGCTGTTTCGGTCGTAGATCTGACTGCTAAAAAGAAGGGTCCGCATGGAAAGCTCCTGTCATCTGACTCATAGAGTGTAAACAGGGCCTTCCTGGCGGATATTGAGCAGGGTCAATAGTGCTTAAGCGTATGTTTTTGCCATGCTGGACAGCTGCTCGATGGCAGCATCCAGCTCATCCAGGGCTGGCGAAGAAGTCGGAGCACCTTGCTTGAGGAGGGTTTCGCTATGATGGCAGGCAGCACGCAACTGCGGGACGCCACAATAACGGGTGGCGCCGTGTAGCCGGTGGATACGCTCGATCAGGCCTATCCTGTCGCCGTTTTCGCGTGCTTGCCGAATCGCCTGACGGTCTGCTGCCAGTGAGGCCAATAGCATGGACAGTAAGTCACTGGCCAGGTCTGCCTTGCCAGCGGCGAGCCGCAAGCCTTCTTCCTCATCCAGAATGGGGAGATTGACGATATCTGTACTGCCATTAAGCGGCACGAGATCGTGTACATCGCTCTGATGCAGGCGCAAGCCGGTCCATTTGAGGACGACTTGGGCCAACTGACGATCACTGATGGGTTTGGTCAGGTAGTCGTCCATTCCGGCCTGCAAGAGGGCGCGCTTTTCATTGGACATGGCATGAGCGGTCAAGGCGACAATGGGCACGGAGGGCGCCTCCTGCTCAACCTCCCAGGCTCGAATCGCTTCCGTAGCCTGGCGGCCGTTCATGCCGGGCATTTGAACGTCCATGAACACCAAGTCAAAACGCTCATGCTGTACGGCTTCAACGGCCGCATAGCCACTATCCACACTGGTGACCTCAGCGCCCAAGTCAGTCAGCAGGGTCTGAACCAGCAGTAGGTTGGCCGGGTTATCGTCCACACATAGCAGGCGTGGGGCTCGGTCGTTCATCTTGGTATGCGTATTGTCTACACGCGTAGGTCGCTGGTTCAAAAGCTCCGCTACGGCGCGCTCAAGCTTGCGGCTGCAGACCGGCTTGGCCTGTAACTGGCAATGCACATCTGGAAGTACAGCATGGAAGGTGGTCTGGTCGGTTGTTGGGCAGAACACCAGAGAATTACAGCCGAGACGTTCCAGCTCCCAGATCCGCTCCGTCAAGAGATCGGGAGGCAACATGTTGGAGGCAACTCCCATGACGGCAAGGCCGATCACAGGCTCGCTCGAGGGTTGGTTTGCAACCGCCAGGGTCAGTTTTTCGAGGGTATCGAACTCGACTACTTCCAGTCCGCAATCTTCCAATTGGTGACGTAGGGACTGCCGGGTCAACTCGTGCGGCTCGACGAGACCCACACGCCGACCCGCTACTGCCAGTCGGCGATGCGTTTCGATAGGGTTGCGTGATTTAGGCAGACTGATGGTGATCCAGAATTCGGAGCCCTCGCCAGGCTCGCTGTCCAGC
This sequence comes from Pseudomonas duriflava, assembly GCF_007830155.1. GTDB lineage: Bacteria > Pseudomonadota > Gammaproteobacteria > Pseudomonadales > Pseudomonadaceae > Chryseomonas > Chryseomonas duriflava. Next base: position 189,626 of record NZ_VLKY01000004.1, read on the forward strand.
CCGATTTCACCGCCCATTTGTTCGATGAGTCGCTTGGAAATAACCAATCCTAAACCTGTCCCGCCAGCCTGGCGGGACAGTGAATTATCAGCTTGGGTAAAGGCCTGGAACAGCGAGTCGCGGTCCTGTTCGGATAATCCAATGCCGGAGTCCTGTACGCTGATCCTTAGTTGTGCATGGTCCTCATCCTCGTCCTCGACCATGGCACGGACCGCAATGGTCCCCTCATGGGTAAACTTGATCGCATTGCTGATCAGGTTGGTCAAGACCTGGCGCAGCCGCTGCGGGTCGCCTACCAGATGCACCGGAGTGTCACGGTAGATGAGGCAGACCAGCTCCAGCTGCTTTTCATGGGCGGATGGCGCCAGAATGGTCATGGTGTCTTGAATCATGTCCCTTAGATTGAAGGGAATGTTCTCTAGGACCAACTTGCCCGCTTCGATCTTGGAGAAGTCAAGAATCTCGTTGATGATGCCGAGCAGGCTTTCTGCCGAATTCTGGATCGTACTGAGGTAATCCTGCTGGCGCGGCGTCAGTTCGCTTTTTTGCAAGAGGTTGGTGAAACCTAGGATGCCATTGAGCGGCGTACGAATTTCATGGCTCATGTTTGCCAGAAATTCAGACTTGATCCGGCTGGCTTCCAGTGCCTCTTTACGTGCCAGGTCCAGCTCAATGTTTTGAATCTCAATGGTTTCCAGATTCTGTCGCACATCGTCCGTTGCCTGGTCGATGTTGTTCTGCATTTCTTCCTGAGCCGTCTGCATGGCTTCTGCCATGCGGTTGATACCATTGGCCAGGGTGTCAAGCTCATAACTGCCCAGATCTTGTGGCAGTCGGGTGGCCAGTTGTCCATCCTTCAGGTGCGCAACGCCTTCGCCAATGATCCGTAACGGTCGGTTGATACTGCGACCGATCCGGACAGCTACCACAGCAGTCAGGCACAGGCCAAACATGATTAGCAGCAGGCCCAGCATTAGGTTGCGATAGCCACGCAGCAAGGTGGCATGGTGGGAGAGCTCCAGATCAATCCAGCCCAGCAAATGCGTGCCGGACATGTTGTTGACTTCGCCAGTGATCAGCTTGAGATGACGGGCCTGGACGGGGAGATGAAAGTGTGTGACATCCAGGCCGCTGCGTAGGCTGGCGGTTTCGCCATCTTCGCTGCTCATGGGGATCGACATGCTTGGGCCGGCATGGGTCAGGACTTTCTGGTCAACACTGAGAAAACTGATGGCACGGACATCCGGCTGATCCAGAACATCCTGCGCGATACGTCGGAGCACGACCCGGTTGTCCTGGCGCAAGGCCGGTGCAATGAGCGGACCAAGTTGCTCGGCGATCAGCTGACCACGCTCTTCGAGCGCCGTACGCATGTCCGACAGCTGAATCCATGTGAAATACCCACCCAGTACCATAGCCATGGCACATGTGGGCAGCAGACCGAGCAAGAGGATGCGGCCCTTGATTCCTAGCTCGTTCAACACGTCCTGTTTCTCCAGCGGTCAAAGGCTCGCAGTTTAAACGTATGTTTTAGACGAGGGGGAATTTTAAGGCAGGCGGCAGGCAAACGGGCATTGACGGCTTCCTCCGGCGGTAATCGTTCTCTTTTATGTTCACGAATAGTTGTCTTTTGCGGCATTATAGTCGGCCGGGAGCAGGGCGGAGCCGTCTAGGCACTGCCTTGTAGAGTTATCTGTCTAAAGGATTTTTTCATGGCACTCGCAACGTTCAACTTTCCGCGTACGTGGCTGCGTGCGTTTATGCTGTTCACTTCTGTTGTCGCTTCCGTACCGTCTGCTAGTTGGGCGCAGACTGCAGAAGCACGTGCTGTGGAAACCGCTTTTGGAACAGTAACGGTTACAGGAACGCCAAGCCGTGTGGTAGTGCTGAGCGAGAATGCTCTGGATACTGCACTCTCTGCAGGAGTGAAACCGCTCGGTACAGTATCGACGCGTGGCAGTACCGGTGTATCCCGTTACGTACAGGATAAAGTCGGTACGATCGCCATTGTGGGAACTGCCCGTGAAACCAACTTGGAGAGCGTATTCAAGCTACAGCCCGACCTGATTCTGGCGGCCCCCGATTTGCCCAAGGCGCAGTATGAAAAGCTCAGCCTGCTGGCCCCTACCATCGTCCCCTCTACAGCAGTAACGGATGACTGGCGTAAGAGCGTAAGCCTGTATGCTGAAGCGCTGGGGCGGCAAGAAGAGATAAAAGCGTCCTATCAGCAGCTGGATCAGCGCATCGCCGCGCTCAAGGCCCGTATCGCGCCTGGTCAGGTTGCGTCGGTATTACGCTGGAATCCTCAGGGACCTATCCTGATGTCCAGTCATCTGTTTGCAGGGCAATTGTTGCAACAGCTTGGTTTTAAAAGTCCAGCCTTGGCTGAAAGTCTTACCCAGCGGCCTCATAGCGATATTTTGAGCCTTGAGAACCTGCATCAGGCTGATGGTGACTGGCTGTTCCTGGCTACATTGAATCCAGAGGGCGAACAGGCCCTGGCGCAGGCGCGCAACCAACCTGCCTTTGCTCGATTGAATGCAGTCAAGAACAATAAGGTCATCACTGTTGATGGTCAGCTCTGGAGCAGTGGTGCCGGTCCGCTGGCTGCCCAGAAGATTCTTGATGATGTAGAGAAAGTAGTGGCGCACTGATGTCGTCTTCCGCATCCAGACCTCAGGTTGTGAAAAGGTCCTGGCTGATCTGCCTTACACTGGTGGTGTTGAGTGTACTGGCCAGCTTGCTGATAGGTGCTGGTGATGTTTCGCCTGGGCGTTCCGCTCAGGCGTTGTGGAGTGGTGCTGATAGTGAGGCGCGCTTTATTGTTATGGAGCTGCGCTGGCCAAGAACATTGCTAGGCGCCATGGTGGGAATGGCCTTGGGCGCTGCCGGTGTGATCTTGCAGTCCGCTACGCGCAACCCTCTGGCAGAGCCGGGACTTCTAGGCGTCAGTGCCGGCGCCTCGTTCGCTGTGGTGCTGGCCATTAGCCTTGGTAGTAGTGCTGCAACCCTGAACCTGGGCGTGGCTGTAGCGGGTGCGTTGGCCGGCTGCTTTCTAGTCCTGTTGGTAACACAGTTGCGCGGTATCGGGAGTGATCCGGTGCGCCTCATTCTGGTCGGGGCGGCCTTTACCAGCATGTTGATGGCAATCAGTACCCTGATCCTCTTGAGCGATCAGCGCAGCGCTGACGAGATGCGCTTCTGGGTAATTGGCGCCTTGGCCGGTCGGCCTACGGAGACAGCTTATAGCAGTGCCCCAGGCGTGCTGCTCGGCTTGCTGCTTATGCTGCCGTTGATTCGTCCTCTGGCAGCTCTGGCTCTGGGGGAGCGGGTCGCTACAGGGCTTGGGCATCATCCGCAGCTTACGCGAATGAGTGCGCTGGTTTGCGTGGCTATTCTCGTTGGAACGGCAACGGCGGCGGCCGGGCCGATTGCCTTTGTCGGTCTTATCGTGCCATTTGTGGCGCGGCGACTAGTCGGTCCTGATATCCGCCGTACGCTCTGGCTATCTTTATTGATTGGGCCGATTATCATCTTGTTCGCAGATACCATCTCCCGGCTGGTAGTCAAGCCCTATGAACTTCCCATCGGCGTGGTCACGGCATTCATCGGGGCCCCAATCCTGATTGCTGTAGTCCGCGGCCATCGTTTGCCGACGCTGTGATCATGACTGCACTACCTACTCTTCCAACCCGCCCAGTCGTTTCAGAGGCCCCTGCCGGTTACGCCTGGTGGCGGTTCGGGCGATACAGCATTCTCGTGCATCGGCGCGCCTGGTCCAGCGGTTTCCTGTTGATTGCTGCCATGATCATTGTTAGTGGCATTAGTCTGGCATCCGGCGCAGCAGGTTTATCGCCTTGGACTGCACTGGCAGCAGCCATAGGGCAGGGCGAACCTATGCATGTATTTCTGGTACAGGAGCTGCGCCTGCAGCGGCTTATCGCAGGCTTGCTCACAGGGGCGGCCCTGGGTGTGGCCGGGTGTCTTTTGCAGACCTTGGCTCGGAATCGGCTGGCGACGCCAGGCATCATCGGAATCGACGACGGAGCTACCGCCTTTGCCGTCGCGTCGATCGTGGCAATACCAACTACGCTGGCACCTTCCGCTCTTGCACTGACCGGCGCTGCCACCGCGGCAGGGTTGGCCTTTGGCTTGAGTGGCGGTGCTGGTGCCCGAGGGTATCGCTTCATTGTAGTTGGCATCGCAGTGGGTGCGCTGTTTGGAGCACTGACCAATCTGATGCTGGCCCGTACCGACATGGATAGCGCCAACCAGGCCTATCCCTGGACAGTCGGCAGTCTCAATGCCCGCCCCGCTCAGGCAGTCTGGCTGTTGGGCATCGGTCTGCTCGCCGGTCTGCCGGTGGCCAAATACCTGGGGCGTGCGCTTACGTTGATGCGCTTTTCCGATAGCGTGGCGACGGGACTAGGCGTCCCGTTGAAGCGTATGCGGGTCATGACGCTCTTACTAACCGTTTTTCTTACGGCCCTGGCCGTAGCTGTTGTAGGGCCGGTCGGCCTGATTGCCCTGGCTGCGCCAGAGGTTGCTCGGTATCTGGTCGGTCATCAGGGCGTGCCTGTTTTCAATGCGGCCCTGGCTGGAGCCACGCTGATGAGTCTGGCGGACTGGGTAGGGCGTACGTTAATGGCGCCCATCGAGATTCCAGTAGGCGTGATCATGGCTGTTATCGGCGGCCCTTATTTATTATGGATCCTACTGCGCCCGTCTGCGCGGAGAGCACCGTGAGTCTTTTGTCTTCCTTATTAACCAACCGGCCTGACCATGAGGTGTCTCTTGCGGCTCAGTCCCTGAGTCTAGGGTATCCGGCCGTTTCCATCATTGAGAACCTGTCGCTCCATATTCCGCCGGGAAAGGTTACGGCTATCGTAGGGCCTAACGGGTGCGGCAAATCGACTTTGCTGGCCGGTCTGTCGCGCCTGCACAAGCCTAGCCAGGGTACGGTTGTGCTCAATGGCAAGGATATCAATCGACTGCCTTCGCGGCAGGTGGCACGTGAGCTGGCCCTGTTGCCTCAGGAAGCCAGCGCACCTGAAGGGCTGACTGTGGCTGAATTGATTCAGTTTGGCCGCCAGCCGCACCAGGGCATTCTTCGCCAGTGGTCGGAGGGCGACCAGGCCATTGTTGAGGCTGCATTGGCGGTTGCTGACCTTACTGGACTGGCGGACCGGCCTCTGGAATCCATGTCCGGCGGTCAGCGTCAGCGGGCCTGGATTGCTATGGCCATTGCCCAGCAGACGCCCTTGCTCCTGCTCGACGAACCAACGTCAGCGCTCGACTTGGGGCATCAGATCGAAGTGTTTGAGCTGATTCGCCAATTGGCAGCGGTAGGGAAGACTGTGGTCATGGTGGTGCATGATTTATCCAGTGCCTGTCGATATGCCGATCATCTGGTTGCGATGCAGGCGGGACGAATCGTGGCGGAAGGAGCACCCTCTAGAATCGTGACCCCAGCGTTGGTCGAGCAGCTATACGGGGTCAAGTGCATTTTGCTGGAAGACCCGCACAGCGGCACTCCTATCATCGCTGGCGTAACGCGTCTAGGTTAAAGGCCAAGCGCTTTTTTATCTCATGAGTGCCGCTCGTTATCCCAATTAGGGAACATTGATTTTTATCGGTATCATAGATTCCTTTTCCAAGGCACCGGAACCGAGCGAATCTCATGAGCGTGCAGTATCCGACCATTGCCGACTGCGTCGGCCACACCCCGCTGGTGCGTTTACAGCGTCTGCCCGGCGAAACCTCCAACACCCTTTTGGTCAAGCTGGAAGGCAACAACCCTGCCGGCTCAGTGAAGGATCGCCCGGCATTGTCGATGATCGCCCGTGCCGAAGCACGAGGCGACATCCGGCCAGGTGACACCTTGATCGAGGCCACTTCTGGTAATACCGGCATTGCTCTAGCCATGGCGGCAGCGATCAAAGGCTATCGTATGCTTCTGATCATGCCAGACAACATGAGTATCGAGCGCAAGGCTGCCATGACGGCTTATGGCGCCGAGTTGATTCTGGTTAGTCGTGAAGAAGGCATGGAAGGCGCGCGAGATTTAGCGGCGCGCATGCAGGCCGAAGGCAAGGGAAAGGTGCTCGATCAATTTGGCAATGGCGATAACCCCATTGCCCATTACACCAGTACTGGTCCGGAAATCTGGCAACAGACTGCGGGGACTATCACGCATTTCGTAAGCTCGATGGGTACGACCGGCACGATTATGGGTATGTCTCGTTACCTGAAGGAGCAGAACCCCAACGTGCAGATCGTCGGGCTGCAGCCGCAGGAAGGCTCGGCTATTCCGGGTATCCGTCGTTGGCCGCAGGAATACCTGCCAAAGATTTTTGACGCTAGCCGTGTGGATCGTGTGATCGATATGGCACAGGCTGAGGCCGAAGATGTCATGCGGCGGCTGGCCCGTGAAGAAGGTATTTTTTGCGGCGTTTCATCTGGGGGCGCTGTGGCAGCGGCTTTGCGACTATCCCAGGAAGTCGAGAATGCCGTCATCGTTGCCATCATTTGCGACCGAGGCGACCGTTACCTGTCGACCGGCGTCTACGATCCGCGCTGAGCGGAGCATTGAGTAAAGAGATTGTTATGCGTGGTGCTAAAGGGCTGCGTTTCCAGCCGAGCGGTGGTAGCCGGGCCTCATCGGTTCCGGTGGGCAAGAAGCAGCGGCTGACCATAGAAAAGCTCGCTAACGACGGACGTGGTATTGCCCATCTGGACGGACGTACCTGGTTTGTTGCAGGGGCACTGCCTACCGAGATGGTCGAAGCACGTGTGCTGTCGGCTCGCAGTCAAGTTGTCGAGGCCAGAGCCGAACGTGTGTTGTCGGCGAGTGATGAACGTTGCTTGCCGCCGTGCGCCGTGGCAGGTCGCTGTGGGGGGTGTACGCTTCAGCATATGCCCCATGAAGCACAATTGACCCTCAAGCAGCAAGCCTTGGCGGAGCAATTGCAGCGCGTGGCGGGTATTACACCTTTAGAGTGGGCGCCTCCGTTGCGAAGCTCGGAGTTTGGCTACCGACGTCGCGCTCGAATCGCTGTGCGCTGGGATACCAAGGCGCGTCGGCTCGAGGTTGGCTTTCGGGCGGCTGCCAGTCAGGACATCGTTCCGCTGGATAGCTGCGGTGTGCTGGTTGAGCCGCTACAGCCGATCGCCCAGGCCCTGCCGGTGGCCTTGGGTGCTTTGCAGATGCCCCAGGCCATTGGTCATGTGGAGTTGTTTCAAGGCACGTCGAGTGCAGTGCTGGTTCGGCTGACCCGCTCTTTGCCCTTGGCAGACACCGATAAGTTGCGCGCATTTTGCCTTTCGCATGCTGCTCAGTTGTGGTGGCAAACAGATGGTGAGCCTCAACCCGATCAGCAGGGCGCGACGCTGGGCTACCGGCTCGAGCCTTGGGACCTGACCCTGGCCTATCGACCCGGCGATTTCGTACAGGTGAATGCAGCGGTCAACGAGGCCATGATCGCTCAGGCGCTTGAATGGTTAGCGCCGGCACCGGACGAGTCAGTGCTGGACTTGTTTTGTGGGCTGGGTAATTTTGCCTTACCGATTGCTCGGCAAGTACGCGATGTCATCGGTGTAGAAGGCGTTGCTGCGATGACGGCACGGGCTACAGAGAATGCGCGAGCCAACGGCCTCGAGAATGTGCACTTTTTCCAGGCCGACCTGTCGAAGCCGCTGACCGAGGCGCCATGGCGTGATCGGGTATTCCCTTCCGTAATGCTCGATCCGCCGCGTGACGGGGCACTAGCTGTGGTCCAGCAGATGACGAAACTGGGCGCAAAGCGTGTGCTTTATGTGTCCTGCAACCCCGCTACGTTAGCGCGGGATGCGGGAGAGCTGGCTCGTCAGGGATATCAACCTGTGCGGGCTGGAATCCTTGATATGTTCCCTCAAACGGCACATGTCGAGGCTATGGTTTTGTTTGTAGCGGGGCAGGAAGCAGGCCTGGCGAAGGCATAAGAGGCAGGGTGGTGCCACGTTGTAGCGCTGGTATCGCAGAGAATGGCTGTCATGGCCTTTTACACTCTGTAAGTGATCGGTTCCACCCGGAACAGCCGTTTTCGTTTAGCCTGAGACTCGCGTAATCGGCTGGTTGAAAGACTGGCCATATTCGACGCTAGAGGGCGTCGGGGGACGTAAGATGGTACAGGTCAGAGCGCATCAACCGGTCAATAACGATGGCAGCATCAATCTCGAGGCATGGCTTGATCACGTCCAGAGCATGGACCCGAATTTCGAGCGCCAGGCCTTGCGAGACGCCTGTGAGTTCGCGCAAGCGGCCGAGGCGGACGCTGCGACGACGGAACATCTCTGGGCACCGGGTACGTCCAGTTTTCAGACCGGTTTGGAAATGGCCGAAATCCTGGCCGATCTCAAGCTCGACCAGGATTCCCTTGTTGCTGCCTTAATCTACCGTGCAGTACGGGAAGGCAAGGCTAGTCTTGAGGAGGCCGTCAAGCGTTTCGGTCCGGTTGTAGCCAAGCTGATTGAGGGCGTGCTACGCATGGCCGCCATCAGCGCGAGCCTGAGTCCGCGTCAGTCTATGGTGTTGGGTACCCAGGCCCAGGTGGATAACCTGCGGCGTATGCTGGTCGCGATGGTGGACGATGTGCGGGTCGCTCTTATCAAGCTGGCCGAGCGGACCTGTGCTATTCGGGCAGTTAAAAATGCCACCGAAGAGCGGCGCAACCGGGTGGCTCGAGAAGTCTTTGATATCTATGCGCCTCTCGCCCATCGCCTCGGTATCGGGCATATCAAGTGGGAGCTCGAGGATTTATCCTTTCGTTACCTTGAGCCGATGCAGTACAAGCAGATCGCCACATTGCTGCATGAGCGCCGCTTGGATCGCGAGCAGTACATTGCCGATGTTATGCAGCAACTCAAACAGGAGCTGGCTGCGACAGGTATCAAGGCTGATCTCAGCGGCCGCGCCAAACATATTTATTCGATTTGGCGAAAGATGCAAAAGAAGGGGCTGGATTTCAGCCAGATCTATGATGTTCGCGCCGTACGTGTGTTGGTGCCTGAAATCCGAGACTGTTACACCGCCCTGGGTATCGTACATACCTTATGGAGGCATATTCCCCGAGAGTTCGACGACTATATTGCCAATCCCAAGGAGAACGGTTACCGCTCGCTGCATACGGCAGTGATCGGGCCGGAGGGTAAAGTGCTAGAAGTTCAGATCCGTACCCATGCCATGCATGAGGAGGCGGAACTGGGCGTTTGTGCGCACTGGCGCTATAAGGGGACCGACGTTAAATCGGCTTCCAGTCATTATGAGGAAAAGATTTCCTGGTTGCGCCAGGTCCTTGAGTGGCATGAGGAGCTGGGCGACATCGGTGGGTTGGCTGAGCAGCTGCGAGTGGATATTGAGCCGGACCGGGTGTATGTGTTCACGCCGGATGGCCATGCCATCGACCTGCCCAAAGGTGCAACGCCGCTGGACTTCGCCTATCGGGTGCATACTGAAATCGGACACAACTGCCGGGGTGCGAAGATCAATGGTCGGATCGTGCCGCTCAACTATAGCCTGCAGACAGGTGAGCAGGTCGAGATCATTACCGGCAAGAATGGCTCCCCTAGTCGTGATTGGCTGAATCCCAATTTAGGCTATGTGACTACATCCCGAGCGCGGGCCAAGATTGTCCATTGGTTCAAGTTCCAGGCGCGCGATCAGAACGTGGCCGCAGGCAAGGCCATGATCGAGCGGGAACTTTTGCGACTTGGTTTGCCTCCGGTGGATTACGAGAAGCTGGCTGAAAAGATCAGTCAGCGCTCCGCCGAGGACATGCAGGCGGCATTGGGGGCTGGTGATCTACGGCTCGCCCATGTCATGCACGCTGCCCAGGAATTGGTCGAACCCGAGCGTGAAACCGATCCGCTAGAGCTCTTGCAGCGCAGGCCCAGCAGCAAGCCGGGCAAGCGTGGTGATGTTCAGATTCAAGGCGTTGGCAATCTGCTGACCCAGATTGCGGGTTGTTGTCAACCGGTACCTGGAGATTCCATCGTCGGATACATTACGTTGGGACGTGGCGTCACGATTCATCGGCAGGATTGTCAGAACGCCTTGCAACTCGCCAGCCGTGAGCCGGAGCGTATCATTCAGGTCAGCTGGGGACCGGTGCCTGTCCAGACCTATCCTGTTGATATTCTCGTCAAGGCCTATGACCGCCCCGGACTCCTGCGTGACGTGTCGCAGGTACTGCTCAACGAGCGAATCAATGTGCTTGCGGTAAATACCCGCTCCAATAAGGAAGAAAACACGGCCAATATGCTCCTGACCATTGAAATTCCAGGGCTTGATGCATTAGGTCGTTTACTGGGACGGGTCTCACAGCTGCCAAATATTATCGAGGCCCGGCGTAACCGTGCGACCTGAGTCGTGAATGACCGATGTAATCCTGTAGGGTGGGCGTAGGCTCACCCTTTTTTATAGCTGACGTTTTCGATCTCATTTGTTGAAGGACAACCTTATGTACAGCCTCGACGACCTGCTTCACCTTATGGCACGCCTGAGAGACCCTCAACATGGTTGCCCATGGGACCTGAAGCAGGATTACGCCAGTATCGTGCCGCATACGCTGGAAGAAGCCTATGAGGTGGCTGATGCCATTGAGCGCCAGGACTACACGCAACTGCGCGATGAGCTAGGCGACCTCTTGTTTCAGGTGGTCTATTACAGCCAGCTGGCCCGAGAAGAACAGCGTTTCGCCTTTGCTGAGGTCGTGGATAGTATTACGCGCAAATTGGTGCGACGTCATCCACATGTATTCCCGGACGGCGATCTGTATGGCTCGCTGGATCAGCCGCGCCTGGACGAAAAGGCCATCAAGCGGCGCTGGGAAGAAATCAAGGCGGAGGAGCGCGCCGAAAAAGCTGCGGCCCCTGAACAGTTATCCTTGCTCGATGATGTTCCAGCCGTTCTTCCCGCGCTGTCGCGTGCAGCGAAACTGCAGAAGCGGGCCGCTCAGGTTGGATTTGACTGGCCTGAAGCCGAAGCGGTGATTGGCAAGCTGCATGAGGAACTGAATGAAGTGCTGGAGGCAATGCGCGAAGGGGATCACGCCCACATTACTGAAGAAGTTGGTGATCTGCTGTTTGTCGTAGTCAATTTGGCGCGTCATCTAAAGGTTGATGCGGAAAATGCCTTGAGGGGTGCCAACGGCAAGTTCGAGCGTCGTTTTCGCTTCATTGAGCAAGCCTTGAAGGCGCAGGGTAAGCACCCTGAACATTGCAAGCTGGAAGAGTTGGACGCGTTATGGGAGGCGGCCAAGGCGGGCGAGAGGGCTGCTGCCAAAGCGTCGGATTGAACACTTTGGTAGCAGAGTTATTAGCCAAAAATCCATTGCAGGAGCGCAGCCAGCAGTAATACGGCTAATACCGGTTTAAGCACTTTGTAAGCTCTGGGATGTCGGCGTTTAAAGAGGCGGACTATGCCCCCGATGGCGTCGCCGAAGCGTTTGCTGAAGGCATAGGCTTGGTTGATGCTTCCCACGCGCTCGCCGTCAACATTCTGCGGGGTCGTGGCACTGCCCAGGAAATAACTGACGCGACGGTTCAAGGCCATCAGCAGGCGAGATCGCAAGGGGCGCTCAATATCGCAAAACAGGATGACTCGGGTCTGGTCGGTCTCGTTTTTCACCCAGTGGACAAACGTCTCGTCAAACATCACATCCTCACCGTCGCGCCAGGAATAGGGCTGGCCATCGACATAAATGCGGCAATTATCAGAGTTAGGCGTAGACAGTCCCAAGTGATAGCGCAACGAGCCTGCAAACGGATCACGATGCGGGTTGAGATGGCTACCGCCTGGCAACAGGGCGAACATGGCTCCTTTTACATTAGGAATGCTGCTAACCAGCTCAACCGTTTTAGGACATAGCGCTTGGGCTGAAGGAAGGCGCTCGCCGTACCAGGTCAGGTAAAAGCGTTTCCAGCCTTTCTTGAAGAACGAGCCGAAACCTGCATCATTATTTTTCTCGGCAGCACGGATATAACCCTCATCGAACAGGCGCATGGCCTCTTCGCGAATAGCTTCCCAGTTATCTTTGAGCACATCCAGTTCTGGAAACCGCTCCCGATCCAGATAAGGCTTTGAGGGAACGCTGGAAAACAGGTACATCAGTGAGTTATACGGAGCGAACACTGCAGAGTGATTGACTAGCTGACGCAGGAAGGGCAAGCGTGAGCGACCGCGCAGGTGTACGAACAACACGCTGGTCACGAACAGAATAAGAAGAGTTAACGTGATCATGGGCTCGGTTATCAGTAGTAATCTATTTATCAAGATAATTATTTATATATAGAAATGTCTTGCAATAAAAGGTGTAGCAGCAAGGGTTGATTATTTCACTCTATTTTTACCTTTACACTTCGCATTGCACCCTGTCGAATCCCGCGCTAACGTGTCGGACGGTTTACTGGCCTCTCCAGCAGCGGACCAGTACTATGGCTTCTTTACGGAACATGCCCGTACACCGGGCTCAGAAACGAGTTGCATCCATGAGCATGTCTTTGCGCGACCAGCTTCTCAAGGCCGGTCTTGTCAATGAAAAACAGGCCAAACAGGCCGTCAAGCAGAAGCAGAAGCAGACCCGTATGGAACATCGCGGGCAAGCAGAAAAGGATGAGTCTCAAAGACTGGCTGCGTTACAGGCCCAGGCTGAAAAGCTCGCCCGGGATCAGGAGCTCAATCGTCAACAGGAAGAGAAAAAGCGCCGCAAGGCCGAACAGGCCCAAATAAAGCAGTTGATCGAAGGCAGCCGCCTGCCCAAGCTCGAAAGCGATGATTACTATAATTTCGTAGACGAAAAGAAGGTCAAGCGCTTACCAGTCAATGCCCTGATGCGTGAAAAATTGAGCCAGGGTAGTCTGGGCATCGTACGCTATGAAGGCCGCTATGAGGTGGTTCCACGTGCTACGGCTGAGCGTATTCAAGAGCGCGATCCTAGACGTGTAGTACTGCTCAATGTTCAAAAGGAAGAGCCGGATGCTGACGATCCTTACGCGTCCTATCAGATTCCCGATGACCTGATGTGGTAATCCGGATATTTATCTCCCATGCCCGACTGTCTGCTGCGGTTGGGCCGCTGTTTGCGGCAGACGCAGCAGGAAGATGTAGCGAGCGCCTTCGAGGGTTTCGAGGGCGCTTGTAGGCTGCTATCAGATTCATAGCGGCGCCGCGTATTTCTTTTATCTAAACGATGTCAATTATCGCTATCCGTCATCATGAACAGGCGGAACACGGCGATAGTCAAGAGCAACTGCAACATACCCGATAGGCTCTGCAAGGCGATCATTACTACAGGCTCGGCCATGAAGTGGCTTGTGATCCACGCGTCCAGCATCCAGGCAGGAAGCAGCGTGACCATGATGCAGGCCAGTAGCGTCAGGAAATGCCCTCGGGTGCGCTCGAAGCTGATCCGCAAAGCCTGTAATGGTGGGAGCCCGCGAAGCACGAGCAGTGGTTCGGCAAAGGCAAATTTCACCATAATCAGAAAGCCTGGAATGATCATTAGTGAAAAGCCCAAGACGACCATGCCGGCGGTTAGACCTGCCAGGATGGCGAAGCGCGGCCACAAGCGGATCGCATCTCCCCATAGCGCTGTGATGCTAGGTACTACGCCATGGCTACGGGCGCTGAGAAACATGATCAGCGAGCCGGTATAGATTGGATAGAACAGAAGCCCGGCCAGCATTTCCCAGAGACCCGCTTCCTGACCGGCCTGCAGCATGACCTGATAGCGCACTATGCTTTCCAGAGCCAGCCAGGGTAAGCATAGGGCCAGTAACGACGTTAGATGACGGGTAAAAAAATACAGCGCATCACGAAGAATATTAAAAGGTGTCATTACGAAACATCCGGTGGAACAGGCCAGCAGTCTAGCCGATCGGCGGTAGTGAAGGGGACAGGCCGAGCTGGGTTATCAAGCAGGCCGTAGTCATCACGTTGGCATATTCATTCTGTAGATTGGACATGGCCATGGCATGAACCTCCTCCGCCTGCCGAGGTATGCCGTAGAAGTCCCGCTTGGCAAAGGTATAGCAGGCGTCCTCCGCTACCAGTGTCACAAAGCCTAGGTTACTGGCCGTGCGTGCCGTGGCCTCGACCGAATTCTCGCTGGCCGCGCCGGTGATCACGACGTGGCGGATACCGCGTACATGCAACCAGCGTTCAAGCCCGCTGTGGATAAAGGCGTCTGTCACATTTTTCTCAAATACCGCTTCACCTGCGAGAGGGCGCAGGGCTGGCTGAAAGTCGGCACCCGCTTGCCCGGGGGCAAAGACCGAGCCGGATTCGCGTGAAATATGGCGGATATGGACAACGGGCCACGCATGTAGGCGCCACGCCAGTAATAATGTCTCGATACGCTGCTCCGCCTCTGGATGGTTTCGCGGGCCCAGCGTTGGCGACAGGAGGCCTTGTTGCTGGTCGATGATCAGGAGCGCTGGTGGAGTGCTGGACATGGGAGGCTCTGGCATGCGTTTCTTGGACTGTAAGTCCATTAGGCTTTTTGTCCAAGCCTTGTCACGGATTTTAGGAACTTGGGTATTGGTCAGGGCTTCTGAAAAAAAGCCTTCTTTCAGGAGTTTTCTTTATGATCGATGAGACCGAGGCTCTTGGCGACCGCCGCCGATTTCTCCTGTATGCCGGGCAGGGCGCCGTAGCCGCCGGTATGCTCGGCCTTGCTGCCAACAGCGCTTGGGCCCAGACGAGCTCTGTACCAGACCGTGCCGGAGTGGCCGGATCCATAGAGGGTACTGGCCAGCCGGCGACACAATTGCCCAAGCCCATTACATTGCCGCACATGCAGGAAGGTAAGACCGACAAGACCGATATGCCGGTACAGCTGGGCCGTGATCAGCGGGTTGGGATCGCTGTGGTCGGCATCGGACGGCTGTCACTCGAGGAAATCCTGCCGGCGTTTGCCTCTTCCAAGCGATGCAAGGTCACGGCGCTGGTGAGTGGCGACCGAAACAAGGCCCTGCGGGTTGCCCAGATGTACAGCGTGCCGGAAAGCGGAATTTACAACTACCAGAACTTCGATCAGATCCGCGAGAACCCAGATGTGCATGCCGTCTACATTGTGCTGCCCAACAGCATGCACCATGAGTTCACCGTGCGGGCGGCCAAGGCTGGCAAGCATGTGCTGTGCGAAAAGCCGATGGCCAATTCGGTGAAGGAATGTCAGGAAATGATTGATGCCTGCGCCCAGGCCAATCGGTTATTGATGGTCGCGTACCGTATCCAGTACGAGCCGATGAATCATCAGGTGATGCGTTGGACACGTGAAGCCAAGACGTTGGGTACCATCAAGCTGATCGACATGGCCAACTGCCAGAATCAATCGAAGGAAAATGTCGATCAGTGGCGGCACAAAAAGGCCATGGCAGGTGGCGGCGCCTTGCCGGATATCGGGCTGTATTGCTTGAACACGGCGCGCTTTCTATTGGGTGAGGAGCCGGTAGAGGTGTTTGCCAGCCTATACAGCACGCCAGGCGATCCGCGCTTCAAGGAAGTCGAGGAAGCCATGCTGTGGCAGATGCGTTTCCCCAGCGGGGTACGTGTGCAATGCACGACCAGCTATGCCACGTTCAATTCCAAGCGCTATCGGGTGATCGGCGAGCAAGGCTGGGCGGAGATGGACCCGGCCTTTTCCTATCGCAACCTGCAACTCAAGCGCAGCCGCCTGGGGGAAGACACGTCTGAATTCACCGCGCCGGTCATCGAACAGATCAATGCGCCCGAGAAAAATCAGTTCGCTCTGGAAATGGATCATTTCGCTGAGTGCGTGGTAACCGGAAAGAAACCGTATACGCCCGGCGAAGAGGGTTTGCAGGATCAGCGGATCATGGAGGCCCTGTACGAATCTGCCCGAACCGGGCGGCCTGTCAGGCTGGACGAAATCAAGGAGCAGGATGCCTTTCGGGGAACGCCGCCCAGCCAGGAGGGTTCGAGCTGAATCGATTCTGAATGGCCAGTATGAGGACTTGAAATCAGCCGGAACAGAGGGCATTTAATAGCCTGTTGCCCAACAAGGGCATCAGCAGCTAAACAAACAGATTTCGCGAACACCTGTGCAGGTTTACGGCGCCTGGGTTTTCGTTTATTGGCCGTCCTTAGGGGGTCACATGCAATCCGAAGAGAAACAACTGATCGAAGGCCTTTTCACACGTCTCAAAGAGGCTGAAGCTCAAACGGCTCCGCGTGATCAGCAGGCAGATGCGTATATTCAAGAGCGCCTACAGGCTCAGCCAGCAGCACCGTATTACATGGCACAAGTCATCCTGATCCAGGAGGCCACGCTCAAGCGACTCGACCAGCGGGTTCGTGAGCTGGAGTCACAGGTGGCGCAGTTGCAGCAGAGCCGTCCGAGCAGCGGTGGGTTCCTGTCCAATCTGTTCGGTGGCGGAAGTTCGCAGCCGCAGCCCGTCAGGCCTTCAGCGTCGACAGCTCCTGCCCGGGGAGGCTGGAACGAACCGGGGCCGCGCCAGGCGCCTTCATACGGCCAAGGGTATGGTCAAGGGTTCGGGCAAAACGCAGGCTATGGTGCTGCGCCGTCACGCTCGGGTGGTTTTCTTGCAGGTGCCATGCAGACAGCTGTTGGAGTTGCGGGCGGTATGCTCCTGGCGGAAACCATTTCCAATATGTTCCATGACTCGCCCGAGGAGGTGGCTAGCGCAATCCAGGAGGACGCGGCTGCTACGGCTGCAGCAGATACAGGTGCGCAGGATTCAGGTTTTGCTGAGGCTAGCGACACAGGCACTTATGATGCAGGCTACGATGACAGTGGGTTCCAGCAGGCCGATTACGGTAGCGATGATTCCGGCTTCTTTGATGGCGGGGACGATGACCAATTTGTCTAAAGAAGGCTCTAAGCGTCTCGCTTAAACTGAGCATTAAGCGATAAAGGCAGGCTTTTGGCTGCCTTTATCGTTTCCAATGGCCTATTCTGTTTAAGATTGTATGAAGGGCGAACGGAGTCGCGTTGTAAAAGCCGGTCTCATGGCATCGACCCGTAGGAGCGTTGTGAAGAAAATCGCCGTATTCGTTGACGTACAGAATATCTATTATACGGTTCGCCAAATTCATGGCTGCCACTTTCACTATGCCAATTTCCTTAAGGAAATCATGCAGCGCGGTTCCCTTGCCCAAGCCACGGCCTATGCCATTGAGCGGGGCGATGCCCGGCAGAAACAATTCCAGCAGATCCTGCGTAATCTGGGATTCAACGTAAAGCTGAAGCCCTATATCCAGCGCAGCGATGGATCAGCCAAAGGCGATTGGGACGTAGGAATCACTATTGATGTGCTGGACGCTGCGCCGCAGGTGGATGAAATCATCCTGGCCTCCGGGGACGGGGACTTTGATCTTCTCCTTGCCAAAGTTCGCAGTGTTTACGGCACCCATACCCGCGTTTATGGCGCGCCGGGCCTGACAGCCCACGCGTTGATTCGAGCCGCTGATGATTATGTGCCTATCGAAGAAACGCTGCTCTTGCGTTGAACGGACCGTTCAGGCGATTGCAAGGAGGCCGGTATGGTGCGTTCGAACGGTGTGGAAAGGATCATCGAGGTCTTGCTCATGCCGTACTGCATCAGCCGGTCGATCAAGGCTTCGAGTTCCAGCATGTCGGCCACCGCTGCTTTAAGCATGACACACGCTTCGCCAGTAACCCGGTAGCAGGCAGTCAATTGCGGAATGGTGGCCAGTTCCGCAAGTAGCCGTTCATTACTGGTGCGATGTAACGTCAGGGCGATCAGGCACTCGATAGGTTGCCCTAACGCTTTCAGGTTAACGGCGGCGTGATAACCCGTAATGATGCCACTGGCTTCGAGTTTAGCGACGCGCTCGGCAACAGCAGGGGGCGAAAGGTTGACGCGACGGGCCAGTTCGGCAAACGAGGCGCGACCGTTTTCCAGCAAGGCGCTGACGATTTGACGATCATAATAGTCCATTTAGAGCCTCCTAAAGAGAAGGGCGCTTTCGAAACGAAGGCATAGCGTGTTTATTTTGATGGATTCGAAAGCATAGCCTGCAAAGTAGATCTGGGTCGGCATTAACTATGTGTAATCGCCTTCATAAAATACAGCTTTAACCTGTCGAGTCCTGATCATGCTCTCCGAGTCACGTCGCTCCTTGTTCTTGCTCGTCTGCGCCTTTTTCGCCTTGTATGTTATCTGGGGATCGACTTATCTGGTCATTCGTATCGGGGTGGAGTCATGGCCGCCCATGTTGATGGCAGGGCTACGCTTCATAATCGCCGGTATCCTGATGTTTGTCTGGCAGATCGCCCGGGGAGCGCCGTTACCTACCGGGCGAGAGTGGCTGGCAGGCGGTGCGGTCGGCTTTTTGTTGCTCAGCTGTGGAAATGGCGGTGTGACGCTGGCGGAACATTGGGGCGTAGCATCCGGCGTGGCGGCGTTGGCCATCGCGACCGTACCCCTGTTTACCTTGTGCTTTGGTTTGTTCTGGGGACACCCTGCGTCTCGGCTGGAGTGGGCCGGAATCGGATTAGGACTGGTGGGGATTTTGTTGCTTAACCTGGGCGATAACATGCGGACCAGCCCTGCGGGTGCGTTGCTCATTCTTTTCGCCGCGGCTAGTTGGGCCTTCGGCTCGGTTTGGAGCCGACGTCTGCCGCTGCCGGCCGGGCCGATGGCTAGTGCCGTGGAAATGATCGTTGGAGGATGTATCTTGTTGCTGGGTAGCCGTCTGAGTGGTGAGCCGCTTAGTCTGCCCGCTTCATCGAGCGGCTGGCTGGTCTTGGCATATCTGGTCTTACTTGGATCCATCGTGGCATTTAGTGCCTATATGTACTTGCTCAAGCATGTCCGCCCTGCTGCGGCTACCAGCTATGCCTATGTCAATCCGGTTGTGGCCGTGCTGCTGGGTATCCTGTTTGCTGGCGAGACAATTGGTCAGGAGGAGTGGCTGGCTATGCTGGTTATCGTGGCCGCCGTGTTGCTGGTCAACCTGCCACAATGGGGCTTTGGCAAAAGTAAGGTTGCTGTCGCAGAGCAGGCCTGACGAGCCAGCCACGACGGGCGGCGGCGCTGGTTAGAGCGGAATACTCGACGCGTCTCACTGCGCCCCCTAGAATTCCGCACTTTTACTCTAGCGGTTGATTGTCATGACGTTTGCCGAGCTCGGCCTGATCGAACCTTTATTGCGTGCGCTCGAGGCGCTGGAGCATTCCATCCCGACGCCGATTCAGGCGCAGGCGATTCCTGCCGTGCTTAAGGGGCGCGACCTGCTGGCGGCCGCGCAAACCGGCACCGGTAAAACGGCCGGTTTCGCATTGCCACTGTTGCAGCGTCTGGCTCAGGAGGGGCCGGCGGTAGGGGCCAATCGTATCCGCGCGCTAATCCTTGTTCCGACGCGTGAACTGGCGGAGCAGGTGCATACGAGCGTACAAGATTATGCCCAGCACCTGCCGCTGCGTACGGCAGTGGTATATGGCGGCGTCAGCATCAATCCGCAAATGATGAAATTGCGTAAGGGCGTAGACGTGCTGGTGGCCACGCCTGGGCGGCTGCTGGATCTGTTCAATCAGAACGCGGTGCGTTTTGATCAGGTACAGGCTCTGGTGCTGGACGAGGCTGACCGGATGCTTGACCTGGGCTTTGCCCGTGAGCTGAGCGATCTGTTCATCATGCTGCCGCAGCGCCGGCAGACCCTGCTGTTTTCCGCCACCTTTTCCGAGGCCATTCGCCAGCTGGCCAAGCCGCTATTGCGCGAGCCGCTGACCATCGACATCAGTCCTCGCAACACGACCACCCGTAGCGTGAAGCAATGGCTTATTCCAGTTGATAAGAAACGCAAGACCGAGCTGCTCTGTTATCTGTTAGCGGAAAAGCGCTGGTCGCAGGTGCTGGTGTTTGCGAAGACCCGCAAGGGTGTCGATCAGCTGGTGGAAACCCTTGAGCAGCAAGGCATTCGTGCTGATTCGATTCATGGCGACAAGCCTCAGCCGGCCCGCTTGCGGGCATTGGAGCGATTCAAGGCGGGCGAGGTGGATATTTTGGTGGCGACCGATGTGGCAGCGCGAGGCCTGGATATCCAGGATCTGCCTATCGTGGTCAACCTGGATCTGCCGATTGTGGCGGAAGATTATGTACATCGAATCGGCCGTACCGGGCGGGCGGGTGCTACCGGCTCGGCTATTTCATTGGTCGCAGCCGATGAGGTTAATTATCTGGCGGCAATCGAAACCTTGATTGGCCAGACAATTTCCCGCCGTGACGAGCCGGATTTCATTCCAGAGCATCGTGTTCCTCAAACAGGGCCAGGCGGCATCGTGCTGAAAAAGCCAAAGAAGCCCAAAAAGCCCAAAGTGAACACGGTAGGCGATGCAAAGCGTGACAAGCCTCTAGGCCGCTGGGTCGAAAATGATAAGCCGGCCGTCAAAGCAATTCGCCGAGCACCGGGATTCGGCAAGAAAAAGTAAACAAGGTATGGCCCGCTTCCTGATGCAGGGGCGGGCCGTCGGATCAAGCCGCTTTGCGTGCTGCGGTCAATTCCTGCTTGAGCGACTTCTTGCGCTCCTGCATTTGTGTACCTAGGGTATCCAGCTGAGACCCGAGTAATGCTTGGGCATCTTTGAACATTTCTTCCTCTTCTTCCTCGATGTGATGTTCGAGAAGCTCTTTCACCACTTTTACCCGACCTGAAAATTCGAGGCTGTCCGGAGCTGTTGCCTTGATATGCGGCAATACCAAAGAGTCGACAGCGCGATGCTCCTCGATAGCTTCGTAGTACATCTTGGCTTCCTCTTTCTTGCCCGCTGATTTGAATGCGGGATAGAGGATTTCCTCTTCGATGTGCGTGTGCAGGGTCAGTTCGGTCTCTAGTTTCTGAACCAGTTCCTGGCGCTTTTTAACGGCGCGTTCGCTGGTATTGGTGAGCTGTTCGAGGATATCGAGGATGACTTTATGATCGTTCTTTAACAGTTCGATGGCGTTCATGGTCAGGCTCTCTTATCGGGTGGCTATCACGGTAAGCCTCGTAGCGGGCTCTATAAGAGCTGACCATGGCGGCACTCGGGCGGTTCGTCGCATCCGATCGGAGGAGTGTGACGAAATGCTCAACTGCCGCTCTTTTCAAGCCATGTTCTTTTTAACTTATTCAGCGACGTACCAGCCAGGCGGCGGCTCCCTGGCCTGCGATACGTCCTGTCGCAAAGCATGCCGTCAGCAAATAGCCTCCTGTTGGCGCTTCCCAGTCCAGCATTTCGCCAGCACAAAAAACGCCGGGTAGTGCATTCAGCATTAACTGCTTGTCGAGCGCCTCGAACGGGATGCCGCCTGCCGTACTGATGGCTTCGGCCAAGGGGCGAGGGCGAGCGACTGTCAGGGCGAGCGCCTTGATCGTTTGAGCAAGGCGGCTCATATCCTGAAAAGCATCTGCCGGTGCCAACTCGCGCAGCAGAGCCGAGCGCGCACCTTCCAGGCCAGCTTGGGTACGCAGGTGATTGGCCATGGATTTGCCGCCCCGCGGTTTGTTTAGGGCTTTAGTCAGTGCATGCAGGTCTTTGGTGGGAGCCAGGTCCAGGTGGATCGTAGCGGAACCGTCGCACAGCAACCTTGTGCGGATGTCTGCTGACAAGGCATAGATCAGACTGCCTTCGATACCGGTCTCGGTCAGGACAAATTCGCCTTGGCGGCTCGTGCCGTCAGGGAGAGTGATGGAGACAGGTTTTATAGGCGCACCGGAAAACCGGGTACGCAAGTGCTCACTCCAGGCCGCTACTTCAAAGCCGCAATTGGCAGGTTGAAGCGGGGCGAGGGTGATTCCGCGTGCGTTGAGCAGTGCAGTCCAGGAACCGTCCGAACCCAGGCGAGGCCAACTGGCACCGCCTAAAGCCAGGATGCAGGCTTCGGCCTGGACAGTGAACTCTCCGGTGGGCGTCTGGAAGCGCAGGGCGCCTTCAGCCGACCAGCCGAGCCACCGATGACGGGTATGCAGGCGTACACCGGATTCACGCAGCCGATGCAGCCAGGCCCGCAGGAGCGGGGCGGCCTTCATGTCGGTTGGAAAAACGCGGCCCGAGGTGCCGACAAACGTCTCGATGCCCAGGCCATGAATCCACTCGCGCAAGGCTTCGCTGTCAAATCGGTCCAGTATGGGCGTTAAGTCTGCTTCCCGCTCGCGATAGCGTGCACGAAAGTCCGGCTGTGGCTCTGAGTGCGTGATGTTCATGCCACCAACCCCCGCCAGCAGGAATTTGCGACCTACCGAGGGCATGGCGTCGTAGACATCTACCGCTATGCCGGCATTGGCCAGGACTTCAGCCGCCATAAGGCCAGCAGGGCCGCCACCAATGACTACAACGGAACGGGAGAGAGATGCGCTAGGGTGAGACATGACAGCCATCGCCAGAAGAAAAGCGGCCTAGTTTACCGCGAAGCGAGAGGAGAATTGCGCCATGATCCGCTTCAATAGCGGTATGGCTTTTGCGTCGTTCAACTCTTTCTGTAACGGAGCGGTAGGCATGGGACCTCAAGTAGACCCGGTAGAAACGGACACGAAACATCCTGAGCAGACCTCTGTGGTTATTATCGGAGGCGGAATCGCCGGTACCAGCGCCGCGCTCTGGCTGGCTCGACAGGGAATTCCAACGATATTGTGCGAAAAGGGCCATATTGCTGGCGAGCAAAGCAGCCGTAACTGGGGATGGGTTCGCAAGCTGTACCGCGACCCCCGTGAGATCCCGCTGGCAGTAGAAGCGCTGCGCCTGTGGGAAGGCTTGAATGAAATTGTCGAAGCCGAAACAGGATTTCGTCGCTCCGGCATTTTGTTTTCCGCCGAGTCGGAAGCGGAAGCCTTGGACTATGAACGCTGGATAGCTCTGGCGCGACCCCAGAATGTTGACGTGTATATGGTGGCCGGGCGTGAACTGGACGCGCTGCTGCCCAGCGGTCAAACGGCGTGGAAAAGTGGTATTTATTGCCCTACCGATGGGCGCGCCGAGCCCCAGAAAGCGGCACCGGCTATTGCACGGGCAGCCCAGCGAGCAGGTGCAATTATTCTGACTGGCTGCGCCGTACGCGGCCTGGAGCGATCGGCCGGACGGATCAGCGCCGTCGTGACGGAACGAGGCCGTATTGCTTGTGAGGCGGTTGTTCTGGCGGGCGGAGCCTGGTCGAGCCGCTTCTTGAAAGACCTGGGCGTGCGTCTGCCACAGTTGAAAGTACGTAACAGTGTGCTGCGAACCGCTCCGCTCGAAGGAGGGCCTGACTGCACGTTATGGACGCAGCAGGCCGCCTTTCGCAAGCGTTTGGACGGGGGCTATACCATCGCCAACGGCAGCGTGAACATCGCCTCGCTGGTCCCGGACAGCTTTCGTTTCTTTATGGATTTTCTGCCTACACTCAAGACGGAGTGGTCCAGCCTGCGGTTGCGTCTGGATGAGCGCTTCCGGCAGGAATGGGAAGAAGGCAAAACGGTGCCGCTTGATCAGGTATCGCCCTACGAGCGTATGCGGGTGCTTGATCCGGAGCCGGATCTAAAACAGAGCCAAGCGGCCTTGAATGAGCTGATTCGGCAGTTTCCCGTCTTTTCCCAGGCCCATATCGTTCAGCATTGGGCGGGGCTTATCGATGTGACCCCTGATGCGGTGCCAGTGATTTCGCCAATCGATAGCGTACCGGGATTGATTGTGGCGACAGGATTGTCGGGCCATGGGTTTGGGGTTGGGCCGGCGGTGGGGCAGTTGGCGGCTGATTTGGTTACCGGCGCACCGCCCATTGTTGACCCTTACGCGTTTCGCTTTTCGCGCTTTACGGATGGATCCAAGCCTAGACCTATGAAGCTGTAACAGATCAGGCCAGGCGCTCCTGCCATACTTCGGCGGCGCTGTGGTGCAGAATTCCATGGCGTCGGGCGAGAACGGTCCGGTCCTTGTCATAACCGCCACCGATTACGGCGGCAACAGGAATATCCCGCCCCAAACAATGGCGAAGGACGGTTTTATCCCGCTCGGCAATGCCGATATCGCTGAGTTCAAGGTAACCCAGTGCATCGTTGGCATGCACATCCACGCCTGCGTCATACAGCACTATATCTGGTTGATACAGCGGCAGCAGGTAATTCAGAGCATCGTCCACAACCTGTCGATAGGCCATATCGCCCATGCCCTTGGGCAGAGGAATATCCCAATCGCTCCGTGCCTTAAGGGCCGGGTAATTGGTCTCGCAATGAAGTGAGACGGTTATGGCGTCTGGAACGTTTTCCAGGATCCGGGCGGTGCCATCGCCCTGATGCACGTCGCAATCGAAGATTAAGACCCGACCGGCCTGTCCGCTCTCCAAGAGATACAGTGCCATGATGGCCAAGTCATTAAAGATGCAGAATCCGGCAGGAAAGTCGTAATGAGCATGATGCGTGCCGCCTGCCAAGTGACAGGCTAGGCCGTGTTCGCGTGCCAACTCTAGGGTTAGCAGCGAACCGCCTACAGCGCGTACAGTCCGTCGAGCCAGGGCTTCGCTCCATGGCAAGCCGAGCTGACGCTGTTCAGCCATGCCCAACTCGCCCGCCATATAGCGCTCTACATAAACAGGATCATGCGCCAGGGCAAGCAACTCAGGCGAGGGCAATTCAGGTGCATACCCGTTCAAGGAAGTAAACAGGCCCTGTTCGACTAGGTGATTGTGCAAGAGCCTGAACTTTTCCATGGGAAAGCGATGACCCGCTGGAAAGGGTGGGCTGTAATCGTCGTGGTATACGAGGGGAAGGGCAGTCATGGGCGGAGGAGGATTCACAAGAGCAAACGAACGATTATCCAGATGATCCCCACGCAAAAGCCACTGGCAAGAAGAAACAGGAACCCGTCTCGGGCAATCAGCGACAGGGCGAAGGCCGTCAGGGCGGCGCCAGCCGTGGTGTTGGCAAACGGGACGAGATCAAGCACGGGCATACTGAGGGCGATCAGAATGCAGAGAAGAGCCGTGAGGTATCGGAAGAGTCCTTTGGTCAGGAAGGTGAGTCGCGGCTGGAGAAAGCGATCTACAACCCGGGCGACCGGATGTAGCAGGCGTAATGATTTACGCAGCTTGTTACGAGGTACCTGGCGTTTGAGTACCCAGCGGGGCAGCCAGAAGTGTCGGCGACCGAGGAGAAGCTGGCCGCTGACAAGTACAACATAGACCGAGACCAGCGTAGCAATTCCGGGAATACCGGTCAGAGGCGACAGGGCGATAAGCCCGGCTAACAAAATCAAAGGGCCGAAAGAACGACTACCAATGGCATCGATCAGATGTCTAACAGATACTTTTTCCGGGCTGCGACCCACTTCTTCCAGGCAGGTCAGGAATGTTTCAAGATTGATCGGACTGTCATCTTCGGGCGCACAGGCATAGTCGTCATCTTCAAGAGCTACATTATCGTTTTCGCTCATCCAGCTTCATCCAGTATTCGTCGAACCCGGCGCGCCAGTTCCAGCCGGCCATAAGGTTTGCTTAATACCTCGAATTCCGAGGTGTCAGTCTCGTTGCGCTCGAAAGTGGTGTCTGCATATCCTGTGGTCAGCAGTACTTTTACATGAGGCCAGCGGCGACGTGCCTCCTGGGCCAGCATCACACCATTCATGCCGCCCGGCATGATCAGATCGCTAAACAGCATGTGAATCTGCGGCTGCGCTTCAAGAGCGGCCAGTGCTTCACGACCGTTGTAGGCGACTCGCACCGAGTAACCGAACTCTTCCAGAATAGCCTGGGCTAGCGCGGCGACCTCTTCGCGGTCATCCACAACCAGTATCGTTTCATGACCTGGCTCGTCGGAAGGTGCAGAAGCCGCTGTAGTGTTCTGGCCCGCGTCATCCTGGGCCGCTGCTGGAAAGTAAAGGCGTACCGTAGTGCCCATGCCGACTTCCGAATAAAGTCGGACCGCTCCGCCGGATTGCTTCATGAAACCGTAGACCATGGATAGCCCGAGACCAGTGCCTTTTCCTTCTTCCTTGGTGGTGAAAAAGGGGTCAAGCACACGGCCCAGGATTTCTGGCGGGATGCCCTCTCCTGTATCGGTAATGGAGACGCATACATAGCGTCCTGGTGCCAGGCTTCCGTAGGACATGTCCTGGGGCGTGATCTCAACATTGCGTGTTTCGAGAGTAACGTGTCCCTGCTGGCGAGATTCCATGGCATCTCTAGCATTGGCCAGGATATTGATCATGGCCATCTCGGCCTGGGTAGGATCAATCTTGCAATTCCACAGCTCGGAGGAGAGGCGTGTTGTTAGCGGATAGGCCTCACCCAAGGTATGGGCCAGCAGCTCGACGCGCCCGGCGATAAGTTCATTGAGGTTGAGCGTGCGGCCGGTCAGGCGCTGCTTGCGTGCAAAGGCGAGCAATTGTTGGGTAAGGGTTGCGGCCCGGTTCACGGCATCCCGAGTGCTGTCTACATGCCGCTTGGCTTTTTCCCGGTCCATATCCGTGCGGTCCAGATTGATCCGCAGAATGTCCAGATAGCCGACCATGACTTGAAGTAGGTTATTGAAGTCATGGGCGATACCACCGGTTAGCTGGCCAAGGGCTTCCATTTTTTGCGCTTGGCTCAAGGCTTCTTCAGCATCATGGCGGCGACTGACATCCAGTTGTGAAGAGAAAAAATAAACAAGTTCTCCAGCCCTGTTAAAAACCGGCGAGATGTACAGGGCATTCCAGAAGGTCGAGCCGTCCTTACGGTAGTTAAGGATTTCCACCGAGCATTCCTTGCGCGCATCGATACTGTCTCGGACGACTTTAACCATGTCGAGATCTGTATCAGGCCCTTGAAGAAAACGGCAGTTGCGCCCAAGCACTTCGCTCTCTTCGTAACCGGTCGCCCTTAAAAAGGCTTCGTTTGCAAAAATAATTGGATTATCAGGCTGGCGAGGATCGGTCACGAGCATAGGAATGCGCGTCATTTTCACCGCAGCGAAAAAGAGATCGCTGTGTTGGCTATGGACTTCATCGGGCATACCTTCCGTGACGTGATAGCGGCCGTCGCCAACCGGTTTTTTTGGGTTATCTGAAGTCATAGCGCCTAAAAAGCCTAAGAAACGCAATATTGATATTTAGGACCATCCGATACGGCTATCGACTCAGGGCAGAGCCAATTATTTGCTCGGGTAGGTGGTCGGGTAAGCAAGTACTTGGAGTCCGGGTACGACTCGGTCAACTGGTCATAGTGCCGGTTCCTTTTAATGACGCCAAGTTAAGTACATCTCAGTACACCTAATTTAGTGTGCAGGGAATGCTACCGCTAGTTGACAGTCCCAAGAGTAAGTGATTGTTGAGGACGTTCTTATGAATCCGGCCTATCCACATGTTTTACGCACCGAGCGGCTGTTGTTAAGACCTTGGCGCAAGGATGACTATGCTCCCTTCGCAGCGCAAAGTGCTGATCCTAAAGTCATGGAATTCTTTCCTAAATGCCTGGACGAAGAGGAAAGCGAGCGCTTGATCGAGCGAATCCAAGAGCACTTCCATGAGCATGGCTATGGCTGGTGGGCGGTTGAAGTCAAGAATGGCCCCGCATTCATTGGGTATGTGGGGCTTGAGCACTCAAATTTTGAGGCCCCCTTCACGCCTGCTGTCGAGATTGGTTGGCGTCTGGGCTCGGAGTATTGGGATGAAGGATATGCTCACGAGGCAGCAGAGGCCGTACTCGCGTTTGGCTTTGAACAGATCGGGTTGGAAGAAATCGTCGCCTTTACCGTTCCGGCCAACGAACGCTCGCGTGGCTTGATGGAACGCCTAGGCATGCGCTATGACCCAGCAGATGACTTCGAGCATCCCCGACTGCCTGATGGCCATCCGCTACGTCATCATGTGTTATATCGTCTGAGCCGCCATCAATGGATTCGCAAACAGGAAACGGGTGATTCTATCCAGGTTTGCTGACTGCTATTCAGAGGATTACATGAGCCCAGAAGATATCGTTCGCGCCTATCATGAGGTGAGCATGCATCGGCGTGAGGGCTATGCACCCGGCCCTGGTCTACTCGACTGGGCCAACCAGCCGGCACCGTTCCGGCGTTATCGGGGATGCGAAACGATCCCACTGCTGCGCCGAGCGCTTGAAGACTCTCCTGTCTACGAAGCTGTTTTCGCCGGCCCGGTGGGTGAACCAGCACCGCTGGACCCGGCCAGTATTTCCCGATTTTTCTATGACAGCCTGGCCATTTCCGCCTGGAAAGAGGCTGGCGAAAATCGGTGGGCCCTGCGTATCAATCCGTCTTCAGGCAACCTGCACCCAACGGAGGCGTATGTTCTATTGCCGCCCGGTGCGCTGGGTGAGCGCGCCTTGATGGCACACTATACTGCCGATATCCATGGACTTGAGATTCGGGCCGAACTGCCTGAAATCCTGGATCAGAGCATTATTGAAGCCTTGCCACCGGGCGGCTTTCTGTTGGGGCTGTCCAGTATTTATTGGCGGGAGGCCTGGAAATACGGTGAGCGCGCCTGGCGTTATTGTCAGCATGATGTAGGACATGCCTTGGCAGCCGTCTCGCTTTCGGCGGCCGCGTTGGGCTGGGAAACACGTGTATTGCAAGGCGTGGGTGACGCTACGCTGGACGCGGCCTTTGGACTCGACCGCGAGTCCTTTAGTGAGCGAGAGCGTATGGAGTTCCTGATATGGGTTGGTCCGCCTTTGTCGGCCGAACCTTCCTTGCCGGACAGTCTGTTTGATGTAATGCGTGCATTGCAGTTTCGTGGCACGCCGAATCGGCTGTCGCGGGAGTATGTCTGTTGGCCGGAGCTTGAACGTGTGGCAGAGGCATGCCGCGCTCCAGGACGTGTGCCAAATAGCGTGCCTGTCGAGCGGGGCGTATTGACCCAAGAAAATCCTGATCTGTTGCTGCGACCGTTATTACATCAGCGCCGCAGCGCACAGTCCATGGACGGGCGAACGGGTATTTCTGCGGAACTGTTGTTCGATTGGCTAAGAAGGACCTTGCCAGCACGTTCCCCCGTCCCGTTCGCAACCCTGGGTAAGCCCGCTCAAGTCGACCTGTTATTGTTCGTACACCGTGTCGTAGGGCTCACGCCTGGCCTTTACTGGTTGGCCCGCAGTGAGGGTGAACTAACAATAACGGCACGCTCCGATCTGCGTTGGGAGGCCATAACGGCCGCAGAAGATCTCAAGCTGTTCCGTCTGTTGGAAGGCGATACCACAGAGCTTTCCGCAAGATTGGCCTGCGGGCAGGATATCGCCTCGGACGGCTGCCTTAGTCTGGCCATGATGGGGCGTTTCGATGAGGCACTGGCTCAAGGGGCCTGGTGCTATCCACGCCTGTTCTGGGAAGCAGGACAGATTGGTCAGGTCCTTTATCTGGAGGCCGAGGCAGCTGGCTTGTCGGGTACAGGGATCGGCTGCTATTTCGACCCGCTTGTGCATGATCTGCTCGGGTTCACAGACACGGCTTGGCAAAGCCTTTATCACTTTACGATGGGCCGAGCCACGGTAGACATACGTTTGACCTCACTACCAGCCTATCCGGCGCCGCCCAACGATTTTATGCCGCAGTAGCGCAAACCGCCTTTTATTATTAGGTAATGGGTAAGGCGTGCCGATTGACTAGAGCCCTTTGTAAAGGGAAAGCAGTACCCGCTAGGCGGGTTGAGCAGGCGGGGTTGGGGTGCACTACTCGGTAGCGGTCTGGCTAAAAACACAACAACAGGATTGCAGTTTTATTGAGTATGATTTCGTCATTATTAAAACGATAACGTAACGGAAACCATAATGAGCACAGTTCTGGATCATCTGGTCACTTTGTTGAGCCTGGAGTCCATCGAAGAAAACCTGTACCGGGGCCGCAGTCAGGATTTGGGTTTTCCTCAGTTGTTTGGCGGGCATGTGCTTGGGCAGGCACTGTCGGCAGCGAGCCAAACGGTAGATACCTCACGACAAGTGCATTCGTTACATGGCTATTTCTTGCGCCCAGGCGATGTCATGCTACCAGTCGTATATGAAGTCGATCGCGTACGTGATGGTGGCAGTTTCACTACGCGTCGGGTGACTGCTATACAGAAAGGTAAGCCTATTTTCTTTTGCAGCGCTTCCTTTCAAGCCCTGGAGCCAGGGTTTGAACATCAAGGCGACATGCCGGACGTGCCAGAGCCCGATACGCTGGCTTCTGAGTTGGACTATATCCAACAGTTCGCCCAGCTTATTCCCGAGCCGCTGCGCGACAAGCTGCTGGCACCCAAGCCGATCGAGATTCGTCCGGTCAAGATGACACACCCGTTCAACCCAGAGGCGACGGCGCCGGTTCAGCATGTCTGGTTCCGAGCCAGCGGCGAGTTACCCGATAATCCGGCACTGCATCGCTATCTTTTGGCCTATGCCTCTGATTTTAACCTACTGCCTACGTCGCTGCTGCCTCATGGCATCAGCTTCTGGAACAGGGAGCTGCAAATTGCCAGCCTCGACCATGCCATCTGGTTCCACCAGCCGTTTCGAGTCGATGACTGGCTGCTCTATTCAATGGATAGCCCCTGGGCAGGCGGTGCGCGTGGATTGTGCCGGGGCAGTATCTATAACCGGGCTGGCCAGCTAGTGGCCTCTGTTGCTCAGGAAGGTCTTATTCGCAAGCGCAGCTAAGCGGTATTCGTGTCTGATCAGGGCTGCCTTCCAGGCGGCCTTTTTTATAAGCCTCTTAGGGTACGAATGCCATGGCCTGCCTCCTGATGACTGGAGCGGATAAAGAGCACGGCGGCTAACGTCAGCTTCTATGCTGATTTCGCCAGACGCGTTTTTAGTCTGGATTGCTGTCAGGGTAATAGTCGACGCGAGGATATCGAGGGTATCGCAAGGACTATCGCCCCTTCATAAGCCGAAATCAGGGATTCCGCCATGTTCAGCTTGAAACCTTTCGCAGCCGTTTTTCTCGTCGCCGCCACTCCATATGCCTCTGCCGAATCCAACAGCGCAGAACTCACCCAAACCGGTAATAGCAACACTGCCGAGCTGCTCCAGGAGGGCAGCGGAAACCAGAGCGTCCAAGAGCAGCTTGGCCTCAACAGTATTCAGTCCGTCGAGCAACGCGGCATGCTTAATACCGTTGCCGTATATCAGGGTGAGGATACTGACGGGGCAAGCGTCCAGATTGACCATTCAGGTGATAATCATCTGGCTACTGTCAACCAGGATATCAATGGACAGGCCTGGGTCACCCTGACACAAACAGGTAGCCTCAATGAGGTGAACGTTAGTCAGACCGACTCGTATACAGGGCAGGTCACCAGTGTGCAGGACGGCACTGGGAACCTTCATGTTCTACAGCAATATTATATGGTCCAGGGCGGTCTCATTGATGCGACATCCGTAGGCAATGCCAATACGGTTCATGTCAGTCAGGATACGGTAGGTACGTTCACTCACGCCTATCTGCGCCAGACGGGTGATAACAACCTGCTCGACGTCAGTCAGTCATGGATCTACCAGTGGACAGTGGCCGAACAATCAGGCAACGGCAATAGCGCCATAGTGAGACAAAAAGGATTGAGTGCAAAAGATGTAATGGGACGAAACTCAAGCGTTCAGGTCAGCCAGCAAGGTGATGATAACCGAGTAGACGCCGACCAGAGCGGCCTTGCCAATAACATAGGCTCCGAGCAGAACGGCAATCGCAACAGCCTGGAGATTATTCAGTCAGGCGGTATCGGCTACATGTTTACCGGCGGGCTTAACGACATCACGACTACCGTTAATGGGGATGACAACATGATGAGTATTACCCAGACAGGCGGGACCAATGAAAACAACGATATCGTGGCGACCCAAACAGGTAATGATAACGAGATGACCCTAAGCCAGCTGGGTACGATGGACAGTGTGATTGACGTAGCTCAGGTTGGCGACAGCCATCAGATGATGATTACACAGAACCAGACGGTAGGGGATGTGATTCAATTGACCCAGGAGGGGGCGGCTCAGGTTATTACGCTAGAACACTCAGGAGCAGGCAATGAAGTCACTATTGCCCAGAGTGGAATGGCTAATATGGCGTCGGTCATCCAGCAATAATTCCAGATCCTTTCATAGACGCCAGAGGTATCTGTTGCCAATGGCGTCCTTTGTCTTAGCTATTAAACACCTTGGGTTAGTCATAAAATCTTTATGGATCGAGAGGTTGCCCTTTTTTCCTTTGCTGACTACTGTATAAAAAAACAGTATTCGGCAAAGGAGGGTATAATGAAGGCTATGGCGGATCAGGCATTCTGGACAGAGGCCGACAAGGCTGGTGTACAGGCGGAAGAAGATCGTTGTCGAGCGCTTGAACTCGAGCGGCGTTACCATCTCTCAGTGATCAAGGATTTGCGTCATTATGTACTCGCTCTCGAAAAGGAAAACGAGCGCTTGCGTAAGGCGGTTAAAAACACATGACCGTGTTTAGGTGATGGAAAAGCCTTATTCTTTGTTCTGTAGCGGCTGCGGTTATAGCCATTTATCGGTCTGGCGGGGTAAAGTTCGAACCGGCCTCATCATGGGTATGTCATTGGTTACAGCGTAATGACTCCCTGGTGGAGCATTAACATGGGCACGTTAGAGGGCACGGGTTGACCAGTCCGGCCCTTCGCAAGGCTTATATAGGAACACTGTATAATCATGCCTAAGCCTAAGCGGCTGCCTATCTTGGCATTGACCATGTTTTTCATCGTGGCGGTGGCCCTGGCCTTAATCGCCCTTGATGTATTACAGGCATGGAACGCACGTCAGGTACATTGGCAAGCTGCTCATAGCGAGACAAACAATTTCGCTCGATCATTGGCTCAGCATGCGAGCGATACCTTCAAGGAGGCCGATACTTCCTTGATCGGTATTGTCGAACGACTCGAGTTCGAGGGGGCGACGCCAGCTAGTCTTCAAAGAATTCAGAAACTTCAAGAGCGCTATACGAATCACTTGCCTCAGTTGCACGAGTTACTGGTCACGGATGAAAAAGGCCGTGCCCTAGTAGCTACTCTGCCAGGCACGTTTAACGCTACCTATGACGACCGGGAATATTTCCGCTACCACCAGACTGATACTAGTCCAAAGCCCCATATAGGGCCTGCTATTCGCAGCCGCTCGACAGGGACGTGGGTCATTACTATTTCCCGCCGTTACAACCATCCTGATGGTCGCTTCGCCGGCGTAGTATTGGCCAGTCTCAAGATGGACTACTTTCAACAGTTTTACGATGGGTTCGATATTGATCGGGCAGGTGCCATCAGCCTGACTTTGTCGGATGGCCAGATTTTGGTACGTCGGCCTTATGATGAGGCGGCTATTGGGTTGTACCTTGGGAATACACAGATTTTCAAGGATCTCCTTCCGCAACATCCGAAAGGTCATTTCATCCGCGTCTCTCCTGTCGACAAGATCGAGCGGATGTACAGTTACAGCCGCGTCGACAATTACCCACTGGTCATTTTCGCGGCCAAGTCCAAGCAGGCTATTTTTGAAGATTGGTTGATTAATACCTATCGCTATTCGGCGATTACTGCCGTTGTCGTGATATTGCTCTGTTTGCTAGGCGGTTTGCTCTACCGGGAAATTCAGCAGGGAGTAAAAACCGAAGCCAAGCTCCTCAACACTCAGAAAGCACTAGAGGTCGCCAATCGGGAGCTCGAGCAAGTTGCCTTGTATGACGGCCTGACCGGACTGGCCAACCGGCGGCAATTCGATATTCAACTGGAGACTGAGTTCAAGCGAGCCCTTCGACACGGCACCTCTCTATCACTCATCCTGATCGATATCGATCATTTCAAGGGGTACAACGATAGTTACGGTCATCTGGCCGGTGATGAATGCTTGCGGGTAATCAGTCAGGTGATTGACCGATGCCTACAGCGTCCGGGTGATTTGGCTGCCCGCTACGGCGGGGAAGAGCTGGTCGTTCTGCTGCCGGAAACGGAAGACGTTGATGCCTATGCAATAGCAGAAATGCTACGCAGGCGTGTCGCCGATCTTAATCTTATCCATCGGGCCACTCCGTGTGGCAAGGTGAGTATAAGCGCTGGCGTGCATGGCTTCGTGCCTGTCGCAAAGGAGAGAACGCCGCAGGATTTGATTCGCTACGCTGATCAGGCCTTGTACCGGGCCAAGGCTTCGGGTCGTAATCGCGTATGCCTGTTTCGCGAGATGGTCACCGAAGAAATACGACCCGATTAAAGTAGGGGTTGGCAGGGTTTGCTAGCTATGGGTACGGCGGGCCGTCTGGCATGTGTCCAGGAGCGTTCAGGAATTTTGTTGTCGTCCGCTGCTTCAGCGCAACAATAACAGCGGCACGGCCGTTTGTTGAATCATGCGGGTTGTTGTGCTCCCCACCAGAAAACGCCGGATGGCTGAATGCCCATAAGCCCCCATGACCAGTAGATCGATAGCATGACTCTCAACGTAGCTTGGAATGACATCAACTGCTTCGCCGCTGCGCACGACAATGGTCGCATCGACACCAGCGATATCAAGTGTTTGCCGAGCCCAGTCCAGTTGGCTATGCATCACATCTGATTCCAGGCCAACAAACAAAAGCTGACAGCTAAGCTTTTGAAAGAGAGGGCTTCTGGCAATTGTTTCGATGCCCTTGCGAGCCGTTTCACTACCATCAAAGGCAATCAGGACCTGCTTGGGCTCTTTGAACGCACCAGTAACGACGAGCATAGGCCGATGCAATGTTCGCGCGATGCTTTCCAATTGACTGCCCACGCCGCTTTCGCTGCTGTGTTCGCCGCGCTTGCCAACAACCAGCATATGCATGTCCGTTTCCACTTCCTGCAGGGTGTCTACCAGACTACCGTGCCGGTGCATGATCTGCACATCGGTAACGTTCTGCTCAAGGACGCGTTGTCGGGCTGCGGAAAGCAGGTGTTCGCCCTGTTCTCGCGCAAGTCGTGCGCGTTTCTCGTCCAGCGCCGTCAGTTCGTCTAGCAGATGCTCTCGACTGCCTAAACCGATTGCTCCACTTAGATCGCCCGGCGCTGGGTATTGAATACGGTCCAGAACATGCAACAGGGTCAAAGGCGCTTCGACCCGGCGACTGGCCCAGGCAGCATAGTCACAAACTGCAGTAGCTGAAGGCGAGCCGTCGATACAGGCGATGATAGAGGGCATGGCAAATCTCCTCAGGGACAGGGGCACTATTGTGGGAAAGCAGCGCCGCGTTGAAGGCACCAAGCCGCTCCGTTAGGTAACGCAGAGTAGGGTGCCTTAATCAAGTCTGTTCAGCCTTTGGCCAGGTGGCCAAAATGCTCAATGGCCAGGCAATATCCGTTAGAGCCAAGGCCGCAAATAACGCCTACGGCTACCGGGGAAACATACGAATGGTGCCGGAAGGCCTCGCGCTTGTGCACATTGGAAAGATGAACTTCGATTACCGGGACTTCCGCTGCGGAAATAGCGTCCCGGATGGCTACCGAGGTGTGGGTCCAGGCGCCTGGGTTGAGCACAATGCCCGAAACGCGACCGCGAGCCTGGTGGATCCACTCGATCATCTCACCCTCGTGGTTGGTCTGGCGGAATTCGAGGGCCATGCCTTGAGCGGCTGCCGTACGCTCGCACAGCGCCTGTACGTCGGCCAGGGTTTCGTGCCCATAGACACTAGGCTCGCGTGTTCCCAGCATGTTCAGGTTAGGGCCATTGAGCACGAGTAGGGTAAGTGACATGACGGTGTTTATCCTTGAAAATCAAAAGCTGGTGTAAAGATAAGCCTAGGGTAGGTGGCTTGAGGCCAGGTCGCCAGGTAAAGCTAGAGGATAAATGATCTGCCGGCTGGATGAAAAAATGCGTTCTGCCTTTACAGACCGGCTCATGTCAGCGTCCCGTCACGTCTGGCTGGTCAAGGTCTTGACCCGGTAGGCCAGCATCTCCATGGCAAAGGGTTTAGTCATCACATGCATTCCAGGCTCAAGATTGCCGTTGCCCACAGCTGCGTTTTCGGCATAGCCGGTGATGAACAGGACTTTAAGGTCTGGTCGGGTTTGCCGTGCCGCATCAGCCATCTGACGGCCATTCATGCCACCCGGCATGCCTACGTCAGAAATCACCAGGTCGATGGGCCTGCCGGATTGAAGAATCTGTAAGCCCGAAGGGCCATCCTCGGCTTCGATCATCTGATAGCCCAACTCTGCCAACGTCTCGACAATCAAGGCGCGGACCATGGGTTCGTCATCCACCACCAGGATAGTCTCCCCAGTGCCCGAGCGGGGCGCGCTGAGTAGCTGGGGCTGCAAGTGCTCACCCTGCCGCTCGTTTTCGCAGCGAGGCAGATAGAGCCATATGGTTGTGCCCTGGCCAGCTTCCGATTCGATACGTGCTTGTCCACCAGACTGCTTGGCGAATCCATAGATCATGGAGAGGCCAAGGCCGGTTCCCATGCCGATCGGCTTTGTCGTGAAGAACGGATCGAACGCACGTGCCACGATGTCAGGCGTCATGCCGACGCCATTGTCGGTCACGCTGATTGCTACGTACTCGCCAACAGCCATGTCATAGTGTTTGGCTAAGCTTTGGTCGATCCGCATGTTGCTGGTACGAATGGTTAGCTGGCCACCGTTCGGCATGGCATCGCGGGCATTGATGAACAGATTCAGCAGTGCATTTTCCAGTTGGTTTGGATCGCAGAGCGTAGGCCAGAGATCCCTGGCTAGTACCGTCTCGACACAGATATGGGGGCCTGCGGTGCGCTCGATCAGCTCATGCATGCCCTCAATTAGGCCATTTGCCTGGGTGGGACTGGGGTCCAGCGTCTGACGCCGGGAAAACGCGAGCAGCCGGTGGGTCAGGGATGCTGCCCGGTGAGAGGCTGTCTGGGCGGCCTGAACATAGCGCTTGATGGCGTCCAGGCGACCTTGCGCCAAGCGCATTTGAATCATTTCCAAACTGCCGGTAATGCTGGTGAGCAGGTTGTTGAAGTCATGGGCGATGCCGCCAGTAAGCTGGCCCACCGCTTCCATCTTCTGGCTATGTCTGAGCAGCTCCTCGGCATTGCGCAAGGCCTCGGCCTGCTCTTTTTCAGCCGTTACGTCGCGTACGGTGGCATACAGCACGTTGTCACGCACTACAGCGTTCCAGGACAGCCAACCATACTGTCCATCCTGACGAGCGCAGCGATTTTCGAAGCGGAAGACGTTTTCACCTTCCTTGAGTGAGGCCAGTACATGGCTAGTGTTTTCAATATCATCTGGATGAATCCGTTCCCAGATCGATAGGCTTCGGAGCTCTTCTTCTGACCAACCCAGTACTTTGCTCCAGGCCTGATTGAATTCGATCAGGTGGCCGGAGCGATTCGCCGTGCAGACCATGTCA
The DNA here is from genome assembly GCF_007830155.1 of Pseudomonas duriflava. Taxonomy (GTDB): domain Bacteria; phylum Pseudomonadota; class Gammaproteobacteria; order Pseudomonadales; family Pseudomonadaceae; genus Chryseomonas; species Chryseomonas duriflava. The sequence continues at coordinate 226,925 of NZ_VLKY01000004.1, forward strand.
GGTGAGACTTGCCAGATCTGATCCCGCTCACGTGTTCGTGTCTCGACCCGGCGCTCGAGCGTATCGGCGAAGCCCTGCAGATGGATAAGGCTGTGGCGCAGCACCGCACACACAGCCACGATGCTGAAACTGACTACGATAAACAGAGCGTTGCCCGTCCAGTTTTCCGCTGTCAGCTCAAAACTGAAAGAGGGAGGCAAAAGCAGATACGCCGCGCTCAAAGCGGCCAGAACGGTTGCGTACAGGCCCGGTCCCAGCCCCAGGACAAAGCTAATCAGCATCAGAAACGGAATATAGAGCAGATACGGCAAGCCGAGGACCGGTATCTTGAAGCGAATTAAGGTACTGACAATAACAATCAGCGTGGCGGCTAGGTAGCGAACCGGCATCGACCAGTGCTGATGAAGAGCAAACCGCTGCAGGCGGTCGAAAAGGGTACGGCTTTCGTAAGGCACGGTTCCAGACCTTTCGGGCGTATCCACAAGATGACTCGTTTCATCAATGATCTAGGGACGCTATAGAAAAGGGATGCGACTGCTTCGAATATGAAACGCTTCCTTTCAGTAGGCGGTGACTCCGTGTCGCTGGCGCTGCGAACTATCTTCAACCATGTACGTATACAAGGCTAGCACTGGCCGAGGAAAAAGAAATGGTGCACAGGATTAGTAAAAGAGGACCTGTTTCAAGGGGCAATGGCTATCAATGATGTTTCCTGAACCTTGACGAGTAGTCGCCAAGGTTCAGGACTCCGGTCAGGGTTGGGACGTGCTTTCCTTTTGGGGATACAGATCCAGCAGCTTTAGCGTAACGCCGTTGGTCCAGCCGAAGCCGTCCTGCAATGCATACTCACCGCCACCACCGCCTTGGCTGGTGCCTTCGACATCGTACTTTTCAACAAGCTTGTGCTCTTTTTGAAAAAGCGCCTGGACCTGGTGCAGAAAGTTCTCGCCAATAGTGCGTGCTAACGAATCGTGTCCATAGCGGCGCAGGCCGTCCACGGCTATCCATTGAAGCGGCGCCCAGCCGTTGGGTTTGTCCCATTGCTGGCCATTCTGGACTTGAGTGGTGGCTAACCCGCCGGACTTCACTAGATGGGTTTCTACCGTAGCGGCGGTTTGCCGGGCCCGCTCCGGCGAGGCGACGCCGGCGAACAGGGGATAGAGCGTGGCGGCCGTGATCTGATCGCTGAGCTGGTTCTTTTGCCAATCATAGTCTGCGTAATAACCGGCGCTGTTCCAGAGATGGCGCTCGATAGCCTGCTGGCGCTGATTGGCGCGAGCCTGATAGCTCTGCGTGCAGCGTGGCATGGCGCTTTTCTGGCAAGCCAGAGCGATGGTGGCCTCCAAATGATACATAAGGCTGTTCAAGTCGATCGGAACGATGGCTGTTGTGCGAATCGTAGCCAGGTTCTTGCGGTCGCCCAACCAGCGCGAGGTGTAATCCCACCCACTTTCTGCGCCGGCGCGCAGGTCACGGTAGACCTCACTGGCCGGGCGGTCAGGCACCTTGGAGGCTGTTTCCCGGTCTTGCATGTACGATTCCTGACGCGGGGTGTCGCTGGCATCCCAGTAACGGTTGAACAGGCTGCCATCGGCCAGCCGTACGACATGTTTTGCCGCCTCGCCGGGCTTGAGTGTTTGCGCACCTTCCATCCAGTAGGCGTATTCCTTTTGCATCTGCGGAAGGTAACGGCGATAGATCTCGTTGTCGCCTTTGGCTTGTGCCTCGAGTTCAACCATAAAGGAAAAGAAGGGGGGCTGCGAGCGGCTCAGGTAGTAGGTGCGATTGCCATTGGGAATATGCCCATAGGTATCGATGAGGTAGGCAAAATCATCCAGCATGTGACGAGTCCGCTCTTCTTCGCCGCTTTCCATGAGGCCAAGCATTGTGAAATAGGAGTCCCAGTAGTACAGCTCCCTGAATCGACCGCCCGGTACGACGTAAGGGTAAGGCAGCGGTAGCATGCTGCTATAGGCAGGAACCTGTTCATAGTGACGGGTCAGGGCGGGCCAAAGGTTATTGATATGCTCGCGCAAGTCGGTGCCTGTTGTAGGTTTCCGGGTCTCGGCTGGAGCGGACGGCTGAAAGTTCTCGTCGACGAATCGTTTCAGATCAAAGCCGGAGCGATCACGCTGGGCCAGATAATCGGCTCGTATACGGGCTGGATCGCGAAGGGGCAGAGCGTCGACGAAGTGTTTCTGATCATCGAAAACCCATTGCTGCTGAACTGCCTGAAACAGCTCCGGATAGGCTTGATCAGGCGGTATGGCCTGTCGTGAGGAAGCGGTTTGATAGCTCCAGGTGGCCTGGGGTGGAGTGCTCGTACAAGCCGTGAGTGCCAATAGTGAGCACGACAGAAAGACCGAACAGGTCTGGCGCAAGGGGAGAGCGATAGTCATAAGCCTCCAGGAAGTAAAGTCGTGGAGTCAGCCGTGCATGGCAGGCGCTTGGCCATCTAAGGCCCGTTCGCCTAAGGCCAGACAAGGTCAACGTTTTGATCGACCTGAAAGAAAGGGCTTAAGTTCGCGATTCGGTTTTTTAGAGGGAGCCCATAGTTAAAGACTAACAATCATATTGCGTTGATCGCTTTATATTATTTGGCGTATGGCTGCAGTGATACTGTGTGGCAATATGATATCAAGCATGCTTATTTCCTTCTTTCTGTCGTATCTCTTCCATGCACTTTTCAACGATCAGCTATCGCTATTTGAAAGCAGGCGTGATTTACCAAGTCGAGATTGATGCCCCGGCCTCAGGGCATACGCAAGATATCTACGAAACGGTATTCAAGCATCTCGTCAACTTCGAAAGCGAATCCATTATGGTCGCCATGCTGGTAGAGGAGGGCGGAATCAGCTATCTGATCAACAAGCGGTTCGACCCGGATATCAAGACCACCCAAGTGATCTCTACTATCGAGACACTAGAAATCTGTATTGATTATCAAACCTGGGTTGAAGTGGTACTGATCCCTCTTACTTGACACTGGTCCATCAGGCGTGTGAAGGATGAAGTGCGCTTTTGTAAGTGGTTTATGAAGGCATGATAAATCGCCTACGGCCCCAACGTCTGATGAGAGGAAATCGTTATGACTCGATTGCCTACCGTATTTGTCTCCCATGGCTCGCCCATGGAGGCCCTGGATGCAGGATCGGCAGGTAGGGCCTGGCGCGCCCTGGCCGATACGCTACCTAGACCGCGTGCGATTGTAATAGTCTCGGCTCATTTCTCGGCACCGTATCCGGTAGTCGGGACGGCTGCACAATACGACACCATTCATGACTTTTATGGTTTTCCGCCAGAGTTATATCAGCTGCGCTATGACGCTCCTGGCGACCCTGCATTGGCCATGCACATAGTCGAAACCTTGCAGGCGCAGAATTGGCCGGTGCGTGTCCACCCGAGCCGCGGTTTGGATCATGGTGCCTGGGTGCCGTTGCGCTACATGTATCCGGAGGTGGATATTCCTGTGGTGAACGTATCCATCGACGAGCATCAGGACCCGAGCTATCACTACCGGTTAGGCCAGGCGTTGACGGCTGCGCTGGATGATGACGTCCTGCTGATCGGATCCGGCAGTCTGACCCACAATCTAAGCGATTTCCGGCGACAGACAGGCGCGGCGCCAGCCTATGTCACTGCGTTTCAACGCTGGATTCAGGAAAGGCTGCGAGCAGGCGATATTGCTGCATTACTGGATTATCGCCAGCAGGCGCCTGATAGCGTTCGTGCCCATCCCAGCGACGAGCATTTGTTACCGCTTTTCGTTGCGCTCGGAGCGGCCGAAGGCGCAGGCGATAATGTGAAGGTGCATTTTAGCGAGATCGCTTATCAGGTTCTGGCTATGGACCTCTACAGTTTTTCGCGACAAGCCGCCTGATCAGTGCAAAACGTTGCGCAGCAGATCAGCGAAGCGCGCCGCAGCCTGCTCTTCAAGTGCATGCCGGCCGTCCTGGATGACCCAGCGGCCGGCAACCATCACATCCTTGATCTGCCGATCATGACCGGCAAACAACCAGCGGTTGAGCAGAGCATCCCCTTCGGCTGTAGCGATATAGGGGTCGGTGCCTTCGAGTACCAGCCAGTCGGCGCGTTTACCTACAGCCAGCGCGCCGATAGGTTGACCAAGAGCCTGCGTACCGCCAGCCAGGGCGGCTTCATATAGGGTACGACCTATACTGGACTGGTCTGTCCGATAAAGGCGATTACGTCGTTCATCTCGCAAACGCTGACCGTATTCGAGCCAACGCAGCTCTTCCACCACGCTGACAGACACGTGGCTATCCGAGCCGATACCCAGGCGGCCATGCTGAGACAAATAGCTGACCGCTGGAAAAATACCGTCGCCCAGATTGGCTTCCGTAGTGGGGCATAGCCCTGCAACGGCACCGCTTTCTGCCATGCGTGCTACTTCATCCGTTTCGGCGTGGGTTGCATGAATCAGACACCAGCGGGTATCGACCGGGACGTGTTCATACAGCCATTGCAGCGGTCGGCGACCGGACCAGGCCAGGCAGTCGTCGACTTCCTTCTGCTGCTCGGCGATATGGATGTGGATCGGTGTATCGATCCCGGCCTGTGCCAGAACCGTATGGATCTGCTGCTCAGTCACTGCACGCAGGGAGTGGAAGCATAGGCCGACGCGTTGGCTTGGGCGTTGAGTGAGTTCGCTCTGTAGCTGCTCGACCAGACGCAGGTAGCTGTCGCTACTGTTGATGAAACGCCGTTGGCCGTCCGCCGGTGGCTGGCCACCAAAACCTGAATGCGAATACAGGACAGGCAGAAGCGTCTGGCCTATGCCGACGTCATGAGCGGCCTGGCTCAGGCGTAGCGCCAGTTCGGCCTTGTCTGCATAAGGGCGGCCGTTCCGGTCGTGATGCAAGTAATGAAATTCTGCAACGCTTGTGTAACCGCCCTTGAGCATCTCGATATAGAGCTGCTGGGCAATGGTTTCGATATGCTCCGGCTCAAGTCGACCAACCAGGGTGTACATCAGGTCACGCCACGTCCAGAAGCTGTCGCTGGGGTTACTTGCCAGTTCTGCCAGACCCGCCATGGCGCGCTGGAAGGCATGGGAATGCAGGTTAGGCATGCCGGGCAAGACAGGCCCTCTGAGCCGCTCCGCATGGTCTGCCGGAGCATCAGGCGTGAGCTGTCTGATAATGCCGTCTTCCGAAACGTCGATTCGTACGTTCTGCGCCCACCCTTGGGCCAGTAGGGCACGTTCGGCAAAATATCCAGGCATGCGCATATCCTGATAAGAATCCAAGTTGTATATACATATACAGACGTATGCACGCGACGTAAACTTGAAACCTTATGACTCCAGGAATTTGTTGATGTCTATCAAGCCAGCCTATCTGCCAGAGGGACTGGAGGCCGCGCCCGCGCCGCTCTATACCCGTGTGAAGCACACTATCGTTCAGCAGATCCAGAACGGTAACTGGCCGCCTCATCACAAGATTCCGTCAGAAAGCGAGCTGGTGGCCGAGCTAGGCGTGAGCCGCATGACGGTGCACCGTGCATTGCGCGAGCTAACGGCGGACGGTGTACTGGTGCGTATGCAGGGCGTTGGGACTTTTGTGGCGGAACCTAAAGGGCAGGCGGCCCTGTTCGAAGTGCATAGCATTGCTGAGGAGATTGCCTCCCGAGGTCATCGCCATCGTACCGAGGTAAAGGTATTGCGATCGGAAGCGGCGAGCCCTGAGCAGGCGGCGTTGCTGAACGTGCGTGAAGGCCAGTCGGTATTTCATTCCATTCTGGTGCATTACGAAAACGATGTGCCGGTGCAGATCGAGGATCGCTACGTGAATGCAACCCTTGCACCGGATTATCTGGCACAGGATTTCACTCAGCTCACTCCTCATGACTACCTGAGCCAGGCTGCACCGTTAAGCGAAGGAGAGCATGTGGTGGAGGCAATTCTAGCTACTGCACAGGAGTGTGAATGGTTGGACATCGAACGCAACGAGCCGTGTCTCCTGATGCGGCGACGCACCTGGTCGGGTCGGCAGACGGTAACCAGCGCGCGATTGATCTATCCCGGCTCACGTTATCGCCTAGAAGGGCGCTTCGGTTCATGAGCGCTCAGGTGTTGCGCTGCAAACAGTATCCTCGCATGCGATGGAAGAACGGAGCGGGAACAACGCTGGAGATCGCCTGCGATGGTGGCAAAGGACTCGAAGGCTTTGGCTGGCGATTTTCCATCGCGGATGTTGGCGCTTCGGGCGGCTTTTCCGCTTTTACTGGCTATCAGCGCATCATCACGGTTCTGGAAGGGGCGGGTATGGTCCTGGCGGTAGACGGAAAACATTCACGCCCGCTCCGGCCGCTCGATCCGTTCGCTTTTTCCGGTGGTGCTACTGTGGACTGCACATTGCTAGACGGCCCGATTCGTGACTTCAACCTGATTTACGATCCGGCCCGTTTTCTGGCGCGTCTCCAGTGGTTGTCAGTACGGGATACGGTAGGTTTTTATACCTCGGCAGCAGTGGTTCTGGTCTTAAGCCTGGGCGAGGCGGTAACCGTTCAGGCGGATGCTGAGTCCGCCGTACTCAATACCCAGGACTGCGTGCTGATCAAGAGTACAGGAGGGTTAAAGGCGTTGAGTCTGGCATCCAGCGATGCCGCTCCGTGTTGCTTGGTCGAGCTGACGCCGGTGTAAATCAGCGTGCATGATTACCGCCGTTGACCGGAAAGCGGCTCCCCAGTCGGTAGCGGGAGGACGGATGAAGAAAGCGCACGTAGGTCACGGCTTGCCGTGCGACCCAGGTGCGGCGCATCAGGACCAGACAGGGTTCAGTGGCATCAATGTCCAGCGCCTTGCACTCGTCGGGCGTAGGGAGCGTCGCATCGACAATATGCTCCATCTCGTCGACAGGCACGTGTTGCAGCAAGTACTGGGACGGCTGCAAGTGCTCGTCGAAACGTTGCTGGAGAAAGTCTGGCGCCATGGCGGGATTGATGTAGCGGTCTTCCAGTTGAACCGGCGTTCCTTCCTCACAATGCACGCACACGATATGAAAGACGGAGCTGCCTGTAGGCAGTTGCAGTGCGGCAGCTATGGGCATCGAGGCAGCTTCTCGGGAGGCCTCCAGGATTTCGCAGCTGTAGCGGTGACCGCGGGCGGCTATCTCGTCAGCGATATTTGCGATCATCAGCAGGTTCGATTGCGGTTTGCGGTCCGCTACAAACGTCCCAACGCCGGAAAGCCGGATAAGCTGGCCTTCAGCGGTCAGCTCACGCAGCGCCCGGTTAACTGTCATGCGTGACATGCCCAATTCCGTAACCAAGCGATTTTCCGAGGGAATGAGATCCCCCGGTTTCCATTCGCCCGAGAGCAACTTGCTTTCAACAAAGGACTTCGCTTTGCGGTACAGGGCTTGCGGCGCGTTCTTGTCGCTCATGGGAGATGAATTCCGGGCATCTGCTTTAACTGAGGTCGTTCAGTACATGGGACAACGCCTGCAGGAATAGGTCGTTGTCTTCCGGGCTGCCAATGGAGACTCGCACATACCGGGTATAGCCAACCTCCCGCCACGGCTTGACGATAACACCCTGGCAAAGCAGGCCTTCGCTGATGACATCTGCCTCGTATGGCGTCGAGAAGAACAGGAAGTTGGCCAGCGAAGGGGCTGGGTTTAAGCCCATATTACGGAGCGCCTGATCCACGCGTGTACGCTCGCGGGTAATCAGGGCCAGACCGGCTTTAAGGTGAGCCTCGTCTTCTAGTGCTGCCACGGCGGCAATCTGGGCGGCTCGGTTGACATTGAAGGGTGTACGCAGGCGGTCGATCAGGTTGGCCAGGAGCGGGTCGCTGACAATACCGTAACCGACCCGCAAACCGGCCAGGGCATAGGCCTTGGATAGGGTGCGCAGCAGCACATACGGTTTACCGCTGGCCTCGAGCAGGGTTAGGCAATCCGGGTAGCCCTCAGCGTGTCTGGCATATTCATGATACGCCTCGTCGAAGACCAGCAGGGTGTGCCTTGGCAGGGCGTCCAAGATGCGTTGCAGCTCTTTGGCACTAAGAGTGCAGCCCACCGGGTTTGAAGGGCTCGAGAACATCAGCAGGCGGGTGTGGGGCGTCAGCGCAGCGAGCAGGGCGTCGACGTCAAAGGTGTTGTCAGGCTTCATTGGCACGCCCCGGACCTCGGCACCGGCGGCCTTGGGGTAGAGGATATGCAGGCCGAAGGAGGGGAGTACGGTAACGACTTCGTCGCCATGATCGAGAAAAACGCGGCTGATGATGCCAAGCAGGTCTTCCGACCCGTTGCCAAAGACCAGGTGCTTGCCGTCGAGGCCAAGACGGGTCGCTAATGCTGCACGCAGTTCGGTGCATTCAGCATCCGGATAAAGCGCGTACGTTGTGGCAGTATCAGCCAGAGCCTGAACAACAGCTGGAGATGGGCCGAGTGGGTTCTCGTTACTGCCAAGCTTGGCGATGCGCGAGACGCCATAACGGCGTTGAACGGCTTCGATGGAAAGCCCGGCGTTGTAGCTCGCCAGGCTGCGAACTTCTACTCGGGCCAGCGTGCCCAGATCGAAGGGGCCGGTCATGCGGTAGCCTCTTCTTTCATGTCCTGCCAAAAGGCGTTGCGGTCCAGGTAGTTCTGTAGGAATTGCTGAAGCCGTGGGTGTTGGGTCATGTGGAACAGCTTCTGAGGTGAACCGCGGGCAACGATCTGGCCCTGGTCGAGGAATACCACCGTGTCGGCTACCTGGGCAGCGAACCCCATTTCATGGGTCACGACTACCATGGTCATGCCGTCGGCCGCGAGTTGCTTCATGACGTGCAGCACTTCACCGACCAGCTCTGGATCAAGGGCTGAAGTGGGCTCGTCAAACAGCATGATATGAGGCTCCATAGCCAGTGCCCGGGCGATAGCGACGCGCTGTTGCTGACCACCGGAGAGCTGGGCCGGGTAGGCATCGGCCTTGTGCGCCAGTCCGACTTTTTCCAGCATGGCGAGGCCACGCTGCCGGGCCTCGCCGGAGGCAATCCTGCGTACTCGGATCAGGGCCTCGGTTACGTTGCCCAGCACACTCATGTGTGGCCACAGATTGAACTGCTGGAACACCATGCCGATAGTGCTACGTACCTTGTTTAGGTGAGCACGGCTCGTGCGCTTACGAGGCAAGCCGGGTTCCCAGCCAAGCAGCTGGCCTTCGATAAAGACCTCGCCGTCGTCATATTCTTCGAGAAACGCCATGCTACGCAGCAGGGTGCTCTTGCCGGAGCCGGACGGGCCGATCAAGCAGACAACCTCAGAGCTTTGTACTTCCAGATCGATATTGTGCAGCACCTGATTGCTGCCGAAGCGTTTACCAACGCCCCGTAATGCAAGTGCAGGGCGGTGGGTTTTGGTTACGGTCATAAGCGTTTCCTCGTGTCAGGTGCTTTGGCGTTGTAGAAAACGACCAACCCGGCGTTCCAGGAACAGGCCCAGCCGTGAGCTAAGCTCGATCAGGACGAGATAGGCCACGCAGAGCACTAGCAGTGTTTCGACGAAGGCAAAGGTCTCCGAGCCGATGCCGGTCATGACCATGGTCAGCTCCGGTATCGTGATGATGGACAGTACTGCGGTTTCCTTGCAGAGGATGGTGACGAGGTTAACCAGGGCAGGAAGAATAAGTACTAGCATCTGCGGTAACTGAATCCGCCATATGCATTGCAGGCGGGTGATACCAAGGCAGTCTGCTGCTTCGAGCTGGCCCTTGGGAATCGATTCGAATCCGGTGCGGAAGATCTCGGCAAAGTACACGCTGCCATAGATGCCTAAACCAAGGATGCCTGCTGTTGTCGCCTCCAGTTCAAGACCAAAGGACGGCCCGCCGTAATAGAGCAGAAACAACTGAACCAGGAAAGGCGTGGCGCGGATCAGTTCGATATAGAGACGGAGTAGCGCACGTAGCCAGGCGCCGCCAAATACCTGCAGCACAGCGATGAGCAAGCCAATGGCTGCACCCATGGCCACACCGGCGAACCAGGTTTCCAGGGTAACCAGAAGGCCGTTACTGATATCACCCAAACGCTCTGTAATGAGGGTGGGGTCGAAGATCATGCCAGCCTCCTTTTCAAACGGCGCTCCAGCAGGCCACCGGCGCAGGCCAGCGGAATGTTGATCAGGCAGTAAAACAGCGCGAGGACCAGGTATGTCTGCAGGAATAGATAATTGCTGGCAGCAATGTTCTGAGCGGTGCGGGTCAGCTCTGCCAGGCCTACGACAGAAATCAACGACGAGGCTTTGATTAGCAGGATCATTTCATTGATAAGTGCAGGCAAGGTCAGGCGGACAGCCTGGGGTACTTGTATGCGCACCAACACATCAAGTGGCGATAGGCCCAGCATGTGAGCCGCTTCGAGCTGCCCTTCGGGAATGGCTAGAAAGCCTCCTCGCAGAATTTCGGCAATATAGGCGCCAGCAGCCAGGGACAGACCGGTAATAGCCGCCGCCAGTGGCGAGACGTTAGGCAGACCGATACGCGGCAAAAAGTAATAGATAAACAGCAACTGCACGAGCAGCGGAATGCCGCGAAAAACGAAAATATAAGCACCGCCCAACCGGCGCCACAGGGGATGCAGTGACAGGCGTAGGCTGCAGACAAGTACGCCTATGACAAAACCGATCCCCAATCCGGCCAGGGACGACTCCAGCGTGACGAGCAGGCTCTTCGCCAGAAGCGGCAGGCTTTCGACTAGGGTAGGCCAATCGAACATTGGAAGTCCTTGAGCGGAAAAGCACGGTCAACGAAGGGGACGAAGCCAGGGCCCGGAGGCGGGGCTGACTTCGTCCACGGTCAAGCCTGGGTTACCACGCCGGTTCGAAGTCAGTTGTCGGAACCTCCATCGCCATGCCCAGCCATTTCTTCTGTAAGGCGGCGAGGCGGCCGTCCTGGTGCATTTTCAGCAGGATCTTGTCGATGGCATCGATCAGGCTTTCCGAGTCGGCATCCTTGCGGCCGAGGTAAGCAAAGTAGGACTTCTTGCCGAAGGGCGGTTCCACGACCTTGAAGACGTTGCGCTGGGAGGCGACGTAGCTGATGTTGGGCAGCGAGTTGGCGACCGCGACGATACGGCCGGCCGCGAGGTCAGCATAGGCCTGGTTGTTGTCCACATATTCACGAATGGCCACTTTTTCCGGCAGGCCTGCCGCAAAGTTCTTTAGTTCTTGCAGTTGTGCCGAGCCTTTGCCAGCACCCACGGCCTTGCCAGCAATGTCTTCAGGTTTGGCGAGGCTTTCATCCTTGCTGCGCTTGAGCAGGGCTACGGTGGACTCGGCAATCGGTAGGGTAAAGTCGTAACGCTCCTTGCGTGCCTGGGTAACGATGATGGGGCCAGCCACCATATCGAACTTCTTGGCCTCCAAACCGGGCAACACGCTAGGCCAAGGCAGGTCGATGAAGCGAATCTTTACGCCCAGCTCGTCGCCGATAATCTTGAACAGTTCAGCGTTCAAGCCTTGCTGCTTGCCGTTTTCCAGGAAATCGAACGGTGCGAATTGTAGTTCGGTGCCTACAACCAGCTCACCGGATTTTTTAACGTCTTCCAATTGGTCGGCCTGGGCATTCAAGGCGCTTAGGGTGAACAGCGCGGCGGCACACAGTCCACCCAAAGTCTTGCCGAACAGCATGGTACGTTGCATTAGAAAGCTCCTTTATCTGTTTGTGCAGCAAGGTCTTGGGTAACGCGTACGATCAAGCAGTTACTGTGCCAGACCGGTATATACCGGCTCAGCCAAGTACCTTTCCTGGGTTGAGAATGCCGTTCGGGTCAAAGGTCTGCTTGAGTTGGCGCATGACTTCCAAGGCTTCTGGCGTAACCGAATGGTGCAGGTAGTCACGTTTGAGCGCACCGATACCGTGCTCAGCTGAGACCGAACCTTTGCGGGCGCCGACTGCGGTATAGACCAGTTCATCGAGTGCCTCGACCGGCGCGGGTTCAGGCACGGAGTTCAGGTCTACGGTGACATGCAGGTTGCTGTCGCCGATATGGCCGAAATACAGCGTGTGGTGGCCAGGGAAGCGGCTATCGAGGTGCTGCTGGCAATCTTGGATAAAGGCGTCGATCTCGCCAATCGGCAGGCTGATATCGAAGTTCAGAGGCTTGAGGCGCACCGGGAATTCACCCGTGGCTTCGCGGATTTTCCAGAGCTGGCGTGCCTGCGTATGGGAGCTGGCGATAACCGCATCGGTGATGTCACCGGTTTCGAAAGCATCGGCCAGCAGGGCTTCGAGGGCCTCGGCCGAGCCAGTGGATTCGAACAGGACATAAATGGGCTTGTCGTCCGGCAGGGGCGCCGTCTGGCCCGACCAATCCACGCCCAGACGGTAGAATGCCGGCCACATGACTTCGTAGGCCTGGGGTGTGCCGACCTTGCGTTGCAGAGTACGCAGCAGCCGTACGGCGCTGGAATAATCCGCGGGTGCGCACAGTACGGTAGTAACATCGCCCGGCAAGGGATGCAGCTTGAGCACGGCACGGGTAATGACCCCTAATGTGCCCTCGGAGCCGATGAAGCACTGTTTCAGGTCATAACCCGTATTGTTCTTCATCATCTTGTTCATGAGATTCAGCACTCGGCCATCGGCCAGCACCACCTCGAGGCCAAGCACCAGATCACGGGTCATGCCATAGCGGATCACCGAGTTACCGCCAGCGTTGGTAGCGATGTTGCCGCCGATCTGGCAGGAGCCCCGAGCGCCCAGGTTGAGGGGAAACAGGAATCCGGCCTCGGCGGCGGCCTGCTGAATCGTCTCCAGCCGGGTGCCGGCAAGTACCGTCATGGTGGCAGCGGCCGGGTCGATTTCCTCGATGCCTTCCATACGTTCCAGCGACAGCGCAATATCGCCGGCACGGGGTACGCCGCCGCCGGCCAGACCAGTCATGCCTCCTTGGGGAACCACTGGTTGTTTGTGCGTGTTACAGATACGCAGCATTTTGGAGACTTCTTCCGTGGTGCGCGGCAGTAACAGAATGCCCGGGCAGGCGGGCGCGTAGTGGCTCCAATCGGTATGGTGGCGCGGGTTGATCGCGCCGCCGGTAACAATGGAGCTGCTGTCGAGGATATAGCGCAGCGTAGCCAAGGTTTGCTCAAGTAGGTTCATGTGTACTAACTCGTAATCAAAAAGGGAGTGCTTTGACGAAAGAGGCAATCGGCATCCAGCTCCTCAAGGGCAGGGCAGCCTAGCAGTGTCAGGGCAAGACGCAGCTCACCGCTCAAAATATCCAGGGCATGGCCTGCGCCCGCTTCACCGCCGACCGCAACACCGTAAAGTGTGGCGCGCCCGAGCAGAACGCCGTCGGCACCCAAGGCGCAGGCTTTTAGAATATCGGTGCCGCGCCGGATACCGCTGTCGAGCAGGATACAGAGCTTGCCCTGAACGGCAGCTGCAATGTCGGCTACACAATCGATCGCTGCCAGTGAGCCGTCCAACTGACGACCGCCATGATTGGTGATTACAAGTCCGTCCAGGCCCAGTTCGACGCAGCGCACGGCATCGCGTGGGTCCTGCACGCCTTTGAGCAGCAGCCGATGTGGCCAGCGCTCGCGTAGCCGGGCGAGCGCCTGCCAGTCGAGGCGGGTATCCATGTGGTTGCCGATAAAGTGCGCAGCGCCCGAGGCGTTGCGCTGGTCTGCCGGTAGATAGGGGTTGAGGTTGCCCATCGTAGGCATGCCGTGCGGCCAGAGGGTCTGTCTGATCCAGCGGGGGTGACAGAGTACGTCGAGTTTGTTGCGCCAGGTGAGTTGGCGCGGCTTGATGAAGTTGCGCTTGTCCCATTCACGCTTGCCGAGCAGCACGGCGTCGCTGGTCAGTAGCAATGTGCGACAACCGACAGCATCGGCCCGTTTGAGCAAATCATCCTGAATGGCAGGATCGCGCAGGCAATACAGTTGAAACCAGAGATTCACGCCTGGTACCGCCGCTGTGACTTCTTCCAGCGAGCTGGTAGATACAGTACTTAAGGTAAAGGGTAGGCCTCGGGCAGTAGCTGCGCGAGCCAGATGAATATCGGCGTCCTTATAGAGCATGGCGTTGTAGCCGGTGGGGCCGATGGCTATAGGCAGTGGTTGGCGCTGGCCCAGGATCTGGCGCGTGGTATCCGGTGCATCGCTGGGAATCAGTGTCTGCGGACGCAGACCGATCTCTGCAAAGGCGTGACGATTGCGGCGTAGGGTGATCTCATCTTCGGCACCGCCGTCCAAATATTCCCATACGAAATGTGGCAGGCGCCGCCGGGCCAGCGATGCCAGCTCGGCAATGCTGTGGGCTCGGCGAACATTAGTGCCCGAGTAGTAGCGACGCATCCTTTCCACCCCTATTCCCTGTCTGGGCTCGCCTCCTGAATCAAAGCGGCCAAAGAGGTAGCTTCATGCAAGAAGTGAGCAGCTTTAGGTGTAAAGCTGTTCGAAAGGCACCCATTGCGCAAATACGCCGTTTTCAACCCAGGCTCGGGCTGCCGCAATATCGGGTGCGAAATAGCGGTCCTGGTCATAATGCGGGACCTCTTCGCGAATCATCGTCAGAACCTCGTTAAGTTTGGTAGAGGTTTTAAGCGGTGCGTGTAAATCAATGCCTTGAGCAGCGCCGAGCAGTTCGATAGCCACAACTGCTGAGCTGTTACCTGCCATGTCGAGTAGGCGTCGTGCAGCAAACGTTGCCATGGAAACATGGTCTTCCTGATTGGCCGAGGTAGGCAGGCTGTCGATGGAAGCGGGATGCGCCAGGGTTTTGTTTTCCGAGGCCAGGGCAGCGGCCGTCACCTGGGCAATCATGAAGCCGGAATTCAGGCCGCCTTCCTTCACCAGAAACGCTGGCAGGCCGGAGAGGGCCGGGTCTACTAACTGCGCGGTACGTCGCTCGGACAGGGCACCGATTTCCGAAATGGCGAGGGCCAGGACGTCGGCCGCCATGGCCACCGGTTCGGCGTGGAAATTGCCACCGGAAAGAACGTCGCCATCGGCAGAAAACACCAAGGGATTGTCCGATACGGCGTTGGCTTCCCGCAGAAACACACCCGCGGCGAAACGCAGGTGATCCAGGCAGGCACCCATAACCTGAGGCTGGCAGCGTAGGGAGTAGGGGTCCTGTACACGCTTGCAGTTGCGATGGGACTCACGAATTTCACTGTTAGCCAACAAATCACGGTAGAAGGCAGCTACGTCGATCTGGCCGGGCTGGCCGCGTACGGCCTGGATGCGCGGATCGAACGGCACGTCCGAGCCTTTCAAGGCATCGACGCTCAACGAGCCGGCGACAACAGCGGCGGAAAACAGCTTTTCAGCAGCAAACAGGCCACGCAGGGCCAGCGCGGTGGAAACCTGGGTGCCGTTGATAAGAGCCAGGCCTTCCTTTGGGCCCAGCGTGATCGGGGTGAGACCGGCAATTGCCAAGCCTTCCTGGGCATTCAGGATGCGGCCCTCATGGCGGACCTGTCCGACACCGATCAGCACGGAAGACATGTGCGCGAGCGGCGCAAGATCACCCGAGGCACCTACCGACCCCTGCGACGGAATACAGGGATATACCTTGGCGTTATACAAAGCGATCAGCGCTTCGATGACCCGTCGCGTTACCCCGGAAAAGCCACGCGCCAGGGAGCCGATCTTGAGCACCATGATCAGACCAACACTGGCGTCGTCCAGCAGGGGGCCGGTTCCTGTGCAATGGGACAGGATCAGGTTGCGCTGCAAGGTAGCCAGGGATTCGGTCGGAATCGACGTGCGCGCCAGCAGGCCGAACCCGGTATTGATACCGTAGACGGTGCGTTCGCTGGCGATGATATTCCGAACCGTTTGAGTGCTCTGGTCGATAGTTGCATGGCACGCTGGGTCAAGAGTAATCGCAACGTGTTGTTGATAGACCGCACGAAGGTGGTCGAGCGTGAACTGGCCGGGCTGGATAGCAAGGGTCGGGTGCATGATAGGTCCTGTATTCATGGGCAGGCGCTGAGTATTAATTGCTCATATACATGCCTGTATATACAGGTTCAGGCAATATCCAGGCCAGCCGCCTGACAAGTGGTCTCTGCTGCGCTTTTCAACGCGCCGAGACGGATCGTACGCTCAGGTAATGTCACGTAACGTTGCACCACGTTGTAGCATTTCTGCCCAGTTTCGAGGCAGTGGTAACCCCAGTGAAGCGCAAAAGTCAAAGCGCTTTCCGCCTCTTTCCGTGTAGCTAAAAGGTTAAGTTCACAAGTGTTATGACCGGCATACATTGTGCTTGCCTGTATATACAGTAATGGTCATGCGAGCGTTCCTATAGCCAGCCATGATCTGTCCTTTGCCTCTCTAAGGAAGCCCTTGCCATGTCTGTGTTATCTACGCTGCCCATCATCGATATGTCAGGCGTTCGTGAAGGTAACGCCTCCAGTCTCGAACGCGCCGGCAGGGCCATTCGGCAGGCCTGCACAGAAACCGGCTTCTTTTACATCGTCAATCACGGCGTCCCGTTGGTTGTGATCGAGAGCGCGATGGCCGCCGCCCGTGAGTTCTTTGCATACCCCACCGAAATCAAAAGGCAGGTCGCAGTTAATACACGACATCGGGGTTTTCATAGCTTGGGCGGGGCTTTGATGTACGAGGCCACCAAGCCGGACTACAAAGAGTTCTTCAGTATCGGTCTGGAATTACCGGAGGATGATCCATGTGTACTGGCGGGCGAAGCCTTGCGGGGGCCGAACCAGTGGCCAGCCTTCATGCCCGGGCTCAGGGAGGCGTTGGGCGCCTATTATCACGAGATTGGCCTGGCCGGTGCGGACCTTTTACGCGCCGTGGCCGTCGGGCTGGGGATCGAACAGGATTTCTTCGTCGACAAATACACCAAGCCTCTGCAACGCACCCAGATGGTCTACTACCCCCCGCATCCTCCCATGGCCGAAGCGGACCAGTTCGGCGTGGCCCCGCATACCGACTATGGCTGCATCACGTTGCTCTATCAGGACAACAGCGGCGGTCTGCAAGTGCGTGAACTGGGAACACAGCGTTGGATTGACGCCACGCCTATCGAAGGCAGCCTGGTCGTGAATGTAGGCGACCTGCTGGCACGCTGGTCAAACGACCGCTTCCGCTCGACGCTACATCGCGTCATCAATAAGTCCGGCCACGAACGCTACTCCATCGCGACCTTTTTTGATCCAACCTACAGCGCCATTGTGGACCCCTGTGATCTTGGGATCGATCCGGCTACCAGCCTGTACCCGCCCGTGGCGGCAGGTGACTACATCCTCAAGCGTATCGACGATTCCATGTCCTACCGGAAAAAAACAAAGGCCGAGGCCTGACACAATTAGCCTCCTGTCTCGCCTACGGGTGAGACAAGGCAAAGGGGGGGAGGCCGAGTCGGTGTAATGAATTGAGCTTTTGCGCGCCGCTGCGTTCTATCCAGAAGAATCCCGTCACTCTGAGTATTCTGATGGCACGGTTCACCACCAGACCATAAGGAGCACTGCATGCGCATCCCTCTGCCTGTCCTGGTTGTTACGCTGGCGTCTACCTTGGGCACGGTACACAGTGCCCGGGCCGCTGAGGCGACCTGTCCCTATGACAAGCCGGTAGTGTTTGCCGGACTTAACTGGGAGAGCGGTATGTTTACTACAGAACTCCTGCGCTTTTTGGTCGAAAAGGGCTATGGCTGCAAGACGGATGCGATCCCAGGCAATACCGTGATGCTGGAAAACGCCCTGGCGCAAAACGATATTCAAGTGACCGGCGAGCAATGGGCTGGGCGTAGTCCGTCCTGGCGGGCTGCGGAAAAGGCCGGCAAGGTGTTTGCTGTGGGGGAAACGGTAAAGGGCGCTACCGAGGGGTGGTGGGTGCCGGAATATGTGGTCAAAGGCGATCCACAAAACGGCGTTGAGGCTAAGGCACCTGGGCTCAAGTCAGTTTATGACCTGCCCAGGTACAAGGCCTTGTTCAAGGACCCGGAAGTTCCAGGCAAGGGACGTTTTTATAATTGTCCTACCGGCTGGACCTGCGAGATCGTCAACACGCAAAAGCTCAAGGCCTACCAGCTGACCGACAGCTACACGAATTTCCGCACCGGCACGGGGCCAGCGCTGGATACCGCCATCAGTACCGCCATCCGCCGTCAGGAGCCGATCCTGTTTTATTATTGGTCGCCCACACCGCTGATGGGACGCTTCAAGCTTGTCCAGCTGGAAGAGCCACCGTTTAGTGAGGAGGCCTGGGAGACACTGTCCGACCCCAGGAATCCGGCACCCAAACCGTCGCGCTCATTGCCAGCAAAAATCACGATTGGCGTTTCGCGTGACTTCCACGACAAGGCTCCGGCACTGGTGCAGTTGTTTGAAAAGGTGCAGGTGCCGCTGCCGCTCTTCAATCAAATCCTGGGCGATATGGCAGGAAAGCATCAGGACGCTGATAAGGTGAGCCTCGCTTTTCTCAAGCAGCATCGTGAACTCTGGTCTGCCTGGATGCCTGAAGAGGCTGTGGCCCGTGTGGATGCGGCGTTAAAAGATCAATAACCGGAGGGTTCAATGCCTGTATTTTCCAGCCTGCCGATGTATACCGAGCCGGCTTGTATCCGTGAGGCCAGCGAGGCCTTTATTGACGCCGTGTTCGAGCGGTTGGGTATTGCGGGGCAGCAGCTGCCGCCGGATGACCTGTATGCCCAGTGGACCGATCCTGATCTCCTGTTTTCACAAAGCTGCGGTTATCCTGTGATGACGCGATTACAGGAGCGTGTGCAGGTAGTCGCTACCCCTTGTTACGCCCTGCCGGGCTGCCAGGGTAATCAGCACTCCAGTTTCATCGTGGTTCGGGCCGATGATGTACGCGCCACGCTGGCCGATTTTCGCGGCAGCAAGATCGTTCTCAATGCGCTGGATTCCAACAGCGGCATGAATCTGCTGCGGCAGGAGGTAGCGCCTCTGGCTGAACGAGGGCGCTTCTTCGGCGAGGTCAAGGTCAGCGAGGCCCATGTGAACAGCCTGGTGCTTATCAGTCAGGGAGACGCAGAGTTGTCGGCCATTGATGCCGTTACCTGGGGGTATCTGGAGCGGTATGCGCCGGAGCGCCTGAAGGATGTTCGTTGCCTCCAACAAACGGCCCTTACGCCTGCGCTGCCTATCATTACAGCCCTGCATCGTAGCGCCGAAGAATGCGAACAGGTGCTAGCGGCCTTGAACGCCGTATTACAAGAGCGGCCACAGCTGGCTGAAACATTGGCTATTACCGGATTTGTACCTGCCTCGCTTGAGGATTACCACAGCATTCTTCAGGCGAAACACAATGCTGTCGCGGCGGGGTATCCCATCGTGGCATAAGCCGGGTCGGTGCTATTTCTCCACTCTTTTGTGCCCCCTTAAAGCGCGCAGTGGCTCTTTTTACGAGCGTTTTCAGGTTAGGTGGTACTGGTAGGCAAGCGTTTACTTTGAATAACAGGGCTTAGCTCTTAGCTGGCCCTGTATTTGCTTTGCTTGTATATACAAGTTAATACATGCATTGTTCTGTTACGTTTGAACCCCAGGAGCCGTTATGTCCGAGCCTACCCGTTACCGTGACACCACTGTTCGCGCCCCGCGTGGTACCGAACTCAACGCTAAAAGCTGGTTGACCGAAGCGCCGCTGCGGATGCTGATGAATAACCTCGATCCAGAGGTGGCGGAGAATCCCAACGAGCTGGTTGTTTACGGTGGTATCGGCCGGGCAGCTCGTAACTGGGAATGCTTTGACGCTATCGTCTCTGCGCTGAAAGCACTGGAGGCCGACGAAACCCTGCTGGTGCAATCGGGCAAGCCGGTCGGCGTGTTCAAAACCCACTCGAACGCTCCACGCGTACTGATTGCTAACTCCAACCTTGTACCGCATTGGGCAGATTGGGAGCACTTCAATGAACTCGATGCCAGGGGCCTGATGATGTACGGCCAGATGACGGCTGGCAGCTGGATCTACATTGGTAGCCAGGGCATTGTTCAGGGAACCTATGAAACCTTTGTTGAGGCTGGACGCCAGCATTACGAAGGCAACCTCAACGGCCGCTGGGTGCTGACTGCTGGTCTAGGAGGGATGGGAGGAGCGCAGCCGCTGGCCGCGACGCTGGCAGGCGCCTGCTCGCTGAATATTGAATGTCAGCAGAGCCGCATCGACTTCCGCCTGAAGACCCGTTATGTGGATGAGCAGGCCAAGGATCTGGACGACGCGCTGGCACGCCTTGAGCGGTATACGGCTGAAGGCAAGGCGGTTTCCATCGCCTTGCATGGCAATGCGGCAGAGGTTTTGCCGGAACTGGTGCGTCGCGGTGTACGACCGGACATGGTGACCGACCAAACCAGCGCCCATGACCCGCTCAATGGTTATCTCCCCAAGGGCTGGACCTGGGACGACTACCGCGCCCGTGGCAAAACCGAGCCGGCAGCTGTAGTCAAGGCGGCTAAACAGTCTATGGCCGAGCATGTAGAGGCTATGCTGGCCTTTCAGAAGATGGGAGTACCGGTCTTTGATTACGGCAACAACATCCGGCAAATGGCCAAGGATGAGGGCGTTGAGCAGGCATTCGACTTTCCTGGCTTCGTCCCGGCCTATATCCGGCCCTTGTTTTGCCGGGGGGTAGGGCCGTTCCGCTGGGCAGCGCTGTCAGGCGACCCTGACGACATTTACAAGACCGATGCCAAAGTCAAAGAGCTTATTCCGGACGATGCTCACTTGCACCGCTGGCTGGACATGGCCAGGGAGCGCATCAGCTTTCAGGGCCTGCCGGCGCGTATCTGTTGGGTCGGCCTCGGCCAGCGGGCCAAGCTGGGTCTGGCCTTCAACGAGATGGTGCGCAGCGGCGAATTGAAGGCGCCGGCCGTAATCGGCCGTGACCATCTGGACTCCGGCTCGGTCGCCAGTCCCAATCGTGAGACCGAAGCCATGCGCGATGGCTCCGATGCCGTCTCCGACTGGCCGCTGCTTAATGCGCTGCTCAATACGGCTAGCGGGGCGACCTGGGTTTCCTTGCACCACGGCGGTGGGGTAGGTATGGGCTTCTCGCAGCATGCAGGAATGGTCATCGTCTGTGACGGCACCGACGAAGCTGCCGAGCGTATAGCCCGAGTCCTGCATAACGATCCGGCCACCGGTGTGATGCGTCATGCTGATGCCGGGTATGAAATCGCCATTGAGTGTGCGAAAGAACAAGGGCTCAACCTGCCAATGATCACTTGAGAAGCCGTAATACGGCGAAGCGGCCCGAGCCGCTCCCGTTGAGTCATTTGCCCGTCTCGCTGTCGTATCGCTGATAGTCATGATATCCGCCCGAGCGGATTCGATGGATCAGACCGGAGGAATCTCAGCGATGCGTATACGGATAGCAGGAATGGCAGTAGCACTACTCGTAGCAGCCGGTTCCGCTCAGGCAGCAGGGTGGTGTGAGTCAGGCAAACCGGTCAAATTTGCTGGCGTGAACTGGGAAAGCGGCATCTTGATCACCGAACTGATGTCGATCGTCTTGAAAGAGGGTTATGGCTGCCGGGTCGATAGCGTGCCGGGTAATTCGATTACGCTGGAGTCGGCACTGTCGACCAATGATATCCAGATCTTTGCCGAGGAGTGGGTCGGGCGTAGCGAGGTCTGGAACAAGGCAGCTGAGGCTGGCAAGGTTGTAGGTGTCGGTGCGCCGATCAAGGGTGCAACGGAGGGCTGGTACGTACCGCGCTACCTGATCGAAGGCCCTGATGCCAAGGCACCGGACCTTAACGCCATCAGTGATCTACCTCAATACGCCGAGCTGTTTCGTGATCCTGAGGAGCCTGGCAAGGGTCGTTTTTATAACTGCCCAGCCGGCTGGACGTGTGAGTTGGAAAATACCCGCATGCTTAAAGATTATGGTCTGGAAGGCACTTACACCAATTTTCGCCCTGGAACCGGGCCGGCGCTAGATGCAGCTATCGTCTCGGCCTTCAAGCGCAAGCAGCCGATCCTGACGTATTACTGGTCGCCCACCCCTTTATTGGGCCGGGTCGACATGGTCAAGTTAAAGGAAAGGCCGGGCGTGGACAAAAGTATTCAGGTTCAGGTCGGGTTATCCAAGGCATTTTATAGTGACGCTCCAGAGCTGGTAGCTGTACTGGAAAAGGTCAACGTGCCCATTGACCTGCTGAACACGGCACTGGCGGAGCAGGCTGAGAAAAAGCAGGAGGCTCCTACAGCAGCCCGCGAGTTTATAAAAAGGCATCCAGATATATGGAAAGCCTGGGTAAACAGAGCTGCAGCTCAAAAGATCGAGGCGGCGCTTTAAATGGTGTGCTGTGCTTGCCGAAATCCGACAAGGCCGGTCTTGCAGCCGGTAGTAGTCTGGCTCGCCGCCCGGAAGGAGGCCTCCCATGTTTCCTGACTCCCTTACCTTTTCCATCGCCGATTGGGTCAATGGCTGGGTGGATGCCTTGGTCACACACTATGGCGATCTGTTTCGTCACCTTTCCGATACCTTGCTTCAGGTTATTGTCCAGATCGAGGGGCTGCTCAGGGCTACCCCTTGGTGGCTGCTCCTGATCATCGTGGCAGGTATCGCCTACCACGCGACTCGCCGTCTCGTCCCAACCATCGTTTTAACTGGCCTGCTGTTTCTGGTGGGCGCGGTTGGCCTGTGGGACAAGCTGATGCAGACCTTGGCACTCATGCTGGTCGCCACACTCATCGCCGTCGTGATCGGTATTCCCCTGGGCATCCTGTGTGCCCGCAGCAATCGGCTGCGTACTGTGCTACTGCCTCTGCTCGACATCATGCAGACGATGCCCAGTTTCGTGTACCTGATCCCTGTGCTTATGTTGTTCGGCCTGGGCAAGGTTCCCGCCATCTTTGCCACGGTGATCTACGCTGCGCCGCCTCTGATCCGTCTGACTGATTTGGGGATCCGCCAGGTCGACAGGGAAGTTATGGAAGCCGTCAATGCGTTCGGCGCTCATCCCTGGCAGCAGCTGTTCGGCGTGCAACTACCGCTAGCCCTGCCCAGCATCATGGCCGGTATCAATCAGACCACCATGATGGCGCTGTCCATGGTGGTTATCGCCTCAATGATCGGTGCCCGCGGTTTGGGTGAAGAAGTGCTGGTCGGTATTCAGACGCTAAACGTAGGTAAAGGGCTCGAAGCGGGTCTCGCTATCGTCATTCTGGCCGTGGTTATTGATCGCATCACCCAGGCCTACGGGCGTTCGCGCTATGAGGCTGAGCGATGAAGATTGTTGTTGATAACGTCTACAAGATTTTTGGTCGCAAGGAAGACATTGCATTGGCTCTTCTGAAACAAGGGCTGAGCAAGGACGATGTATTAGCGCAGACGGGCTGCGTAGTAGGGGTTAACGGCTTGTCCCTGGCTATCGAGGCGGGCGAGATTTTCGTCATCATGGGGTTGTCTGGCTCAGGTAAGTCGACCCTGGTGCGTCATCTCAATCGGCTGATCGATCCTACCAGCGGTGAGATCCGTGTCGATGGCGAGAACATTCTCACTTACGACATGCCGCGGCTACGGGATTTTCGTCGGCACCGAGTCAGCATGGTTTTTCAGGGCTTTGGCCTGTTGCCGCACAAGAGCGTGTTTGGCAACGTAGCTTATGGCCTCAAGATCCGGGGCGAGAGCAAAGCTACCTGCCATGAGCGGGCCATGCATTGGATCGACGCCGTGGGACTGAAGGGGTACGAGCGTAAGTGGCCGCATCAGCTTTCCGGCGGTATGCGCCAACGCGTCGGACTGGCCCGCGCGTTGGCAGCAGATACCGAGATTCTTCTGATGGACGAGGCTTTTTCCGCCCTCGACCCGCTTATCCGCGCCGAGATGCAGGATCAGCTCCTGGCCTTGCAGCGTACCTTGCATAAAACCATCGTTTTTATTACCCACGATCTCGACGAGGCTCTGCGCCTCGGCAATCGCATTGCTATCCTGCGCGATGGTCAATTGATCCAGGTTGGTACACCGCGAGAAATCCTCGACCAGCCGGCAGACGACTATGTGAACCGCTTTGTACAGCGGCGGGTTGGGTAGAGCGTATGCGCAGCCAGGGTCGCCTTCATTTTTTCAGCAAGGAGCACCACTATGAAACGCCTCTGGCAACACTGCCATCTCGCCACGATGAAAGACGGTGCCTATTCCACTATCGAAGACGGGGCGTTGGTTACCCAGGATGACCGTATCGAATGGATCGGCCCGCGCCGTGCCGTTCCGGCCCAACCCTATGACGAAACCCATGATCTCAAGGGCTCCTGGGTCACGCCAGGGTTAATTGACAGTCATACCCATACCGTATTTGGTGGCAACCGCAGCGGCGAATTCGAGCAACGCCTGCAAGGCGTCAGCTATGCCGAAATTGCCAAGGCGGGCGGAGGCATCGCCAGCACAGTACGTGCTACCCGTGAAGCCAGTGAAGAGGAGCTATTTGCTGGCGCTCGGAAGCGACTGGCGAGTCTGCTACGCGAGGGTGTGACTACCGTAGAAATAAAATCCGGTTATGGGCTGAATCTGGATGCCGAGCGCAAGATGCTGCGTGTGGCGCGGCAGTTGGGCCAAGCGCTGCCCTTGACGGTACGTGCTACTTGTCTGGCGGCCCATGCCTTACCGCCTGAATATGTTGGGCGATCCGATGAGTTCGTGACGTATATCTGCGAGACGATCCTGCCCACTCTGGCCAATGAAGGACTGGTCGATGCAGTAGACGCTTTCTGTGAGCACCTGGCGTTTTCGCCCGCGCAGGTCGAGCGTGTCTTTCAAGCAGCGCAGGCGTTGGGCCTGCCGCTCAAGCTGCATGCCGAACAGCTATCGAGCCTGGGCGGTTCCAGCTTGGCGGCGCGCTATCAGGCGCTGTCGGCCGATCACCTCGAATACATGACGGAAGCCGACGTGAAGGCTATGGCTGCCTCCGGTACGGTTGCTGTTCTCTTGCCCGGCGCGTTCTACCTGCTGCGTGAAACGAAGCTTCCGCCTATCGATGCGCTGCGCCGGGAAGGTGTGCCTATTGCCTTGTCCACAGACATGAACCCTGGCACCTCACCTGTTTTGTCCTTGCGGCTGATGCTCAACATGGCCTGCACATTATTCCACCTGACCCCGGAAGAAGCCCTGGCGGGCGTCACCACCCATGCTGCCAAGGCGCTGGGCCTGGCAAAGTCTCATGGCATGCTGGAAGCCGGTAAGGTGGCCGACTTCATTGCCTGGGAGGTCGAGCGACCAGCCGACCTAGCCTACTGGTTAGGCGGGGATTTACCCAAGCGCATCGTTTATCACGGCAAGGAGATAACTCATGGATAACGTTCTAACGTTTATGCAGGGTCGAGTACCGCTACTGATCAGCATGCCCCATGCCGGAACGCAGTTAACGCCCGCCGTTGAAGCGGGTCTGGTTGATGCAGCCCGCAGCCTGCCGGATACCGACTGGCATATTCCACGGCTGTATGACTTCGCCGCCGAGCTGGGTGCCAGTGTACTTAGCGCCCATTATTCTCGCTTCGTGATCGACCTGAACCGCTCAGAGGACGACACGCCGCTTTATGCAGGTGCCACGACCGGTTTGTATCCCGATACGCTATTTGAAGGCGAGCCGCTGTTTCTGGAGGGTAAGGCCCCATCGGCCAAAGAGCGCGCCCGATACCTGGACGAAATATGGCGTCCCTATCACCGGGCCCTGGCCGCTGAGTTAGAGCGTATGCGGCAGGTGTTTGGTTATGCGCTCCTGTTCGATGCACACTCGATCCGCTCGCATATTCCGCGTCTGTTTGAAGGCAAGCTACCAGACTTCAACCTGGGTACCTTCAATGGCGCGAGTTGTGCGCCGGATATGGCCGAGCGCCTTGAGGCAATTTGTGCTGGGGCAGAAGGCTACACCTATGTCCTCAATGGACGCTTCAAAGGTGGCCATATCACCCGTTGCTACGGCCATCCGGCTGCGAGTATTCATGCTGTGCAACTGGAACTGGCGCAGAGCACTTATATGGATGAGGTCGAGCCGTTTGCATACCGAGAAGACCTAGCCAACAGTACGCAAGCAGTACTCAGGGCACTGCTTGGCGAAATGTTGGCATGGGGGCAAACACACTACGGTAATAAGGGGCTTGGCAAATAGAGATCTGCTAGTTTTCGACCGGGGTTACACGCTCCTGTCGAGAGTTGCTCTGATAGATCAATATCAGCGCTCCGAACAGCAGGGCGACGGCGGCCAGGCGGGATAAGTCGAGCGGGCGTTCGGTATTCCCCAGCCAGGCAAAGTGGTCGATTAGCAGGCTCATCAGCAGTTGCCCTGTAATAACGGCTACCGTAGCGGCGGCTGTGCCGACACGGGGAATGGCGAATACCATGGCCAGCATATACACCACGCCAAACAGAGCACCAATGAGTTGCCATTTGGGAGCGGTGAATAAAGTCTCTGCATGAGGCGTCTCGAAAAAGAACATCAATAGGAAGGTCAACAGCGCGCCGCTAGCAAAGGTGAGCCAGGCGCTTTCAAGAACACCTACTTTCGCCCCGAGACGCCCGTTGATAGATGACTGGGCACTAAGCACGGCGCCACTACCGAGCACGGCCAGCAAAACGATAAATAGCAGCATAAAACGTTACCTCAGTGAATCAGCCAGAGGGCTGCAAGAATCAGTACGAAGGCCAGAGCGCGATACTGATCGACGGGGCGACGTGCACTGCCGAGCAGTCCGTAATGATCGATGACTAGGCTGGCGCCGACCTGGCCGCAGAGAATGCCTACCATGGTCATGCCCACACCTATGAGCGGCGTTGCGATAGTCAAAACTACAACATAGATCGGTCCCAAAATGCCGCCGACCAGAAGCCAGCGCGGCTGGCGGAACATTTCACTCATCCTGGGACGAGCGAATATCAGCGCAAAAGTCAGCAGCGAAGCGCCAACGAGAAAAATAGAAAGCGTGGCTGAGAAATGGCCGACTTCTTCACCAAGCGGACCTAGCAGCCCGGCCTCTATAGAAAGTCCCATTCCGGCGACCAGTACCAAAAGTAAAATCAATGCGTGTTGCATGTTCATTCCTGCTAAAAACAATGCGCTACGCTACAAAGTTGTCATAATTCGAACAATCGATTCTTCAGCAAAACTTTATTGTCTTATGAACAATTCCATTTCGTTGGTGGCATTACGGCTATTTGTTCGCGTCGCCTCGGCAGGCAGCTTTACTCAGGCAGCTGCAGACTTTCACCTGCCTGCTTCTTCGGTCTCCCGGCATATCTCCGCGCTAGAAACAGCCTTGGGGCAGCGACTCTTGTACCGACACACTCGTGCGGTACGGCTGACCGAGGCGGGGCAGCGCTATTACCTGCAGGTAAGAGAGGCACTGGCACAGTTGGACATGGCCGCCGAGCAAATTGACGGCGATACGGCCGAGCCGAGCGGCACGCTCCGGCTCAATGCCGCTATCGCCTTGGGTCGCCTGCATCTGGTGCCTTTATTAGTCGAGTTTCAGAAGCGTTACCCGCGGATCGACGTTGAGATGACGCTGACGGATGCATTTATCGATCCGGTACAAGAAGGGGCCGATGTTACCTTTCGTGTTGGGCGGCTGGACGATTCGAGCTTGGTAGCGCGTCCGCTAGGCATGCAGCGTTTCATGGTTTGCGCTGCGCCGGTTTATCTGGAGCGGCACGGCAATCCTCAACGGCCAGAGGATCTCGTACATCACAATTGCCTGGTCTACAAGGGAGTACGAGGCACGCGGCAGTGGTACTTCCGTGCCGAGGCGTCTGCTGCGTTCCGTGCTTATCCGGCTCAAGGCAGTTTCCGCAGCAACAATGCGGAAAGCCTGCTGGAGGCGGCAATCATGGGCGAGGGGATCGTGCTGTTTCCGACTTGGCTGGTCTATAAATCCCTGCGTAGCGGGGCGTTGGTTCCGCTTCTGACAGAGTGGGAAGGCTCCGAAGAGTTGGAGACTAATGCCATCCATCTCATCTACCCAGAGAATCGTTTGCGTTCCACCAAAGTAAAGGTTTTTCTGGACTTCCTGTTCGAATATCTCGGTGATCCTCCTTACTGGGATGCCTGGCAGCAACTCTAAGCAACTACTGGGTGTTGCTGGTAAACATGCCCCTATGATCCTTGAAAAGGAATTAGCCAATAAGGCTGGTGCTTATCAATACGAACGCCTTGGAGCTGGCCGGTTAGTCCTGTTGAAAGGTGTCCGGCTCATAGTAAAACTGAGCCAGACACGGTACGGGTCGTTAGCGAGAGGGGCAGGGTGTCTCCGCCCGTAGTACCCACGCCCTGGCGGTCTGGGCAATGGTCTCCGCCAGCTGATTTACTGCCTGCTGGTGGGCTAGCACCAGATTTTCGAAACCCTCGCCGGAAGGCTGCCGAACCACGCTGCTACACGTGAGATGGCGTCGGGTAGTGCCTTCGCCGCGTAGGCCCAGACTCCAGACTACATCAATCAACGCATAGCTATTCGGCGCTGAATCGAAACGTCGTACATCAGTACGCAAGCTGACGATAGGCAGTCCGGCATTCTTGGGCAGTCCTGCCAGATCACGGACTCCCAAGCTTTGCTCCAGCTGGCTGGCCAGGGCATCGTGGAATTCGTCTGCCAGCGGCGCCGTCCAGCGTTCGGTCTCTAATATGGCCAGGCTGCCATTGCTCTGGCGGACAACCAGCTGCGGCTGATCCACCTGGACCGGCATGCGCACTGGCAGAACTTCCAGTTGGAAAGGCGCCTTCTCGTTCGAGACAGCTGTTGAAACCGGCGTCATCGGTGAAATAAGAGTGTAGTAGCGAGTTGGTGCTGAACTGCAGGCTGCTACGCCTAGCAGAGTCGTACCCACGGCCAGTGAGCGAAGAAAGGTCATGGTTTACGGCTCCTGTTCAATATCGCGGGAGGTGGATGTGCCCTCATAGGACTTGGGGGCCGCCTCTTTGGCACGTCCGCGTAGCAAGGCCTCTGGATGACGTCCCAGATAGTCGGAGAGTACCCGGACAGAGCGTGCGGTACGCTGAACCTCGTCCAAGGCCTGCGTTAGCTGCTGGCGCTCCGGTGAGTCTTCCGCAAGAGTCGTATTGGCGGTTTCCAATGTCTTCTGGGCCTGCGCCAGCGTTTGATGCATCTGCGGCAACATTTCGCCGTTCACCTGTTTCATTGTCTTTTGCAACTCTGCCAGGCTGCCGTTTAGGTTGGTAGCAATCTGATCGATGGGCAGCTTGCTGATCTTATCGATCATAGCCTGCAACTGTTCCTGTAACTTATCAAAGCTGCCGGGTACGGTCGGCACCTGCAAGGGCTTGGTACTAGGGTTGAACTTGACTTTGGGCGCTTTGGGGTCAAAGGCAAAGGCGATATAAAGCTGCCCCGTCAGGACGTTTCCTGTACGGGCCTGGGCGCGCAGCCCACGATCTACCAGCGTTTTGAGCAGGTGGGCTGTCTGTTCTTCGCTCTCGCCTCCAACGCTCTGCACCAGTTTGTCATGAGCTTTTCCCAATCGATTCGGATAGATAACCGCTCCGACCACGGCGGGAAAGTCTTTGGAGACGGGGTCGTAGTCCAGATCGACGGAAACGACTCGGCCAATGTTTACGCCCAGGAATTCGACCGGTGCGTTCACGCTCAAGCCGCGTAACGATTGATCGAAGCGCATCTGCACGTAGCGTGGTTCGCCATCAGGAGGCGACAAGGCCATCTGCTGGTCCTTGAACAGCGTGAATTCATGATGCTCCTTGGCCGGTTTGGCGTCGGGGCTGTAATTCGGTTCGCGGAAGGCGATGCCTCCTGCCACGATGGAAGAAAGTGATTGAGCGTCGACCCGCACTCCGTTGGCACCCACCGTAACGTCAACGCCCGAGGCATTCCAAAACCGCGAGTCGTCCGTCACGAAGTTGTCGTTAGGCGCATTGATGAAAACCTGAATGTCGACGCCTTTGCCATCTGGAGACAGGCTATAGGCAATAACCTGGCCTACCTGGATACGCCGGTAATACACTGGTGATCCGATATCCAGCGAACCCAGGTCATCGGTGTGCAACGTAAAGCGCTTGCCTTTCTCGCCATAAGTAACCGCAGGCGGGTTTTCCAGGCCGATAAAGTCTTTTTTAGTGACTTCCGAACGGCCCGCGTCTGCGCCAATAAAAGTACCTGACAGTAGCGTGTCGAAGCCGGATATTCCACTGGTCCCGATGCGGGGGCGCACCACCCAGAATTGGGTGTCTTCACGGGTAAACGGCTGAGCAGACTTGTTTAGCTCGATGGTGGCCGTGACATGGGTCCGGTCCTCGCTCAAAACAATATCCGTAACAATGCCAATGACAACATTCTTATACTTGACCTGGGTCTTGTTGGCCTCCAGGCCTTCGGCCGTTTCGAAGCTGACCTGGATTTGCGGACCGGCTAATAAAATACTGTGGATCACCATGGACAGGCCGATAAGCCCTGCCACGATGGGTACCAGCCAGACCAGCGAAATGCTGAAGCGGCGTTTCTTCACCTCTGGGCTAGGGGGGGCAGGTATAGAGGAGGAAGGTTGGTTAGCGGACATCATTTACCTCAGCGTCCCAGATCAGGCGGGGGTCAAAACTCATGGCGGCCAGCATTGTCAGCACAACAACCAGACCAAAAAACAAAATGCCGATTCGCGGCTCGATACTGCTCAACGTCCGGAATTGCACCAGAGCCGCTACCAAGGCGACAACTAATACGTCGAGCATCGACCAGTAGCCAATCAGCTCCACGAAACGATACAGCTTTGCCCGCTCACGCATGGCCCAGCGGCTGCGGCGCTGACAGGTAATCAACAGCGTTCCGAGTACGGCAAACTTCACGCAGGGCACTGCAATACTGGCAATGAAAATCAGCAGCGCGATATCCCACGATCCGCCTTTCCAAAACTCGATCACGCCACTCATGATGGTGTTTTCGCTGCCGCTACCGAGCATATTTGTGAACATCACGGGGAGCAGATTGGCCGGGATGTAAAAGATGAGCCCAGCAAGAAGGAGCGCCCAGGTACGGGCGAGGCTGTTGGTTTTGCGTGCATGCACCACCGACTCGCAGCGTGGGCATTTATGGGCATCAAGCGAGCAGGCATAACCACAGGTATGACAAAGACACAGCCCAAGCTCCCGTGCATAAGGCGGTGTATTCATCGGGAAGTTACCTCCAGGTCATCCCAGAGTCGGCGGATGTCCTTGCCTGCAATAAGCAAAATCAGCACAGTCAGCATTGCCATCGCCCATAACCCCATACCGGGCGAGACGTGCAGCATGCCCGCCAGCTTTACGATAGAAACCAGAATACCCAGCAGACAGACCTCGAGCATACTCCAGGGGCGTAGATGTTCGAGCGAACGCATGCACAGCTTGAAGCCGGGGGCGATCTGCCCCGCATAGGCATGGCCTAGCACCCAGCCCAGCAACAGGATTTGCAGCAGGGGAGCCAAAATGATGGCGATTCCTGCTACCAGGGCGATCATTGTAATACGGCCTTGCGCCAGGGCCTCGACGGACTGCCACAGCGTAGCCTCGTTGCTCAGGCCTTGCAGACTGATATGAATGACCGGAAAGACATTTGCGAATACAAACAGAATGGCGGCTGCGACGGTTAGAGCAAGCAATTGCTCGATATTGAACCGGCGCCCGCGCTCAAGCAGGGCACTGCACCGTATGCAGTGGGCAGATTCGCCTTTGGCGAGCAGTGTTCGGAGATAGACCGAGTCGCAATGTTCGCAAATGATCCAGTCAGCAGGTCGGGTCATGGTCGCGTTGTTCACTGTGCAAGCCTGAAGGGCTGAAACCGGGGCAGTGATGCTTCACTAAGCGCCCACCACACTCATTAGGACAGACGGCATGACCCTTTCGCTCAATCCTTGGAAGGGCAAGGCTGTCAGGTGTATTGCACAGTGAGTGAAATCCATAGGGTCCGTATAGCCTCCCGCCTGCTCAAAGGGTGCCAGAAGCAGGACGAAGCTGGCAGTCAACGCCAGAAGCAGATCAAGGAGGCGAATATCATGACGCTGGTCGCTCATGACGGGGTAGCCGCACCGGTTAGATAAAGCCGGATTGTGTAATAGGGCATGGTGATCCTCTGGAAAAGGCATAAATGAAAAGACGTAATAAACAGAAGCATGGCGGTTAGACGTTTCTATTTGCCTCTGGCCAGCACAGTCTCGCTGGGCGATGGGCTTGAGCAAGACCAGCGGGCCGGCATCAATGTTGACCTATTGAAGAAAAGCCAACACCGTACTGAGTAAAGGGTATGGCATCAAGGTGGGACCAGGCAGGACTATTAGCGAAATGGTAACCCACAGGTGATAGCTCTCTACCGACCTCCTGAACCATATTCCAGGTTGCAAAGCACCTGAAGCCGGAGCGTCTGAAGAGCTTGATGGCCACCTGAACGATGTTGTGTTGGGCTTTTGCACTACAAGTGTACTGACGCTCAGACTTCAAGAAGAACTTCCCTCTGGCGCATACGATTTAGGTAAACATGGATTTTTGGCGTTTGGATGGTATTTGGCAAGCGTTTAAAAAACCGTATTGCATGTTGTCATGGTTTCGAAAGGAACGAACGCAGGACGGCCCTAGGCTGGCAGGATTCTACGGAGGGCAGCAGGGTCGAGAGCGCAGCGGGCGCTAGAAAACGCAAGGATACGCCGGACACTCAACTCATGGCTGAGGTCAGATAGCGCTTTAATGATGCTTTATGCGTTAGGGCGAGCACAAACCAGGAGCAGCGTGGCTTCATGCTCGCCAATTGTTCAACAGGAGACAGCGCTGCGCTAGAGGATATCCTTGAAGCTATCCCACACACCAAACGAGAAGTCTGGCAGGTAGTTAATGTTCAAGGCAGATTTCATTAGATACAACACTAGAACAACAAGTACGGTGGCAGCGACAAGCGAGCAGAGCATCAACAGGCCTGTAATGAACGCTTTAAGGAACAGACTGACTTCGGACGAATTCCGAGTGGGGGCTGAGCTGCTATGGCCCGCCAGTAGAATTAAATAATAGCGTTTTCGCCAGAAGGTAAGGTTGGTACGGTAATCCAGCGTATGGCGGCCCCATGCGCGGGCTCCAAAGATCAGCTGAAGGGCTGCTAGTTGATCAGGAGTAAAAGAGTCTTTCAAATGAACCGGCAAGCGCTCCTTAAGACCTTGAACAAATTTATCTGTTCTCTGTTGTGGGGCTTGCTCTAGAGAGGTCTGTGCAAAATTACTATGAGGGTGGGTATTATTTTCCTGCATCCGTATTGCTCCCGTACTACATACGCGTATCTGCGATCTGGGTGCTGATGTCCTGGCACTAAATAACCAGGCTGGCTCTATCCTTGTCGTATAGGCAGTTGTTTCAAAACCGGCATGCTCGGCCGAATCCGTAGAAAGCCGTGCTCCTATTCACTTCTGAAAGAGGACAGGCGAATAGATCAATCAAGGACTGTCAAAAGGCAAAACATCATGTTTGCTTTTTGAGTTTTCGGCTCAATTAGACCGGTCGAGTTAATTTAGTTCTTTTTTATTGAATTTGTTACTTGGATTGCAGAGATAGCAAACACAAGGCATAGCAGTATAAAAATCTTCCACTTGTGGAAATGTGTGCCATTTCACATTTCCACTTAAACCAAAACTGGGTTATGCCAAAATGCCTATAAACAAAGGAGCCTCGGGTCTCCATGATTTGATACAAATCCAGGCGGCTAACTCACGAAATTTTCACACGACTCTTCGCCAGATGCCTCAGGGTAGATGCTGCCTTTAGCGACTATGCTTAAGTAGTTGTTTAAAGGTCTTCATTTACTAAGAGAGGCTACATGGATTACCTAATGCAGCTTGCTGCCGACCCAACCGCCTGGGTGGCATTGGCTACGCTGATTACGATGGAAGTCGTGCTCGGCATTGATAACCTGATTTTTATTTCGATCCTTACCAACAAGCTGCCCGAGCATATGCGCACCCGGGCACGACGGATCGGAATCGGCTTGGCCTTGGTATTACGGCTGGGATTGTTGGGCACCATCGCCTGGATCGTACAGCTCACCGAGCCGGTTATCGAGTTGTTTGGCCAGGGCTTCTCTTGGAAGGACATGATCCTGATTGCCGGTGGTCTGTTCTTGCTTTGGAAGGCAACCAAAGAGATCCATCACAACGTTGACCCTGCTCCGGAAGGCGATCTATTCGAAGGCAAGTCGACAGAGAATGCCGTAACCATGGGTTTCGCCTCGGCCATCGTTCAGATTCTCATGCTGGACATGGTTTTCTCTATCGACAGCATCATTACGGCCGTCGGGATGACGGAGCATGTGCCCATTATGGTCATTGCGGTCGTTGTGGCCGTTACCGTGATGCTGGTGGCTTCGGATCCTTTAGCTCGCTTCATCAACAACAACCCAACCGTTGTCATGCTGGCCCTGGGCTTTCTAATCATGATCGGCATGACATTGATCGCTGAAGGCTTTGGCGCCCATGTGCCTAAAGGCTATATCTATGCAGCGATGGCGTTCTCAGCTGTCATTGAAGGCTTGAACATGTTGTCGCGTCGGGCTAAGCGAAAGCAGCAGCGGAACGGGTAAGCAGCTCGCTTCTTTTTCCCTCGTCTTCCCGTAGTGTGTCGCTTCGTGGCCGCTACGGGTTTTTTGGGAAAAAGCAAAAGATTTTACTGCAGAAGGGCTGCGTCAGTCAGACTGGATGGAGCAAGCTAAAGGGCAAACTCTGCTGACCGTATCACGCTGCCGGGCGGCGCGTGTCGGACAGGCATAAAGAAAGATGTTACGCGTTGATGGCCTTGCGGGCACGCTCGATGACCGACTGCAACCGTGTAGGGCAGCTGTACTCTTCCTGATAAAGTCGCTGGGTATGACGCGCTACGCCATGCTCATTGACAATGATGAATGAAAATCCTTTCTTGCTCGGTGCGGCAATAACGCAGTCGAACGGTGCAAATGCACTAGAAAGAGCCTGAATGGCGGTTTGGGTTTGCTGATATATATTCATAGTCTTTTTTTAATATAAGTCGATGACGCGGATATGACAGCAGCACGCGTCAAATTGCTGCATGGATAAAAGCTCTCATGCAAGCTTTTTGCCAATTTGTGAGTAAGGCCTGACTAAGGAGTCAGAAAAGGCATGACGCCAGAGGAGGGAAGGGAAAACAATATCCCTTAAATAGAGCCCGCAATGAACCATTTCAAGGCGAAAGGCTTGAAGAGTGGTCAGCTTTTGTGCGTAGCCATCGCATATCGTAACCTGAATGTCTTTCTGAAAGCCAGAAATTGTGCTGGTTGCCCAACGAAACCTGTGCCAGAAAGAAGACGGAGTGAAGTGCTTTGATCTGGCACGCGCTTCGCACTCTCCGCTGATCAATCATCGGCCCGGAGATCTACCATGAGTCAGACAGACACTCACGAAGACGACTTTCCGCTTAGCGAAGTGCCGTTGTCGTCGCGCAAAGGATTATGGTCAACCTCCCTGGTTTTGTTGGGATTTACCTTCTTTACCGCCACCATGTTTGCCGGCGGCAAGATCGGCGTTGCCTTCGATTTTGTTTCTCTGTTATGGATCGTGACCGTGGGCAATCTGCTCTTAGGCATTTATGCAGCTGTACTCGGATACATTGCATATCGAAGCGGGTTGAATTCTGTCCTGATGGGTCGTTTCTGTTTTGGAGAGGTAGGAAGTAAGTTATCGGACCTCCTCTTGGGTTTTACCCAGGTAGGCTGGTATGCCTGGGGAACAGCTACGGTGGCTGTGGTGTTGGGAAAGTTTTTTGGGCTTTCCGAAACTACCGTATTAATCCTTATGGTGATATTCGGGTTTGGTTTCTGCGCCACGGCTTACATTGGCTACCGAGGTTTAGAAATCCTGTCTTATATCGCTGTGCCGGCCATGTGTTTGCTTTTATTACTGTCCATGTGGGTTGCTACGAACAAGATTGGCGGTCTTGCAGGCTTGATGGCGGTAGTACCCACCGGGCAGATGGATATTGGTATGGCAATCACGCTGGTTTTCGGAACGTTTGTCAGCGGTGCTACCCAGGCTACTAATTGGACCCGCTTTGCGCGTTCCGGCAAGGTTGCTGTATGGGCAAGTCTAGGAGGCTTCTTTGTTGGAAATGGCTTGATGGTGCTGATTGGTGCTTATGGCGCTATTGTCTATCAACAGCCCGATGTGGTCGAAGTTCTACTGCTCCAAGGTTTTTCACTGGCTGCGGTCGCTATGCTCATGCTCAATTTATGGAGCACTCAAGACAATACGATTTACAATTTTGCCGTAGCGGGTTGCAACTTGGTGCGTACCCGTCGTCGACGTACGGTGACTTTGGTAGGAGCAACCATAGGTACAGCGTTGGCCTTGCTCGGCATGTACGACATGCTCGTACCATACCTTGTTGTACTCGGCACCGTGATTCCGCCTTTGGGGGGCGTAATCGCTGCGGATTTCTTCTTTCGACATAAAGGGCAGTATCCGCTCCTGGCCACGGCCGAGTTGCCTGCTTTTAACTGGATAGGCCTGCTGGCTTATGGTGTAGGCGTCTTAGGAGCCTTCCTGGCACCTTGGGTAGCGCCTGTTGTTGGCATTCTAGTAGCCGCTCTGGCTTATATAGTCATGTGCACCGTGCTCAAGACACGAGTAGTCATAGAGGCGCGTGCGAGCGCATGAATTTTAGCACCAAGGATGTACTGGCCCTGCCCAGACTGGAACTGCTCTGGCTCGAAGTAGGGGAGGCCGGCGCGACCAGTCCGGTTCGTTGGCCTTCAGCATATAGAAGCGCTAAATACCCTGTCATCGGATAACACTTATAACCGTTTGGATGTTGCCGTCGCGCTGATGATCTAGCGGCTGCCTGCCTGAGGAGAGCTTTATGAATATTATCAATGCCCGTCTACGCAACCATGAAGGCTTGTTCACGGTGCGCCTGGAGAAAGAACGTATTGCGGCTGTCGATGTTCAAGCGTCTTCGCTTGCTGCTCCTCTACTTACTTCTCATGAAGCTGAGACGCTAGATGCCCAGGGTAATTTGGTCGTCCCTCCGTTTGTCGAGCCTCATATCCATCTGGATGCCACTCTCACAGCCGGTGAGCCTCGCTGGAATATGAGTGGCACCTTATTTGAAGGCATTGAGTGCTGGGGGGAACGCAAGGCCACCATTACCGGGGAAGACACCAAGCAACGTGCGAAAAAGACAATCGAAGCGCTGGTGGCCCATGGTATCCAACATGTTCGTACCCACGTGGACGTGACCGATGCCAGCCTGGCAGCGCTTAAAGCCATGCTGGAGGTTCGAGAAGAAACGAGTCATTTGATTGACCTACAGATCGTAGCCTTTCCCCAGGAAGGCATCGAGTCTTATCCCCACGGCCGCGAGTTGATGGAGGAGGCCATTCGACTTGGCGCGGATGTGGTCGGCGGTATCCCTCATTTTGAGTACACGCGGGAGCAGGGCGTCAGCTCCGTGAAGTTTCTTATGGATCTGGCCGAGCGGACCGGCTGTCTGGTCGATGTGCATTGCGACGAAACGGATGATCCACATTCGCGCTTTCTTGAGGTACTGGCTGAAGAGGCCCGTAGCCGTGGAATGGGCGCTCAAGTGACGGCCAGCCATACGACGGCAATGGGATCTTATGACAATGCCTACTGCTCCAAACTGTTTCGTCTGCTAGGACGTTCCGGGATCAGTTTCGTTTCCTGCCCGACCGAAAGCATCCATCTGCAAGGCCGTTTCGATACATTTCCCAAACGGCGTGGCGTAACGCGCGTCAAGGAGCTGCTGGACGCAGGCATGAACGTCTGTTTCGGGCAGGATTCCATTGTCGACCCCTGGTATCCACTCGGAAATGGCAACATTCTCCGGGTTTTGGAAGCGGGTCTGCATATTTGTCACATGCTGGGGTATTCCGATCTGCAGCGTGCATTGGATTTGGTGACGGTAAATAGTGCTAGGGCGATGAGTCTGGGAGATCAGTACGGGGTGGAAGTCGGGCGTCCCGCCAACCTGCTCATTCTTTCTGCACCAGATGATTATGAGATGATTCGCAGCCAGGGCTTGCCCTTGTATTCCGTTCGCGCCGGAAAGGTTTTGATGAGCCGTACCCCTGCTCAAGTCCGCGTGGCTCTCTAATCGTTCCGCTGGTCGGAAGTGGAATAATTTCTCACAGTTGGCTGGTGGCTAACCTTAAAAACGGCCAGCAGTCAACCCTTATAAAAATGACTTGTGCACAAGCACTAATTCACTTGTCAAGCGCTTCGCTTACCTAGGGATAAAAAAAATTATAAGAATACTTGTTGTGCAACTATATGATTTTAAAGGATTTTTTTTGTTGGTTAAAAAATGGACAGTTTAACCGAAGCCCCGATTCTTCCTAGCCTGCGCGACCTTTCCACCATGTTTTCTACAGAGTTATCCACAGCTTCTGTGGATTACCCTTGTAGACCGCATCACGCTTGGCTTCATCAAAATGCAAGAAATTTTTGCGATTATTTTGCAGAATTCTTTATTCCTAAAAATTTGAATCCTCATTTTCTCAGCGCAGGGTCAGGTAGCGGCTGACCAGGGCTCTTAACGCAGCTGGTTTTACCGGTTTGGGTAGAAAGTCCACGCGTGCTGCTTGTACGGTACTGATGCGATCCGGATGTGCATCTGCACTGATCACAACGCCCGGTAGCGTATGTCCGAGTCGAGTGCGCAACCAGACCATAAGGTCGAGCCCGGTATTGCCATCGTCCAGATGGAAGTCCACCAGTACAATATGTGGGCGTATACCTGAAGCCAGGAGCTGTTCGCATTCTTCCTGATTGCGTGCAGTATGGACTTCACATCCCCAGCGACTAAGCAAACTTCTCATACCGGTAAGAATGCTGTCCTCGTTGTCGATGCATAGGACAAGTGCCCCTGGTAAGGGCTCCGTAATAGGTTCAGCCAGTGCTACAGAAGGTACTGCCTTGGGTACTTCAGCGACACGAGGCACGCGTACGCTGAAAACGCTGCCACGGCCGGGCCAGGAGCGTACCTCCAGCGTATGGCCCAGAACCCGGCAAAGGCGGTCAGCGATGGCGAGACCAAGCCCTAGTCCTTTTTCAGCGCGCGTCTGATGACTGTCGAGGCGTTTGAACTCTTCAAAGATCACCTGACGTTTATCCTCAGGAATACCAGGGCCTCGGTCCCAGACCTCCAGCAATACATGACCGCCTTGGCGGCGCACGCCAAGAAGCACGTGGCCTCGAGCATAGCGAAAAGCATTGGTCAGGAAGTTCTGCAAGACACGGCGCAACAGCTTGATATCGCTTTCAACTACCAGTCGGCTGCCGCAAAGGTGGAAATCGATTCCTTGCTGCTGGGCTAGAGCACGGAACTCCACTCCTAACGTGTCGAAAAGAGTATTGATTGGAAAGGTAGTGAGTTCGGTTTTGACGCGGCCGCTTTCCAGGCGAGAAATGTCCAGAAGATCAGCAATCAAATCCTCGACTGAGCGAAGCGACGAGTCCATGTTGTTGACCAGCTCCCGTGCGTCGGAGGGAAGGCCCTCGTGATGGGTCAGCGCAGCGTTGAACAAGCGAGCAGCATTAAGTGGTTGCATCAGATCGTGGCTCACCGCTGCCAGGAAGCGGGTCTTCGACTGGTTTGCCGCTTCAGCATTGCCCTTGGCCTCGGTCAGGGCCTGGTTGAGTTGAGACAATTCGCGGGTCCGCTCTTCCACACGTTGTTCCAGACGCTCGTTAGCTTCCCGCAGGGCGCGTTCGGCTTCTCGGAAGGCAGTAATATCCGTAAAGCTCATAACGAAGCCCCTGCCTGGCATGGGCTTGCCGCTGAGTTCGATCACGCGCCCGTTAGGAAATTGCCGTTCGGAAGTATGAGCGATGCCTTGGCGCATCCGATCCACTCTCCGCGCCACATGCTCGTCAGGATCCCCGGGGCCACATAAGCCACGTTCGGCGTTGTAGCGGATTATTTCAGCAATCGGTCGCCCGACCTGGATCATGCCGTCCGGATAATCGAACAGCTCAAGATAGCGTTGGTTCCAGGCTACGAGGCGTAAAGATTGATCCACGACACTGATGCCTTGAGAGATATTTTCGATAGCGCCTTGTAGCAGTGCGCGGTTGAATTCCAACACTTCCGAGGCTTCGTCGGCAATGCGCACAACATCCTCGACGTGCATGTCGCGTCCCTCGATTGCGGCCTTGACTACGGCACGCGCCGAAGAGGCGCCGATAACGCCAGCCAGGAGGCGCTCGGTATGGGCGATCCACTCGCCATTGGCATTCTGGTGTGGGCTGAACGTCAAGCCAGTCTGGTCGGCGAAACGGATAAAGCTCTGCCGGGCGCGATCGTCACCCACGAAACGGGCTGCCAGCATGCGCAAGTCTTCCAGCTTCACGGCCAACAATGAACGGGTGCTTAGGCGCGCTGACGTCATTTGGCCGATGAAGCGGCCAGCTTGCCAGTGTTCGGATACCCCAGGACGAACCTGATTCGATACTAGGAAAAACAGGAGAAAGTTACCGGTCAATGACAGCAGTACGCCTTGGGTCAGGGGGTTGAAGGGCAGTCCAAACGGATTCTGGGTAAGCCAGGTCATGCCGGGAAAACTCTCCAGCGGCCAGCCTAATCCTTGGGCCATGACGGGTAACACCAGCGTGTAGGCCCACAAAAAGGCCCCGGCGGCGAGCCCAGCGAATACGCCACGGCGGTTGGCCTGTTTCCAATACAGCGCTCCGACCATGGCCGGGCCGAGCTGCGCAATTGCGGCAAAGGCGATCTGGCCAATAGTGGCTAGGCTGGCCGTAGAACCCAGCAAGCGATAGCACAAGTAAGCAAGCAGCAGGATGACTACGATAGTGACCCGACGAATTGTCACTAACCAGTGGCTGAAGACTTCGTAAGGACGTTCTACCTTTTGCTTGCGGAACAGCCAGGGCAAGAGAATATCGTTGGACAGCATGGTAGTCAGGGCAACCGTGGCGACAATTACCATACTGGTAGCCGCCGAAGCACCGCCAATGAAGGCTAATAGGGCCAGCATCGGGTTAGCTTCGGCCAATGGCAGACTGATCACGAACGAGTCGGGTAAGACGCCGCTCGGTAAATGCAATTGCCCGGCCAGGGCGATTGGTACTACGAACAAGGCAGCCAAGGCCAGATAGCCTGGAAAGACCCAGCGTGCCAGATTGAGATCCTGGGCATCAGTATTTTCCACGACCGTGACATGAAACTGTCGTGGCAGGCACATGACTGCCGTGAGTGCTACGCCGGTTTGTACCAGAAGCGCCGGCCAATCCATGGTTTCCTGCCAGTACACGGCTAGATCCGGAGATGAGCGCGCCTGGCTGAATAGATCGCCGAAGCCGTCATACAGGCCATAGGTCACAAACACACCTACAGCCAGGAAGGCTAGCAGCTTAACGATTGATTCGAAGGCAATAGCCAGCATCATGCCGCGGTGGTGTTCGGTCACATCCAGGTTGCGTGTGCCGAACAGAACCGTGAACACAGCAAGTACCAGCGACACGATTAGCGCCGTGTCTTGCGCCCGCATGCCTGACGACTCGGCACCAGCCCCAGTTAACAGATTAACTCCAATGACGATGCCTTTTAACTGCAGGGCAATATAGGGCAGGATCCCTACCAGGCAGATCAAGGTAACCACGACGGCTAGCCCCTGCGATTTGCCATAGCGCGCTGCAATGAAATCTGCAATCGAGGTAATGTTTTCCTGTTTGCTGATCATGATCATTTTCTTGACCAGACGCGGCATGATAAGCAGCAACAGAATCGGGCCCAGGTAGATTGGCAGGAACGACCATAGTTGATCGGCCGCTTGGCCTACAGCCCCAAAAAACGTCCAGCTGGTGCAGTACACGGCCAGCGACAGGCTGTATACCCAAGCCCGCAGGCGAGGAGGGAGCGGCTTCTGGCGGCGATCGCCATAAAAAGCGATGGCAAAGAGAATTGCCATATAAAGAAGAGCAACGGCAGCAATCAGCCCGCTGGAGAGTGACATGCGAACTCCTATGACTTCTTCGGGCCTATAGTGATAGGCAATCGGTCAATTCTAAGCATCTATTCGTAGGCAGCCTTGTCTGGCGCGCCGCTTTGGCCTTTCCCCTTCGTTCCCTTGGGGTAGGCGTTTTATTGTCGTTCCGCCGATGATCAGTAAACCTTGGAGAACCCGTAGTGATTTTCTCATCAAAGGGATGCGCCGTCAGGCAATTGTCACCTGGCGGACTGTGCGGTTGAGCCAACAACCGAGGGCTGTTAGCGTGATACGGTTTTATTAAGGAGAGTGGCGCCATGTTCGAAGCGCATCCCATTACCCTGCAGCGCGGTGCGCTTCGTCTCGAGCCTATGATGGAAAGCGACGTGCTGGAACTGGTTAGCCTCGCCGATCTTAATCGGCAGGAGCTGCACTATATCAGCGGTCCCTTCCGGCCGGACTGGTATCGACAGGCAATTACCGAGCAGCGTGAGGGCCGGTCGTTGCCCTTTACGATCCGGCTGGGTGACAGGCTGATCGGCACGACACGCTTTGCAGAGTTTCTACCGGCGCTTCCTGCGGCTGAAATTGGCTGGACTTGGCTCGATCGTGAGCAGCATGGCAGTGGGCTCAATGCCAACATAAAGTACCTCATGCTGCGTCATGCCTTTGAACAGTGGCGCCTGGTACGTGTGCAGATCAAGACGGCGGCGAGTAATCTGCGCTCACAGCGTGCCATTGAAAAACTAGGGGCGACTCGAGAAGGGTTACTGCGTAACCATCGCCGATTGGCCGATGGTCGGCTAGACGACACCGTGATGTACAGCATCACTGACCGGGAATGGCCCTCCGTCAAGGCTGCGCTTGAAGCTTCCTTCAATTGATCTTTATGGCTATTCATAAGCTGGCCTGGCCACCATAAGCGTGGTCAGGCCGGGCGAGATACGCAAGGTCGTACAAGACACTTTCTGAAGTAAAGCCTAATCTGTCAGATCTTCAGGAGGTCGTATGTTTCAACATCCATTCGTACAGGGCGCACGGGATAGTGTGCCCATGATGGTCGGGATCATTCCGTTCGGTATTATCTACGGCACACTGGCCAGTGCCGCTGGCCTTTCGCCCTGGCTGGCAGTTGGCATGTCGCTACTGGTTTATGCGGGCTCCGCCCAATTTATCGCGCTTAGCCTAATCGGAGCGAGTGCCGGCTCGATCGTTCTGCTGGTTACAACCTTCATCGTTAACCTACGGCATGTACTTTACAGTGCTACTTTGCAGCCCTTTATCGCTCATTTGCCTCAGCGCTGGCGTTTGCTACTGGCCTTTCTGTTGACCGATGAAACGTTTGCCGTTGTGGAGCAACGCTATCGCCTGCATGGAAATACCGGAAAGGCACACCTCTACTTTCTTGGTGTAGGACTCATCTTGTATGGCAGTTGGGTCGGTAGTTCCTGGATAGGTATCCTGTTCGGGCAAGCGATCCCCAACATGGCGGGCTGGGGATTGGAGTTTGCCATGTTGGCTACATTCATCGGTATCGTCGTGCCCTTGCTACGTAATTGGCCAACGCTAGCGGCAGCTGTCGTGGCGGGTAGTGTCGGTGTAATTACAATCGGTTGGCCTTACAAGTTGGGCCTGTTAGCTGCTGTAGGGGCCGGTATTGTTGTCGGGGTCTGGCTTGAGCGAAGCCGTTCCATTTCCTGCGCTGAGGTGCCGTCATGAGCGAGTGGCTGACTATCGTCGGGATGGCAACAGTGACATATCTGTTGCGCTATAGCCTGTTCGCCTGGCCGGGCCTGCGTTTTCCACCGTTGGTCAGGCAAGCGCTGCACTATGTGCCTATCGCTGTGTTGAGCGCGATTATAGTTCCGGGTCTGTTATTGCCCGATGGGGAGCGCCTGTCGCTGTCGCTTGATAATGCGTACTTGCTGGCCGGGCTGGCATGCATAGTGATTGCCGCTTGGAGTCGACATCTTCTCGCAACAATTGGTGGTGGTCTGCTGGTCTTCTTCCTGCTGCGCTGGGCTTTTGGCCAGTTGACCCTGTAATCTTTTCGTCAACGCATGCGGTCAGGATAACGGCTGTCCGTTTGCGTATCCGCCTGTCTTAAACCACCGCATAGGATTTCGAGCGATGTCCTCACCGTTCTCCTTGTTGAAGACACGGCGCTTCCTGCCTTTCTTCATAACTCAGTCGCTCAGTGCCTTTAATGACAATCTATTCAAGCAGTCATTGATTCTGGCAGTACTCTTTCATCTTTCCATTCAAGGCGACCGGCTGCTGCTGGTCAATCTGTGCGCCTTGCTCTTCATTTTGCCGTTTCTGCTGTTTTCCGCCTTAGGCGGGCAGTTGGGCGAGCAATATGACAAAGCCCGGCTCATGCGCTGGCTGAAGGGCGCGGAGGTACTCATTCTACTGGTTGGCGCGGCTGGCTTCTTAACCGAAAACGTTCCGGTAATGCTGGCGGCACTGTTTGCTATGGGGACGCGCTCGGCCCTGTTCGGGCCTGCCAAATACTCCATTCTGCCGCAGCATCTCGATGCACACGAATTGATGGGAGGCAATGCCTTTGTCGAGATGGGAACGTTCC
This sequence comes from Pseudomonas duriflava, assembly GCF_007830155.1. GTDB lineage: Bacteria > Pseudomonadota > Gammaproteobacteria > Pseudomonadales > Pseudomonadaceae > Chryseomonas > Chryseomonas duriflava. The sequence goes on from NZ_VLKY01000004.1 coordinate 271,400, forward strand.
TGGCCATTCTAGGCGGTACTATTGGTGCCGGCGTGCTGTTGTCCCAAGCGGATTATGCCTATGCCGTTACGGGTGGAGTGCTGGTAACAGCCGCCATTGGATTTCTCGCTAGTCAGGGCATTCCCTCGGCTCCGCCAGTCATGCAAGGCCTGTCTCTGGATTGGAATGTCTTTCGACAGACCTGGCGCATCCTGCGTATGGGGCTGGGGCAGACACCGGCTGTATCCCGGTCCTTGTTGGGCAACTCGTGGTTCTGGTTTGTCGGCGCCGTTTATCTCACCCAGATTCCAGCGTATGCCAAGGATTTTTTGCACGGAGACGAAAGTGTTGTCTCGCTGATCCTGACACTTTTTTCAGTTGGGATTGCGTTGGGTTCTCTCTTATGTGACCGCCTCTCACGCGGACGTGTCGAGATGGGGCTTGTTCCCCTTGGCGCGCTGGGTCTGACTCTGTTCAGTCTACTGCTGTATAGCGCTAGCCCAGATAACGAAGGCACCAGCGTAGCACTGAACTGGCTGGCAATTATTGGAGAGGCGAGTACATGGCCGATACTGCTTTGTATCCTCGGCCTGGGTACTTTTGGTGGTCTTTACATTGTTCCGCTCTATGCCGTAATTCAGTCCCGTACACCCATTGGCGAGCGTGCCAGGGTCATTGCCGCGACCAATATTCTTAATGCCTTACTGATGGTCTGCTCCGCTCTGCTGACCATGTTACTGCTGGGGGGGGAGGACTGTCGATTCCGGAACTGTTTCTGACAGTTGCCCTGCTGAATAGTGTAGTGAACCTCTATTTGTTCCGGTGCGTGCCCGAGTTTCTGCAACGTTTCCGAACTCTATTGCCAGGGCGGCGTACTGCTGCATCGGACTAGTGGCTCAGTTTCAAGCCTACTAAGCCGAGGATGATCAAGAGGATACTAAGCAGTCGAGTCGGATTCAGACTTTCATCAAAAAGTAGAACGCCCGCAATGACCGTTCCTACCGCTCCTATACCTGTCCAGATGGCATAAGCCGTACCTAAAGGGAGTTGGCGAATGGCCAAGCCCAGCAGGGCAAGACTCGCTACCATGGCAGTCACGGTAAACAGTGTGGGAGTCAGGCGGGAAAAGCCATCAGTGTATTTGAGCCCAACGGCCCAGGCGACTTCGAACAGGCCTGCCAGAAACAAAATCAACCAAGACATAGAGATCTCCAGAGAAGAAAGCGGGGCCGTCCCCAGTGATCGAAAAGGGTGAGGCCGTCCTCACCCTGGCCACGTTGTCTCAACTTGAATTGCCTGGACAAAGTGGGGCTTACAGATGCTTTTTTCAGTGAGTGTGTTTCTCGGCTGTGGGGGCATCTTTATCATGCAGGCGACGAAGCACGGTAGCCAGCAATGCTCCCGAAATATTATGCCAGACACTGAACAAGGCGCTTGGTACGGCAGCCAGCGGAGAGAAATGAGCTGTAGCCAGGGCAGCTCCTAGTCCGGAGTTCTGCATGCCGACCTCAATTGCCAATGTCTTGCGCTGCGCCAAGGGCAATCCGAACAGGCGACCTGCCGTATAGCCCAGCAGTAGCCCAAGGCTGTTATGAAGCACCACGACTGCCATGATCAACAATCCGGACTCAGCGATTTTTGCCTGACTGACTGCTACGACAGCCGCCACGATCAGCACAATACTGACGACCGAGACCAGCGGCAGGATGTCCACGGCGGCGCGCACCCGTGCTCCTAATAGACGCTGGGCCACTAGTCCCAGCACGATGGGCAGAATGACCACCTGAACGATGGAAAGAAACAGGGCCGAGAATTTGACTGGCAGCCAGGCCGACGCTAGTAGCCAGATCAGGGCTGGCGTTACCAGCGGGGCGAGGAGGGTCGTAACTGCCGTAATTGCGACAGACAAGGCTACATCGCCTCGTGAAAACCAGGTAATGACATTGGAGGCCGTGCCGCCTGGGCAACATCCGACCAGGATAACGCCGACAGCAATTTCCGGTGGTAGCTGCAGCAGGCGGCAGAGCAGCCAGGCCATGCCCGGCATAATCACAAACTGCGCCGCAACTCCGAGAAATACACGAAGCGGCTTGCGAAAAACTTCACGAAAGTCTTCTGGTTTGAGCGTCAGGCCCATCCCGAACATGATAATGCCCAGTAACGGCACGATGGCGGGAGGAAGAGAGCGAAACCACTCCGGCTGGAAAAAAGCCAGCGCAGCGGCCAACAAAGCCCAAAGAGCGAACGTATTGCCGGCGAAGCGGCTCAGAGCAGCGAGGGCGCGCATGATTATCCTTATTAGAAGAGAACGGGTGCGTCACTCTACGTTGGGAGCGCGGCATCTTGAAGATGCCGCTGGCGATTACAACCCCTGAGGAATCTCTTCGCCGCCTAAAGCCTCGACCAGAGCCGGGATGAACTCGGCAAATGTCATCATCATTAGAATGAACGTCGCATCGAGTTGTGCCATGGCATCATCGCCGCCGTCCTGCTCGGCTTGTTCCTGAAGCAGTTCCTCGAAACGCAGCCGCTTGAGGGTGACCTTGTCGTCGATCAAGAAGGACAATTTATCCTGCCAAGCCAGCGACAGTTTAGTCACTAACTTACCGGCACCCAAATGATTCTGGATTTCTTCGCTGGTCAGGTCTTGCCCCTTACAGCGCACCACGCCTCCATCTTCATGGCTGTCACGAAGCTCACACTCATCCAACAGGTGGAAGTCATTGGTAGCGGCTTGCGCCTTTACCCAATCGGTAAACGTGGCCGTGGGGACCTGTTTGACCGACATGGGGCGAACGGGAAGAGAGCCGAGCGCTTCACGCAGTGTGGACAGAAGGTCCTCCGCCCGCTTGGCGCTAGAGGCATCCACCAGAATCCAGCCTTGCTTGGGAGCAATGGCAGCAAATGTGGTCTGCCGGCGGATAAAGGCGCGTGGTAGAAGAGACATGACAATCTCGTCCTTAATCTGGTCGCGCTCCTTCTTATAGACCTTACGCATTTGTTGCGCTTCGATCTCATCTACCTTTTCTTGCACGGCATCCTTGACGACGCTGCTGGGCAGAATGCGCTCTTCCTTACGGGCTGCGATCAGAAAGAAGTCTTGGCTAGCGTGCACCAAGGGGGCGTCGGCGCCTTTTCCAAAAGGCGCGACGAAGCCATACGTTGTTAATTCCTGACTGGCGCAGGAGCGTGCCGGTTTGCTGGCCAGCGCTGCTTCCAGGGACTCAGCCTCGAGTGAAAGGTCTTGGGTGAGACGGTAAATAAGCAGATTACGAAACCACATGGCGAGACGACTCCCGGAAAACGAAGCGCGCATTATTCCGCTGCACAGGCCTGAGGCCAACCCTCAATTAAGCTTTAGCTGGGATTATCTGCATGATGCCTTTCTGACAATAAGCGGAGCATGCACGGCAACACCTTGAATCGCCAGAGAAAGTACAAGGGATGGCGAGGAATGCTTTCGGTAAAACCTAACTCCTTAAATCATTTGAAATTTTTTTACATGAGGGCTTGCCAGCTTCGAAAACCGTCCGTAGAATGCGCCCCACTTCGAGAGCAAACGCTAACGATAGCGAATAAACCAGAAGTTCAGTCGGTTAGAATACCGGCCTGTCACGCCGGGGGTCGCGGGTTCGAGTCCCGTCCGCTGCGCCATTTATTTGCTTCATCTCGTTCATGTTTCTTCATTCGGACTTGTCCGTTGAATGCATCCCGCTCGAGAGGAACACTAGCGAAAGCTAAGTGGGTGATTAGCTCAGCTGGGAGAGCATCTGCCTTACAAGCAGAGGGTCGGCGGTTCGATCCCGTCATCACCCACCATTTTGCGATACGCAGCGGTAGTTCAGTCGGTTAGAATACCGGCCTGTCACGCCGGGGGTCGCGGGTTCGAGTCCCGTCCGCTGCGCCATTTCCTTCCAAGTTTTACCTCTTTAGTCGTTGTTTTTCATACTCTTTCTGCGTTCAGGCACGATTCAGCGCCGAAGCAGTATCCTATGCGCTATTCTTATAATGCCGTAGCCAGTGGCCGTAGGCCCCTGATAAGCTCGCGGTTTTATCGAACGCGCTTAGCGCACGGACAAGGAAACAGCATGAAACAGCACCGGTTGGCAGCAGCAGTGGCCCTTGTGGGTCTGGTTCTCAGCGGCTGCGACTCGCAGACCAAGGTTGATCTGGAAACGCCTTCACAGAAGGCGTCCTATGGCATTGGTCTGAATATGGGCAAGAGTCTGGCTCAAGAAGGTATTGATGATCTGGATCCCAAGGCTGTTGCCCTGGGTATCGAAGATGCCGTTGGCAAAAAGGATCAGAAGATTTCTGATGAACAACTGACCGAGGCTTTTGCCTACCTGCAAAAGCATGCCGAAGAGCGTATGGCAAAGCTCAGCGAAGATAATGCCAAAGCGGGTAAGGAGTTCCTGGAGAAGAATGGTAAGCGTGAAGGTGTCGTGACGACAGCTTCAGGCTTGCAATATGAAGTCGTCAAGAAAGCCGACGGTGCCCAGCCCAAGCCGAATGATGTCGTGACTGTACATTATGAGGGGCGTCTGGTCGATGGTACCGTTTTCGACAGTTCCATCAAGCGCGGCAGCCCAATTGACCTTCCTGTTGGCGGTGTAATTCCTGGTTGGGTTGAAGCGTTACAACTCATGCATGTTGGCGAGAAGTACAAGCTGTATATCCCCAGTGAGCTGGCTTATGGTGCACAGAGCCCAAGCCCGGCTATTCCGGCCAATTCTGTATTGGTGTTTGACTTGGAACTGCTAGGTATCAAGGATCCGAACGCTCAGCAGAATCCGGAAGCTGAAGCGCCCGAGGCTCAGGAATCGAGTGTCGAGCAAGAGCAATAAATTAATTGTATTGCTAGAACGCCCCGCTTGGTCGGGGCGTTTTGCTTTTCGGACGGCCGACAGAAACCTGATTGGGCGTTGCGTGTTCTAAATCTACACATTGACTGAGACTGGCCGTCGAGTATGAGGCTGGTTATCTGCTGATAAGGGAGACTCCATGAGGCCACCCATTGGATTTGATCGCTATATACGGCTTGCTCAGCGTTTTTTGATTCGTGGGCGTCTGCCTGCCCTGTTACTGGCGGTAGGCCGAAAAGTCGGGAAAAAAGGGTTTCGGCTAGGCGCAGCCAAGGAGACGTTAGGGCTTTTTCATTCGTTGTTGCTGGCTTGGTGGCGAGGACAGTATCGAGGCGTCGATCGAAAAGCCATTTTAACGATCATGGGTGCTTTACTCTATTTTCTTTCTCCCATTGATGTGATCCCAGACTGGATGCTGACCTTCGGCTTTATAGACGATTTAGCCGTATTGGCGTGGGTCGCGAAAACATGGAAAAAAGAGTTGGATGCTTTCAAGGCTTGGCGTGATACCCAGCCGGTTTCTCTGCGTCAATCCCTTAATGCCCCGCCAGCGCCTGCGGAAAAGCCGGCCCATGGTGTCGTTATCATAGAGAAAACCTGAGAGGCTGGTACTCTCTTGGGATGCCTGACCGAAACAATCCGGTGGGCTTCTTTATTGATAATTAAGGTAGGACTGTGTCAATACGAATCAGCCGTACCCATTGGCACGCTCTACTGGCGGAGCTTGATGAAGCGCGCCGGCAGCGCCATTTGGTGACCTATCGCTCGTTGATTGAACGATTACAGTTGCCAACGCCAGCCATGGCTACCTTGACCGCAGCGCTGGAGCATTTGGCCATGCTTGACGCTCGAGACGGGCGCCCGCTGCGTAGTGCTCTTGTAGTTAGTCAAGGTGCAAGCCGTCTTCCGCGTCCTGGCTTTTTCGAGTGCGCTCAGCGTGTCGGACGCTTCAATGGCCCTTCTGATGGGCCCGCTGCGGCAGCATGGCATGCCTCAGAGGTTACTCGAGTGTTCGAGTCTGACTAAGGAAAATGTCTGGATACGCTCTGTCCTTAGCTGTCTGCGGGATATAGAGCGCTAGGCGGTTTCGGTCATTAGGTGCAGGCTATAGCCGGGAATCTTCTTAGCTTGGGTCCTGGCGTCAGAAGCCATGCGGATCACATGATGAGCATCGAGCCGCCGGGTGCCTCCAGGCAAGACCCTGACAGCCCCTACTGACAGGGAGAGCAAGGGATATTCTCGACGGCGACCATCGGCTTCCTCAACAATCATGCAGCCATCGTTTAGATGTTTGGGTGTGTAAAAGCGGTGACAGCGACTTTGAAAGGTTTCCATCAGCTGCGTTAGGCGTGTACGCCAATCCAGAGAACGGAATATGATGATGAAATCGTCTTCGCCTTGATGGCCGATGAAGTCTTGGGTTGTTTCGAGGCATTCACTTAGAATTTGTGCCAGACACAATAGCACTTCATCACCTTGAGCATACCCATAAAGCGCATTGAAAGGGCTTAGGCTGTCGATGTCGAGATGACAAACAACGGCGCTGCAATCACGTTCCAGTAGCGTGGTCAGGTGATGATAGATCGGTACGCTACCTGGTAGGGCCGTTAGAGGATGGGCATGCCGGGATTCTTGAAGTTTGTGTTCGGTGATGACATGTAGAATGTCTATGACTCGCCCCATTCCCCGATATTGCTCTTGTTCAACGATAATGAAATCTTCCTCGACGCGTTGACGTGCGCGTCGAGTCAATAGACGGCTGACTTGTAACGGTGACTGGGTTTTATCGACCGCAAGAAAGTCCTGACTCATGAGTCGTGTGATGGGTTTGCGAGAAAAAAGATCAGGAGCGAAGGGCTTGCGAAGCGTTTCAGCTAGGGCATAGTGGTGCACGATTCCAACAGGAGACCCTTTGTCATTGATGACAGCTAATGAGTTTAGTGAGGGTTTTGCCTGGAACAAGGCCATAACCTCAGGAATCAGTGTGTCCATAGGTACGGCTGGCTGCTCAAGCAGCAACGGGGTAAGACCACCATCCTTGCTCATGAATGGGCTCGGTCGGCTTTCGATACGTGGCAATACCTCTCGTGCTTCGCGAGGCGGGTTGGCTTCAGGGCGACTTAAGAGATAGCCTTGGACCAGATCTACTCCCATCTCGGCGAGGACAGCTAGCTCTTCTGGCAGCTCGATGCCTTCGGCCACGACCATGGCTTGAGAGGCACGGGCCATTTGTAGAATCGAGCCAACAAATTCTCTTTTCAAGGCGTCCCGGTGAATGCCATCAATAAAGTGGCGGTCGATTTTGACGTAATCGGGACGTAATTCCGACCATAGGCGCAAACTGGAGTAACCCGCCCCAAGATCATCCAGAGCAATGGTAAAGCCCATGGCTCGATAATAATGCAGTGCTGTATCCAGAAGCCCCATATCATCGGTTGGGGCTTGCTCGGTCAGTTCGATGACGATCCGGCTGGCCGGGATGCCGAGTCGCTGTAAAAGCTTGAGAGTTCGGCCTTGTTCATGGCTGCTTTCGAGCAGCGACTCGGGCGAAATGTTCAGGAAGAGCTTGCCCTCTAGGCCAAGATCACGAAAGCCAGTGCAGGCGCATGTACGGCAGGCCATTTCCAATTCTGCTAAGCGTTGTGCTGTACGAGCGGTGGCAAACAGCGGAAGCGGGGAGTGCAACGGACTGTTGGACGGACCTCGGCTAAGCGCTTCGTACCCTATGATGCGGCGTTCGCTCAGGGATACGATAGGCTGATAGAGACTATGGAGATCGCTATGAGCCAGGATGTGATCAAGGGCGCTCAGTTGTTCATTGACAGTCATCTATTTCCAAATCCTGAAATGCACAAGACCAGCGATCAAGCTGGCCCTGCGCATTTGACGACAGTTCGATGACTGTTTGATGACGGCCTAGTGTGACGCTGCCGCCACGCTTTTGTTGAGATCAAGATAATCCAGCAAGATCTGCCCTGTCTCCATCAAATAAGCATCTTCCTGTGGTTTAGTTTTTTCCTCTTGGGAAGCAACCAGGGCATTTTCATCGATCTTCTTCAGTTCTTTGAGCGGTTCTTCGCCCTTAGCCTTTCGGCGTTCGTTTTCGATGGCCAGCTGACGTCTGTCGAGTTCAGCCTGTTGTGCCCGGCGTTTTTGCTCATTCAAGCTGACCACGGTGTCCTTTGCGACTTCCTGCGAGAATTGCAGGCGTTCACGGGCAAAGACGAAGTCGGGGTTATGCTGAGTCCGGGCATCATGCCGGGAGGTCAGCTCACTCAAATAGGGCTTGAACGGATTCTTATCGATCTCCAAAACAGGCCGGATCGTATCCCAGGGCATTGAGTTGGGCAGGGCGCTTTCACCAATTTCCTTGTTGTCGACGATATCCGGATAGGTGATATCTGGAATTACACCTTGATGCTGGGTGCTCTGGCCAGAAACACGATAGAACTTGGCCAAGGTCAGCTTCAATTCGCCATGATTGAGCGGTTGAATGGTCTGGACGGTACCCTTACCAAAGGTCTGGCCTCCAATAATCAAGGCGCGGTGGTAATCCTGCATCGCGCCGGCAAAAATTTCCGAGGCGGAGGCTGACAGGCGATTCACCAATACAGTCATGGGGCCGGTATAGAACGCATCGCCTTCATCGTCGGCCAGCACATCAACACGGCCGTCACTATTACGGACCAGCACAGTCGGGCCCTGGTCAATGAACAAGCCGGTCAGTTCGGTAGCCTCTTGTAGTGAGCCGCCGCCATTATTACGGAGGTCGATGACGATACCGTCTACCTTCTCGTTCTTGAGCTCGCCAATCAGCTTACGCACGTCACGCGTCGTGCTCTTGTAGTTGGGGTCGCCTGCACGGTAGGCCTTGAAGTCCAGATAGAATGCAGGCACATCGATAACGCCCAGCTTGTAGGTCTTGCCGTTGTGCGGCACGTTTATCACATGCTTTTGGGCGGCCTGTTCTTCGAGCTTTACAGCTTCGCGCGTGATGGAGACAACTTTGGTCGTCTGATCGTTTGGCGGATTGCTTGCTGGAATCACTTCCAGGCGAACCGTGGAGCCTTTTGCACCGCGGATCATTTTGACCACTTCATCGAGACGCCAGCCGACTACATCGACCATTTCGCCATTCTTGCCTTGGGCTACACCAACGATTTTGTCCGCAGGCGCCAACTGCTTGCTCTTATCCGCCGGGCCGGCAGGGACGAGGCGTACTATCTGCACGTAGTCATTATCACTCTGCAGAACTGCACCAATGCCTTCCAGCGACAAGCTCATGTTGATGTCGAAATTTTCTGCGTTTTCAGGCGACAGATACTGGGTGTGCGGATCGTACGTTTGCGCGAAGGCATTGATATAAGCCTGGAAGATATCTTCGCTGCGCGTTTGCTTCAGGCGCGCTAACTGATTTTTATAGCGTTTCTGCAGTTGCTCCTGAATCACCGCATTGTCCTTGCCACCCAGTTTCAGGCGTAAAACTTCGTCCATGAGCTTCTTGCGCCATAAATCATCCAGCGCTGCCGTATCCTTTGGCCAGGAGGCTTTCTCTCGGTCGACGTCAAACGTTTCGTTAGTTGTGAAGTCAAGCGTATTTACACCTTTATCGAGCAGACTAAGTGTGTAATCGAGGCGCTCCTTGACGCGATCTAAGTAGCGCTTGTAGATCGCAAAGCCGGGATCAAGGTTGCCCTGCTTGAGGAAATCATCGAAACGGGTACGCCAAGCGTCGAACTCGGCAATGTCGCCTGTATTGAAATACAAACGGCTGGGATCAAGCATCTTGATGTAGCTGTCGTAGATCTTGATCGAGCGATCATCGTTGAGTGGTGGTTTGTTGTAGTGATGGCGCTTGAGCAGCTCAACCACGTTGATGCTCGCAACGACCTGATCACGGTCTGGTTTGAGACCATCCCAGGCATTCGGACTCGCCGGCTTGGCAGCCAACGGCAAAGCGCTTAGGCCAAGAACGAACAGGAGGGCGGTACGGGGAAGGAGCTGCTTCATGCTGATTTCGACTAGAGTACGGATAATAACGCTATAGGCTGTACTTAGCCGTTCCGGTTCCCGGGCCTGCTCAAGTACGCTGTTAGCTCATGGCTCACTATGGAGGCACTGTGAACGCATTGCAAGGTATTGAAGGACAACTGGAATGGCAACAGTTACCAAGTCCGACACTTTCTGCAGGTGAAATTCGTATTCAAGTAGCGGCCGCTGGGCTCAATCGCGCCGATCTGCTGCAATTGGCCGGGAATTATCCGCCGCCGCCCGGAGCGCCGCAAACTCTTGGGCTTGAGTGCGCCGGAGTCGTTTCGGAGGTCGGCGAAGGCGCCAACTGGAAGGTAGGAGATAAGGTATGTGCTTTGCTGCCCGGTGGCGGTATGGCAACCGAAGTGGTCGTTCATGGTCAGCACGCTATTCCTGTACCTGAGCGAATTACCATGGCCGAAGCAGCAGCACTGCCAGAGGTTTGGGCTACCGCTTGGTGTAACCTGTTCGAATTGGCAGGGCTCAAGCCGGGCGAAAAGGTCTTATTGCATGCCGGAGCGAGTGGTGTTGGGTCAGCTGCCATTCAGTTGTGCAAGGCGTTCGGTAATCCCTGCTGGGTCAGTGTCGGTTCGGTCGAGCGGCTAGACTATTGTGTTGCCCTAGGTGCCGAAGGTGGCGTTGACCGGCATACTGGATTGGAGGGGCTGCGTGATTTTGGCCCTTATGATGTGATTCTCGATCCGGTAGGGGCAGGGTATGCTGCGCTCAATCTGGACCTCTTGAACCGTGACGGGCGGTGGGTTCTCATTGGACTCATGAGTGGGCGTGAAGCCCAGTTTGATCTGGCAAAAGTGCTGAGCAAGCGTATCACCTTGATCGGTTCGACCTTGCGTAACCGTGATCAAGCCTTCAAGTCACGTTTGATGGCTGAGCTGGGTGCTCGCGTTTGGCCGTTGTTTACCGAAGGGAAACTCAAGCCGAACCTAGAGCAGCAGTTTGCGGCCAAGGATGCTGAAGCGGCCTTTGCCGCCTTGTCTAGCAACAAGGTCAACGGCAAGGTCGTTCTGATTCTGGATAAGAACCTCGTATAAACCTGCGGCGGCCGTCTCTTGTATACGGCCGCTAGTTCTAGCGCCAGGCCAGAATAGGCCAGTCGCGCTGTTCAGCCAGGTTGCGTAGATAAGGGTCAGGGTTCACGGCATAGGGATGGCCGACGCGCTCTAGCAGGGTCAGATCGTTGCGAGAGTCCGAGTAGAAGCTGGCCGTAGCCAAGCTGCTTTCGTCGCCCTCCAAGTATTCCAGCAGGCGCGTCAGCTTGCCTTCTCTATAGGTCAGAATGCCCTGGGTGCGTCCTGTATAGACGCCATGTTGCACATCAAGGTCTATAGCCAGTGTTTCTTGTACGCCTAGGCGTTCAGCAATAGGTGCAACCAAGTGCGCTCCGGAAGCCGAAATAATCAGGATACGGTCGCCGGCAGCACGGTGTTTGGCCATATAACGGCAGGCATCACTAAAGATCAGCGGTTCGATTATCTCCTCTACATAGGCGGCGATTTCAGGTTCGAGCTCTTCCGGCATGCGTCCAATCAGTGGTTCAAGTGCAAAGGCCATATACTCTTCCATGGCCAATTGACCTTCTGCATAGGCGGTCATTAGGTCGGCGTCGCGTTGTACGAATGCGTCATCTACCCAGCCGAGCTGTGCCATACGCTGGCACCAGAGGCTGGAGCAGTCGCCATCGATAAGGGTTTCGTCAAGATCGAAAATAGCCAGGCTCATGCAACTTCTCGTATACAGGATAAATCGAAGCCCAATGTGACCTGACTGCCTGCAGGACGCAAGGCGGCAGAGCTGCGATTGAGTACATCTACGAGTAGTTCAACATCGTTAATCTGCACGTGGTAGCGGATAACGTTGCCCAGCAGACTATGTCCCTTGATTTCTGCCAGAGGCCCGGTTGATACGCTTAAATGGATTGATTCAGGGCGTATCGCTACTTGCTGGGTATACGGCCGGCCAAGTATGGCTGATGCCTGGCTGGCGCTCAGTATGTTGTAATTGCCAATGAAGCCCGCCGCGAACAGCGTGGCAGGCGCCGTGTACAGTGTCTCCGCATCGCCGCTCTGGACGATCCGGCCTTCTTGCATTAGGACAATGCGATCTGAAATCGTCAGGGCTTCTTCTTGGTCGTGCGTCACGAACACGGTGGTCAGCTTGAGCTCTTGCTGAATTCGCCGGATTTGTTCGCGTAAATGCTTGCGGATTCGTGCATCCAGAGCGGAAAGAGGTTCATCAAGCAGTAATAGGCGCGGCTGGGTCACGAGAGAGCGAGCCAATGCCACGCGTTGGCATTGCCCGCCGGAAAGTTGGTGCGGATAACGTTCCTCGAAGCCGTTCAGCTCGATCAGTTCGATAACTTCCGCCGTGCGCGCCCTGAGCTCTTGGGTAGCAACCCTTTGCATGCGTAGGCCGAAGGCCACATTCTGACTCACAGTCATGTTTGGAAAAAGCGCGTAGCTTTGAAAGACCATGGCGATGCCACGCCTCTGAGGGGGCAGCGGGGCAATATCTTGCCCATCGAGCAGAATACGCCCACTGTTTATTGGCGTTAGTCCTGCCAGGCAGCGCAGCAAGGTCGACTTCCCGCATCCGGACGGGCCCAGTAATGTGACCAGTTCTCCACGTTCTGCGGAAAAGTCAATATCACAGAAAATGGTATCCGTTCCGTAGCGCTTGTGCAGGCGCTCGACACTAAGAAAGCTCATTGTTTATCCCGGTTCAAGCTGTTGGCCACCCAAGTGACGAGCAGGACGACCAGAAAATAAGAAATGACCAGTGCGCTAGTAAAATGGCCACTGCCGTTGCGCATGCTGTAAAGGTATACCTGCAGAGTCTCGTAGCGTCCTCCAACCAGAATGTTGGCAAACACGAACTCGCCCATCAAAAAGGAAAACGATAGGAAAAGAGCAACCATCAATCCTTTGCGTAGGTTGGGCAATACCACTATCAGCGCAGCGCGAAATGTACTAGCACCCAGCAGATGGGCAGCATCCATTAAGTCGCGCAGATTCAAGGCCTGCAGGTTATTACTGATGGCGCGGTACATGAATGGCAGGGCAATCGTGAAATAGCAGCCGATCAGGATCCAGGGGGTACCGATCAGCGGCAGCGGGCCACTGGCATAAAGTTGCAACAGGCCCACCGAGGAAACAACTGGCGGTACGGCAAAGGGCAGCAGGATCAGTACGTTCATTACTGCATCAAGCTTTGGGAAGTGATAGGCGATAACAAACAGCAGCGATAGTACGAGAAAAATGGCCAGCAGCAGTGCTCCCACACACACTACAAGCGAGTGGCCAAACGCGACAAGGAAGCGGGGATCGTTCCAGAGCGCTACGTACCATTTGAGCGTTAGGCCGCTGGGAAGAATCGTGGCTGACCACTGTGTAGCCAGGGAGTAAACAAGCGTTGCAGCCAGAGGTAATAGCAGGATCAGGAACAGTAGCCAGACGACTAGTCGATGGTACAGCTTAGCGTTGGACATGGTAGCTCCGACGCAGCAGCCATTGGTGGATGACGGTGATCAAGGCCATGAGCGCGACCAGCAACATAGCCAGGGCGCTGGCCATGTTGGGATCAAGAAATATATCGCCGGAAACCAGGGCGGCAATGCGCACCGGTACAACGTTGAAATTGCCCGTGGTCAATGCATAGACCGTGGCGTAGGCACCCAGCGCATTAGCCAGCAAAATGATGAAAGTCCCGAGCAGGGCCGGTGTCAGGATGGGCAAGCCAATGTACCGCCAGTAGTGCCAGGCATTGGCACCCAGCAAGGCGGCAGATTCGCGCCACTCCTCGCGCAGTGCACCGAAGGCTGGGTAGAGCAGCAGAACACCTAGTGGTATCTGAAAATAGGTGTAAATCAGAATCAGGCCGCTCTTCGAATACAGGTTGAAGTCTTGAATCAACCCGGCCTGTTTGAGCAGCAAGGTCAGGCAACCGTTGAAGCCCAGCAGAATGATAAAGGCAAATGCCAGCGGGACGCCGGCGAAATTGCTTGTCATATTGGTGAAGGCGGTAACAAATCCCCTGAGCGTCGAGTCAACCTTGTGTAGCGAATAGCTGCTAATTACCGCAATGACCAATCCCAGCACGCTGGACCATAGCGAGATCTCTAACGAGAAGCGTATTGCTTGGCGGTAAAACGGTGACCCTAGAATTTCTCGAAAGTTATCCAGTCCCCAACCTTGACTGCTGTTCAGGCTGTTAAACGTAATCCAAAGTAAGGGGGCAATTTGGAAGGCAAAGAAAAATACCAGAAAGGGCAGTGTGCACAGTGCTGCCAGCCACTTGCCTTTCATGACAAAAGCTCCCGACAGACCGTTTTGTCATGAGGCACTCCTAGAAGTTCGCATACCGTACCGCATAGTTCGGTTTGGCGAGGCTTGGCCTGGCATAGAGCAAAGGCCTCGCCAAACACAAATAAGGGTACCTCACGCTCTTCCGGCAACAGGCCACCATGGCTGCGGTCGTTGTTCATACCATGGTCGGCAGTCACAAGAACCTGATAGCCCTCCGCCAGCCAGGTGGATAGATAATGGGATAGATAGGCATCTGCCATACGTGCCGCATTGCGGTAGGCGCTGCTGGACAGGCCGTGCACAGAGCCCTTGCAGAAAACCCATACAGTCGTGAGCTATCTGGTAGGTAAGACCATCAAGCACAACCAGAATCGTTTTCATGGTGCCGTTATTGCTGCATGTGCATGATCACGTTTTCCTGCCACAGGCGCGGCAGCCGCTTGGCCGTTTCCTCCCAAGCTGCTGCATCGGTGATGGGCTTGGCGTTGGCGTATTGTGTGCTGGGCAACAGCTTGCTCTTTACATCGTCTGGTAGCTGTAAATAATCGGTGCGGATAGGGCGGGCATAGCCACGAGCCAGGTTGATCTGGCCTGCATCCGAGAGAATATATTCGCGAGTCAGTTTCGCAGCGTTCGGGTGCTTGGCATAGGTATTAATGATTGTGGTATAGCCAGACGTAATCGAGCCATCCGAAGGAATAAGCACTTCGAAGCGCGAGTCATCAATTTGGTCTCGATAGTTGAGGCCGTTGAAATCCCAGACGATACCTACTTCCACTTCGCCTTTTTCCAGGGTAGAAACGACGGGGTTGATAAGTGATAGCCGTCCTTGCTGCGCCAGCTTGCCAAAAAAGTCCAAACCCGGCTTGATATTCTTTTCATCCCCGCCATTGGCGTAGGTTGCCGCCAGCACGCCGCTGACCGCCTGGGAAGCCGAGCTGACATCACCGATGGTGACTTTGTACGTGCCCTTAAGCAGGTCAGCCCAGCTATGAGGTATGTCCTGTACCAACTGCTTGTTGACGATAAAAGCGATAGTTCCGGTATAGGCCAGCATCCAGTGACCATCCTTGTCCTTGGCCCATTCTGGGATTTGATCCCAGGTGGAGGGCTTGTATGGCATGGTCACGCCTTTCTGCACGGCAATCGGCCCGAATGAGGCTCCCACGTCGCCAATATCTGCCGTGGCGTTTTCTCCTTCAGCCGCGAACTTGGTAATTTCCTGGGCTGAGCTCATGTCAGTATCCATGTGCTTGAGGCCATACTTCTTTTCCAGATCGGCCCACGTATCTTTCCAGTTGGCCCAACTGTCCGGCATACCAACGCTATTAACCTGGCCTTCCTGGCGGGCCGCTTGTTCGAGTGATTGAAGGCTGTCAGCGGCAGCCAGGACTAAGCTGCCGCTCAGCGCGACAGCGCCGCCCAACAGTGAAGCAAGCAAGCGTTTCATCTGGTGCTCCTTCGATACGGTAAGTAAATAAAGCTGGTCTACATCAGTAGGATCCAGGCCAATCTAGCAAGCGTGGATTACGGTTTAATTGCCGCTTCGAAGGGGTATTTATTCGTTCGAGCTGATGCGTCACGCAGACTTCCAAAGCGTCTGGCTCATGGAGTAGGGCCTGTTTTGGTCATGCGGTGGTCATTAACCGGACTTATTCTGCCTATGAATAAAGCCCTTTGTTTGGGCGGATGTTTGCCTGCTATTTGTCTGGACTAGTCCACATGAGAGCACCTGTACATGAAGATGCGTCGCGAACGGTCACAGCAATCTATCGAACGCTAGAAGAACAAATCGTACGAGGCCTTCTACCGCCGAGCGCTAGATTGCCGGCAGAGCGCCAATTGAGTGAGTTATTCGCCACAACACGTATTACGCTACGTGAGGCGCTTGGCCAGCTGGAATCACAGGGGTTGATCTATCGAGAGGAGCGTCGAGGCTGGTTCGTGTCGCCGCCGCGAGTGGTTTACAACCCTTTGGTACGTTCGCATTTCCATGCCATGGTTACCGAGCAAGGTCGGGTTCCATCTACCGAATTGTTATCTGCACGTCTAATCCCGGCGAACTCGAGCGTATGTGAATTGTTGGCGTTACCAGCCCTGACCGGGGTTTACCAGATCAGACGGACACGACGTATTGATGGGCGGCTGGTGCTGTATGTGGAACATTATCTCACGCCGGCCTTTTTTCCTGGTCTGCTTGATAATGACCTTACGCATTCATTAACTGATCTATATGCCCAAAAATACGGTATTCACTATGGGCGGGTCCGCTTTGACATACGACCCACGGCTTTGCAGGCTGAAGCTGCGCTGGCGCTTAAGGTAGCAACGGGAAGTCTTGCCCTTCACATTACACGGCTCAAGCGAGATCAGCGCGGTCAGTTAATCGACTGTGATCTGGAGTTCTGGCGGCACGATGCTATCCACGTGAGCGTTGACGTGCCGGATTAGGAGTTTAGAGAAGGGTAAAGGCAGGTACGAACAAGGTTCAATACCTGCCTGACGGCTCAGGGTAGGGTATGGCTGGCGTAAAAAGCTTTAAGCACTTTCACTAAATAGGTTAGGTCCTGGCTACCGGCCAGCTCTCGAATGGAATGCATGGCAAAGGTTGGCAAGCCGATATCGACGGTCCGAATGCCTAGCTGGCTGGCCGTAATCGGGCCGATGGTCGAGCCGCAAGCCATATCGCTGCGCGTGACGAAGCTTTGTACGGGTATCTCGTTTTCCAGGCATAGGTGCCGGAAGAAACCACCGGTTTCACTGTTCGTCGCATAACGCTGATTGTTGTTGATCTTGATTACCGGTCCGGCATTGAGTTTCGGGCCGTGATTGCCGTCGTGCTTCTCCGCGTAATTGGGATGTACACCATGGGCATTGTCAGCCGAGATGAGCAAGGAGCGGGCAATCGTTCGAGTAAAATTTTCGCCTTCCGGCAGTACACGGCGTAACACCTGTTCAAGGAAGGGACCATCGGCGCCGCAGTGCGAGCAAGAGCCAACTTCCTCGTGATCGGTACAAACCAGTACGCAGGTTTCATTGCCCTCGGCCGTTAGCAGGGCTTCCAGACCGGCATAGCAGGACAGCAGGTTATCCAGGCGGGCCCCTGCGATGAAGTCATCGTCCAGGCCTATCACGGCTGCCCGCTGGACATCATAAAACGACAGCTCGAAATCCAGGATCGACTCAGCCAGGATGCCATGTTCCTTTTCCAGCTGCTCGGTCAGCAAGGCGCGAAAATCGCGCCGTTCTCCAGTAGGCACCTGAGCTACGATAGGCGGCAGTTCGTTTTGCGCATTGATTGGCCAGCCCTGGTTTGCCTCACGATTGAGGTGGATGGCCAGGTTGGGAATAATGGCGATGGGTTTCTTGAAATCAATCAGACGGCTGTGCTGCATGCCGGTCTGACGAAACGTCACTCGACCTGCCAGTGACAGATCACGGTCAAACCAGGGGGCCATCAACAGCCCGCCATAGACTTCTACACCCAGTTGCATGAACCCCTGCTTATAGAGTTCAGGGTTGGGCTTTACCCGTAGACATGGACTGTCTGTATGAGCGCCTACCAGACGCATGCCTTCCCGAAGAGGATCGTCACCCAGGCGAAAGGCGATTAAAGACGAATCGTTACGGGTGACGTAGTAGCGGCCACCGGGGCGTACATGCCAGGTGTCGCGCTCATCAAGCCGTTGATAGCCGGACTGCTCCAGGCGACGAGCCAGACTGGCCGTGGCATGAAAGGGAGTAGGGGATGAGGCAAGAAAATCGATCAGACCTTGGTTGAGTGTGTCGCGCATGCGGTACTCCTTACAATATGCCTCTAGTCTATCGAGTGCTGGGCGAGTCAGTCGATGCCGCTTTATACACTCACAGCAAAGATAAACGACCGATAGCGCTCATGAGCCCACTTCCTCTCTTACTGCAGCCTTACGATATAACCGTTTCTGTATACTCGCGACGCACGTCGTACGCCCTTTACGGGATAGCGCGGTGCCATAGACGAGTCAAAGGTCAATAGCGAGAGCCATACGAACCAAGCGCTGCGGCAGTATCCAGGGTCTTCAATGCTCCGTTTCTTTCGGATCTACATAAGCCTTTTACCGAGGGCGTTGAGTAACTGAGCTGCACATGCTTAGAACGGTGCCGTACTTTCGAAGCGCATACGTTCACCGGTCTGGGGATGCGTCAGAACAAGCAGGCACGCATGCAGGCAAAGTCGCTCATGAGCGATTAAGGCCTGTTCGTGGGCATACAGCTGGTCGCCCAGGAGCGGATGACCAATGGATAGCATATGTACCCGCAATTGATGAGAGCGCCCTGTAATCGGCGTCAGCTCTACTCGACTGTAACGGCCATGTCGCTCAAGAACACGCCAAAACGTCAAGGCATGCCGTCCTAGTTCATGATCAACCACGTGTCGCGGTTTGGTAGGAGGGTCATAACGCAGCGGCAATTCGATACGGCCACTGTCGGCGTCCGGCTCGCCCCAGCACAATGCGGTATAGGCTTTTTCAGTTTCACGGTCATGAAACTGGCGCGATAATTCACGATGACTGTCAGCATCGCGAGCCAACACCATTACGCCGGAGGTTTCCCAGTCCAAGCGGTGAACAATACGCGCTTCGGGATAACCATTTTCCTGCAGGCGGGTAACCAGACAGTCTCGGTTATCCTCGGCTCGTCCTGGCACAGATAGCAGTAAGGTGGGTTTATCAACCACCAAAAGGGCGGCATCCTGATACAGGATACGAATGTTCGAAAGAGGCATTTGACGCTCGAAAAACCGTCGGCGGCTTGAGCCGCCGTCGTGACTGCCAGTAGGATCAGCGATCCGGCAGGGTAATGTTAAGTTCCAGAATCGAGCAGTTACCCTGATTCTCCAATTCGACCTGAATCTGGTCTTGCTCGATAGGCACGTATTTACGGATCACTTCCAGTAGGTCTTTCTGCAATTGCGGCAGATAGTCGGGCTGGGAGTGCAGTCCACGTTCGTGAGCGACTATGATTTGCAGCCGCTCTTTAGCGATCGAAGCGCTGTTTTGCTTCTTCCGATCGCGAAAGAAAGCGAAAAGGCTCATTCACTCCCCCCGAAAAGACGCTGTAGGAAGCCCTTCTTCTTGACGTCGAGGAAGCGGTGCGGCATTTCTTTGCCTAGTAAGCGGTCAACCGAATCGCTGTAGGCCTGACCGGCGTCGCTCTGCTCGTCAAGAATCACGGGGACCCCTTGGTTGGACGCTTTTAATACGGCCTGGGACTCTGGAATTACACCTAGCAGGCGAATAGCCAGGATCTCTTCGACATCTTCGACACCTAGCATTTCGCCCTTGGTTACCCGCTCAGGGTTGTAGCGCGTTAGCAGAAGGTGCTCTTTGATCGGTTCCTCACCATTTTCGGCACGGCGTGACTTGCTCGCCAAAAGGCCAAGCATCCGGTCGGAGTCACGTACGGAAGAAACTTCCGGGTTGGTTACGATGATAGCCTCATCGGCAAAATACATGGCCAAATGAGCGCCTTTCTCAATACCGGCTGGCGAGTCGCAGACGACATATTCAAAATTTTGCTTAAGTTCTTCGATTACCTTGCCGACACCTTCAAGAGTGAGGGCGTCTTTGTCACGCGTCTGGCTGGCAGCCAGCACGTAGAGGTTGTCAAGGCGCTTGTCTTTGATAAGGGCCTGGCTCAGGGTTGCTTCGTTGTTAATGACATTGACGAAGTCATAGACGACGCGGCGTTCGCATCCCATGATCAGGTCGAGGTTACGCAGACCCACGTCGAAGTCGACAATGACGGTCTTGTGTCCACGCAGCGCTAGACCGGTCCCGATCGCAGCGCTGCTAGTAGTTTTGCCGACACCACCTTTACCGGAGGTGACTACGAGTACATTGGCCAAGCTGATTCACCCTAATCGAATTGAGCTCACAGAATGTACGCTGAAGTGCCGGGATCACCGGACGCCGGAAGACTAAAATACTCGGCTGACTACAAGCGCCATTCAGGTCAGGAAGTGGTACGTCAATCAGTACCACTTCGAAAAAATTCGCGGCAGTATCCGTCAAAGACGTGTGATGTTCAACACATCTCCAGACAGACTGATCTGTACAGGATTACCCCATTGAGGATGCCTGCGTAGGTCTTCTGCCACTTTGTATTGTCCTGCAATCGAGATTAATTCGGCCGTCAACTGCTGGCAAAAAATTCTCGCTTTTGTGTCGCCTTTCACACCCGCTAAGGCGCGCCCCTTCATGGGGCCGTACACATGAATATTGCCATCGGCGAGTAATTCAGCGCCGGGGCTGACCGGTGACAGTACCACCAAATCGCCACCAGGGGCATACAATTGCATGCCGCCGCGTACAGGAGCAGTAATAACTTTGGTCGCGTTGATCAGCGGCGCTGCAGGCGCAGCCGGCTTTTCAACAACCGGCTCCGGATTGGCAGGCTCTCGCTCGCGCAAGTCTACGACCCGCTCTCGTCCCGTATGGGAAGCCGGGGGTAGAATCGGTAGGTCATATTCGTTGGCGGCCCGTATGTCCTTGGCTCGCTTGGCACGCAGTGCCAGCGTGCGCAGGCCGTAACGGCGACAAAGGTCTAGCAGGGCGCCCAAGTCGAGGATCTCATCCTCTTCTTCGAGTTTGTCGAGCGAAAGGATAAGTGGGGTGTCACGAAAGAAGTTGGGTGCCTGCGCTACCTTTTGCGCCAGTTGGCGATCGAGGCGGGCGAGGTCATTGCGGGAGAGTTCCAGCACGGTCACGGCAAGCATGTTGCCCTTGAGCTGAAAGACGGAGTCGTTATCGAGGAGATCAACCTGGCTCATGATGGGACCAAATGCGACAGATGCCGAGGACTTATAGCGAGATGGCAACCCTATCGCAAGCATAGCTGTTTGCTGACGGTCAGGAATGTAGAATGTCTCGTTTGTTTTACTGCCAGGAAATTTGATGGAGCGCCCTCGTTTTAGACGTGCCTTTCTCCACCCTCGGTTTTGGTTACTGTGGTTAGGGTTGGGCTTGCTATGGTTGATCATTCAGCTGCCGTATAGGGTGTTGCTTGCTCTGGGACGGCTGTTGGGAATGGTTATGCTTCGTATGGCCTCAGACCGGCGGGCCATCGCAGCGCGCAATCTTGAACTGTGCTTTCCACAGTGGACGGTCAAAGAGCGCGAACGTGTACTCAAGGAAAATTTCGCCTCCAGCGGGATCGCCTTGCTAGAAATGGCGATGAGCTGGTGGTGGCCGCCGGCACGTCTGCGCCGTCTTGCCCATATCGAGGGGCTTGAGCACTTGCAGCAGGCCCAAAAGGACGGTAACGGTGTGATTCTGATGGCGCTGCACTTCACGACGCTGGAAATTGGTGCGGCATTGCTCGGTCAGCGTCATACCATCGATGGTATGTATCGGGAGCACGGTAATCCGGTCTTTGATTACATTCAGCGGCGCGGACGCGAGCGGCACAACCGGGATGCCACAGCCATCGAACGTGAAGATGTGCGCGCCATGCTCAAGGTGCTGCGTGCCGGGCGTGCCATCTGGTATGCACCCGATCAGGATTATGGTGCCAAACAGAGCCTGTTTGTGCCGCTGTTTGGTATTCCTGCTGCGACAGTAACGGCTACGACAAAGTTTGCACGCCTGGGGCGAGCGCTTGTCATGCCTTTTACCCAAGAACGTCTGGCGGATGGTTCAGGGTATCGGTTGGTAATCCACCCGCCATTGGATGGATTTCCTGGCGAAAGTGAAGAAGCCGACTGCCTGCGAATCAATCAGTGGATCGAGAGGCAGGTGAGCCAATTGCCTGAGCAATACCTTTGGGCACATCGGCGGTTCAAGACGCGTCCCGTAGGAGAGCCCAAGCTGTACGCCAAGAGACGATAGGCTAGTATCAAAAGATCACTGGCCTGTTCAGGTTTGAGACCTGCTCGTCATATTCATTTGAGTGACTTGTCGTTTTGCTGTAGTGCCAGGGAGTCAGTTGTGGGCCGTTATGTGAACAATGCTCCGGTTACAGGATTAATTCTTTCAGGCGGCGGGGCGCGAGCGGCTTACCAGGTCGGTGTTTTGTCTATGGTTGCCGAGTTGCTACCGCCAGGTGCGCATAATCCCTTCAAGGTTATCGTAGGGACATCAGCGGGGGCTATCAACGCCACGGTGTTGGCCTGCGGAGCCTTACAGTTCGGCTTGGCCTGCCAGCGTCTTACCCATGTATGGCAGAACTTTCGCACACACCAGGTTTATCGGAGCGACTGGTGGGGCGTTACCCGGCAGGCAAGCCGTTTTCTTGGGCAGAATCTTCTGGGCTTACGTGGACATGGCGAGCCTACTGCCTTACTCGACAATGCTCCGCTACGTGAGCTTTTATCGCGCGAACTAGACTTTTCCGGAATCACCGCTGCGGTAAAGGCGCGCCAGTTACAGGCGATTGCAGTCACTGCATTCGGCTATGAGTCAGGCCATTCGATGACGTTTTATCAAGGGCATGGGGCAATCGATCCGTGGCTGCGGCACCGACGGGCAGGCTTTCCGACACGGCTGACTGTAGAGCACCTTATGGCGAGCACAGCGATTCCCCTCATCTTTCCTCCGGTAAAGGTTGGTAGAGAGTACCTGGGTGACGGTTCGGTCCGGCAGGCTGCTCCGATCAGCCCAGCGCTGCACTTAGGGGCGAGCCGGGTTCTGATCGTGGGAGTCAGCGCGCCTGAAGCAAATGGGGGAGAGGATTCATTGCCGACAGGGCAGCCGCCTACCTTGGCACAGATCAGTGGTCATTTGCTCAACAGCACATTTATCGACAATCTGGAAAGCGATGCCGAAGTAATCAAGCGAGTCAATTTCATGAGCCGCTTGATTCCGCCTACCGAGCGCACCGCACGCCTGGGTGTAAAACCGATCGAGACGCTAATCATTGCACCCAGTGAGCCATTAGCTGATATCGCGGCTCGGCACCGTCGCTCCCTGCCGCGGGCGCTGCGTCTGTTCCTTAGAGGGCCGGGCGCTACCGAGGCCAGCGGTTCGGCTGTCTTGAGCTATCTGTTGTTTGAGTCGGGGTATTGTAGCGAGCTGATCGCGCTGGGGCGGCGCGATGCTCAAGCGCAGCGTGATCAGCTGCTGGCCTTTTTAAATGCTACAGAAAGTACGGGCGAGCCAGTCTGTCAGCCGCCGAATTGCCCCCTTTGATAATCACCAATCGCTTGTTCGATCTCTGCCTGTGTGTTCATTACAAAAGGGCCATATTGAACAATAGGTTCGTTCAGTGGGGCTCCAGCTATCAGTAAGACGCGTGCATTTTCAGTGGAAGTAATCGTTAGGGTACCTTCATTGGATAGTCGTACCAGGTGGTTGGCAGACACGGGCGTCGACTGTGTTCCCTCAAGCATTACCTCGCCTTCATAGACATACAGCAATACGCGATGCCCATCAGGCACCCTGGGGCTGATATGGCTACCTGACGGCAGGATCAAGTCGTAGAGCTGTGGGTCCGTGTCGGGTCGCTGTACCGCTCCGGTCTGCTCGATGACGCCATCGCTGAATCGACCGGCCAGCACTACAACTTCGACGCCTTCAGCCGTAACGACGCGTGGAAGTTCTTTCGGTTCATAGTCTCGGTAACTGGCCGGACTCATTTTGCTCTTACCGGGCAGATTAAGCCAAAGCTGGAACCCACGCATCAGGCCTTCCTGCTGTTCAGGCATCTCACTATGGATAATGCCACGCGCAGCCGTCATCCATTGCATGCCGCCGGGCTTCAGCAGACCCTGGTTGCCCAGATGGTCCTCATGGCGCAGACGACCTTCAAGCATGTAGGTGACCGTTTCGAAGCCCCGGTGCGGATGAGCAGGAAAGCCACCGATATAGTCGTCAGCATTAGCCGTGTCGAATTGATCAAGCATCAGAAAGGGGTCGAAACGTTCTATACCTTGGCCAGCAAAGACACGCGTCATGCGTACCCCAGCACCATCCGAAGCGGCTCTGCCTACGTGTAAGTCCAATACGGTGCGATGCATGGTCATTTTTCATATCCCCTAGGGCATGAAGCAATCTATCGATAAGCACCTATGTTAAAGAGTAAAAATGAATGAATGGTTGAGCTTTTTGCTCTTTTATTATCTGTTTTTTCGATGAATGTAACCATTAAAAACCGGCGCTAGGCCGGTTTTTAATTACTCGCTAACTTGCAACTCTCGTGCCTTGGTATAAACGTAGCGGACTTTCTCGTACTCGAAAGGTGAGTTGAGCTGGCCGTAACGAAAGCTGGTTACGTAGCGCAGGTCAATCCCGCGAAGTAGAAGAATTTCTGGATGTCGACCGCTTTCTTCGCTGACATTCAGGAAATTGATCTGACTTTCGGCGGTCATGTCGACTGCCAACCCGCCAGCATCACGTAGGTTAGAGGGACCAAACAGCGGAAGGACTAGATAGGGCCCCTCCGTTACACCATAAAAGCCTAAAGTCTGTCCAAAGTCTTCGCTTTGTTTGGGTAGTCCCATGCGTGTCGCAGGGTCCCATAATCCAAACACACCGATGGTGGTATTCAGTAATAGTCGCCCGGTGTTGTTGAGGGTGCGCTTCCCTTTAAATTGCAGCAGGCTATTGAGGGTATTGCCTACGTCGCCCAGGTTGCTGAAAAAGTTACTGACGCCGCTGCGCACAAACTGCGGCGTGATGTAGCGGTAGCCATTGACGACCGGCAGCAGTACCCACTCATCCAGCCGGTAGTTGAAGTGGTAGACCCTACGGTTCCAGGATTCCCAGGGATCATAGACGTTGAGTGCATCAAGCGAGGCGCGCTCGAATTCACGTTGGTCAAGCCCTGGGTTATACCTCAGTGTTGATAGCGGATTGGTGAATCCATCCGCATCAATGGGGGTTGAAGGTGCTGGAGTAGTTTCGGCATACACACAGGCGCTGAAGAGCAGGGGAAGCAGAAATAGACACTTAGCCACGGAAGAACTCCAGCATATGGTCGGCATTGACGCGATAGTTGAGGTTGCCGCAGTGACCGCCTAAGGGATAGACAGTCAGGCGTTTACCAAACGTACGGCGCAAAAAGCCAAGATCGCCAGGGCCGAGAATGAGATCATCCGCATTATGCATAACACCAATCTTGTCGCTTTCCTTGAGATAGTCGGCAATGGACGTCAGGCTCGATTGCCGAGCTAGCTCCGCCAGGCTGGTACCTTTGGTAGTTCGCTCCCAGAATGGCAGCAACTGGTCATACATATAGCAATCAAAATCGCACAAAAGGGCGCGGGCAAAGAAGCGCGACATGCTGGTGCCTTCATTGATCGGATAGCCTGGCGGGGTAATCAGCCCTCGCCGGTTGATCAGATCAGAGGTAAAGGCAATATCAGCTGCTGAAAAGCGGAACGAAGTGCCGATGAGCATGGCCATCTCTTCATTGCTCAATCGCTGTGGTGATTGTTGGAAGTCCAACAACAAGGCCTCGTTGATATCGATATAGCCTTTTTGTTGGAAGTAACGCGAGAGCTTGGCCAGCACCAACTCGTAAAAGGTCCGGTTATTAGTAACGCCTTTCACTTGGGTTTGTACCAGGCGATCAAGATTTCGAACCGATGTCAGCAGATTGACCGGTGGATTGACGAGCAGGACACGCTTGAAATTGAAGCTGCGCTGCGTTTCGTCAAGTTTGCTGACAAAGGCGGCTTCAAGTGCCCCCAGGCTATAGCCCGTAAGCAGATAATTCGTTACGGGTAGTTTAGGATGCTGTGCCCGTACAGCCTGCATGACTCGATACAGGTCTTCTGCATCACCGGGCGTATAGCCCGGCGTCGCTTGCCGTGAGGCTGCTGCCATGAAGTCATAACTGGTCGGCGACGAGAGCTGGACCACATGGTACCCGGCGCTGTAGTAGAGGCGCTTGAGGTACTCCATCGAGCTGGCTGCATAGCTGGCGCCCGTGCCGGCAATAATGAACATCAAGGGCGCCGGCTGATCCTGTTGGGCGAGGCGATAATGTAGCTTTTTAACCGGCCAGAAGTTATCGGGGAGCTCGAACTCACGCTCGGGGCGCAGGTTGATACTGTAGTCGTCCTGGTTGATCTCGAAATCTGTTGGCAGGAGCGGTCGTAGCTCCTGCGGTGTAGAAGCGATAGTCGCCTCGAAGGGGTTGGAAAGAGGGAAACCATAGCTGGCGGCGTCAATATCAACCGCAAAGCTACGACTGGAGAGGCCGAGCAAAAGCGCACCTAAAAAGGCTGTGATGCGCAACGGGGTAACCATGAAGGCTTCCTTTCGCGAGGTTATTTATTAGCGATTATGACCATAGCCTAGCGATATGGTGCGCCTCACTCAGGTCCGTCGTTTCAAAGTGTGCGCCCGGCCAGATTTGTCAGCGCCTCGCCAGTGACTCGGTTGACCGTCCACTCATCCATCGCCGTTGCACCCAGGCTTTGGTAGAACTGAATTGCCGGCTCGTTCCAGTCCAGCACGGACCACTCTAGGCGCCCGCAGCCACGCTCAACTGCTAGCTTGGCCAAGGTAATCAGCAGGGCTTTGCCAAGCCCGACTCCGCGAGCGGAAGGTTGAACGTAGAGGTCTTCGAGATAGAGGCCGGGTTTGGCGAGCCAGGTGGAGTAGTTATGAAAGAACAAGGCAAAGCCGGCCGGGAGATCGTCTACTTCACCGATTAATACTTCGGCATAGCGAGGTGTGCCAAATAATGTCTGACGGAGTGTTTCTTCTGTAGCGATTACTTCATGAGGAAGCTTTTCATAATCGGCCAGCTCCTTGATGAACGCCAGGATGGTAGGTACGTCATCAGCCGTAGCAGGACGAATATTTAAGCAGGGCATGGCATGTTCTCGGATTCAAAATAGCAAAGGATGCCGACCCATCATTGGTGAAGCAAGCTGCGCTTTGTTAAGGCTTGGCCATGCATTTTTGGATATACCAAACAGCTGATGTCGTGGCAGGGGTCGTCAAGGTCGCTTTCAAGCTCATGCGGGTCTTGTCTGGCTTGAAGATAGAGGGGGCTCGAGTGGCCCTTCATCCAAGACCTTGGGAGAGGAAACCTGATGCGAGCAATAAAAAAACTACTAGGTATAGGCATGGGCCTAGCCCTGTCTGCCGCTGCTAGCTTGGCCCTGGCAGCCAAACCCATTATTACTATTGGCTACGTGGATGGCTGGGCCGACAGCGTCGCGACGACCCATACTGCCGCGGAGGTGATTCGGCAAAAGCTGGGCTATGAAGTGAAGTTGATGCCAGTGGCGGCAGGGATCATGTGGCAGGGGGTGGCTCGTGGCAAACTGGACGCCATGTTGTCGGCCTGGCTGCCAGCAACTCACGGCTCCTATTATGAAAAGATGAAAAATGACGTAGTGGACCTGAACGTCAATACACCTGATGCCAGGATCGGTCTGATCGTGCCGCAGTATGTAACTGCCAATACCATTAGCGATTTGCAGGCACAAAAGGATGCCTTTGCCGGACGTATCGTTGGAATCGATGCAGGGGCTGGCGTTATGCTCAAGACAGATGAAGCCATCAAGGCGTATGGGCTGGATTACAAACTGGTTGCCAGCTCCGGAAGTGGAATGATTGCTGAGCTCATCCGTGCGGAAAAAGATCAAAAGCCTATCGCGGTAACCGGCTGGATTCCGCACTGGATGTTTGCCAAATGGAAATTGAAATTTCTTGAAGATCCCAAGGGCGTTTATGGCGGCTCCGAGCACGTTAATACTATGGCCAATCCTGCTTTGGAGGAAAAAGCCAAGCCGGTGTGGGACTTCTTGAAAAAATTCGCTTGGCAGCCCGGTGAAGTCAACGAGGTCATGCTTGCTATCGAAGAAGGTAAAAAGCCTGATCAGGCTGCTCAGGACTGGTTAAAGGCGCATCCAGAACGGATGAATAGCTGGCTATAAAGTTTGAAGAGGCCCCGCTTTAAGCGGGGCCTCTTGTTTCCGAATCGTGCTGCTGCTTCGTTCTAGAAGTGCTTCTAAAGGCAAGCCGCATCGCTATGCCCTTTCTACGCTAAACATTACCGAGCACTAAAGCAGTTCAGCTTCTTGGGCTAGTGATGTTTGATCGTGTACACGATGCGGATTGTAGTATCAGCCAATCGTAACGGGCGGTAGCGTACTGAGTTCGATACTTAGTGGTTTGCGAGGAGCCAGAACTTCAGCTTCGCCTTCTACTACAGATTCATCATGCTGATTAAAGATCCGCGTCGCCAGGCGAACTCGATTTTTCGGCAACTTTTCCAGCACTTCGATTTCAATGCGTAGCGTATCGCCCAGTTTGACCGGCTTGCTGAACGTCAGGCTCTGCCCGAGATAAATCGAGCCAGGGCCTGGCAACTCGCATGCGATGGCTGCACTGATAAGGGCTCCAGTCAGCATGCCATGGGCAATCCGCCCCTTGAAAGCGGTTTTGGCAGCGTAGGCTTCGTCCAGGTGTACAGGGTTGCGATCCCCCGAAACCTCGGCAAATAACAAGATATCTCGCTCTTCAACAATACGGCTCACGATGGCCTTCTGGCCGACTTCCAGGGTTTCGTAGGGCTTGTTTTCAGTAATGCTCAACAGGACTTCTCCCTTGTTTGGATAGGGTGACTTGCAGGCTAACCTGTAAAAGCGAATAAGACGCTTTAGGCAGGCCGAGCGGCACGTCTTGGGGTTCTTTCTCAAGCAAACAGGTTAGTGGGTGCAGTGTTGTGACTGTATTTGCTATTTTGGTCATTTTAAGAGCTTTAGGTCCGCCTTTCGGTGCTGGTGGCAACAAGTTAAAGCTGATAACCTCGCTGCGCCTTCGCCCTTCTGCCGGAGGCGATACAATCACAACAAGAACACGTTGTCGCTTAGGAGTGGGCTTCCATGACCCAGAATTTCTGGAAGGACAAATATCCAGATGGTATCGCTTCGGAAATCGATCCTGATCGTTATCCCAACGTTCAGGCGGTGCTTAAGGAGTCTTGCAAGCGCTTTGCAGACAAGATCGCTTTCAGTAATTTAGGGCAAACGCTTACCTATCAGGAACTCTATACCCTGTCAGGGCAGTTCGCGGCATATCTGCAAAATCATACTGATTTAAAGCCGGGCGACCGCATTGCCATTCAGCTACCTAATGTTCTGCAATATCCTGTAGCGATTTTCGGTGCCATGCGGGCGGGGCTTATTGTCGTCAATACCAACCCTTTGTATACCGCCCGGGAAATGCAGCATCAGTTCAAGGATGCGGGTGTCTTGGCATTGGTTTGCTTGGCAAATATGGCGCATTTGGCTGAGCAGGTGCTGCCAAATACTGAAATTCGCCATGTGATCATTACGGAGGTTGGTGATCTCTTGCCTCCGCTCAAGCGGCTGCTGGTCAATAGTGTGGTGCGGTATGTGAAAAAGATGGTACCCGCCTATCATCTGCCTCGCGCCATAAAGTTTACGGACGCCTTGGCCCAAGGGCATAAGGAAGTGGTGGTGGACGCTTTACCGGCCAGCGATGACGTGGCGGTTTTGCAGTACACAGGCGGTACGACCGGTATCGCCAAAGGTGCCATGCTGACGCACCGTAATCTGCTGGCTAACATGCTTCAGTGCCAGGTATTAATGGCTTGTAACATGCAGGAAGGGCGGGAAATTGTTATTGCCCCTTTGCCGCTCTACCACATATATGCCTTTACCTTTCATTGCATGGCGATGATGTTGTTAGGCAATCACAACGTCTTGATCACCAATCCGCGCGATTTACCCGCAATGATCAAGGACTTGTCCAAATGGAAGTTTACGGGTTTCGTCGGGCTTAATACTCTGTTTGTAGCGCTATGCAATAATGAACACTTCCGGGCGCTGGATTTTTCTGCACTCAAGGTGACCCTTTCCGGTGGAATGGCGCTTCAACATGCGGCGGCTGACCGCTGGAAGGAAATTACAGGGTGCGGCATCTGCGAAGGTTATGGCATGACCGAGACCAGTCCGGTAGTCAGCGTCAACCCTATTCAGCATTGTCGGCTGGGTACTATCGGGATACCGGTTCCTTCAACAGACTGTAAGGTAGTGGACGACGATGGTGTCGCTCAACCGTTCGGAACGCCGGGCGAGTTGTGTGTGAAAGGTCCGCAGGTCATGAAGGGCTACTGGAACCGTCCGGAGGCTACGGCTGAAGTGTTAAGCCCAGACGGCTGGCTGCGTACCGGAGATATTGCCGTGATCGAGTCCGACGGTTATATCCGGATCGTTGATCGGAAAAAGGATATGATTCTAGTCTCCGGTTTCAATGTATATCCAAATGAGTTGGAGGATGTACTGGCGCAGCTGCCGGGTGTGCTGCAATGTGCCGCTATCGGGGTTCCGGATGACAAGGCTGGCGAACAGATAAAGGTCTTCGTGGTGCCCAAGCCAGGTACTTCGCTAACTACCGAGCAGGTGCTTAAACATATGCACGATAACCTGACCGGCTACAAGCGCCCTAAGTATGTAGAGTTTCGCGATAGCCTTCCTACGACTAACGTCGGCAAGATTCTGCGCCGCGAGCTGCGGGATCAAGAGCTGAAAAAACTCAGCGCTTGACTGCGGCCGTCTAACAGAGCCCCGACTGGATCGGGGCTTTTTCGTTTTCAGCCAGGCAAATCTGCGACAATAGTCTTTCGCTTTTTCAGCAGCTTCCATGATCGGCGAACTGCGCTGGTCTGCGAGCGCTCCTAATTAAAATGGTTGCCATACAGCATTCAATGACAGATCAGACACCGTCTTTCGACCAGCTCTTGCAACGCCTCGACTCGGCCCTGATGGCCGATCGTCACCGTCTTCGCCGCCAGTTAGGCGAGCTTCGCAAACATCCAAACGAGACGAAACTGGCTCAATGGATAGAACGTCTCGAGGCCTCGTGCGCTCGTGTGGAGGCGCGTAGGGCCAGCGTGCCAGCCCTGCGTTACGACGATAATCTGCCCATTGCGGCCAAACGCGATGAGATCAAGGCTGCCTTGGAAAAGCACCAGGTTGTGGTCATCGCAGGCGAAACCGGTTCAGGAAAGACCACGCAGCTTCCCAAGATTTGCCTGGAAATGGGGCGTGGCACCAAAGGACTGATCGGACATACCCAGCCTCGTCGTCTGGCGGCACGTAGTGTTGCTGCCCGGGTAGCCGAAGAAATCGGCACGCCGCTTGGCGAGCTGGTGGGTTATCAGGTGCGCTTCGAGGATCAGAGCAATGAGCGCAGCCTGATCAAGCTGATGACTGACGGTATCCTCCTGGCCGAGACGCAGCATGATCGTTACCTTGAGCGCTACGATACGATCATTGTGGACGAAGCCCACGAGCGCAGTCTCAACATCGATTTCCTGCTGGGATTCCTGCAAACCCTATTGCCGCGACGGCCAGACCTCAAGCTGATCATTACCTCGGCGACGATCGATCTGGAGCGGTTTTCAAAGCATTTCGGCGATGCACCCATTGTGGAGGTGTCCGGGCGAACCTATCCCGTAGAGACCTGGTATCGTCCGCTGGCGGCCGAGATCGATGAAGACGGTAATCGCATCGAAGAAGACCTGAGTGTGGATCAAGGCATTCTGGCTGCCTTGGATGAGCTGGACGCTTATGAGCGCAGCGAGAAGAAGCGACCGGGCGATGTACTGGTCTTTCTGCCAGGAGAGCGGGAGATTCGGGATGCGGCCGAGGTGTTGCGTAAGGCAAATCTCAAGCATACGGAAATTCTTCCGCTCTATGCGCGCCTGACACCTGCTGAGCAGCAAAAGATCTTCCAGTCTCATCCGGGGCGGCGTGTTGTGCTGGCTACGAACGTAGCGGAAACCTCACTGACCGTACCGGGCATTCGTTACGTGATCGACAGCGGGACCGCACGGATCAGTCGGTACAGCTATCGTGCCAAGGTCCAGCGGTTGCCGATTGAGGCCGTGTCCCAGGCCAGCGCCAATCAGCGAAAGGGACGCTGTGGGCGGGTAGAACCGGGTATCTGTATCCGCCTTTATAGCGAGGAGGATTTTCTCTCTCGCCCGCATTTTACCGATCCGGAAATCCTGCGGACCAACCTGGCGGCGGTCATTTTGCAGATGCTGCATTTGCGTTTAGGCCGTATTGAGGACTTCCCCTTTATTGAGCCGCCGGATGGCAAGGCGATCAAGGATGGCTTTACCCTGTTGCAGGAACTGTCGGCTGTTAGCCCACAAGGGCAGTTGACACCATTAGGGCGGCAGTTGGCGCGTTTGCCAATTGATCCACGCCTGGGCCGTATGTTGCTCGAAGCGGCCGAGCAGGGCAGCTTGGCAGAGGTGCTGATTGTAGCCAGTGCACTATCGGTACAGGATCCGCGTGAGCGGCCGGCCGAGCGTCAGCAGGCCGCTGACCAAGCCCATGCACAGTGGAAAGATCCCGATTCGGACTTCGCGGCCCTGATCAACGTGTGGCATGGCTTTGAGGAGCAGCGGCAGGCGCTAGGCTCCAATGCACTGCGCAGTTGGTGCCGTAAGAACTTCCTCAGCTACTTGCGTCTACGCGAGTGGCGAGACGCGCATCGTCAGCTCACGCTCATTTGTCGCGAACTCAGGCTGCAGACAAACAAGGGCGGCGATGCACGCAAAGGTGACGTGAAAGAGGAGGTGGCCCAGCACCAGACGTCTGGTGAACAGGCTCGCTCTACAGACAAGAAGGTCAATACCAAGGCGGCGTTGCAAGCAGAAGCCGCCGAGGCCGCTCAACGTGCGAAAGGTTATGCGGCTGTGCATAAAGCCATTCTTTCAGGCTTGCTCAGTCAGATCGGTAATAGGACCGAGGAGGGGGACTTCCTTGGTGCACGGCAGCGTCGTTTCTGGGTACATCCCTCGAGCGTGATCGGTCGTAAGAAGCCCAACTGGGTAATGGCGGCCGAACTGGTTGAAACCACCAAGCTGTTCGCGCGAATGGTTGCAAAGATTGAACCGGACTGGGTCGAACCGCTGGCGCGTCATCTTACCAAGCCCAACTACTTCGAGCCCCACTGGGAGAAGAAGCGCGGACAGGTCATCGCCTATGAGCAAATCACGCTTTACGGCTTGATCATTGTGGCGAGGCGTCCAGTACATTACGGTCCGATCGATCCAGTCGTTTCACGCGAGCTGTTTATCCGTGAAGGCTTGGTGCGCGGTGAGATTCAGTCGCGCGCCAAATGCCTGAGCGCTAATCGGCAGCTCCTTGAGCGGCTCGATGAATTAGAGGCCAAGGCACGCCGCCGCGATATCCTGGCTGATGAGGAAACGCTGTTTGACTTCTATGCGGCCCGCCTGCCGGAAGATGTCTACCAGACAGCAACTTTCGATAGTTGGTACAAGCGGGAAAGTGCGAAGAATCCGCAGCTTCTGATCATGCGGGAAGAGGATGTGCTTGCCCGCGAGGCCAGTGAGGTCACAGCAGCGCAATATCCGGACACGCTACGGATCGGTGATCTGCAATTGCCGCTTACCTATGAGTTCGATCCGACCCATCCGCGTGATGGCGTCACCCTGCGCGTGCCGGCTCCGCTGTTACCGCAATTACCAGCGGAGCGGCTGGACTGGCTTGTGCCCGGGCTGCTGTATGACAAGGCGGTAGCGCTGGTTCGCAACCTGCCCAAGGCCGTCCGCAAGAACTTCGTTCCGGTACCGGATTTCGTCAGGGCAGCCCTAGATAAAGTTGTCTTTGGTCAAGGCTCGCTGTATGAGAGTCTTGCTCGTGAATTGCAGCGAATGACCGGTGCGCGAGTCCCTGAAGAAGCCTGGCCGGAAGCGGCCAAGCTTCTTGATCGTCATTTGCGCATGAACATAGAGGTAGTGGATGCCGATGGCAAGTATTTGGGTGAAGGTTGGGATTTGTCTGAGCTGACGGCACGGTTTGCCGAAGCGAGTCAGGCAGCGCTGGCCATTCCCCAGCACAAGGCCGAGCAGCAGAAGCCGGTCGAAGCCAAAGCATTTGCCGCTGTACCAGAGCAGGCCCAGCAGAAAATCGCCGGGCTTTCCATGACAGTGTATCCCGCGTTGGTAGAAGAGGGTGGTGTTGTTAAGGAAGGCCGCTTCCCCACGGCTTCCGAGGCTGAATTCCAGCATCGTCGAGCGCTTCAGCGGCTGCTACTGCAGCAATTGAATGATCAGGTCAAGTTCCTGCGCACCAAACTGCCGGGGCTGACCGAGCTAGGGTTGCTCTATCGCGAACTAGGCCGTGTAGATGCTCTGGTGGAGGACATTCTGCTGGCCAGTCTGGATAGCTGCATTCTTGAGGGAGAAGCAACACTTCCGCGGGACGGTGCCGCATTGGCTTCGCTTGCCGAGAAAAAGCGCGGCGGATTGACCGAGCATGCCGAGCGTGTGGCTCGGCTGGTTCTGGATATCCTCAAGCAATGGCATGCTTTGCAAAAGCGTTTCAAAGGTAAGATCGACCTGGCCCAGGCTATGGCTTTGAACGATATCAAGCAGCAAATCGCTCATCTGGTCTATCCCAGGTTCGTTCGCGAAACGCCATTGGAATGGCTCAAGGAGTATCCACGCTACCTCAAGGCTGTTGAGCAGCGCCTGGATAAGGTGGGCTCGCAGGTACAGCGGGACCGTGTCTGGACTTCGGAGCTAATGGGGTACTGGGATCAGTACAAGGCTCGAGTTGCCAAGCATGCCCAGGAAGGCAAGCGCGACGTGAACCTGATGTTGTATCGGTGGATGCTGGAAGAGTACCGCGTATCGTTGTTCGCTCAACAGCTAGGAACGCGTATGCCCGTTTCGGATAAGCGCTTGAGTAAACAGTGGCAGTCAGTCGAGGCTTGAGCGTTTCGATCGTAACGTCCCGTAAATCAGGGCGCAAAGTCCTGGTCTACCGGGTTGGTTGGCCAGTCTTCGAAGATTTTGATAGCCCAAACAGCACGCCCGGCTGTCCTTTAGGCCTAAAGCATTCTCGTTCCAATAAGAAGTGCGGGTGTAGCGGAGTTAACTATCACTACCGCAAGTGCCAAAGCAGCAGGCTTGGCCAGTGCGCTTCATCTTGGGTAGTGTAGTGGTCGGCTGAGGCATTTTCACTGGAGCGGCTAACCAAACGAATAGCCGGACATGGAAAGTGACAAGATCAAGGCTTTACGTGTGGATAACAGGATAAAGAATACCCTTACTGGTTAAGGGTAATTTCCTTCAATACGGCTTTTTCATTGGGTATTAACGTGTTTCGCGTCTTGATTACGCGAGTGAGTACCTAATGGACATGCTTTTTCCCATGGCTGCCTTTGCGCTGGCCTCTTCTATATCCCCAGGGCCCGTCAACCTGGTTGCGCTTGGAGCAGGCGCCCGTCATGGTTTCTTGAGCAGTTTGCAACATGTGACCGGGGCGACTGTAGGGTTTACTGTCTTACTGCTTTCGATTGGGCTTGGGTTGTATAAGCTGCTCGGGCATGTGTCAGGCTTGATTCAGCTTATTCAATGGGGTGGGGTCGTTTTTCTTCTGTATATGGCCTATCAACTGGCACGGGATGATGGAAGCTTAGGGGCTAACTCTGTTGAGAACCGACCCTCGTTGTATCGAGGAGCACTGATGCAATGGCTAAACCCTAAGGCATGGTTAGCTTCGTTAGCAGGGATGGGCGCTTATGCAGCAGATGGAGACGTTATAAAGGTTTGGCAGTTTGCTGCACTGTATTTTGTTGTCTGCTATGGCTCGATTGCCTGCTGGGCCTATGCCGGCAGTTTTCTCAAGAGCTATGTGCAGCAGCCTCGCCGTATTCGGCTACTCAATCGGATCATGGCCGCTTTGCTGGCGGGCAGTGCGTTCTATCTATTGAAGGGCGGAGCTCTTCAGCCCTGATAATGACCTGGGGTCGCAGCCAAGTGCTTTTTGAACATGCGTTGAAAATGCGCCTGATCGGAAAAACCGGCAGCCGCTGCCACTTCTGCAAGGCCGCGACCTTCTTTTAGCCACTGCCGGCTGCGCTGAATCCGGCGGTTGATCAGGTACGCATGAGGCGTCATACCGTAGTGCTGTTTAAACGCTCGAATCAAATAGGACGGTGACAGATTGGCAGCCAGGCAAATGTCATCCAGCCTGAGCGCTTCGGTGCAGTGTTCGCCGATAAACCTGGCTGCTCGCTGAAGAGATTCAAGTGGCTGGGCTGGAAGCGTGAGCGACTTCGGGCCAAGGCGCTGTTGCAGTAGGGTGAAAAACTCGATTGCGCTACTGTGCCGGTGGAGCGTGTCAGCATCCGGATCAGTCAGCATGTCGTATAGCTGATTGAGCGCTCGATACAGAACGGTATCGCCAGTATGGGTCACAGCAAAGGCCGAGAATCCAGCGGCCACATCTGCTCCTAACTCATGCTGGAGCTGCCCCAGCCAGGCGGTATCTACATAGAACATTCGATACGCCCAGGGCTCATTCTCGATCGGATTGCATGCATGAACGGCCTGAGGATTCATCAGGACGACATCGCCCTGAGCGATGTGCATCAGATGATGGCCATTAAGGTAAGTGCTACGGCCAGCCGTAATCGCACCGATGGAAAACGTGTCATGGGAGTGCCTTGCATAGCAGACCTTACGACCATCCAGAACTTCTCGTGCCTCGATAAATGGTAGGGATTCATCACGCCAGAAGCGGGATAGAGAGGAAGTAGGCATGGTAGATAGACTGACCTCATTCGGCTGGACTTCCCTCACTATAGCAATGCCCGCCGTTATATAGGCACCCTCGCAAACAGAGCATCCTGTCGGTCAAGCGGGCTGCTTGTTCAACAGCGTCATATCCTTAGGATTTAGTAATCGTAGTTTCTTTTCCCTGGAGGTCTCATGAGTACATTGGAGCAGGAGATCGAGCGCAGGATTGCTAGAGAGGTCGAGGCCTGGCAAAAGCAGGTGACTGGCAAGGGCGAGCCGTTGAAAATTGATGAGGGATGGCTACAAACGCCAGAAGGATTGCGTATGCCTTTCCGGGTTCTCAAGAATGCCGGCATTCCTCCCCGTGAAATAGATTTGTTTCATCAGCGTGCTCAATTGAAAGCGAACATCGAGGCTGAGCAGGATTCCGCAACGCGAAAACAGTTACAGCAAAAGCTTAGTGAGCTGGAGCAGCAGATTGCCTTTCGCTTGGAAAAGCTCCGGCAGCTAGGCAAAGGCTAATAGCGCCTTACAGGTAGGTCTAGCCGTAACCAGGTCTACCTGGGCTTTAACTTGAGCTATAAAAGTGGGTCATGTCTTAGTCTTGGCTAGCCACTGGCCGACAATTCTCTGGTATTCACCGGTAGCCTTGTTGAGATGCAGCCATTGATCCACATACGCCTTCCAGGTTACATCGTCACGAGGCAACAGAAACGCTTTTTGGCTGTACTGCATGGGTTTGTCAGGGTTTACAGCGCACAGCGAAGGGTAGTGGGTCTGCTGGAAAAGGGCTTCCGAGGCGTCAGTGATCATGACATCGGCTTGCTTGTTGACCAGGTGTTCGAAAATGGTGACGTTATCCTTAAATAATGTCAGTTGCGCCTGTGGTAGTTCCCGGCGAGCAAAGGCCTCGTTGGTACCACCTGGCGGTTCTATCAGGCGAACCGAAGGCTTATTGATTTGCTCAATGGTTTCATAGCGTTTGGTGTCCTCGCAACGCACAAACGGAATCTTGCCGTCGACGGTAATCGCGTCGCTAAAAAAGGCCTTTTTCTGGCGTTCAAGCGAAATCGAGACACCACCAACGGCCATGTCGCATTCTTTTGCAAGAAAGTCCGGCATCAGGGTTTTCCAGGTGGTTTTTACCCACTCCACTTGTACTCCCAGGCTACGGGCCAGCGACTCGGCCATGGCAATCTCAATACCTTCATAATTGCCATCTTCTCGAAGGTAGGTATAGGGCTTGTAGTCCCCTGTTGTGCAGACCTTTAAAGTGCCGTCTTGGAGCACACTGTCGAGACGGGAAGGAGAGCTTTCCGCATGGGCCGTACCCATCGCTATGATTAAACTAGCTACCCATGTTCCTCTCATTATGCTGGATCCTTTTGCTGTTATTTTCAGGGTGGATGCACGCTACCGGAAGGGAACGGAGGGCTCAAGGAGAAAGCCAGAACCGATGGCCTGAAACATCGAACTGCCAGGTCACCTCTAGGTCCATTCTTTACAGCCCTCTATTTGATGAGAGTTTCCTATGTATCCGAACCGCCTGCCTGAAACTCGTATCTGCATCCCTGGCGCCTGCTTTGCCCAGGTATGGAAAGCCAGTGACGATAATGCCCCATTGGAAAACGTGCCAGGAGGTAGTTACGACGTAGACGAAGACTTTGTGACCTCTGTGGGAGATGAAGAGGCGTTAGAGTCTGAAGGTGAGTCAGAGGACGGCACACAGTAAACACCGTCTTGTATGTTCTTTCGTTGTTAATCGATCAACGTTCAGGCTTGAAGCGTTTGGTTCGGAGTGCTTTCAAGCCAGCGCCTAAATATGCCGTTTCCCCTATTTTTCAGGCGACTGCCTATGCTTTTGCTAAGTAGTTGAGTTGTCGCGCCTGTAGGCCAGCATTTTGCATACTGGCCACCTATAGGGTGCCGTAGAACGTTGTGTTACCGGCTACCCTGCCTGATAGGTTTTCCATGTTGGTATATGTCGATGGGCATCCGTGCGTCAAAAACGGTCGTAAAAGAAGAATAAATGTCAGTTGACCTAGGCTTTTGGCCATACCTCATGATGTTACCGGAACGAAAACTTCATCAGCCGGTTTTTTATTCGAGAATACAAAAGGGAACACCATGTTCAAATTTGTCGCTATGACGCTGTTTGCGGCATCACTGACCATCGCTCCGGCGGCTTCGGCCCTTGCCGACGAGCCAGTTATTATCAAGTTTTCCCATGTGGTTTCAGACGACACGCCTAAGGGAAAGGGCGCTCGACTGTTCCAGAAACTGGTACAGGAACGATTAGCCGGTAAGGTCAAGGTCGAGGTTTACCCTAACTCGACACTATATGGCGATGAAGACGAACTGGATGCTCTAATACGCAACGATGTACAGATGCTAGCTCCTTCGCTTTCCAAATTTGATCAGTACACCAAGCAGCTCGAAGTCTTCGATATGCCGTTCCTGTTCGATGACATGGAAGCTGTCAAGCGGTTTCAGCGTCGCGATAAAAGCCGTGAGTTATTGGGCTCCATGGCTTCACACGGGATCTATGGCCTGGCCTATTGGAACAATGGCATGAAGCAACTGACTGCTACACGGGAGCTGCGCAAGCCGGACGATGCCAAGAATCTTGCTTTCCGTATTCAGGCCTCTAACCTGCTAGACGAGCAGTTCAAGCAGATCGGTGCCAAAGCAGTGAAGTTGCCGTTCAACCAGTCCTATAAGGCGCTTAAGTCGGGTCAAGTCCAGGGCACAGAAAACACTTGGTCCAACTTATATAGCCAGAAGATTAATACCGTTCAGCCTTACATCACGGAAAGCAATCACGGCGTATTGGCCTATATGCTGATCACTAATTCCAAATTCTGGAACAGTTTGCCCTTTGCGATTCGTAGCCAGCTGGAACAGATCTCGGATGAGGTAACGCAGGTCGTTAATAAAGAGGCCGAGAGTATTAATGCGAAAGACCGGGAAAACATTGTCAACTCCGGTTCCAGTAAGCTGATCAGTCTGACCGCAGCTGAGCGCGCCGCTTGGCGCAAGACCATGGCTCCCTTGCTAAAGAGTTATGAAGCGAAGATTGGGGCCGATGTCCTTCATGCCGCTCAGTTGGTCAATCGTCGCTAAGTATTCAGTTCTTATCTAGCCATTCCTTGCTTTGGCTATGCCCTTCACTTGAAAGGCATAGCCAATGATCTTTCTCTACGCCTTTCTTTAGGTATTGTCCGGTTTGGCCGCCTAAAAACACTGCTGTGTTGGCTTTTAAAGAGCTGGCTCTGCCTCTTCCTGTCTTTCGTTACGGCTTGGTCTTAAGAGTTGACCTGGATTTCAAGTCCGCTTGCCGACTCCTGATCGCTTGTATAACTAGGGGTAGCTGTCCGCTAGTCGTCTCTTTTGGAATGTCTTGAGCAGAGGAACAGTAGATGTTTTTCTTGTTCAAACAGGGAAAACCTAAAGGAGCGCGCCATGCGCATGAAAATCCCCTCAATCATTATTGCCACCCTGTTCTCTGGCCTGTGCCTGGCTCAAGGGCTTGAGCTCGACCAGGATGTCAGTGAGCTGAATATTCTGGCGGAGTCCTCGGGCGAGGAATTACCTAACGATTCCCCTCAAGGCCTTAGATTGACTAATAACGATCAGGTAACCGTAGATTGCTGGCTGCAAGCTCATGGGCCTCAAGATGCGGAGCAAGAACATCATATTCTAACCCCTGGTCAATCGGTATTGCTGCGAATGCCAGGTAAGGCTGCTGGAGCGGCGACTCAGGCAAAACTAGTCTGTCGCAAGCATTGAGCTTGATCTCTCATGGGTATGAGGGAAGGTAAATGATAAAGGTGTTCTGCATAGGGTTTGGTCATGATTTCCGGCACAATAGGTTCTTATTCTTACAAGAGCCAGAGGAACGACCGTGCATCAGGCAGTCATTAGCGGCACCGGCCTATATACCCCACCTCATCGTATTTCTAACGATGAATTGGTAGCGTCATTCAATGCCTATGTCCAGCACTATAACCGCGAGCATGCCGAGGCTATCGCTCGTGGCGAATGCGAAGCGAAACAAGAATCCAGCTCGGCCTTTATCGAAAAAGCATCCGGTATAAAAAGCCGTTATGTGATTGATAAGGAAGGTATTCTCGATCCGCAGCGTATGGTTCCTCATATTCCTGAGCGTAGTAATGATGAGTGGTCGATTCTGTGTGAAATGAGTGTGACGGCAGCTCGTGAGGCATTGAGCCGTGCGGGCCGGACCCCGGCAGATATCGATGGAGTCATCGTGGCATGCTCCAATTTGCAACGGCCTTATCCAGCTATTGCTATTGAGGTACAAGCGGCGCTGGGTATCCAGGGTTTCGGGTTCGACATGAATGTGGCATGTTCCTCGGCTACCTTTGGCTTGCAGACAGCCGCCAATGCGGTCCAGTTAGGGCAGGCACGGGCTGTTTTGGTAGTAGACCCGGAAATTTGTACAGGCCACCTTAATTTCCGTGACCGTGACAGCCATTTCATTTTTGGCGATGCGGCTACCGCCTTGATCATTGAGCGAGCTGATCTAGCAATTTCACCATATCAGCTTGAGATTCTAGGGACCAAGCTGTTAACCCAATTCTCTAATAACATTCGCAACAACTTCGGTTTCCTTAACCGTGCCGCAGAAGAGGGAATGGGCAATCCAGATAAACTTTTTGTGCAGGAGGGGCGCAAGGTATTCAAGGAGGTCTGTCCGATGGTGGCTGACCTAATTAGTACGCACCTCGCTGAGTTGCACATTCCTATCGACAAGGTTAGCCGGTTCTGGCTGCACCAGGCCAATCTCAACATGAATCAACTCATCGTGCGCCGCCTGCTCGGGCGCGATGCTGAGCCTCATGAATCGCCGGTGATCCTCGATACCTATGCCAACACTAGCTCGGCCGGTTCGGTGATTGCGCTACACCTCAATCAGGATGACTTGAAGCCAGGAAATCTTGGAGTACTCAGCTCGTTTGGTGCCGGTTACTCCATTGGCTCAGTGGTACTGCGCAAGCATTGATCACCTTATAAGCAATTAGCTCTACGTCACTATTAATCCAGCAGGATATCAGTACAAGTGAAATTTGTTGGAGAGCTTGCTATACCAATGGAATAGGGTAGGGCGCGGAAGGAGCTGCAGCCAGGCGAAACGGTATAAGTTACTGTGTATTCAGCAAATATTTTCACTGAATCCTAAAAATGCCGTTGACACATGGTCGAGGTAACCTTAAGATTCGCCCCGTCTTAGCGACGGGGCTATAGCTCAGCTGGGAGAGCGCTTGCATGGCATGCAAGAGGTCGACGGTTCGATCCCGTCTAGCTCCACCAAATTTCCAGAGTCAGCATGCTGTGCTGATCTAAATCGAAGGTTTCGTCCCCTTCGTCTAGTGGCCTAGGACACCGCCCTTTCACGGCGGTAACAGGGGTTCGAGTCCCCTAGGGGACGCCATATTTAATAGTCGCTAAATACCCAGAGCGACAATGTGTTACGGGGCTATAGCTCAGCTGGGAGAGCGCTTGCATGGCATGCAAGAGGTCGACGGTTCGATCCCGTCTAGCTCCACCAAATTTCCAGAGTCAGCATGCTGTGCTGATCTAAATCGAAGGTTTCGTCCCCTTCGTCTAGTGGCCTAGGACACCGCCCTTTCACGGCGGTAACAGGGGTTCGAGTCCCCTAGGGGACGCCATTATTTAAAAAGTCGCCTTGATGGCGACTTTTTTTTGTCTGCGATTTGGCCATTTTAACGGTCATAAATAGCGCCGAGCCCAGCTCAAGAACGTAGTCTGTTCTGGATCGAGCTAAGTATGTATGACGAGGCGTCTTATTAAGAAAGTCGCTGTTCATACAGGTCTTTGCTAGATATAAACCTTTAACGGGATGCGCCTGTAGAGGACACCTTTAAGGGCACCAGTAGGGGACATCTGTGATCATAGAGCGGCTTGAAAACCTGTCCGAATTGCCTGCAGACGCATGGAACGGGCTTTTACCTACCCATCAGCCTTTCATGCGTCATGAGTTCTTGTCTTCGCTAGAGGCCAGCGGCAGCGTTGGGCGTCGTACGGGCTGGAAACCGTCGCACTATATCGTCCGGGACTTCGAGGGAACGCTTCGGGCGGCCATGCCGGCATATACCAAATACCATTCTTACGGGGAATATGTTTTTGACTGGGCATGGGCCGATGCATGTCATCGGGCTGGAATCGATTACTACCCTAAATTATTGTCTGCTGTGCCGTTCTCGCCTGTGGGAGGGGCGCGGCTTCTAGGTGAGCCTGACGCGTGCGTACAACTATTGTTGGGGTTAACCGGTAAGCTCGAAGGGCGAGGCCTTTCGGGGCTGCATATCAACTTTACTGACAGCTATGCGGATACCTTGCTGGCAGAGCAGGAGGGTTGGCTGGAGCGCCTGGGCTGTCAGTTCCATTGGCATAATCGGGGCTATCGGGATTTTCAGGATTTTCTCGATGCACTTGCTTCACGTAAGCGCAAGCAGCTACGTAAGGAGCGGGAGCAGGTTGCTGGGCAAGGTATCGAATTCGAATGGCATGATGGCGCCTCTCTGCGCGAGCAATCTTGGGATTTCGTGTATGCCTGTTATGCCAATACGTATGCGGTGCGAGGTCAGGAGCCGTATCTGACCCGAGCGTTCTTTAGCGAGCTGGCAGCGCGGATGCCTGAGGCCATTCGAGTCGTATTGGCGCTGCAGGCGGGTCGTCCAGTGGCCATGGCGTTCTACTTACGGGACGAAAATATATTGTATGGACGTTACTGGGGATGTCTGGCTGAGTTCGACCGGCTGCACTTTGAAACCTGTTTTTATCAAGGGATCGACTATGCGATTCGTGAGGGCATTACGCGTTTTGATGCAGGGGCACAGGGCGAACACAAGCTTATTCGCGGATTCGAGCCGGTTCTGACACGCTCGTGGCACTACCTTGTACATCCGGGATTGCGTACAGCGGTGAGCCAATTCCTTGAAGACGAACGCGAGGGTATTCGACGTTATGCGCAAGCGGCAGCGGAAGCGCTACCATTTAAACAGGAAGACCAGGCCGCGTTATAGCCTTTAGAGTCGGCGTTAAAATCCATGCTCAATTATTTGTGGTTTACCCTGGCGGCCGTGTTTGAAATTGCCGGCTGCTACACCTTCTGGCTGTGGTTGCGGTTGGAAAAAAGCCCGCTATGGTTGCTGCCCGGGATGATTTCCCTGGCTTGTTTCGCCTTAGTACTGACACGGGTCGAAGCAGCTTATGCGGGCCGTGCCTATGCAGCCTACGGCGGCATTTACATCGTAGCTTCACTGTTCTGGCTGGGGCTGGTTGAAAAGACGCGTCCAGGCTGGACGGATCTGGCAGGCGCTGCGTTGTGTCTGCTGGGTGTAGGCCTATTAGTAATAGGGCCACGGTTTTCCTCTCAGTGAGGAAAGCAGTCTCTTGCTATATTTCTTCCTTTCCTGGCTCGGTAAGCCATTCCTTGGGAACGTCCCGTCTGAGCATCAGCTGGCATTGACCGCTGTCGGGT
Source organism: Pseudomonas duriflava (assembly GCF_007830155.1). Classification (GTDB taxonomy): domain Bacteria; phylum Pseudomonadota; class Gammaproteobacteria; order Pseudomonadales; family Pseudomonadaceae; genus Chryseomonas; species Chryseomonas duriflava. Next base: position 315,655 of record NZ_VLKY01000004.1, read on the forward strand.
TCAAAGACGATTACGGCCTCCCCTTGCTCCAGGGCGCGTCGGGCGCGTGCAACCCGGATATCTAATGGCGTTTCGTCGCCATTATCAGTGCCTTCACGTGTCACAAAGTCTTCCAGTAGATTGGCGAGCGTGTCGTGATTAAGCATGTCGTAGGGGATCAGCATGGTAGGCAACTCCTCAAGCGGGTCGCGATGCTAACGTGCCGGATGTTTTCTGGCGAGAGGGGAGAAAGCCGACTCGACGAGTCGGCCTTATGCTTAGTCCTTGGCGTGATCGGTTCCTTCGCCGATCAAGTGCTCAAGATGGGGGAGATCTGTCTGGTTGTTCTGGTGGGTTTCTTCCAGATCCAGCTGATGAGCGAAGCGCTCTGTAGAGGTATCGGCAGGCTCGGCGTCGCTATCAAAGACGGGCGGACTCATTATATAGCCCACCAGCAGCTGGCTAAGGGCGGCCAGACTGACAATATGGGTGCGCTCGTATCCATGTGTAGCATCGCATCCAAACGCCAAGAGAGCGATTCGCACATCATGGCCAGCATTAATGGCTGAGTGGGCATCGCTGTAGTAGTAACGGAACAGATCACGGCGAACCGGGATGCTGTGTTGTTCCGCAAGCCTTAGGAGATAGCGGGATAGATGATAGTCATACGGTCCACTCGAATCGTGTAGAGCCACGCTGACCCGGTGCTCGTCGGATTGTTGACCGGGCGCGACAGGGGCGATGTCGATACCAACGAATTCGCTGACATCCCAGGGAAGGGCGCCAGCAGCACCAGAGCCGACTTCTTCGGTGATGGTAAAGAGAGGGTGGCAATCGATAGGCGGGATGACACCTTCTTCCTTGATTATCTTAAGCGCTGTCAGCAGCGCCGCGACACCGGCTTTGTCATCAAGGTGACGAGCGCTGATATAACCGCTTTCGGTGAATTCTGGAAGCGGATCGAAGGCTATGAAGTCGCCTACCCGAATACCCAGGTATTCGGTTTCCACACGGCTCTTGGTAATAGCGTCCAGGCGAACTTCGATATGGTCCCAACTGACCGGCATTTTATCGACTTCGGTATTGAAAGCATGTCCCGATGCAAGCAAAGGTAGAACGCTACCGCGGAGCGTGCCGTTATCGGTAAAAATGCTGACCCGACTGCCTTCTGCGAAGCGGCTGGACCAGTGACCTACCGCTGCCAAGGCAAGACGGCCATTGTCCTTGATCTCACGAACGATAGCGCCAATGGTATCCAGGTGAGCCGATACGGCCCGGTCTGGGCTTTCTTTACGACCCTTGAGCGTGGCGCGAATCGTACCGCGGCGGGTCAATTCATACGGAATATCGAGTTCATTAAGGCGCTCGGCCACATACATGACGATCGTATCGGTAAAGCCGGTTGGGCTAGGAATGGCCAGCATCTCCAACAGGACGCGGCGAAGATAGTCAAGATCGGGCGATGGCAGCTTTGTCATGCAGGAACCTCGCGTGACAAGGGAAACAACAGATCAATAAAGCGCTCAGCCGTTGGACGAGGCTCATGATTGGCCAGTCCAGGGCGTTCATTCGCTTCGATGATCACGTATTCGCTCTGATCAGCCGCAGGCACTAGCAGGTCCATGCCGGTTACCGGGATGCTCAAGGCGCGGGCAGCGCTAATTGCTGCCTGGGCAAGAACGGGATGAAGAATATCGGTGACATCTTCGAGCGTACCGCCGGTATGCAGATTAGCTGTCTTGCGTACAGCAAGCCGAACGCCTTCCGGCAGAACTGAATCATATGTATACCCGGCTGAGCGAATTGTGCGTTCGGTTTCATCGTCTAAAGGAATACGACTCTCCCCACTCGTAGCGGCTTGGCGACGACGGCTTTGAGCTTCGATCAATTCATGGATGGTGTGCTTGCCGTTACCAATGATTTCTGCCGGCCGCCTAATTGCTGCTGCAACCACCTCATAGCCAATGACCACAACACGCAGGTCCATGCCGGCATGGTAACTTTCGAGCAGGACTCGATCATCGTGCTTGCGTGCCTGGGCAATGGCTGCTTTCAAATGCTCCGGGTCGCGAATATCTACGGCTACGCCTTTGCCTTGCTCGCCATTGACCGGTTTAATGACCAAGGCGCCGTGCTTGGCCAGAAAGGCTTCATTTTCCTCGTCCGAGCCAGCCAGGATTTGTTCGGGTACACACAGCCCGGCCTCTTTGAGGGTGCGAATGGTCAGGGTTTTATCCTGACACAGCGTCATGCTGACGGCGCTGGTAAGGTCGGTCAGTGATTCTCGACAGCGGATGCGGCGGTTGCCTTGAATAAGCGTGAACAGACCGGCCTCGACGTCATCGACCTGAACATCGATCCCTCGCCGCTGGGCTTCGCTGACAATAATCTTGGCATAGGGGTTGAGGTCCGCCTCGGGGCCAGGACCCAAGAACAGTGGCTGATTGATGCCGTTCTTACGTTTAATGGTAAAGGTCTGCAGCTCGCGAAAGCCGAGTTTGTCATATAGGCGTTTGGCTTGGCGGTTGGTGTGCATGACCGAGAGGTCGAGAAAGTCCAGGCCGCGGCTGGCGTAGTGCTCAATCAAATGGCGAACCAGCGCTTCGCCAACGCCGGGGCGCGAGCAATTGGGCGCTACGGCCAAGCACCATAAGCTGGAGCCACATTCAGGGTCATTGAAGGCCTTCATGTGGTTAAGGCCCATGACGGACCCAATAATTTCGCCGGTGTCCTGATCTTCGGCCAACCAATATACCGGTCCGCCTTTATGCCGTGGCGTCAGTTTTTTGGTATCGACCGGCAACATATGCCGGGTCTGATAGAGGCGATTGATTTCGTTCCAGTCGTGCTCGCTATAGACGCGACGAATACGAAAGCCTCGGTGAGGGCTATACGCCGGGCGATAGTCAGTGAACCAGAGACGGAGCGTATCGGAGGGGTCCAGGAAAAGTTGTTGAGGTGCCTGCGCCAGGACTTGCTGCGGCGCTGCGACATAGAGTGCAATATCACGCTCGCCTGGCTGTTCATTCAGCAGTTCCTTGGCCAGGCTTTTAGGGTCGGAATAGGTGTGACCGATCAGGAGCCGCCCCCAACCGCAGTGCAGACAAACGGGCTGACAGGCAGCCCGTGCATCTTCTGTCATGCGGGCCTGTAGGCGCTCGTAGGAAGGGGTCTGGGCTCGCTGAAGACGCTGGTTGATGGAAACCGCTTTCATTGTGCAATCCTCCAGCACTATAGGCCTTGTTCACTTAGCCATAGATTTAGTGCCGCTAGTTGCCATAGCTTCGAACCGCGCAGCGGAGTGATCCGGTCCTCGGGGTTAGCCAGTAGTCGTTCGATTTCGGCCGTGTTGAACACCTGACGATCCTGGCTTGGGTCCAGTAGAAGCTCTCGTACCCAGTTCAGGGTATTACCTTCCAGATGCTTGAGTCCCGGTACTGGAAAATAGCCTTTGGGGCGGTCGATAACTTCATGCGGGATGACCCGACGTGCAGCCTCCTTGAGCACATGTTTACCACCATCACCCAGTTTGAACTGTGCAGGAATGCGGGCAGACAATTCGGCCAGACGGTAGTCAAGGAAGGGAACACGTGCTTCTAGACCCCAGGCCATGGTCATGTTATCGACCCTTTTAACCGGATCGTCTACCAGCATGATCGTACTATCGAGACGCAATGCCTTGTCGACACCTGCCTCAGCGCCGCGCTGGGCAAAATGTTGTCGAACGAAATCGCCAGCCGCATCGTTTTCGACACGGTAGGCATCCTGCACCGTATTGGCGTATTCGGCATAATCGCGGTCAAAAAAGGCCGAGCGATACGCAGCGAAGGGATCGCTGGCGCTGTCGACTATGGGATACCAGTGATAACCGGCAAATAGCTCGTCAGCACCCTGACCGCTTTGGACGACCTTGCAGTGCTTGGACACTTCTCGTGACAGGAGGTAGAAAGCGATGCAGTCATGGCTGACCATCGGTTCGCTCATGGCACGGAAAGCTGCAGGCAGTTGCTCAATGATTTCGGACTCGTTGATACGCAGTTTGTGATGGCGCGTACCGTAGTGCTTGGCAATGAGGTCAGAGTAGATAAACTCGTCGCCGCGTTCACCGCCTGCATCCTCGAAACCGATTGAGAAGGTCAATAAATCGTTCACGCCAGATTCATGCAGCAGACCCACCAGCAGACTGGAATCCACGCCACCTGAGAGCAGGACACCTACGTCACGTGCCGCTCGTTGGCGAATGGCTACAGCGTCGCGCAGGCTGTGCAGTACCTTATCGCTCCAGTCCGCCATGCTGTAGTTCACTTCGTCAGGCGCGGGACCGTAATCAAGTGTCCACCACGTTTGTTGCTCGGTCTTGCCGGTAGCGTCAATGCGCATCCAGGTAGCAGGCGGCATTTTCTTCACACCATTCAACAGTGTGTGAGGCGCCGGAACTACCGCATGGAAGTTCAGGTAATAGTTCAGGGCTACCGGATCAAGCGAGGTATCGACGTCTCCTGCTTCGAGCAGGGCGGGCAGGGTCGATGCAAAACGCAGGCGATTTTTGTCCTGGGTCAAATAAAGCGGTTTGATGCCCAGGCGATCACGAGCGATAAACATCTGCTGCTTGTCGCGTTCCCAGATAGCGAAGACAAACATGCCATTTAGTTTGGGCAGCATGCTTTCGCCCCAGGCGTGATAGGCCTTCAGCAAAATCTCGGTGTCACCCCCTGAGTGAAAGCGATATCCCTTGGCTTCCAGTTCATTACGCAGCTCAGGGTAGTTATAGATGGCGCCGTTGAATACCATGGATAGACCCGTATCCGAGTCGATCATCGGCTGGCCAGAGGCCTCGGCTAAATCCATGATTTTCAATCGTCGGTGACCAAGCGCTACAGGCCCTTGGCTGTGAAATCCCCACGCGTCAGGGCCGCGTTGGGCGAGGCGATGAGTAACCCGCTCAAGCGCTGCGAGCGCGACGGGGCGATTATCGAAACGTAATTCTCCAGCTATACCGCACATAGTTCCTTACCGGTTGCTCCGTTGGGGATGGAATTTTTTTCCATAGGGAAACGACAAGCATTCGGGAGGTAAGTTGCATTTTTCATCGCTTCGGTTGAGCAAGGCCGTGATCTACTGCCTGCTAAAACACTAAACAATTGTTCTAGCCAAACGATTTTGGATGAAAGGAGTCTGCGAGGAGAATGAGGTTTTCGTTGAACTCAAAGTCACTGGAAATGTCTTTTGTTATAATGTAACGAATAACGCCTCGGCGTTCTGCCCACGTTACTTAATAGGAGGTACCATGAAACCTAATATCCATCCCAACTACCGGCCAGTGTTGTTTCATGACACGACATCAGACACTTATTTTCTGATTGGCTCTACTGCTCAGACTGATCGAACCCAGGAGTATGAGGGTAAGACGTATCCTTACGTGGCGTTGGATGTTTCCAGTGCCTCTCATCCGATTTATACCGGTGAGCAGCGTCAGATGAAGAATGAGGGCCGTGTGTCCAGCTTTAACAAGCGCTTCGCCGGTTTTCCGGGCGGCAGTACCTCGCGCTAAGCAATGGCTTTTCTTTAAGCCCTCGCTTCGGCGGGGGCTTTTCATGTCTGTTGTTGTGCTTGCAAAAAGATTGCAAAGAGTTCCGATTGAGATTTGATACCTAGCTTGGCGTACATATGCTTGCGATGGACCTTAACCGTCTCGACTGAAATATCCAATTTGCGGGCAATTTCTTTACCTGAACAGCCGCTGAGCATTAGGCGGCCAACCTCTAGTTCTCGAGCGGTCAAGGCAGTATCGCTCCGTTGGCTTGTGGCTTCGAACTGTTGCTGCCAAGGTGGAGCTGGCGGCGTGGAGCGTTCCTGCTCGAAGGCCAGGCGCTGGCGCATGAGGGCCATGACCCAGGATTGTATTAGACTCAAAATCCCCATTTGCTCCAGCGTGAAGCGCTGCCGTGAACCCAACGACAAACATAGCGTACGCTCGGAATCCAGGTTGCAGTTGAGCTGTACTTCATCAGCTACTACGTTCAGTCGGAAGTAGCGCTGAAAATAGTCGGTTTGCTCGAAATATTCGGGGGCTACGTCATCCAGGCGGAATAGCCCGCTCCGTGGATGCTCGCGGCTGGCTATATAGAATGGATCGAGTAGATAGAGCCCTTGCAGATAGTCTTGGAATAGGGGGTCAGGCCCGCCATCTTCTGTAGGGCTTTCGGCAAACACGAGCGGACGTCCCGCACTAAACAGCAAGATTACCCAGCTATCGAACGGTAAATAATGCTCCAACTGGCGAACCAGAGCGATCCAGAAGTTGGGTGCATCCAGTGCTTCGATCAAATTTCCGATCGTGCGATGCCAGGCGATGTCCTGCAATGTAATGGCCATACCTACCTCGAAAGGGTTAACCCCCAGGCGTAATTACCTTGCCCGGGTATGATGCTCATACTGCCGTAGAAGCCCTATTGGTGCGAGTTTGGCACATACAGGAGACCTCATGAAGATCGAATTGGCCCAGGTAGCCGGTCGCGATGGCGACAAAGCCTATAACCTGAAAACGGCGCTGGCAGCTATTGAGGCCTGTGCAGAGGATACGCAGCTGATCGTATTCCCTGAAACTCACTTGAGCGGATTCCCTACGCTCGACAACGTAGCGGAGCTAGCTGAGCCAATTGATGGGCCTATGATCATGTCGATTCGGCAGGCGGCTCGGGCTCGTAACGTGTCGGTAGCTATCGGCTTTGCCGAGGTAGAGAGCTCTGCAACGGAGGCTGCCAAGTATTACAACACTACGGTGCTTATTACTCCGAATGAGATTGCCTTGCGCTATCGCAAGACACATCTGTGGGCTTCTGATCAGGGGGTGCTGTTGCCTGGCGATCGCTTCGCCACGTGTCTCTGGAACGGAGTCAGGGTCGGCTTATTGATCTGCTATGACATTGAGTTTCCCGAGACGGCCCGGGCACTGGCGCAATTAGGGGCCGAACTGATCATTGTGACCAATGGCAATATGGACCCTTACGGTCCGATTCACCGCGCCGCCCTTATGGCGCGCGCCATTGAAAACCAAGCTTTCGCCGTCATGGTAAATCGGGTAGGCGAAGGCGATGGCGACCTGACGTTTGCCGGCGGGAGCATGGCAGTCGATCCCTTTGGACAGGTACTTGTCGAGGCAGGCCGGGACGAGGCGCATCTTAACGCCACACTTGATCTCAAGCTGCTGAAGACTGTGCGTCACGATTATCGCTATCTAGATGATCGCCGTTTGGTTATTCCCGGCGTCTTAGTTGAACACGAGGGAGGACGACGCGAACTCCTGATCCCCTGATCCTATAAGAAAAATATTCGATTTTTGCCGATTCGGCTCTGCCACAACACCCGACTACCCGTAGCGTCAGCGCTACGGGTGGCATGACAATGACTATACGGAGTGGTTCATGGCTCATTTGAAAAGGACGCTTTCCCTTGGCTCGGTGGTGCTGTTCGGCATCGCTTATATGACGCCAATTATTGTACTTGGCACCTTTGGTATCCTGGCGCAGAGTACAGAAGGACACGTGCCCGCCGCGTATTTGATTGCGCTGGTAGCCATGCTTTTCACGGCGATCAGTTACGGTCGTATGGCAGCTGCTTTCCCCGTCGCCGGTTCCGCGTATACCTACGTGCGTAAATCCATTAACCCTAAGCTGGGCTTCATTGCTGGGTGGGTAGTCCTGTTGGACTATCTGTTCCTGCCTATGGCGATCTGGCTTATTGGAGCGGCTTACTTAGGGTCGGCCTTTCCAGCTATTCCTCAGGCCGTATGGGTATTGGCCTTCATTGGTATTACAACAGCTATTAACATTATCGGCCTGAGGCTGGCCAATACAGTGAATGCCGCCTTAATGCTGGTTCAATTCCTTGTGCTGGGGGCCTTTGTCGTACTCTCTATCCATTATGTGGGAGGGGATTCCAGCCAGCCATTATTTGACTTGTCGCCTTTTACCGGAGGAGAGGTACATTGGCCCCTGCTCATGAGTGGCGCCGCCATTGCCTGTTATTCTTTTTTGGGCTTCGATGCAGTCAGTACCCTGACCGAAGAAACCAAGGACGCCCAGCGCACTATCCCAAAGGCCATCTTACTGGTAACCCTGCTAGGAGGACTGGTCTTTGTAGTCGCCTCGTATTGGGTGCAGCGAGCACATCCAAGTATGGCCTTTTCCAATATCGATTCGGCGGCGTATGAAATTGCTCGCAATATTGGTGGCGATCTATTCGTGTCGATGTTTTTAATCGGTCTCATTGTGGGGCAGTTCACCTCGGGACTTTCTGCCCAGGCAAGTGCTTCACGTCTATTGTTTGCGATGGGGCGCGATGGTGTGCTGCCAAAAGCGTTCTTTGGACGCTTGTCCGAGCGTTTTGGGACGCCCGTATACAGTCTGATACTGTGCGGTGTAGTCGCGTTGCTAGCCTTGAAACTGGATGTAACGACTTCAACATCATTTATCAACTTTGGTGCCTTTATGGCGTTCAGTTTGGTAAATCTGTCGGTCATCTTCCACTACTATCTGCAGGCCTCCCGCCGCGGTCCGCGCGAGACACTGTTGTTTCTCGTCTGTCCAGGGATTGGTCTTTTAGCGGATCTCTACCTGATGGCAAGCCTGGATCATCTGGCCGTCGTACTAGGGCTTTCCTGGCTTTCCCTTGGTGTGATCTATCTAGCCAAGCTGACCGGCGGCTTTCGTACCCAACCTCCTGAAATGAGCTTCAACGAAGCCGAGGCTTGATTGAGCGCAGCTTGTTAGTGGAATCGCAGGGTAAACGTACGGTCTTCATCTTGAGCGCTGCATGTCGGCGCTCAGGCTATGATTTTCCTGCCAGAGCGTTAATGTGGATCAGTCGAGGCTGGCACCGTCTTGATGAACGGCGCCTCGCTGCCAAGGCAGTATGATGATGGCGTTGCTGAAACTAACGAAGCGCGGATAGAGTGGCTTAGCGCGCCGCGCTAACGCCTTCCAGAGTAGCAAAGGACGTGTCCTTCGCAGTCAATAGGAAGTCCTGCATAAATGGCGCTTCAAGCATGTCTTCGCGGATGCCGGCGTAAAGCGTCGCATATAGGCCTTTCTCGCCTAAACGCTTCGCTGTGACATAACCGCGTGAGCTGTATTCATGCAGGGCCCAGTTTGGTAGGCAGCAGACGCCACGGCCAGAGGCTACAAGTTGAAGCATCATCACGGTCAGCTCTGCTGTACGAATGCCGGCCGGTTCGACTCCGGCAGGGTCTAAAAAGCGTGTAAAGATATCCAGGCGTTCCCGGTCTACTGGATAAGTGATCTGTGTCTCTTCGGCTAAATCTTCTGGAACAATATAAGGCTTTGCCGCCAGCCGATGCTGGTTGGCCATGGCCAGCTGTGCTTCGTAAGTGAACAGCGGTACATAGGTAATGCCCGTTAAGTCGATTGGGTCTGAGGTTACGACCAGATCCAGGTCGCCGCGAGCCAGGGCGGGCAGAGGGGCAAAGGAGAAGCCGGAAGCTAGGTCCATTTCCACTTCAGACCAGGTATCGCGAAACTGATCAATGGTTGGCATCAACCACTGAAAGCAGCTGTGACACTCGATTGCAATGTTAAGTCGGCCTGCAGTGCCGCCGGCGAAACGGGCCAAGTCACGTTCAGCGCTACGCAGTTGGGGCAATACGGCATCAGCCAGTTGCAACAGGCGCAGCCCTGCGCTGGTAAAGCGAACAGGCTTGGTTTTGCGAACGAACAGGGCTAGGCCAAGCCGCTCTTCCAATTCCTTGAACTGATGTGAAAGTGCCGATTGTGTTAAATGCAAACGCTCGGCCGCTTCGACCAGGCTATCAGCCTCACGTAAAGCATGAAGCGTTTTAAGATGGCGAAGTTCGAGCATGACTAGGATCCTGAAGCGCTACGGCAAACAAGTATCCATTATGAAGGATTTCAATGCTTGAGCGGATTTTGGGACGACACATTTACGCTGGGGTCGTATGCCAAGAGAAAGATCATGCAGCGTCTGCCTAGACAGGCGCTGCATGGATAGGGTTCAAGCGGCATTACTGCTGGTCTTGCTCGTGTCCAATCTTTCAAGGTAGATCAGCAGTGCCGCCTTTTCCGCGCTGGTAAAGGCTAGGCCCAGTTTGGTCCGCCGCCAGAGAATGTCGTCAACTGTGTTTGCCCATTCGTATTTATGCAAGTAATTCACTTCGCAGGCATACAGATCAGCCCCTATAGGTTCACCCAGATCAGCCATTTGAGTAACGCCCTCCAGCAATTTGCGGGTGCGATTGCCATACGTAGTCGCCCAACGCTGCGCCAGGGTATTGGGTAAGCCTTTCACCTGATGTTGCAGTTGCGTGGCCAGCGCTTGCGGCGTTGTCATCTCTTCACCGCCTGGAAGGGGAGCTTTGGCCGTCCAGGATGGCCCCATATTCTTGAAGAACGGCTGCAACTGCTGCATGGCAGACTCGGCCAGTTTGCGATAGGTCGTCAACTTGCCACCAAAAACAGACAGTAAAGGCGCATGGTTTTCTGGTGCTGAGAGAGACAGGGTGTAATCCCGCGTGATCGCCGAAGGATTATCTGACTCGTCATCACACAATGGGCGTACGCCGGAAAAAGTATGAACAATGTCGTCACGGGTCAGCTGATGACGGAAATGCGCGTTGGCTACGCTCAGGATGTAATTTGTTTCCTGATCGCTGATACGAACATTGGCAGGGTCGCCTTGATACTCGCGATCAGTTGTACCAATCATGGTGTACCGATCCATATATGGGATAGCGAAGACGATACGGCGGTCTTCGTTCTGCATGATATACGCATGCTCGCCTTCATACAGTTTGGGTACGATGATGTGGCTGCCTTGAATCAGACGAATTCCGTAAGGAGAGCGTTCCTTGATGGTTTCGCGCACAATCTGCGCTACCCAGGGACCGGCGGCGTTCACCAGGGCCTTGGCCTTGATGGAGAATACGCTGCCGTCTTCACGCTCAAGAGTAACAGTCCAGATATCCTTGCCGCGTTGGGCGCTAAGGCAGCGGGTTCGTGTATGAATGTGGGCGCCCCGCTCACGAGCCGCCATGGCATTCAGTACGACCAGGCGTGCATCGTCTACCCAGCAATCTGAGTATTCGAAGCCGCGGTTTATTTCACCAATCAATGGGCTGTCCGCTCCGAATCGCACACTGCGCGAAGCAGGCAGCTTTTCACGCTTACCCAAGTGGTCATATAAGAACAGGCCAGAGCGGATCATCCAGGCCGGCCGCAAATGCGGGCGATGCGGTAAGACGAAACGCATGGGTTTGACGATGTGAGGCGCCTTGGCCAGCAAGACTTCACGCTCGGCAAGCGCTTCGCGTACCAGGCGGAACTCATAATGTTCGAGATAGCGGAGGCCGCCATGAATCAACTTGCTACTGGCTGAAGAGGTATGGCTCGCCAAATCGTCCCGCTCGCATAAGAACACAGACAAATTACGGCCAGCAGCATCAGCCGCAATACCGACTCCATTAATGCCACCACCGATCACGGCGATGTCGTAAACCTCGGAAAGAGGGGGCGTCCCGGGCAGGGTGGACTGAGTCATGGGCGTCTCCTGATTGAAACGAACATTTATTTTCGTATTCGAACAATCGTAGACAAAAGAGTTGCAGCTGGCTAGGCCATTTTTGATTGAAAATCGCTAAAAGGAAAATAAACGAACTTAAATGAAATAAATGTGAAGGGCCCGACAGTAGGTCAGGCTATTTCCAGGCGTACTTTGAACTGATTCAGTAGGCGCAAGAAGCTATCGTCAGGGGCGCTATCGGTAAACAAGACATCGATCTGCTCCAGCGAGCCCAGGCGGATCATGGCGCTACGGCCAAATTTGCTTGAGTCTGCCGCCAGGAATACCTTGCGTGCATTTTCGAAAATGGCTTGTGATACCCGTACTTCCTGATAATCGAAATCCAGCAACGTACCGTCCTCGTCGATGCCGCTGATTCCGACCAGAGCGAAATCTACCTTGAACTGCTTGATGAAGTCGGCAGTAGCCTGTCCTACAACACCGCCGTCACTGCGTACGCTGCCACCTGCGATCAGGACCTCAAAATCTTCTTTAGCACTTAGAATGTTGGCTACGTGCAGATTGTTGGTGATGATTTTTAGGCTGCGATGACCGAGCAGGGCATGGGCGATAGCCTCTGTCGTTGTACCAATATTGATAAACAGCGAGGCATGATCGGGAACCTGTGCTGCCACGGCTTCGGCAATACGACGCTTTTCATCGCGTTGCTGACCGGCTCGCATGGTATAAGCCGTGTTTTCCACGCTTGAATCATGTGCGGCACCACCGTGATATCGACGTAGCAGGCCACTTTCGGCAAGTTGGTTAATATCGCGGCGTATCGTCTGCGGTGTAACGGCGAAATGCTGGGCGAGTTCTTCGATGCTGACATAGCCGCGTTCGCGGACCAGATCAAGAATATTTTGCTGACGGGGCGCCAGGCTCATGCAGTCTTCCTTCGTCGTGGGTATGACGGGAAGGATGCCGTAGCGCGGCGCCGGACGCCAGTTTAGTGAGGTAAGTTCTTCACTATCCCTAAAGAAAAAGGGCGACTTTCCCGTCGCCCCGTCCCATGCCATCAGTCCTGCGCCCAGCCACGGGTGCGCTCGACTGCTTTTTTCCAGCCTTTGTAAAGCTCGTCGCGGTGATCGTCATTGCAGGCAGGCTCGAATACGCGTTCAATGGTGCTCTTGCTGCGTAGTTCGTCCAGGCTGCTCCAGAAACCTGTTGCAAGGCCGGCCAGGTAAGCCGCGCCCAAGGCGGTGGTTTCCTTCATCTCCGGCCGTTCAACGCAGGTGCCGAGCAGGTCGGCCTGGAATTGCATCAGGAAGTTGTTGGCAACAGCGCCGCCGTCTACGCGTAGTGCGCGAAGACGTTCACCAGCATCCTGCTGCATGGCATCCAAAACATCGCGAGTCTGGTAGGCAATCGATTCCAGGGCGGCGCGAATCAGATGTTCGACCTTGACGCCACGAGTAAGTCCGAAAAGTGCGCCGCGGGCATACGGGTCCCAGTAGGGAGCGCCGAGACCGGTAAAGGCTGGTACCAGATAGATTCCATTGCTGTCTTTTACCTTTGTGGCGAAATATTCGGAATCGAGCGATTCGTTGATAACTTTCAATTCGTCGCGTAGCCATTGAACCGTGGAGCCGCCGTTAAAGATGGCGCCTTCCAAGGCATAGTTAACTTCGCCGCGAGGCCCGCAGGCAATCGTGGTCAGCAGGCCATGCTGCGATTGAACGGCGTTGGCGCCGGTGTTCATCAGCAGGAAGCAGCCTGTGCCATAAGTGTTTTTGGCTTGGCCAGGCTCGACACACATCTGGCCGAACAGGGCGGCCTGTTGATCGCCTGCAATGCCTGCGATCGGGATGCCTGTTTCCTGACTACTACCTAGGGTGGCGTAGCCATAGATTTCGGAGGAAGGGCGAACGGTAGGCAGCATTTCACGCGGAATATCCAGCGCTTCGAGCATGACTGGATCCCAATCAAGCTTATGGATATCAAAAATCAGCGTGCGCGACGCATTGGTGTAATCGGTAACGTGCACCTTGCCTTGAGTCATCTTCCAGATCAGCCAGGTGTCGACTGTGCCAAACAAGAGTTCTCCTCGACGTGCGCGCTCACGGCTACCCTCGACATGGTCGAGAATCCATTTGATCTTGGTGCCCGAAAAGTAAGGGTCGATCACTAGGCCAGTCGTGCTGCGAATATGGTCTTCCAGGCCATCACGCTTGAGCTGATTACAGATCTCGGTGCTCTGGCGGCTCTGCCAGACGATCGCATTGTAAATAGGGCGGCCGGTGAGCTTATCCCAAACGATGGCGGTTTCGCGCTGATTGGTAATGCCAATGGCCGCTACGTCATCGTGGCTAATTCCCGCTTGTGCCAGAGCCTCTACAAAGGTTGCGCTTTGCGTGGCCCAGATTTCCATTGGGTCGTGCTCAACCCAGCCAGCCTGCGGATAGATCTGTACAAATTCGCGTTGAGCAATGCTGATGACATTGGCGTTACGGTCTAGAACGATGGCCCGGGAGCTGGTAGTACCTTGGTCAAGGGCGACAATGTAATGCTTGTTATTTGACATGGCGGTTATTCCTTATTATCGGGCTTGAGGCGCACTGATTTTTTCTTGGACTGAGGGTGCGCTGGCATCATTGCTGACAGGTGCGTTGGTTGGAGCATCACAAGCTCCAGAGCCCAATCCGGGTAAGTGGCGACAGATCAGGGCTTTGTAACCGGCGGCTCCAAGGCATGCGCCTAGGATAGGGGCGAAAACAGGCACGAGAAAATAGGGAATGTTGCGTCCGCCGGTAAAGGCTACATCACCCCACCCAGCCAGGAAGGTCATGACCTTAGGGCCGAGATCGCGTGCAGGATTCATGGCAAAGCCGGTCAGTGGGCCCATGGAGCCACCGATAACGGCTACCAGCAAGCCGATAAGCAAAGGTGCAAGCGGGCCGCGTGGCAAGCCGTTGCCATCATCTGTCAGGGCCATGATTACGGCCAGCAAAATGGCTGTAATCACCATCTCAACGAGAAAGGCCTGGCCAACGGATAAGGCGGCGTTCGGATACGTGGAGAAGATGCTGGCTAGCTCAAGGCTGCCTATGGTGCCACGTACCATGGCGTGAGTTTGTTCGAAATCGAAAAAGAGACTGCTGTAAAGTCCGTATACGAGCGCAGCGCCGGAGAAGGCTCCTGCGAGCTGGGCCGCTATATAAAAGGGAACCTTGCGCCGCTCAAAGCCAGCGAATAGCCAAAGAGCGATAGTAACGGCTGGGTTCAAATGGGCGCCAGAGACGCCAGCGCTGAGGTAAACCCCCATGCTGACAGCAATACCCCAGATGATACTGATTTCCCACAGCCCCAGCGATGCGCCGCCTACCTTCATGGCTGCGACGCAACCGGTGCCAAAGAAAAGAAACAGTCCTGTTCCCAGAAACTCGGCAATGCATTGCCCTTTTAGGGTAGGCAACTGTGGAGTACTCATGTGAAGAGCCTCTTGATTGTTGTATTTATGAGTAGTGAATAGAAAGCGAAACTACATCCTTTCGAAAGCGAAAACTTAGATTCAAATTCGAACCTTGTCAAAGGTTTCTCTTTCGTCTCGATAGAAAAATGTGATGGGCGGAGCAGCTTATTCTCTGAGTGAAAGTCGCAATGAGGCCAAATTGAACCTTTCGGGCGACTATAGAGCAAGAGATCAAAGGGTTTCTTTATTAGAGCACCTGCTAGCTAGAGTGTTTTCACCCGGTTTGCCTATTATTAATGGATCGCCTGGATGTGGTGCATCTCTTGTAGGAATGGATAACTCTTTATGACACCGGCTATCAATCTGCTGAAAAAGCATAAGGCTCCTCATCATGTGCTGAGTTATACGCATGATCCCAAGACGGCTTCGTATGGTCTGGAAGCCTCTGAGAAGCTAGGGCTGAACCCTGCGCACGTTTTCAAAACACTCCTTGCTGTTACGGAGAAAGAAGAGTTGCTGGTTGCCATTGTTCCGGTAACAGGCAGTCTAGATTTGAAGGCGCTTGCGCAGGCAGCTTCAGTCAAGAAAGTGGATATGGCTAGCCCTCAAGAGGCACAGCGGGCGACTGGTTATTTGGTAGGCGGTATCAGTCCTCTAGGGCAAAAAAAGCGCTTGCGTACCTTTATCGACAACAGTGCCCGCCAATATCCAGTTATCTATGTTAGTGCAGGGCGGAGGGGATTAGAGGTAGAGCTTGAGGCCGACGTTCTGGCGTCGTTGACGGGAGCTTCGTTTGCTGATTTAGCCCGCTATTGAATAACCATAGCCTCGGCTTTCTGCTTCCTGCTGATTTTAACCACAGCGCCATGTAGCTCAGGAGCGTTGGGCAAAGGGTCTTTCAACGAGGCGTTAGAGACTATAAGAAAAAGGATCGTAATAAAGCGGAGGAACTGGGCGTTACGCTGTCACAAATAGGAGCTGTGCGTTACTGCATAGCTCTGAATTTTTCACGTTATCCGCCAGAATTAAAAAAGAGGGAGCCCTCCATGCAACTTGACTTCCACCAGATCGATGCGTTTGCCGATCGTCCCTTTGGGGGCAATCCGGCTATGGTTTACCGTCTCGATGCATGGTTACCGGATGATTTGATGCAGCGTATCGCTGCCGAGCATAATCTGGCGGAGACTGCTTTTGTAAAAAAGGAAGGCACCGTTTGGCGCATTCGCTGGTTTACGCCAAAAACGGAGGTGCCGTTATGTGGTCATGCTACTTTGGCGGCAGCGCATGTCTTGTTCCATGTCTACGGCGAGCCTGGTGAAACACTCGAATTCATTTCCCGTTCGGGCACTCTGCGTGTCCATAAAGAAGATGATGGCCTGCTGGCACTCGACTTCCCCTCAATGGTGCCCTCTGAAATCGGATCCTTTCCAGAGTTAGAGCGCGCTTTGGGTGTAAGCCCGGTGGATGTATTGGGGGCAGACAAGCTATTGGTACTGCTTGAATCTGAAGAGGCTGTGCGTAATTGCAAGCCTGATTTCGCAGCGCTGGCACGGTTGCGCTGGCCCGGCATCATTATCACGGCGCGAGGCGAGCGTTACGATTTCGTATCGCGCTTCTTTGCGCCGGGTATTGGCGTGAATGAGGACTCCGTGACCGGCTCCGCCCATTGCTGTCTGATTCCATATTGGTCTCGCCGATTGGCGAAACGCATGCTGCGCGCTTATCAGTGTTCGCCCCGTGGCGGCGAGCTGTGGTGCCGTTTCGATGGAGAGCGTGTCAGTATCGCAGGGCATACCCGGCGTATTGCCAGCGGGCAATTGTTACTGGATTGAACGCTTCATTCGGCCTTGAATACGGTCACCACTGTTTCCCTTAGGCGGATGCCGATCATTTCGCCTGTTTGTTGTTCAACGAGGCCCGGAAACGTGGCCTCTACAAGAGTGCCACTGGGCAACTGCAGATGGTAACGAGAGCTGGCACCAAGAAAGGTATGAGTGACAACGCGGCCTTGCACTGGAGACTCAGGGCTGCGAATAAGAAAGTCTGGGCGAATCAATACATTGACCAGCTGTCCCTCGCTAACCTTCAGATTCAGACTTTCAACGATGCCCAGTTCCGTCCGTATCGTGTTATTTCCCATACCAATGCCCGGAATGAAATAGCCTTGGCCGATGAAGGTGGCTACGAATGGGGTCTCAGGTGCATGGTAAAGGCGGCCGGGGGTATCCCACTGCTCTAAATGACCATGTTGGAAAACACCTATCTTATCGCTCACGGCAAAGGCTTCCTCCTGGTCATGGGTAACCAACACAGCGCTTGTCCCACGACTCTTAAGAATATCGCGTACTTCAGCGCTGAGTGTGCGTCGCAGTTCTACATCCAGATTGGAGAAAGGCTCGTCAAGTAAAAGCAGGCGGGGGGAAGGAGCCAGCGCACGCGCCAATGCAACACGTTGCTGCTGACCACCGGAAAGCTCGTGAGGGTAGCGCGTATGGAGTGCGTCCAGCTTGACCAAGCGAGTCAGCTCATTGACTACGCGGGTGCGCTCGGGGTGTCGGCGGATACCAAAGGCGACGTTTTCCGCCACTGTCAGGTGAGGAAACAAGGCATAGTCTTGAAATACCATGCCGATGTGTCGTTTCTCAGGCGCCACCGTAAAGCCGGGGCGGGATAGGATTTCGCCTGCCAGTTTTATCTCCCCTTGTGATATCGGCTCGAACCCGGCAATGGCGCGCAATGTGGTCGTTTTGCCGCAGCCGGAGGGACCTAGCAGACAACCGATCTCACCTGGCTCCAGGGTGAGATCAAGGCCGCTGACTACAGGATGTTCCGTATAACCACAGGCCAGTTGACGTAAGGTCAGGAGGCTCATGCGGAGGTAGCGTGAGGGATCAGGAATTCCATCAGAGCTTTCTGGGCATGAAGGCGATTTTCAGCTTCGTCCCAGACAACAGCACGCGGATCTTCAAGCAGATCATGGCTGATTTCCTCGCCCCGATGTGCCGGTAGGCAATGCATGAACAGGACGTCGTTGGCTGCCTGGTCCAGTAACTCACGGGTGACCTGGTAATCCTTGAAGGTTTCCAGACGCAGCTTGGCTTCGTCTTCCTGGCCCATGGAAGTCCAGACATCAGTGCTCACCAGGTGAGCTCCTGCAACCGCTTCGCGTGGGTCGCGAACGACCTGCACGCGATCACCCGCCCGGGCAAGGAAAGTGGCGTTGGGTTCAAAGCCTTTCGGGCACGCAACGCGTAATGTGAAGTCGAGCTGCTCGGCAGCTTCGATATAGCTGTTGCACATGTTGTTGCCGTCGCCGATCCAGGCAACCACTTTGCCCTGGATATTCCCGCGATGCTCGAAGAATGTTTGCATGTCAGCCAGCAACTGGCAGGGGTGCAAGTCGTCGGAAAGGCCATTGATAACCGGCACTTTGGAGTTCGCAGCAAAAGTGGTCAGGGTGCTATGGGCGAACGTACGGATCATAACGCCATCAAGCATGCGGGACATGACGCGTGCGCAATCGTCGACCGGCTCGCCACGCCCCAGTTGGGTATCACGCGGAGATAGGAAAATAGCCTGGCCACCCAACTGGATCATGCCAGCTTCGAATGACAGACGTGTCCGAGTAGATGCCTTTTCAAAAATCATGCCGAGCACCCGACTCTTCAGGGGCTCGTGAATGACGCCGCGATTTCGCAGCTCTTTCAGCTCGATGGCGCGGTGGATCAGCTGGAGCAGCTCATCGGAAGTGCAGTCCATGAACGAAAGAAAATGACGAACGCTCATCATAAATACCTAAGATTACAAGTCAGGGGTACCGGCAGTTGGATGTAATTAGAAGGCCAGTCCGCGGACAACTACCGCACCAAGGCGGCGAAAAGGGGAAGGCGGGATCTTATAAGTAATTTATACATTTGAGCAAATAGCCCTGTCATTCGAGTGGAAAACCTCTTGTAACGGCCCGTGTCTCTAAAGAAGGAAAAGCCATAACGTACGCTTGAATCCTAGCTGTATGGCTTCATTTATACGACAGGCAATATTGTAAAGACCAAGCGCTTCACTCAGCTTTACGTTAAACTGCTTTATCGAAATTCAGCGAGGTGCACTGTGGATATTATCGAGACGATTAAAGAGCAGATCGCCAATAATCCTGTTCTTCTTTATATGAAGGGGTCTCCGAATGCCCCGCAATGCGGCTTTTCTGCCCGTGCCTCGCAAGCGTTGATGGCGTGTGGTGAAAAGTTCGCTTATGTGGACATTCTGCAAAATCCGGAAATTCGCTCTAATCTGCCCAAGTATGCGAACTGGCCAACTTTCCCTCAACTGTGGGTGAACGGTGAGTTAGTGGGTGGTAGCGATATCCTGCTTGAACTGTATGAAAAAGGCGAACTGCAACAGATCGTCAAGAGTGCTGCTGGTAAGGCCGACGCCTGAGGTGCAGGTGCAGGCTGAGGGTTAACCCTTGAGCCGCCAGAATGCAACACGACAAGCCCCGCTTAGGCGGGGCTTTGTTTTTGGCGAAGAAAACGGAGGAGTGCTTTTGAGGAACTTCCGGCTCGCTTAGGGAGACTATCGCTTCATCACTTGGCGATTATCTCGTGCACATTCCCTGGAAGGTTTTTCTAGCGCCTTCTCCTCTGGCGCTCACGTTTGCGATCAAGACACTCTTTGCCGCAGGGCTTGCCTTGTGGTTGGCGTTTCGTTTTGATTTGGAGCAGCCAACCTGGGCCATGATGACAGTTTTCATCGTATCCCAACCCTTATCAGGCATGGTAGTAGCCAAGGGGCTGTTTCGCCTGATGGGCACGGTATTGGGTACAGTGATGTCCGTGGTGCTTATTGCCTTGTTCGCCCAGGCGCCGTGGGCATTCCTGCTAGCCCTGGCACTCTGGCTTGGCTTCTGTACCGCAGCCTCGACGCTGTTACGTAACCATGTGTCCTACGGTTTTGTGCTGGCAGGCTATACCGTTGCGATCATCGGGTTGCCAGCCATAGCCCAGCCCCTGACAATCTTTGATCAGGCCGTGGCCCGGTGTACCGAGATATGTTTGGGAATCATTGTCGCATCGCTAGTCAGTTCTCTCTTTTGGCCGCAACGGGTAGAGCGGAGCCTGGCCCAACAGGCTGCTGGTGTATGGCAGGCTGGCCTGCAGGCGGTACGTGCCGAAGTCGCGGGCGCCGAGGCATCCGGCTTGCTAGGAGTCTTCGGGCAGATTGTCGCGGTAGATGCGCAGCGGGATCATACGTGGTTTGAGGGCTACCGTGGTCGCCAGCGCGCCCGAGCGTTGAGATTGTTCTGTCGTGACCTGCTCAGTGTATTGCGTACTGCACGCGGCCTTGCCCGGCAATGGAATGCGCTGACACCTGGCGAGAGGGAGGCCGTCCAACCCTGGCGCGAAGAGGTATTGAATTGTCTAGAGCAGATGGATGAGGCGACTATCGAAGCGTTGCTCGAGCGACTCCGCCAGGCTGCAGGAGAAAGCGCGCTCGATAATGATCAATGCTACTTTTTGGCCCGCCTGGGTATTCTGCTGCGCAAGGTCCTGACAGCCGCTCAGTCTGTCCGTGCAGTATCGCTGGGTGTGGTGGATGATAGCGCCCCGTCGGCCTTATCCTGGCATCGCGATCTTCAGACCTCGATCTGGTATGGTTTGCGCAGCGCCATCGCCCTGTTAGGGCTGGGCGTTTTCTGGCTGAGTACGGCCTGGCCTGCCGCAACAGGGGCTATGTTGTTAGGTGCAGTGCTCTGTAGTCTATTTGCCAACCGGGACAATGCCGTCCAGATCGGGTTGGGTTTTTTGCGTGGCATTGGGTATGCAGTCGTCTCGGCGATTATTGTGAGTCAAGTCGTACTGCCCCAATGGACAGGTTTTCCAATGCTGGCCATGGCAATGGGCATACCGCTCTTTTTTGCAGCGCTAGGCATGGCAGCTCCGCCGGGTATTGCCGGGACGGCTACGGCGTTCGCTTTACATTTCATCGTGTTGGTATCACCCAGCAACCATTCGCATGTCGAGATGACGACGCTGCTCAATCAGGCGCAGGCGCTGTTAATCGGTGTTGGTTTTGCCGTGGTGGTGTTCCGGCTGATCACGTTGCGTCATCCACGCCGCCTCATCGGTCGGATCCTGGCAGCAACCACGTATGACCTGCAACGGCTGACCAATCGTCCCTTGGCCATTTCCGAGACCTGGTTCGGTGGGCGCATGGCGGATCGACTGTTGCAGTTGGCACGAAATATCAACCTGATGCCGCTTGAAGAGCGCAAGCGTTGGCATGACGGCTTATTGGCTCTCGACCTCGGCAACGAACTTTTACATCTACGTGCCTGTCTGGAAGGAGCTACAGGCATGCGAGCGCTTGAGCGCGACCGCTTTTTACGTGAGTTTTCCGAGGCATTAAGCAACGGAATGACATCCGTGCGGGCTGATCAACTCGATAGGCCAGCGGAGCGTCTGCAGGCGGTTTTAGCCTCATCGTCGGATGAGCCGGCGCGTCTGGCTCAGGGTGCTGTTCGGCAATTGCAGAGAACCTGGCAGTTATGGTGCCAGACGCTTGAGGAAAGTCATGGAGCTGCATGAATGGTCTATCGGTGGGGTGTACCTGAGCCCTTTGTTTATTTATGCAGTAGTGGCGCTTTTGCTGACCGGATTGATCCGGTTCGGCATGTATACCCTGCATGCTGAGCGCTGGATCTGGCATGAGGCCTTGTTTGGCTGTGCCATTTTTGTCGTGCTTCTGACCGTAATTACCGGTTTGGCCGGCACATGATTCTGGCCAGTGCTCAATCGTTGGAAGGAACAGGAGAGAGCGATGCGTAAGGTGGCTCGCGTCGTGATTACTATTGGTGTGGTCCTGTTGGCAATAGGGGCAGGGTTGTGGCTCTGGCGGTTCTATATGCTCTCGCCCTGGACACGTGACGCCCGTATACGGGCGGATGTGGTTGTCGTTGCGCCAGATGTCGCCGGTTGGGTTACAAATCTGGCTGTGGAAGACAATCAGCTTGTCAAAAAGGGCGACCTGCTGCTGGAGATAGACCGGGAGCGCTATCAGGCTTCTCTCGCTCATGCCCGTGCTGTTGCCGATACGCGCAAGCAGCAGATGCATTTGCGGGAAAGCGAAGCTGCGCGTCGTAATCGGCTAGGGACAAGTGCAATCAGTGCTGAAGATCGCGAGAATGCCCGGATCAACGCAGCTGTCGCTCGCAGTCAGTATCAAGAGGCTCTGACCGATGTGCGTTTGGCTGAACTTAACTTGGCGCGGAGTCGAGTGGTTGCGCCACGGGAGGGGCGTATCACGAATCTACGCTTCGCTGAAGGTAACTACGTCCGCACTGGCGAAGCTGTAATGGCTCTGGTCGACACGCACTCTTTTTATGTCATGGCGTATTTTGAAGAGACCAAAATTCCGCATATTCATATAGGAGATAGCGTTTCTGTAACTCTAATGAGTCACAGTGCTCCGCTTACAGGGCGCGTAGCCAGTATCAGCAGTGGGATCACTGATAGTAACTCAAGCCCCGACGAACAGCTTCTGGCCGAGGTTCAACCTACCTTCAACTGGGTGCGATTGGCGCAGCGGATACCGGTGCGAATCGAGCTGGAAGAAGTACCGCCGAATATTCATCTTAGTGCCGGTATGACTGCCAGCGTGTCCGTACAGGACGCCCATGGGCATCACCCTTTACAAGGCTGGCGGCGTGTCTGGGATTACTGAGCCTCTGCCAGGCATGGATCAATCAGGCAACAAGTGCCGGCTAAATCAGGGCAGTGATCATCGATTGCATAGTTTTTTGCCTCAGGGAGAGGGTCCTCTCCCATAGCATTTTCATAAAAGCTCCTTGTGCTTAGGACCGCGTGACAAGGCATGCACTTCGTCACCTGAAACGCTCCCTTTACTCTGGTTACGACTAAAGTCGTCTGGTTACCCTCTCTCGGTGGCCTAGAGTAGAGGTTGACGATCCCCGTCACGCTGTGAGGACAACAATAATGAACGACAGCATCTATCAGCAGATTCAAGCCAATCCGCGCTTTAGAGAATTAGTAGCCAAGCGTGAGCGTTTTGCCTGGCTGCTTTCCGCGATTATGTTGGGGCTATATTTAGGCTTCATTCTATTGATCGCCTTTGCACCGCATATCCTTGGTACCCGAATCAGTCCGGACAGCCCTACGACCTGGGGAATTCCCATAGGCGTTGGTCTGATCCTGTCCGCCTTTATTTTGACCGGTATTTATGTCCACCGTGCCAACGGTGAATTCGACCGGCTGAACCAGGCCATTCTGAAGGAGGTACAACAATGAAAGCCCCTCTCTCTGCCGTATTGGGACTCACCTTGTTCGCTCCGGCCACCTGGGCTGCCGATGCGTTGACTGGCGCCGTGGAACGGCAGCCGTTGAATATTGCTGCTATCTTGATGTTCGTTGCCTTCGTAGCCGGGACGCTGGGAATTACCTACTGGGCATCCAAGCGTAACCGCTCGGCTGCTGATTACTATGCGGCCGGTGGCCGAATCACAGGCTTCCAGAATGGTTTGGCCATTGCAGGCGATTACATGTCCGCCGCGTCCTTTCTGGGTATTTCCGCCTTGGTCTTCACCTCGGGCTACGATGGTCTGATTTACTCTATTGGTTTCTTGGTGGGCTGGCCGATCATTCTATTCTTGATCGCCGAGCGCTTGCGTAACCTGGGTAAATACACATTTGCTGATGTGGCGTCCTACCGCCTCAAGCAGAAGGAAATTCGTACTTTGTCCGCGTGCGGCTCGCTGGTGGTTGTGGCGCTGTACCTCATCGCTCAGATGGTAGGTGCCGGTAAGTTGATTCAGTTGCTGTTTGGGCTGGACTACCATGTTGCCGTGATTCTGGTTGGCATCCTGATGGTAATGTACGTACTGTTCGGCGGCATGCTGGCCACGACCTGGGTACAGATCATCAAAGCGGTGCTGCTGTTGTCGGGAGCCAGTTTTATGGCTCTGATGGTAATGAAATCGGTTAATTTCGACTTCGGCCTGCTGTTCTCCGAGGCTATCAAGGTACACCCGAAAGGCGAAGCGATCATGAGCCCCGGCGGTCTGGTGAAGGATCCGATCTCAGCCTTCTCGCTGGGTCTGGCTCTAATGTTTGGTACTGCAGGTCTGCCGCATATCTTGATGCGCTTCTTCACTGTGAGCGATGCCAAGGAAGCTCGCAAAAGCGTGTTTTATGCGACTGGTTTCATCGGTTACTTCTATATCCTGACCTTTATTATCGGTTTCGGCGCGATTCTGCTGGTTAGCACTAACCCCGCGTTCAAGGATGCTGCTGGCGCTTTGATTGGTGGTAACAACATGGCAGCGGTCCACTTGGCCAATGCCGTGGGCGGCAGTATCTTCCTAGGCTTTATCTCAGCCGTTGCATTCGCCACGATTCTGGCGGTAGTGGCTGGCCTGACCTTGGCGGGCGCATCAGCGGTATCGCATGACCTGTATGCCAGCGTGATCAAGAAGGGCAAGGCTGTCGAAAAAGATGAGCTGCGCGTTTCGAAAATCACAACCATTACCCTGGGTGTTGTTGCTATCGCTCTAGGTATCCTGTTCGAGAAGCAAAATATTGCCTTCATGGTAGGTCTGGCGTTCTCCATCGCAGCCAGCTGTAACTTCCCTGTACTGCTGCTTTCCATGTTCTGGAAGAAGCTTACTACCCGTGGGGCGATGATTGGCGGCTGGATGGGGTTGATTACTGCCGTGGCACTGATGATCCTAGGCCCAACCATTTGGGTAACCATCCTGGGCCATGAGAAAGCTATTTACCCCTACGAGTACCCAGCGCTGTTCTCCATGCTGGCAGCTTTTGTTGGTATCTGGTTCTTCTCGATTACTGACAAGTCCACTGCTGGTAACGAAGAACGCGCACGCTTCCTCTCGCAATTCGTACGCTCTCAGACGGGCCTAGGCGCTTCCGGCGCAGCAGCTCACTAAGTCTCGTTGAAACGGCAGGCCCCTTTGGGTCTGCCGTTTTGTCGTTTTAAACGAGCATCAATCCATGTCTGAACACTTTAATTTTGACGCGACACCGTTCAATGAGTTGACCAATCATGAGCGTGAGCTATTCAAGGAAGGGCTTTCGATAGGCTATTACGTGCCAGGCGAGACGTTGATCGAGCCGGGGCGTAGTAGCGAGGCGCTATTCATCGTTCTTAAGGGTGTAATTGAAGAGCGGGGCAAGGACGACCACTTGTTTGCTCATTACGGTCCGGATGACTTTTTCGATGTGCGAGGCCTGTTGTCAGGGCAGAGCCGGCATGCCTATCGCGCGGTAGAAGAAAGTATCGTCTATGAGTTGATGGCTGCTACGTTTCATCAGCTTTGTGAGCGCAACCCCGCGTTTGCTTATCATTTCCAGGCTGACCTTGCTGCGAAGCGCCAACTAGCACGACGTGATGGTCAGAACTTGGCCGAATTCATCCTGACTCGAATCGCGCGCGAGCATCTGCTTCCGGCCATTGAAGTAGCAGCCGATCTTTCGCTGGGTGACGCGGCCCGCATGCAACTTGACGTAGGTGCCGATGCGTTGCTGGTGCGTCAGGGGGAGGGCTTCGAAGGGCTTGGGATTGTGACACGCACCGATCTTATGCGCGCACACTTTCAGCAGCGGCTGGGCGATGATAGCCCCATCGGCCCACTGGCCTATCGTCCTGTAGCCTGGGTTGAGCTCGGCGATTTTCTGTTTGACGCAATGATCCTTATGACCCGCCAGCGAATCGAGCGAGTGGCCGTTCGACAGGGGCAGCAGGTGATCGGTTTGTTGCATCTCACCCAGGTTCTGAGTCTGTTCTCTACCCACTCTCATGTATTGGCCCTGCGCATTGCCCGCGCCGAAACGCTTGATGAGCTGAGGCACGCGGCGGAAACACTGGATACGCTGATAGCCACCCTTGAAGGAAACGGCATTCGGTTGCGTTTCATTATGCAATTGGTCAGTGCGCTGAATGAACAACTGTTGGCCCAGGTCTTTGAGCAGTGCGTCCCGCCTGCCGGCCGGGGACGCTGCTGCCTGTTGGTCATGGGGAGCGAGGGGCGTGGGGAACAATTGCTCAAGACCGATCAGGACAATGCTCTGATCCATGCCGATGACGTTTCCCCGGGGCAGGCAAGGAGCTGGATGGCACGTTTCACTCAGGCACTTGAAGCATTCGGCTACCCGGTTTGCCGGGGAGGCGTAATGGCGTCTCGTCCGGAGTGGTGTCGCTCTCTGAGTGATTGGCAACGTGAGCTCAGAGCTACAGCTCAGGAGGGCCGACCTGAACAACTGCTGCGGCTCTCTATCTTGATGGATGCCTATCCGGTAGCAGGCAACGACAATCTTTATATTCCACTGCGGCATACGCTAAGCAATTGGCGTGAGCAAGGAGAGCGTTGGTTGAGCTATCTGGCCGCAGCGACAGTACAGTTTGATACGCCTTTGACCCTGTTCGGCGGTCTAAAGACAGCAGGCGAGCGATTGGATATCAAGCGGGGAGGGATCTTTCCTATCGTACATGGTGCGCGCGTACTAGCCTTGCGCGAAGGGCTCACGGAGCGCGGCACATTGGCCCGTTTGAATGCCTTGGGTTCACGAGGCGTGCTTGATCCCGTACTGGCCGAAAACCTGAGCGAAGCCTTCGAGCTATTCATGCAGATACGGCTTGCCCAGCAACTGTCCGCACACCGTGACGGTTTGCAGCAAGGGATCAACGTTGCGACCTTGAACCGTACCGAACGGGATCTGCTGCGGTTCAGTCTACATGTGGTCAAGAAGTTCAAGCAGACCCTGACTCGACAGTTTCACCTGGATACACGCTGATGACGTCCTTTGTTCATGCTCCTGACCTTCAATGGCCTTCCTGGCGGCAGCGCCTGTATTGGTGGCGGCACGACCCGATGGAGGCTGACGAGATCGTTTCTCTTGATCTGGAGACTACCAGCCTTGACCCCAGGAAGGCCGATATCCTGAGCATTGGTGCCGTGATGATCCGTCAGGGTAAGGTCATGGTGGGCGAGCGGCTGGAATTATATGTTGAACCGCCTGCCAGCCTGGGCGCGGAGTCGATCCGTATCCATAAGCTTCGCCGTATAGACCTGGAAGGGCAGTTGCCTCTGGAAGAGGCTCTGCGACAAGTGCGGGCCTTTCTCGGCAATCGCCCACTGCTGGGATATTACTTGTCCTTTGACATGGCTGTGCTCAACCGACACTTTCGACGCCTGGGGCAGCCGCGGTTGAAGAATCCGCGTATCGAGGTATCGGCTTTGTATCACCGTAAGGTCAGTCGCCTTTTCCCCGACGTTCACCTGGACCTGCGCTTCGATACCTTGTCGCGTGCGCTCGAGGTTCCAGTTACGGGGCGGCATACTGCCTTGGGGGACGCGCATACCGTGTCTCTGATGTTTTTACGGTTGCGCAAGGGCTCGGTACCTTACCCACGGTAGCGGCTAAATTGGATACCTGGATTTTCTCTGCCGCTGCGTAGTCCAATCAAACAGGTGATGTTCCTGCCAGACGGGTAGCGCTGGAACGAAGCCTTATGCTGGATTCTCCGTGGCGCTAATAAGGAGATAAGTCATGTCGCTTACAACCATCCTGATTCTAGTGCTTCTCGTCCTGTTGATCGGCGGCTTGCCGATATTTCCCCATTCGCGCAGTTGGGGATACGGTCCTTCAGGGATTCTAGGCGTTATTCTGGTCGTATTGCTCGTGCTGCTTTTACTGGGAATGATTTGACCTTGCTGCTTTCAGCAAGACACTGCATTAGCATTAAAAATAAGGTCTTTTTGACCTAAAACGGTGCGTTTATAAAAAAACTTGCCCAATCCGGTGCAAACGAGTAGGGTTTCTGTACCGGCCTGCCTTGCCGATGTCAGTTGTGAGACAAAACCAGAGCCAAGCGTTTCGCTTGCTCTGGTTTTGTCTTTTCTGCATAACCCTTTTTATATGTTCTATCTGAGTGCCTCGGATCACGACGGCTTGGCTCGGTTTCGGTTATTGTCCGAAGAGTCTGCTGGATGAAAGGATAAGGAGTGTCTATATGGACTCAGAGTCCATTGTATATGGCTGCATCCGGGACTGGCCCTCGAGTGACTCTATGGAACGCCGTATGCGTCGTGCTTTGAATCGTCGGGTATTGAACAGCCTGACAGGCGGCGCGTGGCCTTTTCTAGGGAAGGAGATGTTCAGTCAGTGCGAACAGGTAGGGGCGGGGCTTTACCGTACTCAAGTCATTCACTTCGGTGCCAGTTACGATGGCGTCGAGTATGAATGGACATTATGGGTAGCCGAGTTTGAAGCGTTGCTCAAGCGACTCTATTGGGCCAGTGCCGTGGTGCACCTGGATACCGGTCTCAATGGTTGCCACACGTTTCGCTGGGAGTCGGAAAACGGCTTTCATAGCCCCCAGGAAGATAATTTGCATGCCCGCTGCGCCTGGGAGCGCGAAGGTTGAACCTGTCGCGTCCAGGCAAGGCAGTAAAGGCTCAACGGTTGGCTGTGCTTTCTTGGCGGGTACGGTTGTAAAGATCCACAAGAACTTGGTCGAGAACACTTGAAGCACCCCAAGGGCGGGTGCTGTTCAGGATAGCGACGACTGCCCAGGTCTTGCCATTGGCATCCCGGGAGAAGCCAGCCAAGGCCCGTACGTTGTTCAGCGTACCGGTCTTCATGTGCGCCTGGCCTTCCAGCGGCGTGTTCTTCAGGCGTTTGCGAAGAGTGCCGTCCATACCGGCCAGGGGTAATGAGGACATATATTCTGCCGCATAGGGGCTGCGCCAGGCAGCCTGCAGAATTTCTGCCAGTTCACGTGCACTAACGCGCTCGTCCCGTGACAGTCCCGACCCGTTTTCTATGACCAGATGTGTTGCCATGATGCCTTTTCGCGCAAGCCATTGGCGAATAACGCGTTGTGCTGCGACGCCATCGTCGGCATCGGCGCTGGTCCGGAACTGCGCGCCAATGGACAGAAACAACTGACGGGCCATAGTGTTGTTGCTGTATTTGTTAATGTCGCGAATGATTTCCACAAGATCCGGCGAGAAAGAGCGTGCCAGGAGTTCGGCACTCTTGGGGACAGTGCCTTCTCGGTCCTTGCCCAGGATACTGCCGCCCAGTTCCTTCCAGATGGCGCGAACGGCGCCAGCCGTGTAGCTGGGATGGTCAAGCAAGGAAAGGTAGCTCTGGGCACTGCAGCCATTGGGTAGCGAGCCCGTCACGATTAGCGCCGTACCATCGGTCTGGGTTACCGGATTGAAGCGAATCTCGGGCCAGGCAGGGCATTTGCCTTTACCGAGAGCCTTAACCTGATTCTCGATACGGACATTGGTCAGGGGCGGGTCCATGGTAACCGAGGCCTGACCATCATTAGCCCGGATGACCATCCGCACGGACTTGAGGTTAACCAGCAGGGCGTCCGGCCCTACCAGGAAGGGTTTGTTTTCGTCGTTACCGTCGTCATTGAATACAGGAAGTTGGGGTTTTATGAAGCGTCCGCGGTCAAGGACCAGATCACCGTTGACTTGAGTTACGCCATTGGCGCGCAAGTCGCGCATCATCAACCATAGCTTTTCCATATTCAGCTTGGGATCGCCGCCGCCTTTCAGGTACAGATTGCCGTTGAGTACCCCATTCTTGAGTTGGCCATCGGTATAGAACTCGGTCTTCCATTGGTAGGTGGGACCAAGCAGCTCGAGCGCAGCAAACGTGGTGATTAGCTTCATTGTTGAGGCGGGATTAACCGAAACATCGGCATTAAAGTAATCCGGCGCTCCACTGGCATCGAGCGGTAGCAAGACTAGCGACAAGGCATCGTTGGGTAATTTGTTCTTCTGCAGCGCCTGCTGGACTTTGGCTGGCAGAAGCGCGGTATCGGCTTGGACCGAAACAGGCAGGCTAAGTGGCAGCAAGCCTAATAACAAGGAGAAAGGACGTAATAGTTTCAACATTAATCAAGACCCCAAAAGAAAGCCGGCGCAGGTGAAGCGTTAACAGCCAGGCATTCTCATTAAAGAGGTGTTCATTATGCAGTAAACAAGTTTGAAGCCAATACAAGGCTTGAAATGAGTACTACTGCTCATGCTTGCCATTAGGTGATGCCGTATAGCCAGTCATCAGAATGCGCTACAAAACGTGATTGGACTCACAAAAAATAATGATTATAGCAAGGCAAGTCGATAGTATGGTGGCAATTTGCCATGAGTGAGTATTGGTATGAGCGAAAGGGATATTCGGGATTTTATAAATAGCCTGAGCGAAGAACAGTTCGAACATGCATCTACTCCTCTCGAACAGGCTGGCGTTACATTAGGCTGGGCGTTGCTCGATGCTATTGCCGCTCCAGCTGGTAAGGATATTGAGCAGCCTACTCCCGCTACGCTTTCATTGGTTGTGCCCCCTGCATCTACCGACCTGACTCGCCCTGCTCAAAATGACCCGCTACGTAAAGAAAATGCGGTGAGTACACCCTGCGCGCCTGAGGTGCATTCCGCTGCGACAACCCGATTCGGCAATATTTTTCGCACCACTAAAGAAGTATCTGAGGAAGCAGGCATGCATTGCTCAGGTTCGCTAAAAGCCCTTTTGAAGAGTATTGCTTCATGCCGTTGATTACAGTCGCGTCGCCCAAGGGCGGAGTGGGCAAGACAACATTGACTGCTAGTTTGGCATATGCACTTCAACGTATGGGGCATCCGGTTATCCTGATCGATTTCGATGTTCAGAATGCGCTACGGCTGCACTTTGCTTCACCGTTGGGGTATTCCCAAGGTTTCGTGGAGCGCGCGCTAACCAGCACGAACTGGCAACAACTCTTAGTTGCCGCGCCTGATGGTGTTCAGTTGTTACCTTACGGTCGGGTCGATAGCGCTACGCGCTTGGCATTCGAAAGCCGAGTCCTGATGGACCCCAATTTTCTGAGCGATGGTTTAAGTGATCTGCTGAGCCTTCCTAATGTCATCGTTCTGGCCGATACACCTCCGGGCCCTAGTAGCGTACTGACCGCACTGGTGCGTCAGGCGGACCTCTGTCTGACAGTGCTGCTAGCTGATGCCGCGTCCATGGTGCTCTTGCCTGAAGTGGAATCCAAAGCCTTCTTTAATGTGACAAGTGGCACTATGTGTCCTGTCCGCTTAGTGCTCAATCAAGTCGATCGGCGTAAACGGCTTAACCGCGATGTAACGGCTTTCCTGCAGACGCGCTGTGGCGAGACGTTGCTGGGCATGATTCATCGGGACGAGTCCCTGCCCGAGGCGTTGGCAAGCCAGCAGTCTATTTTCAGTTTCGATGCCGCTTCTGCAGCGGCGCATGACCTAGATGCCTTGGCGCATCGGCTACTGGCCGAGCTAGAGGCAGATGTGAGAATCAACAGTCGTCAACGTCAATATTCCTGAGGATTCAAGGATGACATCTGGAGTCGGAAAGCTCGCTGCAGGCGGGCTTGTTGTTCTGGCAGCACCTCTCCTTGCGTTGATCATACTTGTACCCATGAGTATCCCAATGCAGTTGCTGCTAGGAATAGCGGCCATTCTGTTCACGATGGTACTCAAGCGTAACCCGTCTCCTCACATCACGCTGACGCTGGTGGTCATCTCGATCACCTTGTCGACGCGTTATCTCTATTGGCGAACTACGGAAACGCTGCATTTCAGTAATGGCGTCGAATGGGTGCTGGGAATCGGCCTCTATCTGGCCGAAGTCTACGCCTGGATTATTCTATTGTTAGGGTATTTCCAGAGCGCCTGGCCGCTCGAGCGTACGCCGAGTCGGTTACCCGCTGATACGGCGCTGTGGCCTACTGTCGACGTTTATATTCCGACCTATAACGAAAGCCTGAGCGTTGTGCAGGATACGATCCTGGCGGCGCAAAATCTGAACTATCCCGCCGACAAACTTAAGATCTATGTGCTCGACGATGGCCGTCGCCCTGAGTTCGGCGCTTATGCGGCGGCAGCGGGCGTGGGATATCTGATTCGTCCGGACAACAATCATGCAAAGGCCGGTAATCTCAATCATGCACTGACAAAAACCAGTGGTGATCTGATCTGCATCTTTGATTGTGATCACGTGACCACTCGGGTCTTTTTGCAAGCGACGGTTGGGCAGTTTCTTGATGATCCAAAATTGGCACTGGTTCAGACGCCTCACCATTTCTATTCACCGGACCCATTCGAGCGCAACCTCAGTACGCAAGGCAAGGTGCCGAGTGAAGATGAGCTGTTCTACGGCCCGATCCAAAAAGGCAACGACCTGTGGAACGCCACATTCTTTTGTGGCTCCTGCGCCATCATTCGCCGCCGTGCCCTGGACGATACCGGTGGCTTTGCTGTCGAGACCGTTACTGAAGACGCCCACACGGCTTTGAAGCTGCAGCGCAAGGGCTGGAATACGGCGTTTATCAGCGTTCCCATGGCGGCCGGTCTAGCTACCGAGCGCCTGGCTCTTCATGTAGGACAGCGCATGCGCTGGGCGAGGGGCATGACGCAGATATTTCGTTTGGATAATCCGTTGCTTGGCCGCGGCCTGGCGCTCCCACAGCGGCTGTGCTACCTCAATGCCATGTTGCATTTCCAGTTCGCCCTGCCGCGGTTTGTCTTTTTGACTTCGCCGCTGGCCTTCCTGCTGTTGGGCCAGAACATCATTGCCGCGTCTGCACAGACAATTTTCGCCTATGCCTTGCCGCACCTCGTATTGTCCATCCTGACGAACGCCCGCATCCAGGGAAAGCATCGGCACTCATTCTGGGGGGAAATCTACGAAACGGTATTGGCTTTTCACCTGATCAAGCCAACCCTCTATACCTTGTTCAATCCCCGGCGCGGTAAGTTCAACGTGACGGATAAAGGGGATCTGCTGGACCGTGGTTTCTTCGACTTTCCAGTGGTCAAGCCTCATCTGATTACGGTGGGCTTCCTGTTGGCCGGAATTGTATTCGGCATCGTCAAGTACCAATGGATCGAGGCGATTCGTCCCGATTTGTTCACGTTGATACTCAATATCGGCTGGACAGTCTTCAACATGCTGATTTTGTTAGCCGCTATTGCGGCAGCGTTGGAGACACGCCAGGTTCGCCAAACCGTTCGCCTGGCAGTCAGCATGCCCATCATGATGTACCTTGCGGACGGACGCGTTCTTCACAGCGAGTCAGTTGATATTTCGATGGGGGGCGCACGCCTGCGTTATAAAGGCAGCGAGCTGTCCGCTCAGGTCGAGCAGATCGAAATCCTTTACGGAGATTCGGCGCTGATTCTAGATACGGACATGGTCAATGCCCAGAACGGTTACGTACAGTTGCGCTACAAGCCGCTCAGCATTACCCAGCGTCGGGCTTTGGTCGGTATCGTCATGGGCCGGCCCGATGCCTGGATCAAGAGTCATGCCGTCAAGGAGGATAATCCTCTTCTCTCGTTATGGAACGTGATCCGTTCTGGCGCTTTGCTGGTTCGTCGTCCCTCAAAGCGGGCCTCGCGCGCCAGGCGAGCGCCAAGCAAGGCCATGTGGGTTTTCCAGAAGCTAGCTCCGGTTGCGGCCTTGTTGCTTGTTGCTGTGCTGTGCGTCGTTTCCTTGCCTGCTCAGGCTCAAGAGGCGTTACTACCTCCTTTGCCAGCATTACCTCCGCTGAGTACTGATGCCGGTCCGTCCGCAGCGGCGGTAGTGTTGCCAAGTAGGGTTGAGTCGATCGGCTTTAGCAAGCTGGGTGTATCGGAGGCCTTGATGCTTAAGGGGCGCCGTGGCGAAGCGGGGGTGGGGTTTTCCATCAATCGCCAGCAGGTAGTAACCGCCGCCGTACTGCATCTGCGCCTGAGTTACTCCGATAAGCTGATTGCCGAGAACAGCACGCTGGAGGTTTCGATCAATGATGAGCCGGTACAGAGCATTGCTCTGGTTCGCAGTGCCTCGTCGGGCATGGAAGTAGATATTCCCGTCAATCCGCTTTTATTACTGCCTTACAACCGGCTGAATCTTCGCCTCGATGCTCATTATGCGCAGCAGTGCGAAAATCCTTTGCATCCTTCCTTATGGGCACGAATCGACCCTACATCCAGTCTTGAGTTAACTCTCGAGCGCTTGCCAATCACCCGAGACCTGGGCCTGCTACCTGCGCCTTTTTTCGACGAAGCTGACATGAGTCGTCTGCGGCTGCCGGTCATTCTTCCTGAAAACCCCAGTACCGGGGTGCTGGAAAGCGCGGCCGCCATCGCGTCATGGTTTGGCCTACAGGCGCGCTTCCGGGGCGCTGAGTTTCCAGTCAGCCTGAACGAGATCCCCTTGGGTAATGCTGTGCTCATTGGTACGGCAGACGCGCCCATCAACGGCGTAATGCTGCCTGAAATCAACGGACCGATGCTAGCCCTCGTGGATAATCCACGCGACCCTCTAGGCAAGCTTCTATTGGTTTTAGGCCGCAATGCCGCTGATGTCCGTATCGCCACTCAGCACCTGGTGCTGCACGCGGATCGCTTGAAAGGCGAGAGCGTTATGGCGTCATCATTCACGGTGCCTCCCCGTCAGCCATACGACGCGCCCCGCTGGCTTTCCAATGCGGTTACCCTCTTCGCCGACCTGGCCAATCCAGAAGAGCTGGCCAGTGACAACCTGTTTCCCGGCGTCATTAACATCGGCTTTCGTGCTGCCCCGGATAATTTTCTGTGGGAAGGCGACAATATTCCCATGCGGATCCGCTTTCGCTTTCCTGAGGGGGAGTGGTATGACGCCAGTCGCTCTCGCCTGGACATTTCTCTGAATGGGCAGTATCTGAGCTCGGTCTCGGTGCTCAAGCCCGGCCTTTATGAAAAGCTGAAGACCTGGCTGGGCCACCCCAGCCGTCAGGAAGATGCTGTCGTGGAGATCCCCCCTTATCTGATCTATGGCGACAACCAGTTAGGGTTTTATTACAACCAGCAGGTCAGTAATACCGAGGACTGCACATTGGTCCTGCCAGACAAGGCGCACAGCTATATTGACGGTGATTCGTCTATTGACCTGAGCGGCGCCCAGCATTTTTCCCAGCTGCCTAACTTGTCGTTCTTTGTCGGTGCAGGTTTTCCGTTTACGCGGCTGGCGGATCTTTCGCAAACAGCACTGATCTTGCCTGCTGCACCTCGCCCTGCAGAAATCGAGGCCTTACTCGAACTGATGGGGCGCTTTGGTGATGCTACCGGCTATCCAGTGCTTAGCGCGCGAGTGCTGCTGGGGACGGCTCGTTTGCAAGAGGTAGCCGATCGCGACTGGCTGGTCGTAGGCCAACTGGGTGAGCGGTTGGATCTGCATACCCTTTTGCAGGGCTCGTCGTTCACGCTGGATAAAGGGCAGCTACGTATCGAGCTGTTAACAACGTCCGGCCTGCTCAAAACGACCTTGCTAGGTGATTGGGATCGCCAACTAGACGCAGCTGATCGTACCTTGGCCGGTTATCGCGATTTCCAAGGGCTCGTCAGTCGGCAATCGCCGCTCAACACCAAGCGGGTCGTAGTCATGGCCTTGGCCAGTCAGGCCGAAAGTTTGCCCGACGTAGTTACGCGCTTGGGCAGCCCGGATTACAGCGCAAACATTCGTGGTGACCTGGCCCTTTTCGAGGCGGATGGTGAGGTGAAAAGTTTTCGTGCCGGCGAGCGCTTCACCTACGGCGAGCTGCCATGGTTCATGTATGTACGCTGGTTATTCAGCGAGCGCCCTCTGGTTCTAATGGGCCTGCTGCTGTTGGCGGCCGTGCTGGCCGCTATTGGACTTCACGCATTGCTCAAGGCGCGTGCCCATGAGCGGTTGAGCAAGGGGAAGTAGTCATGCTGAAGTACCCCATGAAAACCTTATCAATTGCCATCATCTGCACACTGAGCGGCTTTGCACAGGCTAACCTGCCTGCGGCTGGCGTGACGGCGCAGGGCGTAGAGGTACTGTTGAAGCAGGCCAGTTTTTGGCAGGACCGTAATCGTCTCGACATGGCGCGACAGGCGCTGGACCGTGCCCTGCAAGTGGACCCATCCTCCGAGGAGGTCCTGTATCGACAAGCGCTTCTGGCCCTGAACAATGATAAAGCAGCCTATGACGGGTGGCTTCAACGTCTGCAACGCTTGAATCCTGCCAGTCCGCGTATAGCGGCGTTGCAGAATCAGGTGAAAACGCAGGCGCTGGACCGTAGCGTGCTTCCCCAGATCCGTCAGTTGGCCCAGGCGGGAAAAACAGACGAGGCGGTAACCCGTTACAAGACACTGCTCCAGGGGAATCCTCCACCTGAGGATCTTGCGCTCGAGTATTACCAAACACTGTCCGGAACTCAGGCGAACTGGGATGAGGGACGGGCAGGGCTTGAACAGCAGGTACGGCAGAAGCCAGGGGATGTGAAGGCACGGCTGGCCTTGGCTGAGGCGCTAACCTACCGCGATGATACGCGGCGACAAGGTATTGTGCAGTTGGCTGAATTAGCCGTGGCCACACCCGAGGCGCGCAAGCCTTGGCGGCAGGCATTGCTCTGGCTAGGGGCGGAACCGGGCGATCAAGCGCTCTATGCACGTTATGCCCAGGCCCATCCAGACGACAGCGATGTGGTACAGCATTTTCAGGCGGCGCTTGAAACGCAAGCCGATAACGCAAAAGGCCAGATGCGCGCCGCAGCTTTTAAAGACCTCAATGCCGGCCGGCTCGATACTGCCGCACGACACTTTCAGCAGGCCTTGCAGGAAAATCCGCAGGATGCCGAAGCCTGGGGCGGGCTGGGCATCATTCAATTACGCGCACAGGACTACACGGCAGCACAGCGCAGCCTGCAGCGTGCCAGTGAGTTGGACCCGACTCAGCGCGCTCGTTGGGCGGAGGCGCTCGGGACGGCCGATTTCTATGGCCGACTGGCAGCGGTACGCAATCTGCGAGATAAGGGTCGCCTGATGGAGGCGGAGCAACAAGGCCGCGCTCTGACACAAGCCAGCGGTGAGCAAGGGCGGGCGGGCAAGCTGCTTTATGGCGACATCCTGTTGCGTAACAGCAAGGCAGCCGAGGCTGAAGCGCTTTATCAGTCGTTGCTAAAGGCACGTCCGAATGACACTGCTGCCGGCCTGGGCCTGTACAACAGCTATGTCATGCAGCAGCGTACGACCGAAGCGCTGGCCTTACTCAAACAAAATCCTGCGCTGGCCAAGCAGGCGGCTGACAGTCTTGAGCAAGTCGAAGCACAGGCGCTGAGCGAGCGCGCCCGCAAGGCATCGGTAGCCGGAAATAACGAGCAGGCGTTGAAACTCTACGCTCAGGCCTTGGCTGTTGCGCCTAACAGTCCGTGGATTCGACTGGCCTACGCACGGTTGCTGCATAATTCTGACCCAGTGCAAGCCCAGGCCCTGATGACGCCCGACACGCAGCGTAACGATCCTGAGGCTTTGCATGCCGCTGCGGTCTTCGCTATTGAACAGGCACGATGGGAAGATGCTCAGCGTTATATTCAGCGCATCCCTTTGCCGGCTCGTACGCCTGAGATGATGCAGCTCGTCTCACGTACTGAAATCAACAGTCGGATCGCCCAAGTACGCCGTGTAGTAGCCGCGGGCAATGCTATACAGGCGCGTCAGGCGCTCCGTGAGCTTTACGATAACGCACCGGCCGATCTGGCCGGACGAGGTGCCGTCGCTCAGGCGCTGGCGGATATGGGGCAGATCGCCCAGGCCCTGACCTTGGTGCAAGGGTTCGCGCGGGATGATGGCCGTCAGCCGGTCACTCATTATGTACCGGTCGTTTCGGTACTGAGTCAGGCGGGGCAGGCGGCCGAAGCCGATCTTTTGTTACACCAACTGGAGCGTCGGGGCCGGTTGTCTGCGGTTGATGAGGCCAGTCTGGTCGGGTTGCGCCGCGGGTTGGCCGTCAATCAGGCGGACTGGCTGCGCAAGCGTGGCGACAAGGCCGGCGCCTACGACACGCTTATGGCTGCGCTTGCGCAGTCACCACGTGATCCGGATTTGCTGCTGGCCATGGGGCGTTTGTATGACAGTGGCCATATGCCCAAGGAAGCACTGGCCGTTTATGACTATGTACTGACCCAGACGCCTACCAACGAGGATGCGGTAAAAGGCGGTGTGAATGCAGCACTCGCTTTAAACGACTCTGCGAGGGCCTCGGCTATTCTCAAGCGCTCCGGGCGAGCGGATGACGCCACATCGTTGTATCTGTCAGCCCGTATTGCTCAGGCGGAAGGGCGGACAGGTGATGCTTTAGGGTTGCTCCAGGCTGCCCAGCGTAAACAGCTATCACAAGGGAGGAGTCTGGTTCAGAGCGAACGCTCTTCGCCGCTTGATCCAAGCAATCCGTTCCGCAAGGAATACAGCGTAAGTAACGTATCCGTCCCGCTGAGGGTGGCCGATGCCGGAGCAGATACCGCAGTGCCGGGATATTTGCGTCAGCAGGGTGAGGTAGCGCTTCAACCGGCGGATCCATTGTTGATCGATATTCAGCGTACCCTCGCCGATCTGCAGGAGCAGAGGGTGCCTGTCATGAGTGCAGGGATGAATATTCGTGCACGGGGTGGCGATACCGGGCTCAGCCGCCTGACGGAAGTCAATGCGCCGCTGGCCTTTTCCCTGGTTCCGTTTGGCAATACCCGGCTCGACTTAACGGTAACGCCTGTCTCTATCAGCGCTGGGTCCATTGAGGGCGATACGGCCAACCGCTTTGGAACAAGTGCGCTCTACCGGCAGGCTGCGTTCAGTTTCGAAGACAAGGTCACGACACGTTTCCTTGAAAGCGTAAATTACAGTACGACTACGATGACTGCGGCAGATCGGCTTAAAGCCGCTCAGAGCGTCCGCGATGAGTTGTTAAGTGCAGATCAGAACAATGCCTTAGGTGCTCAAGGGCAAGCATTTCTGGATAAGCTTGTTAATAACAAAGCCAGTACGCTGCTCGCTCCTTATGCGCCGGGCTCCCAGTCCGATTCGGGGGTGGCGCTCAATGTGGCGCTCCGAAACGAACGTTTCCAGGGTGATATTGGTAGTACGCCGCTTGGGTTCGAAAAGCAGAACATCGTAGGGGGCTTCAAGTGGACGCCCAAGATTGGTGAGGACGGAAAGTTATCTCTTGGAGTTGAACGGCGAGCTGTGACCGATAGCGTCTTGTCGTATGCAGGCACCAAAGATCCGCTGACCGGCAAGAGCTGGGGTGGAGTTACCAAGACGGGCGTTACGGCTGAATACGCTTATGACGATGGCGATACCGGGGCCTACGTTGGCGGCAACTATCATCTTTATCGTGGTGACAACGTGGCCAATAACGCAGCCTTGGGCCTGCATGCTGGAGCCTATGTAAGACCTGTGCGCGAGCAGGACCGGGAACTGAAGACTGGGATTCACTTGGGCTGGAGCAGTTTTGACAAGAACCTGAGCGGTTACACGCTAGGTCATGGGGGCTATTTCAGTCCGGAGAACTACGTAGGCGTCTCCTTTCCTGTCGAATATACCGCTAAGTACGGCAGCAAATGGAACCTGAAACTCAATGCAGCGCCTGGCTTCCAGGCCTTTACGCAGGCGAGTGAAGACTATTTCCCGACCGAGCAGGGGCTTCAGTCAGCAATGGCGTTCCTTGAACAGCAGGGCTATGTGAGCGCTTCCAAATATAAGGGCAGTAGTGACAGCGGCCTGGCTTTGAGCGCAGGGGCAAAGCTCGAATACAGCCTGGGCAAGCAAACCAAAGTGGGCGGCGCCGTCAGCTACGATACATTTGGCGATTACTCCGAGACCACTGGGCAAATCTATCTGAAACACAACCTGGAGAACCTGCCGTAATGCAGCCCAAGGATATTGAACAGGCCACTCTCGCGTATTTCATGGAGTGCCGCGGACAAGGGCAATGGAGCAAATTCATCCTGATCTTGATTGGTGAAATGTACCGGTCGGCAGGCAGTGCAGATGCCCAAGGCTTTTTGCGCCTCGTTGGTAGCCGTCTGCATGACACCTTGGGACTGGCCGAACAACCTACCCTTGAAGCGCTGGAAGCAACGCTTAACGAGCAGTGGCGCGCCATGGACTGGGGATGGGTACGACTCACTCTACAAGGGCAGGGGATCGAAATTACCCATGGGGCTTATCCGGTTCTTGAGGCCTCTGAGCAATGGACGCAAAGTATCAGCGCCGTTCTGGAAGGGCTGTATGAAAGCCTTTTTCAAGCACAGGGAGAGGAAACACGGTTACAGGTGCGCCTGGTAGAAAATCTGTCCGGTGCGTTGGTGTTCCGCTGTGCAAGTTAAATTGCTGTTTGGCCTGCTGATAGCAGGACTGCCTCTGGCGGAGGCTGCCGACGTTGTAAGCTGTCAGGAAGGCTGGGCGCTGTATCGAGAGCGTTTCGTGACGCCCGAGGGGCGAGTGGTTGACACGGGTAACAAGGGCATCAGCCATTCGGAAGGGCAGGGCTATGCACTTTTGATGGCCGAGGCTGCAGGCGACCGGAAGGCATTCGACCGTCTCTGGCAGTGGACAAAGCAGACACTTCGCCGCCAGGATCAGCTGTTTTCCTGGAAATACGACCCTCAGGCAACCCCAGCTATAGCCGATCGCAACAATGCTACTGATGGTGACCTGCTTATTGCCTGGGCTTTACTGCGAGCGGGCGAGCAGTGGAGCGACGCCAGGTATACCAGGGCAGCCGCTGGGATTCGGCAGAGCATTGCGACGCACCTGGTTGTCACTCGTAAAGGCTATACAGTATTGCTGCCTGGTCTGGAAGGTTTCAGTCGCGACGGCGATACAGTGGTTAATCTTTCATATTGGATCTTTCCGGCCTTGCAGGCGTTTGCACGTGTCGACCCAGCCGGCCCATGGCGCACTCTGTTCAATGATGGACAGCGCCTGCTCAAAACAGCACAGTTTGGCGAGAGCCGGCTGCCCACGGATTGGGTCACGCTTACCGTCAAGGGGCATTTGCAGCCAGCGCAGGGATGGCCGCCACGGTTCGGCTTTGATGCCGTGCGCATTCCTCTCTACGGTACATGGGCTGGAATCGGTCAGAATGGAGAGTGGTCTGCCATCCAGCATTTCTGGCACAGCCGGAAAGACGCTTCACCGCCGGCCTGGGTTGATGTCTATAGCCGTGAGGCAGCGCCTTATCCTACCTCGTGGGGCGTGCTGGGGATTCGCGCCTTGGTAGACGGGCAGCCGCTACCGCTGCAGCGTGACACACTGCTAAAGGAAGACTATTACTCGTCTTCGCTTCTGATGCTTAGCCAGCTTGCCCAAGGGGCCTGTACGGCAGACGTGTCCTGAGTTATCAGCCGCCAGCCTATAGGTGGCGGCTGATGTTCTTTCAGACAGGGCTTGAGCGTCCGGTCATTTCTCGGGCCATTTCTGTGGCGTAGCTGTCAGTCATGCCTGCAATGAAATCGATCACACGCAGGAACGCGTGATACAGGGACCAGCTTGGGTCCGGTGCGTTATTGCCCAGCAGATCGAGAATACGCCGGTGCTTAAAGGAGAGTTCCTGGCCGCGATGTTGTTCCAGTGCGGCACCGCAAAAGGCGTTGAGCAAGATCTCCAGTGTGGTATACGCGCCGATCTCATGCAGCGTCTTGCGCTTGTCCTGAAAAATCTTTTCCCGGGCCATGGCCTTGGCGCGCTGGACGCAACGTTTGGCCGGTCCGTCCATGTGCTCAACCAGATCATCCTCTAGTGTGCCGGCAAGCAAGGCGTCTTGTTGCTCTACAAATGCCTGGGCGGTCGCATTGGTCAGATGCTCAATGGCCTTGCCACGTAAAATGGCAAGTTTGCGGCGTTGGGAATCTTTTGGGCCAAGCTGGCGATAGGTATCAGGCAGGTCGTCGCCTACCAGCCCCAGTAGCAGCGCCTCTACTTCACCATAGCTTAAAAGGTCCATCTCCAAGCCGTCTTCCAGGTCGATCAAGGCATAGCAAATGTCATCGGCGGCTTCCATGAGATAAACCAGAGGGTGGCGTGCCCAGCGCTGTTCACCTAGTAACGGAAGGCCTAGTTTGTCGGCAATTTGCTCCAGTATGGGCAGCTCGCTCTGGTAGCAGCCAAACTTGTGCTTTTTGTAACCGGGAGCCTCGGCGTAGCGAGACGTCCAGGGATATTTCACGTAAGTGCCCAGGGTGGCATAGGTCAGCCGCGTACCGCCGTCGAACTGGTGGTACTCAAGCTGAGTCAGCAAACGAAAGCCTTGGGCGTTACCTTCAAAATGCAAGAAATCGTCCCGCTCGGCTTCGGTCATGTCGTCCAGCCAACCACGCGAGGTTGCCTGGGAGAACCAGTAGCGAATAGCATCCTCGCCAGAGTGGCCAAACGGTGGATTACCAATGTCATGGGCCAGGCAGGCTGACTGTACAATGACGCCGATATCACTTGGCTCGCACCAGTCAGGTAACTGATCACGGAGCATCTCACCCACACGCATGCCTAGGGAGCGGCCAACACAGCTGACTTCCAAACTGTGGGTCAGGCGCGTATGGATATGATCGTTGCTGCTGACAGGATGAACCTGTGTCTTACGGCCCAGGCGGCGAAATGCACCGGAAAAGATGATTCGGTCGTGATCCTTGTGGAAGGGGCTCCGCCCAAGCTCTGCATTGCTGTGCACCGCCTTGCCAAGGCGTTCACGGGTAAGAAGTGTTTGCCAGTCCAAGGACTACCTCGCGGTATCAAAAGGATATAGCAACAACCCTAGCAGGACTGGCCTGTCGAGCGTTACTGCAATATGCAGATAACGCCTGTTCGACGCCTGAAATCGGAGGAGGTCAGAACCCGGGCAGGCACGAAGCGTCGATGTCGACCAGAAGAAGCCTTTCGCCGTTATGAATGAACTGACCGGCCGTTATGCAGTACTGGTTGGTAGTAGCATCCCGGTAGACATTGGACACGTTCAACCGACGCTCCTGCCAACCTTCGGCGAGCAAGCTGTAAAAATACGGGCGCCAGGACCAGTTATGGTTCAGATAGCGACGATTCTCCTGCCAGAACATGCCGTTCCATTCCAGGTTGGGGCTGATTTGCGTGCCATGGCGGTCGCACTGATAGATACGTAGCAGCCAGGGGTAGTCGTGAGGCAGTGGCAAGGCGCTAAGGGTAGCTTTGCTTTCGGCCCAGGGCCGTATCGACTGGACGAAGCGGGCCAGCTCCTGACGCAGACTCATCATCTGCTCACGCTCCGTCAGTTTGTGCTGGACATAGTGGGCCCGTAGTTCGGCGAAGCGGTCGACATGCGTTTCGGCGGGGTGAAAGTCCCGTGTACCCTGCGCAAAAAGGAAGCCTTGTACGTAGCGTGCGCCACATTCCAGTGCAAAGCTCAGTTCCTCTTCAGTTTCGACGCCTTCTGCAATAATCCAGCATCCCGTCTTTTCCGCCATGATGGCGAGAGCCTTCACCAGTTCGCTGCTTGGGCCGCCACGGGCAGCAGCCTGGAACAGACGCATGTCCAGTTTCAGAATATCGGGTTGCAGATCCAGAACGCGATCGAGTTGAGAATAGCCTGCGCCGAAGTCATCAATAGCAATACGGGCTCCTGCTTCGCGATAGAGGTTGACCACCTCCAGCAGGCGCGTTTGATTACCGGAGAGCTCGGTAATCTCGAATACTACTCGACGTGGGTCAATGGCATATCGTTCAAGCTGTTTCAGGCTAGGCAGCTGCTGGCCGGGCTTAAGCCGACTAATCCAGCGGGGCGAGATGTTTAAGCTGAGAAACCAGTCCGCTGGCGCGCCGTGGAAGTGCTGCAAGGCATCCTCGCGGAT
Organism: Pseudomonas duriflava; assembly: GCF_007830155.1. Classification (GTDB taxonomy): domain Bacteria; phylum Pseudomonadota; class Gammaproteobacteria; order Pseudomonadales; family Pseudomonadaceae; genus Chryseomonas; species Chryseomonas duriflava. The sequence goes on from NZ_VLKY01000004.1 coordinate 359,339, forward strand.
AAGACGATCGAGGCGTCGCAGATCGAACAATGGAATTTTAGGGTTGAAAAACAGCGGACCTACCGATTCATAAGAGCCGTCTTCCTGGCGCAACCGGCCTAGCGCTTCGACCCCGGCGATACGTCCTGTAGCGGTATCGATGAATGGTTGGAAAAAAGCAAGTGGGGATCCGATTATCACAGCGTGACCCCTACGCGGAACATACCTATCACTAGACGCACCTGATCATTAACGTTGTCGCAATCCTCTGGCAAAAAGGCGGCCAACATGACCGTCTATCAAGGTAGTCAAGGTTGGCGCCTCCCTGCGCCATTTCCATAGACTTCTTTCTAGAAGGCTGACGTTCTGCAACTGCCGATCAAGAATAAGGACGATAACGACGAGAAGCGGTCTGTTGCTGTTCGTGCAGATGCTGCTGGCGGACCGCCTGGAAGCGGCGCACAAAGGGGTACACTGCCAAGCCCAGACGAGCCAGGCGGCCAACGGAGCCCAGGCGCTTGCCAAATAAGGTCAATAGCAGGGTCAGGCCCATGACCATGGGGCCTTTCCCTTGGGTCAGGGCCTCCTTGGGGCGAAACGTTTCCTTGAGCATACCCAACGGGTTATGCAGCGGTTGGGCATTGTAAAGAAGCTGCTGACGATACAGCTCCATGCGTAGGCGCACCATTTGCTTGCGCTTGTCTCGCTCGACGGCAGCAGTCAATGGCTGGTTCATGGCAGGAGGCGCTCCCGGTTGCGGGCCAACTCTTCAAGCGTGGCGTGGAAGGGAGGATTACCCTTGATCAGGCTGAGCGCTTTCAAGACGCAGAGCCCCATGGCAATAGCATAGGCCCCGGACAGTAATAGCGTGGCCAACAGGCGGTGAGTGTCCCAAAACGCAATGATGACGGCCGCCGACAGCCCCACCAAGACCAACAGGCCAAAAATCAGGCTTAGTCCTGTCAGGAGAAACAGCTTGAACGTGCGGACCTTTTCTTCCTGAACCTCGATACCGAGGAGTTCCAGATGACTTTGGACAAGACCTACGGCAGCACTGGCCATACGTTTCAAGGAAGGCTTTGGCGCCTCATCCAAAGGTTCATGGGAAGTCGGCGGAGTAACATCCATTCGTCCCTCTCCTTATGGTTCAGCGGCGGGAGAAAAGCAGTCCTACAACAAAGCCGATGCCGGCAGCGATGCCGACCGCTTTCAGGGGGTGCTCGATTACATAGTCTTCAGTGGCCTCAAGGGCAGCGCGGCTTTGGTCACTGACAGAGCTCTGCCTGGACATCATGGCTTCTTTGGTGCGCCCCAGCGTTTCGTTCAGCCGGCTGCGCAGTTCTTCGACCTGGCTACTGGCCGAGGAGGCGGTATGCTTGAGCAGCTTTTCTGCATCGGCAATCAACGTAGCGAATTCAGCGCTCAAGGCATCCTGCGCTTCGTGCAGGTGCTCACGATGGGTCTGCTTGTCAGTACCGGATGACTGTTCATCGTCACGGGAAGGAGGGAGCGTGCTTTCCATTGTCATAACGAGACTCCTTAGCACTAATAGAAAAGATGAGTGATTTGCTTCAGCGGTTTCGAGCCTGGCCAGACGGCAAAGGTTCCGTTTACACGCATCTCTTCTTAACCCATACCGGCCAGTAAGCAAGCCTCGGCCTGCTCCAGAGCCGTTACAGTACCTTTGAGCAAGACGGTATCGCCGGGCATGAGTTGGAGTTCCTCGGTGAGTTCGAGATCGATCTCGTCTCGCCGGATCGTTTCGATATCAATATTCATTCGGTGCAGGTTCAACTCAGCCAGTGTTCGGGCTACGGCATAGGCGTGTTCCGGCAATTGCACAACGTGCAGGAGCACCCGACTGGTACGATGGGCGTCCAATACCTCGGCCTGGGCGCCCTGGTAATAGCCTTGCAGCAGCCGATAACGTTCGCGCCTGATCTCGTCGATCCGGGCCTGGACATGCCGCTCGGGTAATCCTAAAAGTAACAGGGCCTGAGAGCCCAGCATCAGGCTAGACTCCAGAAGTTCGGGTACTACGGCACTAGCGCCGGCGGCTCGCAGGTCTGCGTTCAAGCTGCTATCACGCGTACGTACCAGGATAGGCAGCTCGGCACACTGCTGGCGTGCCAGGCGAACGATGCCCAGCGCATGGGTTGGATCGTTCACCGCGACCACGAGCAGACGTGCACGTTGAATACCTACGGCGTCGAGCAGTTCGGCGCGAGACGAGTCACCGTAATGCACATTGGCCTCGATACCGAGCGCTTCCTGAACACGTATAGGGTCGTTGTCCAGAGCTACATAGGGAATGGATTCCTTGGCCAACAAACGGGCAATAGACTGACCGACCCGGCCAAAGCCGCAAAGAACAACATGGTTGCTGATCGTTGCCGTTGCCGCTGCAATATCGACAGGCGCATTGGTCGTATGTTTATGCAGGCGCTGGGCAACGCCCGAGGCGTTTCGAAGAAGTACGGGTGCCAGCATCATGGAAAGGAAAACGGCTGTCAGCAGGGCGCCAGAAAACGCTTCGTCTGCCAATCCGGCGCCCTTGGCCTGGGCAACCAGGGCAAAACAGAACTCTCCGCCCTGGGCTAAAGCTATACTCGTGCGCCAGGCTGTTGACGTATTGCCGAAGCGCCAGCGAACAAGCAGGGCGACGATAGCGAATTTCACTATCACCAAAGCAACGACTAAGGCCATGACAAAGCCGGGCTGTCGAATCAATACCTGGATATCGATGAGCATGCCTACGCTGATAAAGAACAGACCGAGCAGGACATCCCGAAACGGACGCAGGTCAGCCTCTACCTGATGCCGGTAGCGGCTTTCACCTAACAGCATGCCGGCCAGAAACGCGCCGAACCCCATGGATAGCCCCATCAGGTGGGTGAGCCAGGCGGTGAGAAAAACAATCAGCAAGGCCAACAGTAAAAACAGTTCGGCCGAACGCGAACTGGCAATCTCACGAAAAAGCGGGGGCAGTAACCAGCGGCTGGCAACCACCAATGTAATGAACAGTAGGGCCGTCTTGCCCAAGGTTAGAGGCAGTGCCCAATACCAAACGACCGTACCGTCGTTGCCAAATACCGGAACTAGCGTAAGCAACAGTACCGCGACCACATCCTGAAACAACAGGACACCAATAGTGTTCTGCCCATGGGGCGTAAGTACCTCACCCAACGTAGAAAGCTCACGGGTCACGATAGCTGTCGACGAAAGTGACAAACCCATACCCAATATGATGGCCGTAGTCGGGCTTGCCCCAAACAGACCTAGCAAGAGGGCCAGCGGCACACTGCATAGCAGGATTTGCAAACTGCCCAGGCCGAACACGACCCGACGCAAGGCCAGCATCCGAGGTAATGAGAACTCCAGGCCAAGCATGAACAAAAGAAACACCACGCCCATTTCTGCTATCAGCGGCAGCGACTCGTCGGGTTTAACCCAGCCCAGGGCATTAGGCCCCAAGGCAAGCCCCACGAACAAATAACCGAGTAGGGCAGGCAGGCCAATACGGCGCATAAGGGCGATGACTGCCAGGGAAGCAGCCAACATAAGAAGAAGATCAATAAACACCGCGTGCCTCGTTGAGCCCAAATACCCTCAGTGTAAATCAGTGCCCTTTGGACAACCTGAGCCACATCAAGAAAGCATTCGTACGGGTATCGTCCATACTAAGTGGATACCCATGGGTCATGGAGTTTTGGTCATGGCGCCTCACTGTCAGTTGCTAGTTACCGAGGCTTGCTCACTGTGCCGAGATGCCGAGGCGGTCTTAGTGCCATTCATAGAACATGGCTTGTTGGTTGAGCGCGTAGACATCGTGACGCTTGATAAGGGCGTCGCCCGGTACGGTTTACGTATACCGGTTCTACGGTTGATCGCTGATGGCCGCGAGCTTGACTGGCCTTTCGACAGCCAACAGGTTGCTGCCTTTCTTACGGCTGGCTAATAACATTTCTATCTGTTTCTTCCCGGAATGCCGCTATCTTTTGATGGGGTGATGGCACGATGCCGTTATTTTCGCGGCATTGGTTGCATTTTTTGCCGAAATTCAAGCTTTTCTTATGAACTCTGCTGTTTGGGTCACTGTCTTCTTTCTCGCATTCACAAAATTCAAAAATATTTAAAAGAATGGGGGAATGATGAATAGCGCTACTGAAAGACTTATGTCTGCCTTTTCCGACTATGACTGCACAGTAACGAACCCGCGGCCTGATGGTAGTGTTGTGCTGTGTGTCAAGGATACTGGCAGCGATGCGCACATAACCCGCGTGATCACGGCTCGGCAACTGAGCGAACCCAAGGCGCTCCAGCTCGTGATTGACGATATGCGTAAGGATGTATCCTTACGTGCCGGAGCGCTGGCACCGCAGTGCCTAGCGACCTTACGCAAGACTGGCGCCACGGTAGTCCGTTACGCCGAGTAAGCCGCTATAAACTGGCCTTTTCTGGCTAGCGACTTGTTGTCCGGCAGACGTCTGGTCTGCCGGTAAGTCATCCTCTTATGTCCTCTGTTTGTCTTGCCTTGAAAGCTGTAAACGGCCTGTATGTTCTTAATCACAATTCGATTAAGCCAGTCCGACAAAGTCTCTTGAAAGTTTTTTACCGCGCCTAGGTTACTCAGTCTCGCTGGCCTTCAAGCCCTGTATGTTTTTCAAAACCAGGGGGTCAAGAGGCGGGTATGAAACGAGACGGCCAGCACGATGTATCGTGTAGCGACTCAGAATTTGCACGGCATCAGACGGCAGGTTTGGCAGGGCGGAGAGAGATCGTCGGTGCTCACCGCAGAGCAGTTGTGCGGCTTTTCGATGGCATCGGTCCAGGCGGGAAACTCGAGGCCCTGGCTCGCCAAGGCACGTTGGGCGGCGAGGATTACTCTGTTGAGAAAAGCCGGGTCGCTGTATTGGACACGGCGTAAACGCAAGGAGCGATAGGCAACGCGTCCATAGAGGTCAAGCACGCTAAAGGTGAAGGCCTCCTGCCGGTCGGGAATCGTGGGCCAGACCTGAAGGGGGGCGAGGGCTTCGGCTAATTGATCACACGCAGCGGCATAAGTAGAGGAAGACGCTGTCGAGCCCAATAGAGACAGGGGCTCTGTAACCGTGGCCATTGCCAACGCGGGGGCAACAGACATGTTTTGAGAAGCCGGCATTGCAGGCGTCGAGGCAGGCGGCGACGCAAGGACCGTATTTCTGAGATCTACCAAAGAAATACGACCGTTGCCGGTAGGCAAAGGCATAAAGCAACCGATCAGTTGGGGAGAGAGTACGTTTTATAAGGTGACAAAGAGGCAAGAAGCTCAGGGACACCACGGCCATTGTCGATAGCCATGCCTAGACGGATGCTGTCAATAACACGATCCAGTTTCTTAGGCGTGTGCAGTTGCTCCTTGGTGATCAGGCGGCGTACCTTGACGCCGGACTCATCAGATAGCGTCAGAGTAACGCTTCCATCCATGCGTTCGATGCGGAAATTGACGCGATAGTCGGCTTCGAATGCCGAAGCGATAACTTGAAAGGGATTACTCATACGCGTCACCTGATTGCCATCAAACCGTCACGCTGTCATTGACCCAGGTCATGCTCGCAAAGTTTCACGTTTTTTTTATGAAGCTGACAGATGAGCAAAACTCCTCATTTCTTGCATCGTATTAATCGTTTTTTGCGTCTATCAGCCTTTTTCTATGGTCAAAATCTGTTCTGCCACAGCGGTAAGGTCAGCGCCTTGTACCGTGGGTGGCGCTAAAGGGCTGGGTACTTGCAGGCGATCACGCATTACCAGAGCGGTCCGCAGCCCTGCCCGTTGGGCTCCTGCAATATCCCAGGCATGAACGGCTATCAGCCAAAGCTGGTCGGGGGGCAAGGCCAGCGTCTTGGCGGTTTGGAGATAAGCCGGCGCGGCTGGTTTCAGGGTATGGGCCGCTTCGGCGGAAAGCACTTCATCGAATTGATCACGCAGGCCAGCGGCTGTGAGCTGAAGTTCGGCCAACTCTCGGGCGTTGTTGGTCAGAGCTACCAGACGTACGCCGGACTGGCGCAGGCGCTTAAGGGCAGGCAGGGCATCGGCATGAGCCGGCAGCATGCGCAGCGCACTCTTTACACTGTGGCGGTCGGCCTCACTGAGTTGGATGTTTTCACGCTGCGCCTGCATGGTCAAAGCAGCCTGTCCGGCTTCCTCAAACGGGATGTAAGGTCCAGTAATCACCGAAACCAGGGCATTCTGAAGGGTCTGGGCAAACCAGGCGTGCCGTGCTGTAGAAGAGCCAAAAATTTGCAGAAATACTGCATCGAGGCCGGATAGGTCCAAAAGGGTTTCATTGACATCAAACAGGCAGCAGGTCATGGCCATCATCCTAAGGGGTATCAAGCATGGACCATGATGGAAACAGCAGGTTGCGTCTTGGTGTGGGAGGCAAATAAAGTTTCATCCCGTTGCAGCCTTGGAGTCTAGTAACTGAGTTGCTAACCAGCTTTGCGATTAGGTTAAAGTTTCATCCTATTTTCCGTGAACAGTGCTTTTCCAGCCATCGCAAGCCACACGAAGCCCGGGAGATCGCGATTCGGAAGGCCGCTATCGACCGATTCTGTTGAAAAAGTCCCGTTGCGACGCTCGCCTATGAAAGAAGGTGAGCGACGTTGAAATCTAATTCGCTCAAAAGGCAGAGATGCATCGGATTTTACATAGCAATGCGAAAATCGAGCGCTTTTCGACCTGCTGACAACACGTGTCCGTAAAAGTCGACTTTTTCAACAGAATCGACCCTTAGCTGCCCTTCATTGAGACAAGCTGCTAATGCGTGACCATCAGTGTTTTACCGCCTCGGCAAACTGCTATAGTGAGCCGAACGGCTAAGACAGGGATGAGTGATGCATATTGGATTGATTGGTGGCATTGGCCCAGCGGCGACTGAATTCTACTACCGGGCCCTTGTAAGCCTGTATGCCAAAGAAAATCGAAAGCTGGACCTTACGATTGCCAACGCCGATGCTCGGGAAATGGTGAACAACCTGGAAGCTGGGAACCAAAAAGCTCAGGCAGCTATTTTCTCCAGATATATCGATCAGCTAAGAGCTGCTGGATGCGAAGCTGTTGCGGTGACATCGATGGGAGGACACTTCTGCATCGAAGAGTTAGAATCTATTTCGAGTCTTCCCATTATCAACGCAATTTCCGCCCTTCACGCTTACTTTACTAAAGAAAATATCACAAAGGTTGGTGTACTTGGCACGCGCGCTGTCATGCAGTCCAGATTATATGGTCTTGAGGGTGTAGACGTGCTCACAGTCGCGGAGAACGAATTAGGAGAAGCGCACGCGCATTACGTTTCCATGGCCGTTAGCGGAAAAGCAACCGACGAACAACGGACTTATTTTGAAAACGCGGCAGTGCGGCTAGTCAGCGAACAAGGCGCCCAGGCAATAGTATTGGGCGGTACCGATCTATTTCTTGCGTTCGATAAATCCAGTTATCCCTATACCCTTGTAGACTGTGCATTGGTTCACGCAGCAGAAATTGCGCGATTGGGGATGAACTGAAATGCTAATTTTTGCTGCATTGGCGAACTTCAGTCCGCACGGCAGGATGATGACAGTATCTACACCATTAGGCACTATTTAGCTAAGGGGTATCATCATCGAAGATCCGCTTTCGTCCAAAGCGGATCTTCGCAAGCGGCAGCTACCAACCCATAGCTCCTGGTGATTCTAGAAGTCACTATTGTAGGAATCGATCTGCCGACGATGAGTCCGGTACTGAAAGCGAAATTCTGGAACCATGATCCGCTTTAGTCGATTGCGGGTCCCATTTGACCGGTCGCCGGCTTCCCCTAGAATAACCCCTCAGTCAAGGAACGATTTCATGATCACTTGCCATGTCCGATACATTATCGATCCCTATCAAATTGACGCGTTTGAACGTTATTCGCGTTCATGGATTGCAGCGGTAACCCGCCTAGGTGGCCAGCATCACGGATACTTCCTGCCGGCTGAGGGAGCAAATAACGTCGCATATTGCCTCTTTAGCTTCGCAAACCTTGCCGACTATGAGCGATATCGTCAGGAAGCCGCATGCGATCCTGAGTGTGTGCGTTTGGTGGAGGAATCGTCTGAGTTGAAATTCATAGTGAGCTACGAGAGGAGCTTTCTCCGCCCTGTGCTTGAGTAACGCATACGGGCATCTGTCCTTCAGGCGCGTTGGCCATCGCGGCGTTCTGGGCTTGCTCAGAACGATGGCCCTTCGAACGTCCGTTATGGGTCGATTCTGTTGAAAAAGTAGCTGTTTCCCCACGGCGTCGGCAGAATTGCTCCGTCAGCGAGCGTGGGGGCGAATAGCATGATGGGACAATTACCGAGTGGGCAGCAGCGCTTGTTCTACTTGTTCAATCTGGAAGATCACGTCCCGCCCCAACACCTCCTGCGCAGCATCGATTAGTGCTTGGATCTTAGTGATCTGCGCGCCTACCTGGCGGATTTCTATAGTCCCATCGGGCGCCCCTTGATTGACCCGGAGTTGATGGTGCGCATGTTGGTCGTCGGTTACTGCTATGGCATCCGTTCCGAGCGGCGATTGTGCGAAGAGGTGCATCTAAACCTGGCCTATCGCTGGTTCTGCCGGCTGGGCCTGGAAGACGAAGTACCCAATCACTCGACCTTTTCGAAGAATCGCCATGGCCGTTTCCGTGACAGCGATCTGTTCCGCTGGTTGTTCAATGAGGTGCTGCGGCGCTGCATGGCAGCCGGCCTAGTCAAGGGCGAAGGTTTCGCTGTCGACGCCAGCATCATCAAGGCGGATGCCAGCCGGCAACGTGGGGTGGCGGGAGATGAAATCGATTGGCGCGATCCAGCACTCAGCAGCCGCGCCGTACGCGAGTACCTCGAAGCGCTTGATGAAGAGGCGTTGGCTGAAGCCCTCCCCAAGAAGGTTTCCCTCACCGACTCGTTGGCTCGCTGGACTGCAGCACCAGGTGGCCCGGCCTACTTTGCCTACTCCACCAACTACCTGATCGACACTGAGCACGGCGTTATCCTGGATGTAGAAGCGACCCCGGCGCACCGTACCGCCGAAGTTGATTCGACCAAAACGATGGTGGAGCGCGTCGAAGCGTAGTTTGATCTCACGCCAGAGCGCCTCATCGGTGATACCGCCTATGGCACGGCTCCGATGCTGGCCTGGATGGTCGAAGAAAAGAACATCGACCCGCATGTCCCAGTCTGGGACAAGACCGAGCGCAAGGACGACAGCCTCTCCAGTAACGACTTCCACTGGAATCCGGAGGCCAGTGAATACCGCTGCCCAGCCGGCAATCCGCTGCGCAGTGAATGGCGCACCTTCACCCAGAAAAGATCGCAGGTGACCAAGGCCAACACCATCATCTACCGCTCCAGCCAAACCGACTGCGCCACGTGTCTGCTGAAAGCGAAGTGCTGCCCCAGCACACCGAATCGGAAGATCGTCCGCAGCATTCATGAGGCTGCCTGCGACGTGGCCCGACGCATCGCCAAGACACCGGAATACCTCGTCTCTCACTGCGAACGGAAGAAGGTGGAGATGCTTTTCGCCCACCTCAAACGGATCATGAAACTCGACCGTTTACGACTGCGTGGCCTGACGGGTGCGACTGACGAATTCACCTTGGCCGCGACCGTGCAAAACCTGCGACGCATGGTCAGGCTTTTACCTCAAGGGCCGCCGCTCACGGGATAGGTGCGTCTGCTGCGAGCAGAAACCCTCGAATTAACCCTCAGACCTGAGCAAGGAAGCTCAGTGAAACGCCAAAAGGCAACTTGAAGTGGCTTCCAGCCACTTCGACAGCAGGCAAACCTCACCGGCCCGCTGCCGCTGAACCTACTTTTTCAACAGAATCGGTCGATAGCTGCCACCGGCTAGCCTCGGTTTTTGTCATTTTCCGTGAACACTGCACTTTATTGAGTTATCACCATGTCCTTACTACTAGAACAGGCGCTACTGCGTCATGCTGACCAGATGCTTAAAGAACTAACTTACAGGGTGCGCGATCTGTGTAACGAAAGCACAAACCAAGCCGTAGATGAGGCACTGGGCATCTGGCGGGGTATTGGCGCTCTAATAGAACTTGCACACTGGACACCCGTAACGTCGGGATTAAGCGCCGAGGCGCGTTCAACCCTGCTTAGCTATGAGCGGCAAGCCAATCAGTGCGTTAGCATGATTAACCGTTGATGATGTGCTTGATCGACTGACCCACACCGCCACGATAGGAATCGTGAATTTAAATCGTCGAAGGAAGATTGACCCGCATTGTGCGTGGCCAAGAAACCTCCATCTGATCATGAAAACTAGGATGACACTCTATTTATACGGATGAGACTTTATTTGCATCCAACACTTGGCTCGTCTGATTGATTATGAAGCGAACCCAAGACCGCTTAGAGTGCTTGAGGTATCACGACCTGTCTGGAGATGTACTCGGCACCGGATATTACTGAGGAGTCGAGCCTGCTGAAAAAACTATCTATCGGTGCGCTGGTCTTGCTCGCCTTAGGGCGATCAACCCTGGCATTACCACCTCTGTGTGCAGATCTAATGCACAGTCAGGTAGCGGAGCCATTAAGCGGCTCCCTCATTAAGTATCGGCATCCCTGGCCGATAGCGGACATAACCAATGTCATCGTGCCTCATACTGAAGGCTTTTTGCCATTCGTCGGGTATGTTCTGTTTATTGTTAGCCTGCTGTCTTTTCGGGTGACCTGAAAAGCAAGCCTTCTCGTCTGAGGCAGCATTATCTATTTGTAGTAATTATTGGGAGTAGTTGTGAGAGCCAAAGACAATACGTCGAAACAGCGCCGCGAAGGTACATCGATTCTGGAATGGCTGGTCATCGGTGTTTTATCTGCCTATATCGTGTTCGGGCTGGGTCTGTTCGTCACGAAGCAGTGGAATGCCCTGAGTGATGCGCAAAAAGAGCAGATCATTCAGGACATCGGTCGGGCTGCCGTCGAAACGCCCATGCTTACCTAAACGCAGTAGCCTTCCTTCAAGCCCTTCGGCTTGCCTGCCTTACAACAATAACAAGCGGTTTTATAGTAGCGTCGTTTAGCGGCGAGACTTTTGTGCGCGTGAAAAAAGCCTTGCGCCAGCGCTAGGCTAGACGCTCAACCAGGACCTGCTGACGGATCTGGAGGAGCTTCTCGATAGCGAGCAGCCTGTCCAGATTCAAATACGGTGCTGACTGGCCGGTAGGCGGATATTCAGCCCAGTCCGGCCTTGTCAGAAAGCGGCTTCCTCCGTTGGTAGCCAGCCTAGACGCTGTTCTATAACGCTTCGATAGGGTGTTCGCAGCTCCAGCGGTAACTGTCGAACGTAGTCCCGAGCATGGGCTTGTGTATCTCCGTGCAGGGCGGCTAGGTACGCTACGGCTTCATCAGGCGTCGGCAGGCGGCCTTCCGTGCTTCGAGATTTAGGTGGAAGCGCTGTCCAGACCACCGCGTCTAATTGTTTTTCATCTGCCCAGGCGCGAATCTTCTCATCGTAAGGGCCTGCATTTTCACGAGCAGGGATACTGCCTACGAATTCAGGGCGCTGTGGGGAAATGCCTTCACGTTGGCGCAACAGTTCGCGAGCCGTATCCAGATCATCGACAGCTAGTAGTGCCCAGTACGTAGGGCTTTCAGGTGCGCTGTCACACAGGGCGACAGCCAGTTCGCCGCCATCGCATTCACGGCACAGCTCTACCGGCAAGAGCGGGCCGTCATTCATCCAAGAAGAAGCCAAAGGAAGAGGGCCGGGTTTCCAGAGCAGTGATCCCCAGGCAAGGCAACCGATTCGCATGTTGATTTCTCGTATCGACAGTAAGAAGGGATATTGGGAACATACGTCTTTGAAGGTAAAAAAGGTGCGTGGTTCAGCTCGGGTGACCAGAAGGCATAGGCAGCCAGTCAGGATGTGATCCGTTAGACTAGGCAGTATTGTCAGCTGGCTATTGGCCTATTAGGAAAGCGATTCGAATGAGTAAGCCCCCATTCAAGCTCCACCCGTTAACGATCTTGGGCCTTGTGCTGTTCATTGGTGGCATTATCGGAGTGGTGACGTCTCTGATCCCATTACTAGGCCCTACCGCTCCACCCGAGCCTGGTCAGTTGACCCGGCTGGTCGTTTCAGCTGCGGTGCAATTTACCGGTTACGTTCTGCTCAACCGTAACCGGTTCCGCAATCGCAAGAATACCAAGCGCTAATGTCAGCCTAAAAAGTAAAAGGCACCGCTGATTACCAGCCCTGAATAAACCAGCATGATCAGGCAATACCCCATGATGTCACGAGCGCCCAGCCCGACAATCCCAAGCAGTGGCAGCGCCCAGAAGGGCTGAATCATGTTGGTCCAGGCATCGCCCCAGGCAATTGCCATCGCGGTGACCTCCGGTGGCACGTTCAACGCCTGCCCGGCTGGTAACATGATGGGCCCCTGCACAGCCCACTGACCGCCTCCGGAAGGCACGAAAACGTTGATGAGTCCTGCACTGAGAAAGGCCAGTAACGGAAAGGTATCTGCTGAAGACCAGCTTACAAAGGCATCGCTGATCAGCGCGCCGAGCGACAGACCTTCCGCATTGACACCCGCCATCATGCCCATAATGCCTGCATAGAAGGGAAACAGCAGCACAATGCCGCTGATACCGCCGATACTCGAATCAATGGCCCGCATATAGCGCTCCGGCGTGCCATGCAGTAGCAGGCCTGCGAACAGAAAGAGGCCGATTACGATGTCCAGACCAAGGGAAAAGCCCTGGCTGGCAAAGTACATGACGTAATACACCGCTGCGAGCGCCACAACGACCCAGGCGAGTAGTCGGCTGTCATCCAGCTTTTGAGCAGGCGTGTTCTGCAGCGGGCGAATCGCTTCTGGTTCGACGAGCAGGGCTGGGTCCGCTACCTTGACCTGGGTCCGCGGATGCATGAGGCGGTTGAGTAAGGGTAGACCCAGACAGAGCAGAGCAATAATGGTCAGGTTTAGTGGGGTGAACAACGTATGCTCGACCCCAATAGGCTGGGTCACCACGCCCCCGGTCATCTTTTCGAGATTGGCGCTGGTGCTGGCGAGTGTTAGCGGAATGGAGGCGGATAGCCCGCCGTGCCAGATCAGAAAGCCTGAATAGGCCGACGCCACCAGAAGCGGGTAATCCACGCCGCGCACCTGTCGGGCCAGTGCCCGAGCAAAGACAGCACCAATGGCCAGTCCAAAGCCCCAGTTGATCCAGGAACCAGCCAGCCCGACCAATGTGACGACAACAATCGCCTGACCAGGAGAGCGAGGCAGGGCGGCGAGACGATCCAGCAGCCGGTTGACGCTTGGTGCACGGGCCAGTGCCAGCCCTGTAACCAGGATGAGCGCCATTTGCATGGTAAACGACAGGAGCGTCCAAAGCCCTCCGCCCCAATGCTTCACCATAACCGGCAGGCTTTGGCCTGTGCCAAGCATGGCGGCAACAAGCACGATAAGGTTGAGCAACAGGGCGAAGACAAAGGGAGAGGGAAGGTAGCGTTGAACCAAGCTCACGCTCATCCCCGTAATACGGGCCAGCATAGCAATCTCCTTGTTTGTTTTTATTGTTGTGGCGAACAGACGTTCGGGCTGGATGGGGCATGCCTGCAATAAGGAGAACTCAGTGGCGTTCACGTTCCGCTAAAGCTGTATGAATAGCGATATTTACGCTTTTTGTGTGATATGCCTCTCACAACTTCAGGCTAAAACGATCGCGGGCTCGTTTATGCAGTCTGCTTAAAAAGTGCGGTCTTCGTCGAGGCGAGGCGGCTCGTCCAATGAAGGGGGCTTCATGCGTAGCGTATTGATTGTGTGTTCGATGGCATTGCTTGCTGCATGTGCTGGTGAGAGGCAGGAAACTTATCCGCCGCAACAAGTAGAGGTCCAGCGTTATATGAGTGAAAAGCAACTGACCGGGGCGATGGGAGCGCCGGACCGTTTGCAGCAGGACGGCACGTTGAAAGTGCTCCAGTACAAGAACCGGCTTATCTCGAACTGGTCGAGCGACCGTTCCGATTATTCCTTTATCTTCGACCAGGGCCGATTAGTAGAGTACACCCCGGGTCGCGTACAGCTAAGCACAGTAGATGGTGTGCGAAAAATCAGCGTAGAGCCTATGTAGAACGGACGTTAATCCGTCCTACATAAATGCCCCGGCTGTATAGGTTTTGGCCGGGGTATGGCTGCAATCAGCTGGCCTTTGCCTGGGAGGCCGCAGCAGTAAACAAGACATCAGTAGATGAATTGAGGGCGGTTTCCGCCGAGTCCTGCACGACGCCAATGATGAAGCCTACCGCTACTACTTGCATGGCCACTTCATTGGTAATTCCAAAGAGACTGCAGGCCAGCGGAATCAAAAGCAGCGAGCCACCTGCCACGCCCGATGCACCACAGGCGCAGACCGAAGCAACCAGGCTCAAGAAAAGGGCGGTGGGAAGGTCCACGGCGATTCCCAGCGTGTGGACGGCTGCCAGAGTCAGTACGGTGATGGTGATAGCCGCACCTGCCATGTTGATCGTGGCGCCCAAAGGAATGGAAACCGAGTAGGTATCCTCATGCAGGCCCAAACGTTCGCAAAGTGCCAGGTTTACCGGTACGTTGGCTGCCGAGCTACGAGTGAAAAAGGCCGTCAGGCCGCTTTCCCGCAGGCAGGTAAAGACCAGGGGGTAGGGGTTACGGCGCAGCTTCCAGAAAACGATGGCCGGATTAACCACAAGAGCCACGAATAGCATGCAACCCACCAGCACCAGTAAAAGATGCAGATAGCCCATCAGGGCGTTTAGGCCCGAGGTCGCCAGTGTCGAGGCGACCAGACCGAAAATGCCGAGCGGGGCGCAGCGGATTACTACTTTTACGATCAGGGATACCCCATCGGCCAGATCAGTAAATACGGTCCGGGTGGTTTCGCTCGCATGACGGAATGCAATACCCAGTCCCACAGCCCAGGCCAGGATACCCATGAAATTACCGTTCATAAGAGCCCTGATGGGGTTGTCCACCAGGCTTAGCGCCAAGCTCTGTAACACGTTGGCGATGCCTTCGGGCGGGGTTATATCCGTGCTGCCAGAGGCCAGGACCAAGGCGGAGGGAAAGGCAAAGCTGGCAGCAACTGCAACGCAGGCCGCGGCAAATGTACCTAGCACGTACAGCCACAACACAGGGCGGATGTGCGTGGGTTGGCCTTGTTTGTGGTTGGCGATTGAAGAAGCCACCAAGACAAAGACCAGGACAGGCGCGACGGCTTTGAGCGCCGTGACGAATACCGTACCGATAAAGCCTGTAGCGGCCGCTGCTGACGGTGCAATCAAGGCCAGCAGAATGCCGGCAACCAAGCCAATGAGAATCTGAGTCACCAGGCTGGAATGCATGAGCCGGTTCAGGAAAGGGTTAGAAGCATGAGTCATGGCAGCTATCAACTTATGAAGGAAACGATGGGTCGAGGCCGAGCAGGTACAAGAAAAGCGGTTCCCCTGGCAGGTGATGAAAACATGGCCGCTTGTTCTTGTTAGCGGCAGTTCAGAACGCCATAGCGGCTGGACGAAGCGGCGAATTCTATAGGGATTTTCGCTAGATTTGGACCATTGTATGGTCGCATCTGGTAGGCAGTCGGTTAAGGACTGGCAAAATGGCCCGTTAGAACCCTTTGCTAATCATTAAATACAGCACCACGAGCAAAGCCAAAAAGGCAGGCCAGCCCAGGATCAACCAGGCACGCATGTACCGGAAGGCTTGAGGCGGTAGCGGGCTTTTATGGCGATGTGAGGTTTCTGCCAGACGCTGCAGACGTACCTGCAGCCAGAGGATCGGTAGCCAGCAAAGGCCGGCGAGCAAAAAGAAAATAATGCTCCACTGCAACCAGGGCAACGTTAGAGAGAAACCGGCGCCATGGGCCAGAGCGATACCGGTTGCGGCCTGGATTACGACGCAGGGAAGCGTAATGGCCCAGTCGGCAAAGACCAAATGCTTGAAGGTGAGCGCGATGAATTCAGGACGGCCTGTACGCCAGGAACGCCAGGCATAATAGGCCGAGCCGGAGCCCAGCCCGATCAGGATGGCGGCAGACAGGACGTGTACTGTCTTGAGTAGCACATAGGCCGTCACGACAAAGAAGCCTTTCGATCTGGCCGATAGGGCAAAACACACTGGCTTAAGGCCAAGGATCCTGCGTGCATCATGAGTCGACAGTCTGCCGGGTCGCAATATAGGCCGGCGCGCTGATCATTTCCTTGATTCGGTTGGCCAGCGTGTCGATGTTGAAGGGCTTGTTGATAAGCTCCATACCAGGGTCCAGGTAGCCACTGACGTTGGCGCCTTCGGCATAGCCGGTAGCAAGCAGAATTTTAAGACGGGGGCGGGACTGGCGCGCTACATCGGCCAGCTGCCGACCATTCATGCCAGGCAATCCCACATCGGAAATCATTAGATCGATCCGTTGACTGCTTTCCAGCAAGGGAAGGGCGGCATGTGCATCAGCCGCTTCGAGCGTGGCGTAGCCCAGCTCGCTCAAGACTTCAAGGATAAGGGCACGAACCACGGCTTCGTCCTCGACCACCAGAACGACCTCACCTGCACCGAGTGGGGCTTCTGGATTTACCTGGCCTACCGTTACCTCATCCAGTGAACCCGAGAAACGAGGCAGGTATAAATGGACGCTGGTGCCCTGGCCTAGTGTTGAATGAATCTGTACATGACCTTTGGACTGTTTGGCGTAGCCATAAATCATGGACAGGCCTAGTCCAGTGCCCTGGCCGATGGGTTTGGTAGTAAAGAAAGGATCGAAGGCACGTGCCATTACCTCAGGTGTCATGCCGGTGCCCGTGTCGCTTACGCTAAGGACCACATAATCGCCTGGTTCGGCTTCGTCGATCAGGCTGGCTGCCTGCGGATCGACATGCATGACGCCGGTTTCAATACGGAGCGAACCACCGTTCGGCATGGCGTCACGGGCATTGATTACAAGGTTAAGCAGTGCGCTTTCCAACTGATTGTTATCGGTAAGGGCTGGCCAGATACCGGCCCCCAGAGCCGTTGTCAGCTCGATTTTTTCACCAATGGTCCGGCGGAGCAGTTCCTCCATCGAGGCCACCAGGGTATTAACATTAACTGGTTTAAGATCCAAGGCTTGGCGCCGGGAAAAGGCCAATAAGCGCTGGGTAAGGGCAGCAGCGCGCTGGGCAGAGGTCACCGCCGAGGTCATGTAGCGTTCGATGTCTTGTGTGCGTCCGCTACTAAAGCGGCGCTGCATAAGATCCAGGCTACCGATAATGCCAGTCAGCAAATTATTGAAGTCATGGGCGATACCTCCGGTGAGTTGGCCGATCGCTTCCATTTTCTGGGATTGCCTGAGCTGCTCTTCCAGTTGACGTTGCTCGGTGATGTCTCGACCCACCGAGTACATCAGATTGTCTTCTGGAACCGATGTCCACGAGGTTAACCGGTAACTACCGTCTGCATGACGCAGTCGCACTTCATAAGAGCAGGTTTGCCGGGTACGGCAGAGGTTTTTGAAGCCCCGGATGAGGTGCTCGATTTCGTCCGGATGAACAAGGTCGAAATAACTGCGCCCAGCCAGCTCCTGTTCTGTCCAGCCCAGGGTTCTGCTCCAGGCAGCATTTACTGCGGCCAGTTGCCCGTCCAGGTGGCAGACTTTCATCAGGTCATTACTGAGCCGCCAGATACGATCCCGCTCTCGAGTCCGCACCTCTATCAAACGCTCAAGTTCTTCACGTGAGCGTGACAGAATCTCGCGGGCGTCAACAATGTCTTGAATATCTGTACAGGTGCCAAACCAGCTTTCGATATCTCCCGCTAGGTTACGTACGGCCTGGGCGCGTCCAAGCATCCAGCGGTATTGGCCGGAACGGTACCGCAAGCGGTATTCGATATGGTAAGGCTCGCCTGTGGTAAGGCTGTGTTGCCAGATCCGTTTGATGCGGGCTCGGTCATCGGGATGAAACAGGTTGATCCAGGCTTCGCCTTCAGCCGAGCTAGCCGGCACGCCGGTAAATTCGTACCAGCGATCATTGAAGTAATAATGACGGCCGTCGGGGTGTGTGGCCCAGACTATCTGTTCAATGGAGTTAGCAATGGCTTTGAAGCGCGCTTCGCTTTCAGCTAGCGCCGCTTCAGTCTGCTTGCGGGATGTAATGTCCATAAACAGAACGGCAAAGCGGTTATCGCTGAGTTTGCGGGCCCAGGATTCGAACCAGTGGTCATCGCTATCGTGCATCTGTATTTCGAAATGCACCGATCTACCATTCTCCATGAGACGAGCATACCGCTGAACCAAATCGTGAGCCGCTTCAGGGCTGATGTCATGGATGGAGCGGCCGATAGCTTCTTCGCGGGAAGTTCCGGTCAGCTTGTTGAAGGCTGGGTTAACCTGCAGGAAACGAAAATCGACCATCTCGCCTTGAGCGTTCCAGCAAGGCTCTGCGATGTAGAAAGCTTCCTGCATATCCTCCGTCAGACCGAGTAGGCGCGCGTCGCTTTCCATGCGCGCCTGCTGGGCCTGCTTGCGCTCGGTGATGTCGTAGCACATACCCAGAAAACAGTGGGATTCGCCGCGTACACTCAGGTGAATGGCTTCGCCACAGTGCGCCATCCAGCGCTCTTCACCCGTATCTGCTCGTTGGATACGGTATTCGAGCAGGTCTAACGTATCCTTTTGGTAATCGGTATAGGAGGCAGCAACGTGTGGGCGATCTTTTGGGTGGATACGCTCAAGTAGGAACGTCAGCGAAAAGGAGTCCTGTTCGGGGAGCCCCCAAAGCTGACACATCTCGCGGGAGATCGTGACTTTATCCTGTTCAGGATAGACTTCAAACGTGCCGATATTGCCAACTTGTTGAGCCAGGCGCAGCCGCTCTTTGGTTAGTCGCTCACGGGTGCGATCGCGCAGAATCTTGGTGTAGCCGAGCAGTTCACCGGCGCGACGCAACGACGTCATCTCTCCGCTGGCCCAGAACCGGGTGCCGTCGCACTTGATATGCCATCGTTCATCCGTGGCACATCCGCATTCGGCAGCCTCCCGCATTTCTGTCTCTGGACGTCCGTTTGCACAGTCTTCCGGGGTAAAAAACAGTGAGACGTGCTGGCCGATAGCTTCCTCGGCGGACCATCCCAGTACCTTTTCCGCGCTCTGGTTCCACGCAACGATAGTGCCGCTCAGGTCTGCTACTACCACGGCATAGTCCGCCGTGTTTTGCAGTACCAAAGCCGCTAGAGCTTCCGGAGACAACGAGGCGAGGGTATGTTTTGTGGAGATCATAAGAGGATCTTTTGCTTTCCCATCACCTTGTGACAGGCGAATGCCGGAATTATCCCTGCAGCACGTCCAGTCACCGGACCAGCGTAGCGACGGCGATTTAGTAAGTTGGCGGTTTCGTTTGTAACCAGCGCGGTATTTCAGTGGCAGGCATTGGGTAGGCCATCAGGTAGCCCTGGCCCTCATCGCATCCCCAGTCGCGCATCAGGCTGTATATGTCTTCCGTTTCAATGCCTTCCGCTACGATCCGGTAATTCATTTCCTTAGCCAGATGAATCATCGCCTTGACGATACGACGGTCCTTTTCCACCTGGGAAAGATGGCGCAGGAAGGAGCGGTCCAGTTTGACGGTAGAGGCTGGAGTATCTCGCAGATACGCCCAGTTGCTATAGCCTGTGCCAAAGTCGTCGATGGCAATCTCGATGCCGAGTGCATGCAGGCGCTCCAACTGTTGTTTTACCTGTTCGGCGCTTCGGATAACGGCACTCTCGGTAAACTCGATTTCAACGTAGCAGATGGGTAGGTCGTGCTCTTGCAGATGAGCAATCAAGGTGTCTACGAATTGCGTGTCGTCCAGATCGGCCGCTGAGACATTAATGGCCACCTTTAGGTTAAGACCCTGGCGGTACCATTCAGCGGCCTGCCGAATAGCCTGGCGCAGCACCCATAAGCTGACCGAGCGGATCAAAAACGTTTTTTCCGCTAGAGGAATGAATTCACCAGGACCGATTTTTCCCAAGGTAGGGTGAGTCCAGCGAATCAAGGCTTCTACAGCATGACAAGTATGAGTAGTCAGGGAGAGGCGAGGTTGATAGTGAAGGCTCAACTGGTCATCGCTCTGCAAGGCTATCGTTAACGCGTTTAAGAGGTTGAAGGCTCGCTGCTGGGCCTGGTCGCGGTGGGGGTTGTAGATTGTCCAGCCGTCTCTGTTTTCGCGGGCATCATCCGCCACGCTGACCAGCGAGCGAATCCAGTCGGTCTGGCGGAAGCGTTCTTCTGCCAGCGGCAGTACGCCTATACCAATCTGGGTTTGAAGCGGAATGCCGTTGCAGACCAGCGGCGCCTCGAACGCCTGGACGATTCGATCATAAAGAGCTTCAGCCTTGGTTTCGGCGTGGTTGGTCAGCATGAACGCGAGCCGGGTGGAGCTGATCTTATACAACTCAAAATGGGCAGGCAGGAGCGCTTGAAGTCTCTCTTTGATGACTAGCATGAACTGGGTAGAAAAGGTGTAACCCAAGGCCTTGACGATTTCATTGAGGGTGCGCGGAGCCGCAATATCTACAGCCACTAACGTAATGGGATTATCGGACAGAGCAAAATGCCGCGCGACGTCTTCTTCCAGACGAGAGCGGTTATAAAGACCGGTCGGCAGGTCGATGAAGTTGATTTTACGCACTGAGTCGATTCGCTCCATGACCAGATCGGCTAGCCAGGTCAGGCACTCTATTTCATGGGTATTCAGCGGTGGGCGTGGCTTTGTGTCGATAATACAAAGACTACCAAGCCCAAGACCGTTCTGGGTTAACAGCGGAACGCCGGTATAAAAGCGTATATAGGGCTCGCCGGTTACGAGCGGATTGTTTTGAAAGCGAGGGTCTTGAAGGGTATCTGGAACGACAAAGGGTTTGTCGCTCAGGATGGCGTAGGTACAAAAGGATTGTTCCCGGGGCGTTTCCTGTATGGCCAGTCCGACGCGCGCTCTGAACCATTGACGGTTCGTGTCTACGATCGAGACGAGCGCAATGGGTACCTTAAAAAGCTCGGCAGCGAGCTTGACGATCCCGTCAAAGACAGGGTCCGGCAAAGGATCCAGTAAGCAGAGCTCTTGAATTTCTGCTACTCGTTCGATCTCATTGGCTGGAACCGGAACGTCATATGTCATAGGAAACCATTCGATCCTTTATTGATGAGTACGGGATAGGACTGTGATTTACAGCATAGTTTTAAATCCTTGATACGTCTGTCGACAGGTTTCATTGAAGCCCTTCAGCCAGAGCCAACAGGTAGGAGCTGAACGCTCGCCGCAAGGGTTTCCCCTTCTGCATTCGGTCGGTCTACACTGGTGGCATGACCGATATTTATACCTCTATTGATTTTTCTGCCCCTGCCCATGAGGTAGCTCGCCAGTTGATCGGCTGGCGTTTTCTGTTTGCCGGCGTCGGTGGCCGTATCGTTGAAACGGAAGCCTATGACCGGGAAGACCCAGCCTCTCATAGCTTTTCCGGTTTGACCCGGCGTAACGCGACCATGTTTGGTCCTCCTGGTCATCTGTATGTCTATCGCTCCTATGGCATCCACTGGTGCCTGAATTTTGTCTGCTGCGAGGCAGGGCATGGCGCCGGTGTCCTTATCCGGGCTCTGGAGCCTTTGAGCGGGCTGGACGTCATGCAGGAGCGGCGTGGGCTTCAGGAGCAGCGGCTGTTATGTGCCGGCCCAGGACGGGTGTGTCAGGCGCTGGCGATTCATGGTGAGCATGACGGGATGCCGCTGGATTCACCTACCTGCGCACTGCTGCCGCCTACCGGCCCGGTTGCTGTCGTCAGCGGCCCGCGTATTGGGATTACCAAAGCACGGGATGTTTCTTGGCGGTTTGGTCTTGAGGGCTCGCCCTACCTGAGTCGTCGCTTTCGCTGAGAGGCGGGCCGCGGAGATCGCACCTTGAGTAATCGGCCGGGTCAATTGATCAGAAGGCGCATATCGCGGCCGTTCACCCTTTGCCTCTGATCAGACGGCAGGCGGTGGAGCACCTGGTACCTGGAGTGTCATCAACCATGCCGAGAATCCCTCATGAGCACCGTCTGGACAGTTCCCTTGCCTTGCTAAAGGAGGGTTACCGTTTTATCCCCAACCGTATGCGCCGCTTTGGCACGGCAGTTTTCCAGACCCGCCTGCTATTACAGGACACAATCTGCCTGACCGGTGAGGAAGGGGCTCGGTTGTTCTATGACGAAAACCTGTTCACGCGTGAGCATGCCGCGCCTCGGATGATGCAAAAATCGTTGTTAGGGGTGGGAAGCGTACAAAGCCTGGATGGTGAGGCGCACCGCATACGTAAAGCGATGTTTATGTCACTGATGACACCTTCCGCTATCCAGTCGCTGGTTCAGCGTTATACAAAGCAATGGCAAAAGGATATCCAGGCCTGGACAGGCAATCATGAGGTCGCGTTGTTATATGCCGCGCAGTTTCAGTTGTGCCGCTCAGTTTGTGATTGGGCCGGCGTGCCGTTGCCAGAGGAGGATGTTGCCAAACGCCGTTCACAATTGGCCAGTCTGATCGACGGTGCAGGAGGCGTAGGGCTACGTCATCTAAGGGCACGTACGTCACGTCAGCAAGCAGAGGCCTGGATTGCCGGGTGTGTACAGGATGTGCGTGAGGGCCGCTTGAAAGCCCCGGTCGAATCAGCCTTGCATGTCATCAGTTTCCATCGAGAAGCCAACGGCCAATGGCTTGACCCGAGAACCGCGGCGGTTGAAGTTCTTAATGTCTTGCGGCCTACCGTAGCAGTAGCCCGTTTCGTCGTATTTGCTGCCTGGGTGTTGCATCGGTATCCACAATGGGCTGAACGTCTGCGACAGGAGCCAACCGTTCTAGAGCCCTTCGTTCAAGAGGTGCGTCGGGTTTTCGCATTCTTCCCCTTTGCCGTGGCGCGTGTACGCAAGGATTTCGAGTGGAAAGGTTATCAGTTCACGAAAGGAACCCGGGTCCTGCTTGACCTTTATGGGACGAACCGCGAATCGCAAAACTGGCAGCAACCCGAGCGGTTTGATCCTGAGCGTTTTTTCAATTGGAACGGCAATGCCTTTAATTTTATTACCCAGGGCGGTGGCGATCATTATCAGAACCATCGGTGCCCCGGTGAATGGATCACGATTGAACTGTTGAAGGTTGCGGTGACTGCATTGACCCAATGGATGCGTTATGAGGTTCCGCCGCAGGACCTTTCGATCGATATTAGCCGCATGCCAGCGTTGCCTAAGAGCCGTTTCGTGATTAGCCGGGTACATCCGATGTTAACGGAAGAGGCTCATCAAGCTCCTGCGCTGACGACGCCATAAGTTGCAGTTCACTGGCTGGCCAGGGGCATAACACCATAAGCCGGTGCAAGAGTGCTTCGGCTTTCTGGCGTTGTGTCTCGCTAACGCAGATGCGTGCGATCAGATGTAGCAGAGTCGAAAGTCTTTTCGCTTCGAAGGGAGGTTCTTCTTCGAGTCGCCACCAATCTCTTGAAGCATGCAAAAACGAGAGACCTTTTTCGCAGCGCAAAAGAAGATCTTCGATTTGTTCAAACGTCATTCGTGTCCATCCGTGGCCTAGGCCGTATGTCCCTGATAGAAAAGTGCCTGTATCTGGATCACCGGAGTACACCTTGTTACTCGCACCAGCATCTTATCCAGATGCCGCTATGACTGATGAGAGAGGGGGCGGTTCAAGGCATCGACAATAAGGTTTCGTTTCTGTGAAGGGTACTGCAACTAAACCGGTCTGCTTATGAAACATCAAAGCCCAAATGCTTAAAAGGCTAAGGCGGGTAAAGGTTTTGTCAGTAATCCGAAACATTGGCTTGAACGCCTGAATGGACGGGGCATTCGATATTTTCTGCCATAAGTGCCGTTCGTCGGCAAAACGCTTGAAATGGAATAGGGTGTCTTTATCTGGATGAATGCGGGAGGCC
The DNA here is from genome assembly GCF_007830155.1 of Pseudomonas duriflava. Taxonomy (GTDB): domain Bacteria; phylum Pseudomonadota; class Gammaproteobacteria; order Pseudomonadales; family Pseudomonadaceae; genus Chryseomonas; species Chryseomonas duriflava. The sequence continues at coordinate 383,285 of NZ_VLKY01000004.1, forward strand.
GAAATCGGGTCCCGCCAGGAAAACTTGCTGACTCTCAGGAGATTTCATCATGACTAATTTATCCCTTGCTCCGCTGTTCCGTCATTCCATTGGATTCGACCGTTTCAACGATCTGTTCGAGGCTGCGTTGCGTAATGAATCGGGCAGCTCGTATCCACCCTACAACGTTGAAAAGCACGGCGATGACCAATACCGCATCGTGATTGCAGCCGCCGGCCTGCAGGAAGACGACCTTGAGCTCGAAGTCGAGCAGAGCGTGCTGACCGTACGGGGTGGCCGTCGTGAGAAGAACACCGACAGCGTGACCTATCTGCATCAAGGCATTGCCCAGCGTGCGTTCAAGCTGTCCTTCCGCTTG
>NZ_VLKY01000005.1 GCF_007830155.1 Pseudomonas duriflava
TTCATCGCGTCGGCCAGCTCCGAAGCCGGTACCACAGCCTCACCGGCACTGACCGCTGAGAGGTTGCCGTCCTGATAAAGCTTGCGCCAATGGAATAACTGGTTGGGGTTGATGCCGTTGCGCCGAGCCACGACGGAAACGCTTTGCCCCGGCTCCAGGCTCTCGCGAACCATGATGAGCTTTTCCTCGACGCTCCAACGGCGACGCCGCTCTTGGCCGAGCACTTCAATATGTCTGTCTTTGTTGGTAGTCATAAACACGACCGTTTGCCTATCCCTTATGGTAAGGGGAAAACGGTGTCCGGTGTTTCAGGGGGCTTGTTCATAATGCATGCACTGCTATAACACTATAAGGGTACAAGCTCTCGCGGCATTTAGAGCTTTTTAAGTCTTTTTAAACGGCTTTTGCCTGCTCTTTAGCACATGGTTGGCTTTTACGTTGCAGAGCTAGCTTTTATTTAGCTCTCGAGGCCGGTCGAAATCCTTTCTTTAAATTGCAACGATCTCATCTCTCTATAACCTTGATAACCGCCCTGCCCCTCTCACCGCATTTTTTACAGCGCTCCACCTTGGACCTGTCTGTTAGCGCCGCTTACTGGATCGCTGTAGCCTAGCTGTAGCCTATTGGTTATTGCGACGTCCTTAGGAATAGGGCTCGGTATCGCGACTCAGTCCTCTCTACTGCTTAATCAGCTACCCTCACCTCGTCCGGCCTCTTTCTATAGCGCTATTACAAGGGAAGCATTACTGCCATCCTGCTCAATCTTGTTTTGGCAGAAGAGAAAGCTGTGCCTGCCGTCGTGTCTGAAGTAGATTCCCTGTACGCTAAAAACGAAACGCATTTATAAACCGAACGCTTGCTTGAACCGGGGCAGTACACTATCAGTACTGCTCCAACCATTATGGACTGACTGGCTTCATGACTTTGCTAGTACCTGCTCACCACATGGGTGGCGAGAAACCTGCCGGGCGCATTCGCCAGAAGAACGAAGAACTGATCCTGACGGCGGCTGAAGAAGAATTCGCCAAGCATGGCTTCAAGGGCACCAGCATGAATACCATCGCGCAGCGCGTTGGTTTGCCCAAGGCCAACCTGCATTACTACTTCACTAATAAGTTAGGCCTGTATATGTCGGTACTGGCCAACATTCTCGAACTCTGGGATAGCACGTTCAACACACTGACCGTTGAAGACGATCCAGCTGAAGCATTAACCCGCTATATTCGAGCGAAAATGGAATTTTCTCGGCGGCACCCTCTAGCATCGCGGATTTTCGCTATGGAGATCATTGGAGGGGGGGCATGCTTGTATGAGTACTTCAATCAGGACTACCAGATCTGGTTTCGTCAGCGTGCAGCGGTATTTGAGGCCTGGGTCGAGGCAGGTAAGATGGACCCCATCGACCCGGTTCATCTTATTTTCCTGCTCTGGGGCAGTACTCAGCATTATGCCGACTTTTCTAGCCAAATCTGCCATGTGACTGGGCGCAAGCGCCTAACGAAACAGGACTTCGATGAGGCAACACGTACGCTTACTCATATCATTCTCAAAGGGTGTGGTTTGTCGCCACCGGGGTTGGCATGAGCAAAACCTTGATTTCACCTACCGAATTTCGCGAAGAAATTCGTAAAAGTCGATTTCATGCCTTTGCCTCACCGATCCATACGGCTGATAAAGCTCAGGCATTCATCGATCAGATCAGTGATCTTTCCGCTACACATAACTGCTGGGCCTGGAGACTAGGCCAGCAGTATCGTTTCAATGACGATGGAGAGCCTGGCGGTACAGCCGGGCGACCTATTCTAGCGGCAATAGACGGCCAAGATTGCGACCGGGTAGTTGTTGTGGTGACTCGCTGGTTTGGCGGAATCAAACTAGGCACTGGCGGACTGGTACGCGCTTATGGCGGATGTGCAGCCAAATGTTTGCAGAGCGCTGCACATGTTGTGCTGGTTCCACGAGTGACCGTGGCGTTTCAGTGCACCTATTCAGAGCTACCTCTGATTAAGGCACGCCTGGGTGAGTTTGAGGCTTTGCTAGATGGCGAGCGCTTTGCCTCCGACGGGGTTGAACTATGTTTAGCTTTGCCGGAAGTAGATTTATCCCGTATCCAACAGTACCTAGCTGATCTCAGCCGCGGTCGTATCCGTTTGCATCGTCTAGATACATCTCCTTCATTCAGCTAATTCCTTTGTAGCGCGCTGTTTCCTCAAGGCACAGGATTTGCTTATTCGTGGTGCACAAGCAAAACGGTTTGCGCCACAAAGAAGCATTGGCCTATATGGATGGCCACCTTTCTCTGGTTTTCCACCGTAATTTTGTTTGTAGCCTTTTAATAACTGCCTGTTCCTAAATGCTCACGTTTGGTGCACGGCATGAAATGACGAGCCTTTTTGGTGCCCTGCTTCTCTATTGTTTATTAAAGCTGCCGACCCATGAACGAACTACAAAGCGCTGTGAACGTCCTCATTCACGGATCTAATACCCTTTTCATTCTTGTAGGCGCCGTTATGGTGCTGGCCATGCATGCAGGCTTTGCCTTTTTGGAAGTAGGCACCGTTCGACAGAAAAACCAAGTCAATGCTTTATCGAAGATTCTTGCTGACTTCGCTATCTCGACCCTGGCTTACTTTTTTATTGGTTACTGGATTGCCTATGGGGTGAGCTTTTTCGCACCTGCCGAAACGCTCATGACCAACAACGGCTATGCGTTAGTAAAATTCTTCTTTCTACTAACCTTTGCAGCCGCGATACCAGCAATCATTTCCGGTGGCATTGCCGAGCGAGCACGTTTTGCTCCGCAATTGTGCGCGACGGCTTTAATCGTTGCGTTCATCTATCCCTTCTTTGAAGGTATTGTCTGGAATGGCAATTTGGGGCTGCAGGCTTGGCTTACAGAAGCCTTCGGCGCGCCATTCCATGATTTTGCTGGCTCTGTAGTTGTTCACGGTGTAGGTGGCTGGCTGGCATTGGGCGCCGTGTTGATGCTTGGTCAGCGAAACGGCCGCTACCGAGACGGAAAATTGGTGGCGTTCCCGCCTTCGAACATTCCCTTTCTAGCCTTGGGATCTTGGATTTTGATTGTCGGCTGGTTTGGCTTCAACGTTATGAGTGCACAAACTCTAGATGGTGTAAGCGGCTTGGTCGCTGTGAACTCCTTGATGGCCATGGTCGGTGGCGTGGTTGCTTCGCTCATTTTCGGCCGTAATGACCCTGGCTTTCTCCATAACGGTCCCTTGGCAGGTCTAGTGGCGGTGTGTGCGGGCTCGGATCTAATGCATCCTATTGGTGCATTGGCAACTGGCCTGGTGGCAGGCGCCCTGTTCGTCTGGGCATTTACGGCTACTCAGGTCAAATGGAAGATCGACGATGTGCTGGGGGTGTGGCCCCTCCATGGCTTATGTGGCGTATGGGGCGGCATCGCTTGCGGTCTCTTTGGGCAAGAGTTTCTCGAAGGGCGAGGCGGCGTCAGCTTTTTTAGCCAAGTGATCGGTACAGGACTGGGCGTAACTATCGCACTAGTGGGCGGACTGATCGTGTATGGCCTGCTTAAGGTGGTCCTAGGTTTACGTCTTTCCCAAGAGGAGGAATATTACGGGGCCGATCTTTCCATTCACAAAATTTCAGCCATCAATCAAGACTAAGCCTAACAGCCTCTGTACTTATCAAACCGAACAGAGGCTTTTCTTTCTATTACCCACATCTCACGTGGATGGCCCTGTGGATAAACGGAGGATAGCTTGCTCTGGTAGGTGCTACTCATGGCCCCTAAAGAATTGATCATTTTTTGATCAATGCAGTGACTTCTCGATATTCCTCCTTAAGCAAGTCGCGATTTATTGTCGAAAAGCAAAAAGCTGACCACCTGGCCAGCTTTTTGCTTTTCGAAAGGCCACTGCTTTCGTGAAGTGAGTGCCTCATGTCAATCGACACGCAACCGACCTCGTGCCCGCCGCCACGCGTGCAATTGTCCGGAATTACCAAGCGCTACCCTGGGACCCTCGCCAACGACAGAATAGAACTTACTCTTGAGCCAGGCGAGATTCGTGCACTGTTGGGCGAAAACGGTGCAGGCAAGAGCACGCTCATGAAGATCATTTATGGCGTAACTGCTCCAGACGAGGGTGAGATCCGCTGGAACGGTAGACCTGTTGTCATTCGTGACCCCGCCCAGGCCCGCCGTTTGGGAATTGGCATGGTGTTTCAGCACTTCTCCCTGTTCGAGACGCTGACGGTGGCTGAAAACATTGCCTTGGCACTAGGCCCTGAGGCACATCCGCGACGGCTGGTTTCGCGCATCCGTGAAGTCTCTCAGCGCTACGGCATGCCGCTCGAGCCAGACCGTTTAGTGCATAGCCTGTCTATTGGCGAGCGGCAACGGGTGGAAATCGTACGGTGCCTGATGCAAGACATCCAGTTGCTGATTCTGGATGAGCCAACCTCTGTATTGACGCCGCAAGAGGCTGAAGACCTATTTGTGACGCTTCGCCAGTTAGCGGCGGATGGCTGCAGCATTCTCTTTATCAGCCACAAACTGGGAGAAGTGCGAGCCTTGTGCAGCACCGCAACCGTATTGCGAGCCGGATGTGTTGCAGGTCATTGCATTCCAGCCCAGTGCTCGGATCTGGAGCTGGCACGCCTGATGGTGGGCGATGCAGAAGGGCTTGAAGGGAGTTATCCCAAGGCTCACGGCGGTGCCGTTTTTCTGAACGTCAGCCAGTTGAGCTGGCGTAACCCCGATCCGTTTGGTACGTCATTAGTTGATCTAAGCCTGGAAGTGCGGGCCGGTGAGATTATGGGCATCGCTGGTGTGGCCGGAAATGGCCAGGATGAGTTGTTGGCCTTGTTGGCCGGTGAGATACGTCTCCCGCCCCAGGAGAGTGCACGTATTTGCATCGCCAGCGAGCCGGTTGCTCATCTTAGTCCAGAGGCGCGCCGTCGCTGTGGACAAGCCTTTGTTCCGGCCGAACGTCTTGGGCATGGTGCCGTACCGGACATGAGCCTGGCAGACAATGCCCTGCTGACCGGTTTTCAGCAGGGCCTGCTCCAGCATGGCCTGATAAAACATGACAAGGTCATGGCTTTTGCCAATGACATTATTCGGCGTTTCAGCGTTAAGACACCGGATGCTCAAGCCATAGCCAGCAGCCTGTCCGGAGGTAATCTACAAAAATTTATTTTGGGCAGGGAAATCCTGCAGCAGCCAAAACTGTTGATTGCTGCCCATCCGACATGGGGTGTAGACGTAGGCGCCGCGGCGGCCATTCACCGGGCCCTGATCGGCCTGCGCGAGGCCGGTGCAGCGATTCTGGTTATTTCTGAAGACCTAGATGAGTTGTTTCAAATCTGCGATCGCATCGCAGCTCTGAGCAACGGTCGACTCACCACTCCTGTAGAGGTCGCTCACACGCATCCTATCGAGGTCGGCCGCTGGATGGCCGGCCAGTTCGATATTTCCCATTCGGCCGCCTGACGGAGCCCAGCCATGCTGCTCTCACTTGAACCACGCGCACAGCCTTCGCGCCTGATGATGTTGCTATCGCCTGTATTGGCCGGCCTGTTAACCCTTATCAGTGGCTCAATGCTGTTCGGGCTTTTAGGGCGTGATCCGCTACAGGTATTGCACACTTTGTTGATTGCTCCGCTCAGCGATCTTTATGGCATAGGTGAACTCTTGGTCAAAACCTTGCCGATTCTGTTGTGTGCTCTGGGCTTGGCCCTGGCATATCGCGCACGCATCTGGAACATTGGGGCGGAAGGTCAGTTGCTGATCGGCGCTCTGGCAGGTAGCGCGTTGGCAGTAAATATCATCGACATGGAAAGCCGCTGGGCGTTGGTAATGGTTGTGACGACTGGGGTGCTCGGCGGTGCGCTGTGGGCCGGGCTGGCTGCCTGGTTGCGGACGCATTTCCACGCAAATGAGATCCTGACGACAATCATGCTGAACTACATTGCGCTGAACCTGCTGCTGTACTGCGTACATGGGCCGCTTAAAGATCCTGAGGGTTATAACTTTCCGGAGTCTGCGCTGTTCGGCGAGGCCAGCCGGTTGCCTACGTTAAGCGATGACATGCGTGTCACGATCGGTGTGTATTTCGCACTGTTTGTACTGGTTGCCATCTGGGTACTGGCGCAAAAGAGTTTTTTGGGATTTCAGATCAAGGTTCTAGGTCTGGACAGGCGTGCTGCTGGATTCGTAGGGTTTCGTGAAAAGCGCCTGGTCTGGATCGTACTGCTTATCAGCGGTGCGCTGGCGGGTCTGGCCGGCGTATGCGAGGTAACCGGGCCGATTGGCCAGCTTGTCCCACAGGTTTCCCCCGGCTATGGCTACGCAGCTATTACCGTTGCATTTCTAGGACGGCTTCATCCCTTCGGCATCCTGCTTGCGAGCCTGCTTATGGCTTTGCTGTACCTGGGTGGCGAAACGGCACAGATGAGCCTGAACCTGCCAATGGCTGTTACCGGCTTGTTCCAGGGCATGATCCTGTTCTTTCTCTTGGCCTGCGATGTTCTGATCGTGTACCGCCTGCGTGGGAAAAAGAGACCACGCTCGATCATGGCAAGGAGCACCGGTGCAGTATTGCATCAGGCACCGGCCGACTGAGGATTCAACGGGCTGGATTGCAGCCTTCCACGACAATAAAGGTAGACGGTAGTGGATATCGATCTGTTGACCAATGTGTTCTACGCCATGGTGCGTACCGGCACTCCCCTACTGCTGGTGGCACTAGGCGAGATGGTCTGTGAGAAAAGCGGTGTGCTCAACCTTGGCCAAGAAGGCATGATGCTGTTCGGCGCGGTCATTGGCTTCATGGTGGCATTCAGTACCGGGCATCTCTGGCTGGGTGTGCTGCTTGCCATGCTGGCCGGCATACTCTTGTCCCTACTGTTTGCACTGGTAGCGGTCCACCTCAACGCTAATCAAGTAGCCTGCGGCTTGGCCCTGACGATTTTCGGCGTGGGCCTGTCTTCATTCGTAGGAGCCAGCTGGGTAGGTAAACCACTGGAAGGATTTTCTCCGATTGCCATTCCGCTCCTGAGCCAGATTCCAGGCATTGGAAAAATGCTATTTGCTCAGGATGCACTGGTTTATCTGTCCTTTGTCCTGTTTGCCCTCGTCGCCTGGATCGTACTGCGAAGCCGAATCGGGCTAATCATTCAAGCCGTGGGTGAGAACCCCAATGCAGCCAGTGCCATGGGGCTATCTGTTCTACGCGTACGCACGCTGGCCGTAATGTTTGGCGGAGCGATGGCCGGGTTGGCCGGCGGCTATCTCTCATTAGCCTATACCCCCATGTGGGCGGAAAACATGACTGCCGGACGTGGCTGGATCGCACTGGCTCTGGTGGTATTTGCCAGCTGGCGGGTTTTCCGCGTGCTCTTAGGCGCATACCTGTTTGGCTTGGCGAGCATTCTTCATCTAGTGGCTCAGGGCATTGGCGTTACTCTACCGGCCAACCTCATGGCGATGTTGCCTTACGTGGCAACTATCGTTGTGCTGGTATTGCTTTCCCGCGATACGATCAGGACGCGCCTGTATGCTCCTGTTTCCTTAGGGCAACCTTGGAAAGCCGGACACTAAGCTAGAATTCTTCTCACTAAACCATCTATTAAAAGGATCATAACTACGCAATAAATGCGCTTTTATGATCCTTTTAATAGATAGATCATAGCTTCTGTTCTGGTGGTCCATTGACTACACCTCCTCTTCAACAAGGAAACAGGCATGATCGAATTACGCCCTTTTAGCCAGCTCGGCGGCGCTCACCACGGCTGGCTCAATGCCAAGCATCATTTTTCCTTTGCTGATTACCATGATCCCAAGCGTATTCACTGGGGACGGTTACGGGTTTGGAATGATGACGAGATCGCACCAAACAGCGGATTTCCGCCTCACTCACATCAGGATATGGAAATCATTACCTATGTGCGTCAGGGAGCCATTACGCACAAAGACAATCTTGGTAATGAAGGAAGAACCGAGGCGGGTGACGTGCAGGTGATGAGTGCCGGAACCGGGATCACCCATGCCGAATATAACCTTGAGGCCGAAACGACAAAGATCTTCCAGATCTGGATTATTCCAGAGGAGCGTGGCGGTGAACCTTCCTGGGGCGCCAAGCCGTTTCCCAAAGATGACCGCGCCGGTCGCTTCGTAGTCTTGGCCAGCGGGTACGCCAGCGACACCGAGGCTCTGAAGATTCGAGCCGATGCGCGCTTGTTGGCTGCCACGCTCAAGGCAGGCCAGACCGCAGACTATATGTTGGGCAATCAGCGCAAGGGTTATCTAGTGGCAGCTAAGGGCCGCATCGAGGTGAACGGTATCCCAGCCGATGCGCGCGATGGTCTTGCCATTACCCAAGAGGAAGCCATAAAGGTGACGGCGCTGGAGGATAGCGAGGTCATTCTGGTAGATGCAGCCTGAACACTGACCTGTTGAGTTGTATAGGTGTCCCTCTCCTCACGGCAGACGGGATCAGATCGGTAAGCAAGCGAGTCATCATGATCAGATCGAAAGGCTGAACGTGTCAGCCTTGACCGCACGTTAGCGCGAGACAGCCTGGGCTTACTGAGGCGGACCAGAAGGCCCGCCCCAAGCTGCTACAACCCAATCGCCGTCAGCATGATGAAGGTAATGAACAGCACGAAATGCGTCATACCTTCGATAGCGTTGGTTTCGCCGTCGTTGAGGTTAATGGCTGCGATGATCAGAGTTACCCCCATCATTACCGTCTGAACCGGTGTCATGGCCATTTGCATGGGTTGTCCTGTAAACAGCGCGATAGCCTCAACTACCGGGACCGTCAGGATCACGGTGGACAACGACGCCCCTAAAGCAATATTGATTACCGACTGCATGCGATTCGCCATAGCAGCGCGCAAGGCGGTAAGAATCTCCGGGCTGGCAGAAATCACAGCCACGACCAGAGCCGATACCATGGGCGGGATTGGCAGCCCCTCAAGACCTGTATCCAGGGATTTAGACATCACCTCAGCCAGCGCGCCGGTCAACATGATGCCTATTACCAACAAAAGCATGGACAGCTTGAGACTACCCCCATGGGCCTCACCCACACTTTCCGCACCGGGTTTCTTTTTACGCTTTTCCGGGTAGTTGTAGCTAAAGAAATAACTGTGCGGCCCGGTTTGCATGCGTAAAAACACGGCATACATGAGCACCATAACAACAATGGTGAACGCGGAGTAAAAGTGCCAACGCTCTACCGGGATGAATTCCGGCACCAGCATGGAAATACTTACCGCGGTCAGGATCATGACTCCATAGCTGCGGCTGGAGTCATCGTTATAGGCTTGCTCGCCGTGCTTGAGTCCGCCCAGCAAGGCCGCCAAGCCAATAATGCCGTTGATGTCGAGGATAACGGCTGCATAGATGGTATCCCGCGCCAGGGTCGGTGAATGATCATGGCCCATCATGATGGCCAGGATAATTACCTCGACCAGTACAGCCGACAGGGTAAGGATCATCGTGCCATAGGGATCGCCTACCTTCTCAGCTAGAATTTCCGCATGGTTGGCCACTCGCATGGCGGTGCCGATAATGGCGGCAATCAGCACACCCGCCCCTACCAGAGCAATGACTTTCCCACTGTCCACGAGCCAAGGCTCGAATACATAAGCCAAGACGCCGATCACCAAGGCAATCAGCATCAAACTTTCCTCTTTAAGCGTAGCGATCATCCCACCCATGTCCTTTATAGAAGGCAGCCCATAAACAGGCACCATATTTAACAGAATGTTTCCATACGACCGCACAAGGTTTCAGTTAGGTCGGCTACGCGTCTAAAAAATCCCGCACCGTTTGCAGGCATTCCCTTTTGGCAATGCACCTTAATGCACCATGCATTAGCAGCCAGAACGTGACACTCCGCCTGAGCAGGCGACCTCGTGTTTATTGTCTGCTTGGTCAAGTTTTTGCATTTGAGAAGCATCTTTGCGCTCCCCTCTTACCCTCAGGAGTTCTACATGCACAGAAGCATCCTCAAAACGCTGGCCCGTGGCGTCGTAACGACCCTTGGGCTGGTCGCCGCCCTGAATGCCAGCGCGGCTGATCCGCTCAAGGTCGGCTTCGTCTACGTTGGCCCGGTAGGTGACCATGGCTGGACCTACCAGCACGAGCAGGGGCGACAGGAACTGATAGAGCACTTTGGTAACAAGGTCGAGACCAGTTTCGTTGAGAACGTGGCCGAGGGCGCCGATGCGGAGCGGGTAATTCGCAATATGGCCAAGGGCGGTTATGACCTGGTGTTTACGACCTCGTTTGGCTATATGAACCCAACTGTAAAAGTTGCCAAACAATTCCCCAAGGTGACTTTCGAACATGCGACCGGCTACAAACGGGACAAAAACCTGGGCACTTACCTGTCACGCTCTTATGAGGGGCGTTATGTAGGTGGCTTCTTGGCAGCGAAGATGACCAAGAGCCACAAGATCGGCTATATCGCTTCGTTTCCTATTCCAGAAGTTGTTCGCGACATCAATGCGATTCAGCTGGCCCTGAATAAATACGATCCCCAGGCTGAATTGAAAGTAGTGTGGGTAAACACCTGGTTTGATCCGGGCAGGGAATCGGATGCCGCCAACGCGTTGATTGATCAGGGTGTGGACGTGATCTTCCAACATACTGATAGCCCCGCCCCGATCCAGGCCGCTGAACGACGCGGGGTATATGCCGTGGGGTACGCCTCCGATATGCAGCACTTTGGTCCCAAGACGGTACTGACGTCTATCGTCAACGACTGGGGGCCGCATTACATCAAATCCGCTCAGGCGGTCATGGATGGCACCTGGAAATCCCAGGATTTCTGGGGAGGCCTAGCAGAAGACACTATTGTGCTGCCGTTAAACAAGGACATCCTGCCAGCTGATGTACAGGAAGAAGCCAGTGCACTCATTGCCAGCATCAAGAGTGGCGCGTTTCATCCCTTTACCGGCCCGGTCAAAGACAAGGCCGGCAAGGAGCGTATCAGCAGCGGTGCGGTGGCAAGCAATGCTGAACTCGCCTCGATGGATTATTACGTCGAAGGCGTGGACTCGGAACTGCCGAAGTAACGTAGCCCATGTGACATGAGCTTTGCTGCTCAAGCCCTCCCACCAGACGCACCAGACTCTACCTGTTGCGCCCAGCTATGAGAACGCTCATGAACCGTCTGCCAATAATTGATATCGCTCCACTTTACCGTAACGACCAGGCTGCATGGCGCTGTGTAGCCGAGGCCATTGATGCGGCCTGTCAACACTGGGGCTTCTTTTATATCCAGGGCCACCCTCTTCCACCTGAGCGCTTCGACGCCCTCATGACGGCCGCCCGTACCTTTTTCCATCTGCCACTTGAGGAAAAGCTCAAGATCGATATCACTCAGAGTCACAACCATCGAGGCTACGGTGCAGTGGCTAGCGAACAACTCGACCCTAACAAGCCCAGCGATTTGAAAGAAACCTTCGACATGGCATTGAACCTGCCGGAGGACCACCCCGATGTCAGGGCAGGTCGCGCCTTTTACGGTCCCAATCGCTACCCCGACTTGCCGGGCTGGCAACTGTTGCTGGAAGCCCATTACGCCGACATGCTCGATTTGGCGCTCACCGTGTTACGCGCCTTGGCCATCGCGCTAGATCTTGAGCATGACTTCTTTGACAAGCGCTTCGAACAGTCTGTCAGCGTATTCCGCCTGATTCACTATCCGTCACAGCTCACCCGCTCCAACACTGAGCAACAGGGTGCAGGTGCGCATACCGACTACGGTTGCGTGACACTGCTCTATCAGGATGAGGTAGGCGGTTTACAGGTCCAGAACCGGAGCGGTGAATGGATCGATGCACCGCCGATTCCCGGCACGTTCGTGGTCAACATTGGTGACATGATGGCACGATGGAGCAATGACCGTTATCGCTCTACCCCGCACCGGGTGACCAGCCCTGCGGTTGGAGAGCGTTATTCGATGCCTTTCTTTGCTGAGCCGCATATGGATACAGAGATCCGCTGCCTTCCGCACTGTTCAGATCCAGAGCACCCGGTGAAATACCCACCGACTACCTGCGCAGAGTGGCTAACGTCGCGTTTTGCAGCGACTTATGCGTATCGCCGAGACGCGGTAACAACATGACGAAAGCCGGTACGGCCTAACCGTACCGGCCTATGCTCAGGCAGGCGTAGGCCGGAGCTTTTCGAGCAGCGAGCGTGTCGTGTTGGAAAAGAAGGGGCGGAAATTCAAGGCATGTTGCTCGACTACATTCCAAGAAAATATTGCCAACGGCAGAGTAAGGGCAAAGGACAACGCAAACATGGCCCAAGGACCAACGCCTGGAAGCAGGGCCGCTACAGTTTGCTGGACCGGAAAGGCATAGATGTAAATACCATAGGAATAATCGCCTACCGAATTGTAGCGACGGATCACACCTGCCGGCACAAAAGCTACATAGAACAGCCCATACGCCAAGATCAGGTTATAGACGAAAAAGAAGATACCTTGATGAGGCGTTGAGGCCACAAGAAATATCATTGCTAGCCAGAATAGCTTGCGGGACAACGGAATATAATTCCTCAGTACATAAAAACTCCCGCCCATGAAGAACATATAGAACAGACGAATAAACTCCGAACTCATGTCCAACGAATAGGCTGTGAATTTCACAACGCCAGCAAGGAAGGTCAACAATACAATAATGTATTTGAAATACTTGGGACCCAGACGAAGCATATATAAACATAGCCAGAGAGCAGCTACGACAATATACATGCTGACTTCGAACGGAAGTGTCCAAAGCGACCCATTGACTACGCCACGTATGGGATTAGCTTGGAATACCCCAGGCAGATGGAATTCCGCTCCAGCCAATAAACTGGTGTTCTTAAGCAGGTAAATCCACGTTTCCGGGTGAAAAAGATACGACAGTACGGGAAATCTCGTGAAATACAGCCCAAGACCTAGCACCGTGACCACCAACATGACCGCTAGGCCAGGTAGTACTCGCAGCACGCGGGCCCAGATAAAATCGATAATATTAGCCCGAGAAATCAAGCTTTTGACGATCAGAAAACCACTGGTGATAAAGAAGATATCGACTGCCATATCCCCTAGGGTCATGCCAAGCGAATGTCGCAAAGGCTCAGCCTGCGGCGTGCCCGTCGACAAGGCAAAACTGTGACTCATAAGTACCGTAAGGGCTGCGATGATTCGAATCAGATTTAAATTATTGTCCTTTCCCTTTACAAAATCTCCCACTGTTCTCACACCCCACCTCGCTTCCTATAAAAAGTTCACCTGGAGTACATGACTAGCGAGGCTAACATTTGATTCCCTGCGGTAAGTTCATTGTATTCATGGAAACAATGAGATATGCCGCATTTCAAAACATATCAAATTGACAGCATAGACCTCACAAATTATATATAGACTTGATTATATACCGTTAGCGCTTAAGCGGTCGCGATAATTATCTCCCTATAAAAGCCTGCTCATTTCATGAAAGCAAACACAGATAATAGCTGTTCAGTTTTCATTCAAAATCATATATAGCACCCGATTCTGCTTTTGCCTAATAAAGTCCTTCAGTTAGTAATTCATCAATATTTCATGCCTGAATCATAGGTATTTCCCATGACGGCGAAACCTGCGAACCAAGCCGCAGGCATGACATAATTGCACCAAACTGCTGACGAGAATATTCACCATGTACGACTGGCTCAATGCCTTACCTAAAGCCGAACTCCACCTCCATCTCGAAGGCACGCTGGAACCCGAACTCATGTTCATGCTGGCGGAACGCCATGGCGTACGGTTGCCATTCGCAGATGTCGAAGCCTTGCGTCAAGCCTACTCCTTCAACAATCTCCAGGAGTTCCTTGACCTGTATTACCAAGGCGCTGATGTGCTCCGCACCGAGCAAGACTTTTACGATCTGACCTGGGCCTACCTGCTCAAGTGCAAGGAACAGAACGTTGTTCATACCGAGCCGTTCTTTGATCCACAGACCCATACTGACCGTGGCATCCCTTTCGAAGTGGTGCTCAATGGTATTACGCAAGCACTCAAAGACGGCGAGCAAAAGCTCGGTATAAAGAGCGGCCTGATCCTGAGCTTTTTACGCCACCTGTCCGAAGAGGAAGCCTTCAAGACTTTCGAACAGGCCCTGCCCTTCCGGGATGCGTTTGTCGCGGTAGGTCTGGACAGTTCTGAAGTTGGTCATCCCCCTAGCAAGTTCAAGCGAGTATTCGATCGTGCCCGCAGCGAAGGCTTTGCTGCGGTGGCCCATGCCGGTGAAGAAGGTCCGCCTTCTTATATCTGGGAAGCGCTGGACCTGCTCAATGTAGTTCGTATCGATCATGGCGTCCGTGCTGTTGAAGACGAACGCCTTATGCACCGTCTGATCGACCAGCAGATTCCGCTGACAGTCTGCCCGCTATCGAATACCAAATTGCGTGTGTTCGATGACATGAGCCAACACAACATCCTCACCTTGCTTGAGCGTGGCGTGAAAGTTACGGTCAACTCAGACGACCCGGCTTACTTTGGTGGCTATGTCACTGAAAATTTCGCTGCACTGCATGAAAGCCTCGGCATGACCGAAGCACAGGCCAAGCGTCTGGCCCAAAATAGCCTGGACGCACGTCTGGTTATCTGACGACGCCACTCCGTAGCCGCGCCATGCGGCTACGGTTCCTTTCCTCATTTTTGCGCACCGGACGTTTCCATGCCGCTGACTGCCGCTGAATTCAACGACTACCGACTTTTCGCCGAACGCCTGGCCGAGGCAGCTGCCGAAGCCATCTCGCCGTATTTTCGTGCGCCCCTGGCCGTAGACGATAAGGGCGGCCGCCTGTTCGATCCTGTCACCGTAGCCGACAAGGCGGCCGAGCGCGCTATGCGCGAACTTATTCTGAGCGAGTACCCTACGCACGGTATTCTTGGCGAAGAAGAAGAAGCCGTAGCAGGCCAATCCCCTTTGACCTGGGTACTCGACCCCATTGACGGCACCCGTGCCTTTATTACTGGACTCCCCCTCTGGGGCACGCTAATTGCGCTTAACGACGGCACGCGCCCGGTCGTTGGCGTGATGAATCAACCCTACACGCGTGAACGCTTCGTGGGCACGCCAGAAGGCGCCTGGCTCAACGGAACACCCTTAAAAACCCGTGCCTGTGAAACCTTGTCCACGGCCCGATTAATGTGTACGAGCCCGCAGATATTCGATACGCCCGCCCGACTGGCTGCCTTCGAGCGCGTGGCGAATCAGGCGCAGCTAGTGCGCTTTGGCGGCGATTGTTATGCCTACTGCATGCTGGCGTCGGGATTCGTTGACGTGATCATTGAGGCAAGCCTGCAACCCTACGATGTTCAAGCCCTGATCCCGATCATTGAAGGCGCCGGTGGCATCATGACGAGTTGGGATGGCGGTGATGCCCAACACGGAGGGGCTGTCGTGGCATGTGGTGACAAGGCATTGCATGCCCAGGTACTGGCTCTCCTGAACGAGGCCTGAGAGCGGCTCCGCTTACCAGGGCGCGCTGTCCAGCACTTGCTGGCAACGCGCCTGAATCAACTCACGCAGTTGCGTGACGGCGCTCGACAGTTGCTCCCGGTGGGGACACAACAAATTAAGGGGTGAAGCCTCTCCCCGCCACTGCGGCAAGGCCACTTCCAGGCGACCTGCCTGTACATCGTCAGCTACATCCAGCCAAGACTTGTAGACGAGCCCTCGTCCGGCCACGGCCCAGCGTCGAATGACATCAGCATCGTCACTGACCCGATCCCCCTGCACCGTCACCGTGCGGACCTGCTTACCGTCTTCGAACGTCCAGCGGTCATGCACTTTCGACCCTAACATAAAGCACAGGCAGTTATGTCCATTGAGTTCTTCTGGCCGCTCCGGACGCCCGCGACGGTGAAAATAGGCCGGGGATGCGCACAATACACGACGATTGCTGCTTGCCAGCGGCAGCGCTACCAGGCTCGAATCTTCAGGAGCGCCATAACGGATGGCAATATCCACGGGTTCGCGGAACAGGTCATTCAAATGGTCCGATAGCAACAGCCGGAAACTAACGTCCGGATGTTGGTCCTGGAATTCGTCGAGCCACGCCAGGACACGGTTGCGCCCCAAGTCGGACGGAGCCGATAGGTGCAATACCCCACGTATTCCCGCTCTGCCACTGTCCAGAAGACGCTGCCCTTCTTCCAGACTGCTAAGCGCTTGGCGCGCGTGTTCAAGATATAACTGCCCCTCCGGCGTCAGGCGTAGGCTACGTGTCGAACGCGCCAGTAATCGAGTGTCTAGAGCCTGCTCCAGACGCTTGAGCGCCGCGCTGGCTACTGCAGGCGACAGATCCATTTCACGGGCGGCAGCGGAAAGACTAGCGCAGTCCACAGTCCTAACGAACAGTTGTAGATCGAACAGGCGGATCATTTTCAATTTTCCTTTGAAAGAGACTTGCCTTATAGCGCCTTTTATCGCGTCTCGAAAGAGAAGACTATTGCCCTAACTCTTATAGGAGAACCCCATGACAACACCTCTTACCCTTGTCGCCACTCTGGTTGCCAAAGAAGGTCAGGAAGCCGAGCTGGAGCAGGCCCTGCGCGGCCTGCAGCCGTTGAGCCGTGCCGAGGAAGCCTGTATCCAGTACGACTTCCACCGTGATGCGGAACAACCCCGGACTTTCCATATGATCGAGCAATGGAAAGACGAAGCCTCGCTAGCCGCCCACGAAGCCACTCCGCATTACCAGACTGCCCTTCCGGTGCTGCAAAAGGCGAAAAAGTTGACCATCACCAAAATGTACCGTGTCTCCTGAGGAGCCTTCCATGAAAGCTGTAGGTCATTACCAATGCCTGCCGATTGATCATCCCGAAGCGCTGGTCGATATCGAATTACCTGATCCGACACCAGGCCCCCGCGATTTGCTGGTCGAGGTCAAGGCTGTTTCGGTCAATCCTGTAGACACCAAAGTACGCCAGGGCCTGTTGCCGCCTCCGGATAACGGTCAGCCGCGTATCCTGGGCTGGGATGCTGCCGGTGTAGTAAAAGCGGTAGGAAGCGAGGTCACCTTGTTTCAGCCGGGCGATAAAGTCTGGTATGCCGGCTCCCTCATCCGCTCGGGCAGCAACAGCGAGTTGCAGGTTGTAGACGAGCGCATCGTAGGCCGTATGCCGCAGTCCTTGGATTTTGCCCATGCCGCCGCCCTGCCACTGACAACGATCACCGCCTGGGAACTGTTGTTCGACCGACTACAGGTCGCACGGGATCAAAACGATCACGGCCAAACGCTACTAATCATCGGCGCAGCGGGAGGCGTCGGTTCGATCCTGACTCAGCTGGCGCGCCAGTTTACCGGCCTTACCGTGATTGGTACCGCTTCGCGCCCTGAGACGCAGGCGTGGGTAACCGAACTGGGCGCTCATCATGTGATCGATCATACCCAGCCGTTAAGTGAAGAGCTCAAACGCATCGGTATTCCTCAAGTCACTCATGTGGCTAGCCTCACCCAGACGGATCGGCATTTTGCTGAGATCGTTGAAGTACTGGCCCCACAAGGCAAACTGGGGCTGATCGACGATCCGGCGACACTTGATGTGATGCCTATGAAAAAGAAAAGCCTGTCGCTGCATTGGGAGCTGATGTACACCCGTTCGCTGTTCGAAACACCGGACATGCAGGAGCAGCATAACCTGCTCAATGAGGTGGCTCGCCAGATTGATGCCGGTGTACTGCGAACCACGTTCGGCGAACATTATGGCCATATCACGGCGAAAAACCTGCGCCGTGCTCATGCCTTACTAGAAAGCGGAAAGGCAAAAGGAAAGGTCGTTCTGGAAGGTTTCTAAGTCCGACGGCGAGGCGATATTTGTCTGCCTCGCCTTTTCTACTGCTCTCCTTCGCCTCGGCTTTCAATAACCGAGCGTGTCCACTTCTCGCTAATTCCCCATACAGCTGAACCACCTCCTACCCTTCAGGTCCACACTTCATCTTGCCTCTGTCCATGGCATGTGAGGAGACGGATGCTCAACTCTCATCCATTACGTTTGGCTGTCCTGTATGCCCTGATCAGTATTGTCTGGGTAACGACCAGTGATTATCTGCTAGAACACCTGAATCTCAACCACGTTATCGTGAGCGAGTTGCAGACTTTCAAGGGAATAGGCTTTGTTCTCTGCATTACAGTACTGTTGTACTTATATGCCCGTCGCGGTGAATTAGCCCAGGCTCGTCTAATTGCAGACTTGCAGCAACGCACAGATCAACTGTACCAAGCCCAGGCGCTGGCAAAGTTGGGAGACTGGCAGACCGATCAACAAGGACGCATGCTCTGGTCGTCACAGGCTATTACGCTGCTCGGCAGACCGTTGCTCGACAAAGCATTGCCCAGCGAGGGCTTACCTAGTGATGATCTGTCTGATCAGAGCCCCCAGCCGACCTCTCTTACCAGCTTCCTTGATTGTCTGCACCCAGACGACCGCGCCTTTGTCGCCAAAACGTTCGATACGCTGAATCGTCAGCCAGGCCAGGTAAGTGTTACTGCCCGTCTTGGCAACTCGTCAGAAGCCCTGCGCTGGCTGGTCATCGAGGGCAAACATCGCCAGGATGGCCGGGTTTTCGGTACGGTACAGGACATTACCGATCACAAGCGGGCGGAAGAAGCCCTACTGGAAAGCCAGCGTCGTTACCGTGATCTGGTGGAATATGCTCCCGTCGTGGTTTTTGAAAGCGATCTGGCTGGCCGCTGGCAATTCCTGAGCCCTGCCTGGGAGCGGCTAACCGGCAAGGCTACGGCTAACAGCCTGGGCGAGACCATGCCTGAACATTTCCATAGCCAGGAAGTGCAACAACTACGGCAAGTGTTGAATGAATTCCGTGACAGAGCCCGCCAAACCTGGTCAGGCATTCTTCGGCTTTGCCTGAAAGGTGGTGATCACCGGTGGGTCGCTGTTGATATCCATCGGGTAGGCGACCGTTTACAGGGTATCCTCAACGATATTCACCATGAGTTCCAGGCTGACGAGCTGCAACGGGCGCGTAATGCAGTCCTGGATGAATTATTGGGCAGGCAATCCAAGCGCAGCATTCTGACTGGCATCGCTCAACGGCTGGAAAACCTGTACCCGGAGATGCGTGTCATTATCCAGCTAGCCGATGCGAGCCGACAGTTTCTACGGGTCAGCGCAGCCCCCAGCTTGCCGGATCATTACCTGTCTGCCCTGGAAAACACACCGATTACTGCCGAATCCGGTACATGCGGCGCCGCGGTGCACCGGAACGGGCTAGTTATCAGCGAAAACATCGAACAGGATTCCCGCTGGCAGGATTTGCGTGAGGCGGCACAGGAAGCTGGCATCCGCTCGGGCTGGTCATTACCCATCCGCGACGAGAACGAAGAAGCCGTAGGCGCGTTTGGTGTTTACTACCGCACCCCCATGCGACCCGAGCGGGAAACCATTTCACTGGTGACCGAATTTGCTCGTCTGGCGGCTTTAGCGATCCGACAACAACGCCAGGACGCTGAACGGCATGAAATCGAACAACGTTTTCGCGCAACGTTCGAGCATGCTGCCATTGGCATCACGCTGATCAATCTTGATCTCTATTGGATGCGCTGTAACCAATACTTCTGCACCATGGTGGGCTATACCCTCGATGAGCTGCAGACCCGTACCGTACTCGATTTGACCCATCCAGCCGACCTTGCGTTAGGCCATGACAAGGCCGAGGCGTTACTCAACGGCACGGTGGACAGCTACGAATTGCAAAACCGCTATATTTGCAAAAACGGCCAAACTATTTGGGTTGACCTGGATGTCACACTTATCCGTAATACCCGCGGCCAACCGCAGTACTACATTGCCGTCATCGAAGACATTACCCTGCGCAAACAGCAGGAGCAGTCGTTGCGCCAGGCAGCGGCCTTGTTCGAAAACAGCCTTGACGGCATTGTCATACTCGATCAGCAGCGCTGCGTCTTGACGGCCAACCCTACCTTTCAGACGTTATGCGGCCAGCCCGTCAAAACGCTGCGCGGCGCACGGATGGACATACCGCTCGGTGGCCGCCAGGACGCGGAGTTCTATCGCACGCTATGGCGCACGGTCCAACGCCACGGCATCTGGGAAGGCGAAATGCTTTGGCGGCGGCCTAACGGCATGAGTTTTCCCTGCTGGCTGGTTATCACTCGGATCAAGACGCAGAAACAGCGCCAATATGTCATGGTCTTGCGTGATACCAGCGCACTCAAGGAAAGCGAGGCCCGTCTGGCTCACCTGGCCCATTTCGATCCGCTGACTAATCTACCGAACCGGCTACTCGCACGCACCCGTCTGGAGCATGCTGTCAAACGCATGCAAGCCGACGATCAGATTGCCGTCATCCTGCTCGACCTTGATCATTTTCGTACCATCAACGAGAGCTATGGTCATCCACTTGGTGATGAAGTCCTCCGGGTCGTGGCGCGAATCCTCAAGGCAAGCCTGCGCAACGAGGATACCCTCGCCCGGATCGGAGGCGATGAGTTCCTGATCATTATTGAATCGCTCGACCGCCCAGAGGAAATCGCTTCGCTGGTTCAGTTAATCCGGCAACGCTTCGAGACTCCGCTGAACCTGGCGGAAAGTGATGAGATATTTCTCAATGTCAGCCTTGGCATCAGCCTCTACCCCAATGACGGTACGACGGCCGACGAACTCATTCGTAACGCTGACACAGCCATGCACCTGGCCAAAAGCCAGGGCCGGGACACTTATCGCTTTTATACCCAGGCGCTCACAGAGCGGGCCCGCCGACGCTTGAGCCTGGAGTCCCGTCTGCGCATGGCCTTACAACGCGACGATTTTGTTCTGCATTACCAGCCACTCCTGGAGGTAGCAAGCGGTC
This sequence comes from Pseudomonas duriflava, assembly GCF_007830155.1. Taxonomy (GTDB): domain Bacteria; phylum Pseudomonadota; class Gammaproteobacteria; order Pseudomonadales; family Pseudomonadaceae; genus Chryseomonas; species Chryseomonas duriflava. The sequence goes on from NZ_VLKY01000005.1 coordinate 20,878, forward strand.
AACCCTTTGGTGTGGAAGCGCTAGTACGCTGGCAGGACCCCGAGCATGGAATGATCTCGCCGGCAGACTTTATTCCACTGGCTGAAGAAACCGGCTTGATCATTCCCTTGGGCCTTTGGGTTCTGGAGCAGGCGTGTCGGCAAATGCGTCAATGGCTGGATAATGGACTGGCGTTGAATACCATTGCCGTCAACCTGTCGCCTCGCCAGTTTGCTCAGGCCGATCTACCCCAGCGTATCGCCCAGGCACTTGAGCACTATCAACTGCCGGCACACATGTTGGAGCTGGAGATTACCGAAGGTACTCTCATGGAAAATGTCGAAGCCACTTTATCGAGCCTTGCCATGCTTAAAGCACTGGGTGTAAGGATCGCAGTAGACGATTTTGGCACTGGTTACTCATCCTTGGCTTATTTACGCCGCTTTCCGCTGGACAAACTCAAAATCGACCAGAGCTTTATGCGTGATATCCGTAACGACAATGGCGAGCATGGTAATCAGGCCATTGCTGCCGCGATCATTGCGCTGGGACATGGGTTACAACTGGAGGTGCTGGCAGAAGGGGTCGAAACACAGGAGCAACTTGATGTCATGCGTCGCCTGGGCTGCCAGCAATGCCAGGGTTATCTGTTCAGTCGCCCTTTGCCTCCCGACGCGCTGGAGAGCTGGTACCGTGAGCGCCATCGGTCACTTTAGTTGACCTCTGTCATATTTTTGCAATGCTTACGGCCCCTACACTGGAAACAGTTTAGCGATCGGCTATACCCAGCATGCAAGGTTATAAGCCATTCATACCATCCATCTACGATAGCAGGGGGAGTCAGCCATGAAGATTGAAGTCCGCCCATTAACCGCTTCACCTCAGAGCGACTGGCAGGTTCGCCTGGATGAACAGGCGATCACGTTTCATAGCGAAAGCGAAGCGCGCGCCTATGTCGAGCAACTTAATAGCCGCCTGAAGGCACCTCACGAACTCCCGGAAAGCCTGCCGATCACCTAGCGCCAGAGGCTTATGCCTGATCAGACGCGGCCGTACGGCCGCGCATGCCTACCCATGCCAGAATCATCGCCCCTATTCCGCAGCAGGCCATGATTCCGGCCATGGGCCGGGCTGTTCCATCATGCAGTATGCCGACCGCCGCTGAGGACAGGGCTGCAATACTGAACTGAATAGAGCCTAACAAAGCCGAGGCACTGCCAGCCGCTCGCCCTTGCCCGGTCATGGCGCAAGCTGATGAGTTTGGAATAAGGCATCCTAGCGAGGCGATACTGAAAAACAATGGCACCAGCAGCCAGCCAAGCGTAGCGGGCTGAAACGCGGCCACAATCAGTAGTAACACAGTGGCCGAGCCATACAGCACCGTTGCTCGCGGTACCCAGTAAGCCGGACCGTGCTGGCCGAGCAGACGTGCGTTGATCTGGCTGAACAAGATAAAGCCTGCCGCATTGCTTCCAAATACCCAACCGAAATGTTCGGCCGGCACGCCGTAGAGCTCAATAAACACGAACGGCGACCCGGCGATATAGGCAAACATTCCTGCCATCGCTACCCCGCCGATTAGCGCATAGAGCATAAACGAGCGATCAGCGGAAATGCGGCCATATTGACGTAAGGCGCCGCTCAACGGTGAGCGTGGAGCCTCCACCGGCAGACTCTCGGGCAACCAGCGGAATACAGCGAATCCGCAAGCGATTGCAAAGAGGGCCAGGCTCACAAAAATGGCCTGCCAGCCGAATGCATTGAGCAGCCAGCCACCACCGATCGGGGCCAGAATCGGCGCTACCCCAGTGACTAGCATGATTTGTGAGAAGGCCTTGGCTGCCTGAATCGGATCACACAGGTCGCGGACCACTGCTCGTGAAATGACCATACCGGCGCAACCGCCTAGGGCTTGGACAAAACGCGCCACGATCAGCCACTCCAGCGTAGGCGCCAAGGCGCATCCCAGCGACGCCAGACTGAACAGCGTAATACCCACCAACAGAGGTATTCGACGGCCGAAACGGTCGGCCACAGGCCCATAAAACAACTGCCCGATTGCCAAGCCGATAAAATAGGCAGACAGGCTGAGCTGCACGTGCTCTACGTCCGTATCGAACGAACGTGCCAGGGACGAGAAGGCTGGCAGATACATATCGATGGCAAAAGGAGCGAACGCGGAAAGCGCGCCCAAGAGGAAAAGGATACGAAATGTCATGGAATAGGCCTAAGGCGGGCACAAAAGCGATGAACAGTTACGCTGTTACATACATGAATGTTTGTAAATATAGCATCAGTCGTTAAACTGTGCTGTATAAATGCCAGCCGTATTGGATTGCCATGCGCAGAACTAAGGAAGAGGCGGAGCAGACGCGCCGCGATATCATTCATGCCGCCGAAGTGTTATTTCTAGCCAACGGGGTTGCGCATACCAGTCTTGAAATGATCGCCCGCGAATGTGGCGTGACACGAGGCGCCGTATATTGGCATTTTCAGAACAAGGCGCACTTGTTTCACGAAATGCTTAACGAAGTACGCATGCCTATGGAAGAGCTCAACGCTCGACTTTGCGGTTGTCAGGGACGCGATCCGTTGATCTCCCTTCGGGACCTATCGATTCATGCGATTATCGACCTGACACAAGACGAGCGTAACCGCCGGATCATGACGATCTTGTTGCACCGCTGCGAGTTTACCGATGAGCTGCGGGAGGCCGAGGAGCGGCACAAAGCCTTTATCAACGAATTTATTTCGCTATGCGAAAAACTCTTTGAAGCCCAGTCCGCACGTCTGCATTCAGCAATAACGCCGCGCCTGGCCGCCCGCTCTATCCATGCCACAATAGTCGGGCTAATTAACGATTGGTTACGCAACCCGACTCTGTTCGACCCTCATAGCGAGGCTCAAGTGTTGGTCGATAGCATCTTCCGGGGCTTGATCAGAGATTGGGATCAGCTCATCTCAGCAGAATAACCTTCCTCACGAATCGCTTCGAGTAGCGGCTCGGGCGCTTGGTCGCTATCGACCCGAACCTGGCCGCTCGTTAAGTCGATATCGACCTTAGCGGCACTGTCGAGTCCCTTGATTGCTCCGGTTACCGCCTTGACACAATGACCGCAGCTCATGCCTTGTACTGTAAATATGTACATTGATGTTTTCCTCAAACCGTTGAGTTAGGAAAACTTATTCTCAACCTTGCCATAAGGTTAAGGTCAAGTCTGCTATTGGATATGGCTTGGTTACGTTCCTCCTGAGACACGATGAGGTCTACACTCATAAAACTCATGGACCGGGGGACCTTATGGCAACATTACCGCGCTATTCGAACACTCAGATCCTGCTTCATTGGCTCACCGCGCCGCTAGTCATCCTGATTATCGCTTTACCGTATTTCGACGACTTCTTCGCCAGCTTTCTGGGAGGACGAGGCGGAGTGTTCACCCTGCATAAGTCTTTAGGCATTACGGTGCTGGCGCTAACGCTCATTCGTATACTGATACGGATCAAATACGGAGCACCGGCCTTGCTTCCACCTGACGCGATCATGCAGCAGCGCCTGGCAAAGCTGGGGCATTATCTGCTGTATACAATGTTGCTTTTGATGCCTATTACCGGCCTTCTGCTCAACACCCGGCCGATCAATGTTTTTTGGCTGTTTACCCTTCAGCCGCTTCCCCTGTCCGAGGCCGTACACGAGGCAGCCGAGCAGGTTCATGTCACGGTGCAATATGCCTTTATTGTCCTCATCGTTGGCCATATCAGCATGGCGCTATGGCACTACCTGGCCCGCCGAGACCGGGTACTCCCGGGCATGCTGCCCTTGATCAAGGATTGAAAGCGATCCATGTCTTGACCTTGACATGAGGTTAAGGTTGATCCTCTAGAGATCAGGAGGAAGCCGCCATGACAGAATTCAATGTTCCCATTCAAGGGATGACCTGCGCAGCCTGCGCCGGCCGGGTAGAACGTGCCCTAAAGAAAGTACCCGGCGTACAGGATGTCCGAGTCAACTTTGCTAATGAGAAAGCGCGTATCGAGGCGCCCGCCGAGGCGCTGCCCGTCCTGCGCGAAGCGGTCGTGCGTGCAGGCTATAGCGTGCCAGACGAGACGTTGGAGCTTGCTATTCAAGGAATGACGTGCGCCAGCTGCGTCAACCGCGTTGAACGGGTCCTGCACAAAGTGCCTGGCGTGACGGCGGTCAACGTCAATCTAGCCAGCGAGCAGGCGCGCATTACGGCTGTAGCAGGTACGGATATACAAACGCTTTTGGCTGCTGTGGCTAAGGCAGGTTATACCGCCCGTTCGCTGGGGGGCGATGCGCCTGCCCCCCCTGATACCCGTCTCTCTCGCGAGCGCTGGGCGCTGATCGCTGCCTTGCTGCTTGCGTTTCCGCTCGTCTTGCCCATGTTACTGCAACCGTTTGGCCTGGACATCATGCTGCCGATATGGCTGCAATTTGCCCTCGCCACGCCTGTGCAGTTCATCCTGGGTGCACGCTTTTATAGCGCAGCCTGGAAAGCGGTACGAGCACGATCCGGCAACATGGACCTGCTGGTGGCTCTCGGTACCAGCGCCGCGTACGGGCTGAGTCTGTATCAGGCCTGGATCGCCTCGCCGGGTCATATGCCTCATCTTTATCTGGAAGCGGCCGCTGTCGTAATTGCGTTGGTCCGCCTGGGCAAATACCTGGAAAGTCGCGCCAAACGGCAGACCGGCGCCGCTATCCGTGCTTTGCAGGCCCTCCGCCCTGAACGTGCTGTGCGTATCGGCCCGAATGATCAGGAGCAGAGCGTAGCACTGGCTGAAATACACGTTGGTGACCGGATTCGCGTTCGCCCTGGCGAGCGCATCCCTACGGATGGTGTTATTGAAACGGGCGATAGTCATGCCGACGAGGCGTTGATCAGCGGCGAAAGCCGCCCCGTAGCCAAACGCCCTGGTGACAAGGTTACGGGAGGTGCCATCAACGGTGAGGGTATGCTGATTGTGCAGGTGACGGCAGTTGGCGGCGAAAGCGTTCTGGCCCGGATCATCCGTCTGGTCGAAGAAGCTCAGGCGGCCAAGGCTCCCATTCAGCGCCTGGTGGACAAAGTCAGCGAGGTCTTTGTGCCCATCGTACTGGGAATTGCGCTGGTGACGTTGGCCGGCTGGCTGCTGGTTGGCGCTGGGGTGGAAACTGCACTTATCAATGCCGTAGCGGTATTGGTCATCGCCTGCCCTTGCGCCCTGGGCTTGGCTACGCCCACCGCTATCATGGCGGGAACAGGCGTTGCGGCCCGTCATGGCATCTTGATCAAGGATGCGCAAACACTGGAAATTGCACATGCCGTACAGGCGGTGGCCTTCGACAAAACCGGTACGCTGACCTCTGGCCAGCCTCAGCTGGTGCATTTGGCTACGCACTCAATAACGGACGAAGAAGCCCTGACACTGGCCGGCCGCCTGCAGCGCGGTAGTGAACATCCCTTGGCCGGAGCCGTCTTGACGGTCTGCCATGAGCGCGGTCTCAATATCCCGGTTGCAGATGACGTGCGCGCCTTGCCGGGTCGGGGTGTCCAAGGCCGTATAGAGGAACGTCAGTTGGCCTTGGGTAATCTTCGGTTGGTACAGGATACGGGCCTGAACATCGGCACCTTGGCCGAACAGGCCACTGCCTGGGAAAACGAAGGCCGAACTCTGTCCTGGCTGATCGAGCAGTCACCCTCCCCCGGTGTGCTGGCCTTGCTCGCCTTTGGCGATGAACTCAAGCCGGGTGCTGCGCAGGCTGTGGCAGCCTTGACGACACAGCGCATTCACAGCCACCTGATTACGGGCGATACGGCGGGCAGCGCTCAGCATGTGGCCCGGCAGACTGGCATCGATAGCGTTCATGCCCAGGTTCTGCCGGCGGACAAGGCCGCTATCATCGCTCAACTGAAAGCAAACGGCACACGCGTCGCCATGGTCGGCGATGGCATCAATGATGCCCCTGCGCTGGCCGCCGCCGATGTAGGCATCGCCATGGGCAGCGGTACCGATGTGGCTATGCATGCCGCCGGGATCACGCTCCTGCGCGGCGATCCGCGGCTGGTTCCCGCAGCACTGGACATTGCCCGGCGAACGTATCGCAAGATCCGCCAGAACCTATTCTGGGCGTTCATTTATAACGTAATCGGCCTACCGCTGGCAGCTTTCGGCCTGCTGGATCCGGTACTGGCGGGAGCCGCCATGGCGTTTTCCAGCGTAAGCGTGGTCAGTAATGCGTTATTGCTCAAGCGATGGCAGCCTGCCCTGGAGAACAGTCCGTGAACATCAGCCAAGCCGCCCGCGCCAGCGGGCTAACCCCAAAGATGCTGCGCTATTACGAGAGTATTGGTCTGTTGGAGCCTGCTATTCGCACCGCCAGCGGCTATCGGCAGTACCGAGCCAGTGACCTGGAAACCCTGGCATTCATCAAGCGCGCCCGTGATCTGGGGTTCTCGCTGGATGAAGTCGGCACGCTACTCGAGTTGCAACGCGACCGCCAACGCGCCAGTGCCGACGTAAAGGCCTTGGCCAGTGCGCATGTCGCCGCGCTCAATAGCCGGATCGAGCAGTTGATGAGCCTGCGCGATACGCTGCAAACCCTGGTGGACGAATGTCAGGGCAACGAGCATTCCGCTTGCGCCATTCTCGACTCCCTGGCCCATCCGGAGGGCTTCTCACATAGCTCATGACCGCTCGCCCGATTTTAGAGCGGTTGGCTGATAAGTAGCACACATGGAACTTACGAGCACAGGTGCGTTCAGGTCATAACGACCTGTTACAAAGGATTACAGCTCCCCATGTTCGGAAAACTCCACCTGTCGGATGTTCCCTACCACGAGCCCATCGTCATGGGTGCTGTGGGCCTTATCATTCTGGCCGCTCTGGCCACCGTAGGCCTGCTGACCTATTTCCATCGCTGGCGCTGGATCTGGACGGAATGGCTTACGTCAGTCGATCACAAGAAGATTGGCGTCATGTACATCATGGTCGCACTCGTCATGCTGCTGCGTGGCTTTTCCGATGCGGTCATGATGCGCGCGCAGCAGGCGATCGCAGGTGACGGGAGCGCCGGGTATTTGCCACCCCATCATTACGACCAGATTTTTAGCGCACATGGCGTGATCATGATCTTTTTCGTGGCTATGCCACTAGTGGTCGGCCTGATGAATGTTGTGGTGCCGTTACAGATCGGCGCCCGGGATGTTGCCTTTCCGTTCTTGAACTCACTGAGCTTCTGGTTCTTCGTGGTGGGCGCGCTTCTGGTGAACCTGTCTCTGGGCGTGGGCGAGTTCGCCAGAACCGGCTGGGTCGCTTATCCGCCGCTCTCCGGCATTCAATACAGTCCGGGCGTAGGCATGGACTATTACATCTGGAGTCTGCAAATCTCCGGTCTGGGCACCTTGCTTACGGGGGTGAACTTCTTTACTACCATTCTGAAAATGCGAACGACCGGCATGACTCTGATGCGCATGCCGATCTTTACCTGGACGGCGTTGTGTACCAGTGTACTGATTCTGGCTGCCTTTCCGATCCTGACCGCCACCCTGGGCCTGCTCACCCTGGATCGCTACCTCGGGATGCATTTCTTCACGAACGAGCTAGGGGGCAACCCCATGATGTACGTGAACCTATTCTGGAGTTGGGGCCATCCCGAGGTATATATCCTTATCCTGCCGGCCTTTGGTGTGTTCTCCGAAGTAACCGCCACGTTCGCCCGCAAGCGTCTGTTCAGCTACAACATGATGATCTGGGCAACCGTGGCCATTACGGTGCTGTCTTTTGTGGTGTGGCTGCACCACTTTTTCACCATGGGGTCAGGTGCCAACGTAAACGCGTTCTTCGGTATCGCGACGAGTGTCATTGCGATCCCCACGGGAGTAAAAATCTTCACGTGGTTGTTCACTTTATATAAAGGGCGGATCGAATTCACATCTCCCATGCTCTGGACGGTCAGCTTTATCGTCACCTTTACCATCGGAGGCATGACCGGGGTTCTACTGGCCGTACCGGCAGCAGACTTCGTCCTGCACAACAGCCTGTTCCTGGTTGCGCACTTCCATAACGTCATTATCGGCGGAGCGCTGTTTGGTTATTTCGCTGGCGTGACCTTCTGGTTTCCAAAGATGTTCGGCTTCACGCTAAACGAGCGGCTGGGGAAACTGGCGGTCGTGCTCTGGACAGTCGGCTTCTACTTGGCCTTCATGCCGTTATATGTCCTGGGCTTCATGGGCATGACACGACGGTTGAACCATTACGACAACCCGGACTGGCATTTCTGGCTTGTGATCGCAGCCATTGGCGCCGCAGTCATCTTGTGCGGTATCGCCTGCCAAATACTTATGTTTGTGGTCAGTATCTGGCAGCGTGAAGCACATAAGGATCTCACAGGAGATCCCTGGGGCGGCCGGACTCTGGAATGGTCCCTTTCATCGCCACCAGCGCATTACAACTTTGCTGAATTACCCGAGGTACAAGGGATTGATGCCTACCTGAACATGAAAGAAAGCGGCATGTACAACAAGCAGCAACAGGACTACAAAAAGATCCACATGCCTAGTAATACGGGCGCCGGCCTGATCATTGCCGGTTTTAGCCTGGCGTTTGGTTTCGCCATGATCTGGCATATATGGTGGCTGGCCATCGCCAGCTTTCTTGGGATGATCGTAACCTTCATCATCCACAGTGCCTTCGATGATCCCGGCTACTACGTTCCGGCTGAAGAGGTAGCACGCATCGAAGAGGCGCATATCGCTCAACGCCAGCAGGCCCGCACAGACGGCGAACGGCATTCTGGAACAGTTGATTACAGCGTGACGTAAAAAAGAGGCATAGGCCAGGTTTGCCAATCAGCAGACCTGGCCTATGCAATGGAAAGGCACGTCACTATTCCTTGACGTTCATATAGTCACGCGCCCAGAGGCGGTACTCTTCAAGCGTGGAATATTTGGTCGACAGCTCCGAGGCGCTTAGGTCGGATGCGTGAATCTGCCGCTGCTCGCGTAAACAGTCATAAGTGGCTTTGATCGCAGCAAAATAGGCCGCATGGCCATTCACCACGACGCGTACGCCCAAGCTAGCCAACCGCTCAAAATCTCGCAGCTCCGGATTACCGTAGGTAATCAGCATCAGCGGCACGCTGAGCTTGGCGGCAATAAGCTCCAGGTGAGTGAAATCCTTGATACCCACCATACAGATACCATCAGCTCCCGCTTCCTGGTAGGCCAAGGCGCGCTCGATAGTCTTTTCCGTACTCAGAACGCCGGCATTGGTTCGTGCGAAGATGCTCAAGGCCGGGTCGATACGAGCTGCCAAGGCGGCCTGGATCTTGCCCACTGCTTCATCCAGCGGGATCAGATCGGTCGACTTGCGGCCATATTGGGCTGGCAGCAAGGTATCCTCAATCGTGAGCGCAGCGACGCCAGCACGCTCCAACTCGGTAATCGTACGCATCACATTCAAGGCATTGCCGTAGCCATGATCAGCGTCAGCAATGATCGGCAGCGTAGCGACTCGCCCAATGCGCGTAGCCTGTTCAACGAACTCGCTCAGCGTAATCAAGGCAAAGTCAGGCGCCGCCAGAACCTGCAACGAGGCGACAGAGCCGCCCAGAATACCCATTTCGAACCCCAGATCCGCAGCAATACGGGCCGACATCGGATCGAACACCGAGCCGACATCATAGCAACGGTCAGATTCTAATAATGCACGAAACTGCTTTCGCAACTCATGCTGCGAAGGTGTAGCCATGAGACCTCCAGTAAACAAGCCAGGCAGGTATGCGAAGACATGCAAAAATGATTGGATAAACCACCTGCAGACTCTTCTATGACAGCCTGTACGGCCATGGTTGCTCCGTGACAGCTGCCACCTGGACGCCATCATACACTCTACTAAAGTCTAATCGCTTAACGGTTTAACACCGGCCCGCTGATGGGCACGGGTATAAGGGCTCGCGCCGCTGGAAAGCTTGGTAGCAAGATCCTCCATCAGATGCTGGGTAGGCGCGTTCAGCCCATGCAGTACCAGCAGCGGTGCTACTAGGCTTGCCATGACGGCAAGACTGGAACGTAGCTGGACAGACTGGGCCCGCATCAGCCAGAGAAAGCTTCCACTGGTCACCAAGCCGATTGGCGCACCGGTCACGACCTCAGAAATGGAATGGAAACCCAGCTTGATACGGGTCGCGCTGATAACGAGAGCAAATAGCGCGCCTGCCAGCGCAGCGCCTCCACGTACTGCGGCGCGTGTGCGGGAGGCCAGTAGCCAGAACAAAACAGGAATAACACTGCAGGCCAGCATGGAATGACCACTAAAGCCGGTAAAGTCGTAGGCACGGATGCCGACGCCCCAGCCGAAGAAGGCCATCTTGGACACGGCAACGCTCAGACAGGCCGTGCCGAATAAAACGAGCCACAACAGCGCGGCACGGCGAGAGGCGCCAATCCACAGCCACAGCGCAATAATAAGGGCGCACGGCAACATGACCGAGGAGTCGCCGAAGTTCGTAATGAATACCATACCCTGCATGATTGCTGTCCTTGAGCATAAATACGTCGAATGCTCTGGGTGACCAAAGGCCTTATACGCTCAGAGCGGACGCTCAGACCGCCTGGACCGCTGTTTGCTCAGCTTGCTATTAAACAGCGTCTTCAAGCTGAGGAATCATGCAAAAAATCAAACTCAGGTTGGCCATGTGATGAGAGCTATCTCAAGCAATTACGCGCATCCAAGGTGATCAACGCTACGTCTGAATCAATGTGTCCCAAGAATTTTATCAACCACTCCCTCTGCCTTGAGCTGCAAGAAGGCCTTGCGAGTACGCTCGACTGTCTCATCCGGCGTTTGCAGGCTATAGGCTATGTAAAGCGGTGCATTCATACGATCCAGTGTTAACAGCTTTTCCAGTTGCGAACAGTCGAACCGGCTCTGTTCACACTCCGCTGCCGCATCGCCATCAGTCATAGGTACGAGCTGAATCTGGTTGTTGAGCAGCTTATGAAAGTTGTCGCGAGAGGTTGCGGAGACGACTAGCCGGGTGAAGCCCTGACTGGTCAGGTACTGATGACGGACGTCATTACGCAATACCCCGATGTTGTATCGCCGGGCATCCTGCACATCCTTAGGCTGGATATCGGTACGGGATTTGAGCTTGTACAGGTGGTACTGGACGTTTGTTACCTCACCAGTCCACTTGAAAAGTGCTTCACGTTCTGGCGTACGAGCGATCAGAAAAATCAGTACATTGGGCTGATGCATCGCCATGTCATAGGCCCGGGCCCATGGATACAAATTGATCCGGTAATCCTTCAACTCTGCACGATTCAAGGTCAGCTCCACAACCTTAGTGGCTGCACCCACTACCTTGCCATCACGCACGCCTGTATAGGGGGTTTGTTCAGTGACAACGTGAATGGTTTCGGCCTGAAGCCAGGGCGTGACCAGAAACAAGAAAGCTGCAGCAGTTATATACAGCCTCATGAGAACTCCTTGAGCGTATAACTCACGATCTGATTACGGCCTGCGGCTTTGGCCTGGTACAAGGCACGGTCGGCCAGCTCCAACAGGGCTTCGAAGGTAGCGGTCTCGCCCGGCTCAAGCGTGGCCTGCCCGATGCTGAGCGTAATGTGCTCAGCAACGCTTGAAGCCGTATGGGGAATGGCTTGGTCGATCACCGCCAGGCGCAGGCGCTCGGCCAGCGACAAGGCCGCTGCCGCATCCGTTGCCGGCAGAATGACGGCAAATTCCTCCCCACCGATCCGGGCTACCACATCACCGGCGCGCGCAATGCTGGCCCGCATGGTCTGCGCCACCTGGCGCAAGCATTGATCTCCTACGGCATGTCCATAGGTATCGTTGTAACGCTTGAAGAAATCGACATCGCACAGCAGCACGGACAGCGGCTGCCCGGAGCGTTGTGCACGACGCAGCTCAATCTCTTTCACCTCATCGAAATGCCGGCGGTTCGGCAATCCCGTCAGCGAATCACTGCGCGACAGTTCCTCAAGTTGCGCATTGGCCAGCCGCAAAGCCTGCTGACTTTGCAGGATGTCATTCAATTGGGCCTTGTGCCGTGCACTGTGTAAGAGCATCTGAGCAGTCATGGCCATCAAGGCGCACTCATCTGCTCGCCAAGCCTCAACGGCTGAGGCTTTGGTAAATACCAGGAATCCCAGGTCTTCCTCTCCGCGACCTACAGGAACAAAGGCGATTGCCTCTGCCTGCAAAATAAGAAAAGGCTTAGCGCCATAAGGCGTTAGCAGCTCCGTCAGCGCCTTCCAGGAATTGGCAATGACCGGTGCGCCCGCATCCAAGGCGACATCCAAGTGCACTAGCCGTACGCCTTCAAGCTGCCGGGGAGGCGCATTGACCTCAGCGCACCGCCACTGCATAAATAGCTCGAAACAGAGGTTGTTCGAAGTGCGCTGATACCACAGGGCATGTCGTGCACCCAACCGCTGAGCCACTTCGGCCAGACATGATTGTTGAAAAGCATCGAGCTTTTCATAAGGTGCATGGATCAGACGATGCGAGAGGCTCAAAACAACCTGCTGGGCCACGCTCAAGCTTTCCAGCTCGGCGGTGCGCTCGCGTACACGTTCGGCCAGGCGGTCCCGGTGCGCAGCCAGCTCTTGTTCGTAACTGTACTGACGATCCAGGTAACCGGAGAGATTGTCCTGAAGCTGATTAATACCCTGTTCCAGAGCACTCAGCTCATCATCACGTTGTGCCGGCCGATCCAGTTGCAGCGGCTCCCGTAGGTTCTCCGGCGTTAACCGAGCCAAGTGTCGGGCGATTCGACTAACGTGTACGGTAACCGAGCGATTGAACAAGAGCAGAATCAAACTAGCGATCAATAGGCACTGGATTACCTGAAGCACGCTGATATTGAAGATTTCTTTCTTCATTTCAGTGAACAAAATGTTCTCATCACCGTAGAGGATCAGTTCTCCTATATCTTCGCGAGCACCGACAAATGGCTCATACGTCAATGTCAGCTGACGTGTTGGTGCGAACCGCGACGGCTTCCATCCTGTTCGTATGCGTGTCATGACAATCGGGTCCCCCTGTGCCGCAATCTGCTTCAACACGACCCGACCAACTGACTCAACCTGAATGGCGCTCTCCAGATGCGCCTCAAGCGATTCCTGGTCCATTTCCCAAATCGCTTTGCTCAAGGTTCGCTGATAAACCTGCTCGATCAGAGCCAAGTCCTGGTTCATCAGCTTTACATGGTCACCCCACTCCACCCAGGAACGGACCGACACAGTAATCAGCGTAAAAAATGCGCAGAACCCGAGCGTTGCAAAGACCAGACGCAGCCCCAACGACCGCTGAAAATGACCTCGCGAAGCATCAGGCCGGGCAGACTTGTCGTTCACTGGAGCCATTTTTTTACCAGTGCCGCATAGGTGCCGTCCGCATGAATCGCGGCCAGACCATCCTGGAAGCGCTTGACCAGAACATCCGCCGTCTTAACACCAAAGGCCATGTATAGCCCTTCTCCCAGATCAAGCTCTTTCACGGGATAGACCGACTCGATGACCTTCGCGGGGTCTTCACCGCCCTGCCGCACCAGATAGCGCGCCATAACTTCGTTGGCGATCCATAGATCGACCCGTCCGCTTCTGAGCTTGAGGTAGTTCTGCTCATGAGTATTGCTCGACTGGAGATTCCTCCCCATTTCGAAACCCTTGGACTGCAAATACTGTTGGCCTACATCGCCATTAACAGTGGCTATTTGGTAGCGCTGAGCATCGTTGAGTTGGGTAAAAGAAAGGTTTCGGCTCTTAAGGCTGAACAGCCCCCATCTGGACGGTGCAATAACCCCTACCCATTTAAAACGCTGTTCACGCTCAGGAATGCGTGCAATGGAGTAAATCAGGACATTTTCATTGCTCAAGGCGATGTCATAGGCACGCGCCCACGGCATCGATTGAAAATGTCCTTGCATGCCGATACGCGAGAGGACGGCCTGGATCACTTCGGTACTAAAGCCAGTGATCTGGCCTTGCCGGGTCATGTTGTAAGGTGGCAGCTCTTCAGTGACGATACGAAGGGGCCCCTCATCCGCCATAAGCGATGGCCCGGCGCTCAGTATCAAGGCACCTAGAAGAATTTTCAGACGTTTTATTGTGCTCACCACCGGTCCTCACGAGCTCAGGCTACTCGTAGCGCCCTCTCTACCCAGCGTATCGTTCAACCCAACTAAATCTTGATGTCCATCCGATAGAGCGCGTCGCCTGGACGCCATGGATGCGAGACATGCAGGCGGCAAGCTTCTGTTGGAGGCGTGTCACATCGACCCCTTCCATGCGCTTGGAGCATTGAACGTGAAACGTCCGGGCGTCTGCGGCGGTCCATACGCTACGGCTTATAGGATTCGAGGGAGACGGCACCATGCATACCCTGCACCGCTACACGATTACTTACCGCTTCAATGGCGAGCCGCTTGAGGAAACGATGGAAAGCTTCGAGCCGGTTACACAGGAGCAAGCAATCATGCAGCTTTTGATCAAGCATGTGCCCGAACCGCGCGGCGTTTCCGATACCCCGTGGGAGCTGCATGTGCAGCCCAGTATCGAGCGGCGTGCCGTGGAGGTGGGCTTGAGCGATGTGTGCGTCAACCCGGCCACGTGAGCAACTGACCGGGACAATATAGGAGCGATGCCGCCTGGCGGCGGTTCGCCTCAGGCCTGTTCGATCGCAGGCCCAGCCTTCATCTGCGATTGCAGGTAGTTTTCCAAGCCCATCTTGTCAATCAGGCCGAGCTGCTGTTCCAACCAGTAGGCGTGGTCTTCTTCGGTGTCCTCCAGCTGGGCAACCAGAATCTCACGGCTGACGAAGTCCTCCAATTGGTTACATAAGGCCACGCCTTTGGCCAGGGCTTCGCGAACCTCATATTCGAGCGCCAGGTCGCTGCGCAGCATGTCCGGTACGGTATGGCCGATGTCAATGTCCTTGGGTCGCATGTCCGGTTGGCCTTCGAGAAAGAGGATACGCCGCAAAAGCGCGTCAGCGTGCTGAGTCTCCTCCTCCATTTCATGATTGATGCGTTCGTAGAGGCGCCAGTAGCCCCAGTCAGCATACATGCGAGAGTGAATGAAATACTGATCGCGCGCGGCCAACTCACCGCGCAGCAGATCTTTTAGATAATCGATGACTTGCGTATGACCTTTCATAGTTACTACCTAATAAGATGATCACACCGGGCCAAGCGCGGGGTCAGCTTAGCCATGGCGGTGGCGGAGGCTCATCGTTAGACGAAGGTGACTCGGCCTCTTTACGAGCCGCCTGGCGACGCGCCTCTTCGCGCCGGGCATCTTCGATCTCATGCATGACGGACGAGATATCAGTCTCTCCTTCCGGTTCAGCATAGACGCCTGTAAGCGGCGTATCGGGATACAACTCACCCTTTTGATAGAGTGCCCACATCTCAGGTGCATACCGGGTCTTTTTCAGCTCAGGAGCAAAGCGTCCAAAGTACTGGGCCATGTTTTCCACATCCCGTGCCAGCATGCGGAAGGCATGGTTGTTACCTGCCGCGTCGATCGCCTGCGGCAGGTCGATAATCATTGGACCATCGGTTGCCAGCAGTACGTTGAACTCGGACAGGTCACCGTGCACCAGGCCGGCACACAGCATGCGTACAACCTGCCGGATCATCAGCTCATGGTACTCCCGAGCCTCTTCAGGTGTTAGTTCAACGTCGTTCAGCCGCGGAGCGGCATCCCCCCGGTCGTCCGTCACAAGATCCATCAGCAGAACGCCATCCAGGAAATCATGCGGCTTGGGCACCCGAACTCCGGCACTTGCCAGCCGGTACAAGGCGGCGACTTCGGCATTCTGCCAGGCCTCCTCCCGTTCCTTCTTGCCGTATTTGGTGCTTTTGGCCATGGCGCGCGCCTGACGGCTGTTACGCACCTTACGACCCTCCTGGTACTCGGACGCCTGACGGAAGCTGCGCTTGTTAGCCTCCTTGTAAACCTTAGCGCAACGAATTTCGTCACCGCACCGGACTACATATACGGACGCTTCCTTGCCGCTCATCAGCGGGCGCAGCACCTCGTCGATCAGGCCGTCCTCGACCAGAGATTCCATGCGCTTGGGTGTTTTCATTAGCGTTTACGTCAATTTGCCTTGGCCATACATGCTTAACGTTATACGTCATCGCTCCGGACTCGGCAAAAATGATCACACCAGCGAGCCCTCTTGGCTTGGACACAATCCAAGCGCATGGTTCTTGAAAAAGCTATAAAACTGGCGTAATTCAGCCTGAACAGTGCCAAGTTCAGCGGGAATAAAGTGTACTGCATGGTGTGCAGGGCATTGCGCCAGACGCCCCAGGTCCAACGGATGCACAAAGCCCAACACCGGATAACCGCCCATGGTCTGGCAGTCCGCCATAAGCACGATAGGCTGTCCTTGCGGTGGTACCTGCACCGTACCGGCCAGCACACCCAACGACCACTGCCGCGTCGGCGGCACGAGCGGCACCTTACCGGACAGACGGATACCCATGCGATCCGATTGCGGCTGAACATGCCAGGTGTTTTCGAAAAAACGGGCCTGTTGTTCAGGGCCGAACCGTTCACCGTCGCCTCCAATGATCAGGCGTACCCTGGGGGCTTCTCGGTAATCCGGAATAAAACGGCCCGCAGCGCCACGCGTTTGGTCAAAGGCATCCGGAGCGGCTATGCATGGGAGGTGGTCACCGGCTTTCAGAGGCTGACCATTGTG
Organism: Pseudomonas duriflava; assembly: GCF_007830155.1. Taxonomy (GTDB): domain Bacteria; phylum Pseudomonadota; class Gammaproteobacteria; order Pseudomonadales; family Pseudomonadaceae; genus Chryseomonas; species Chryseomonas duriflava. The sequence goes on from NZ_VLKY01000005.1 coordinate 37,600, forward strand.
CTGTAACCCGCCTAGCCCGTCCCGTCGATGAGTAGCCACGCTTCCCAATATCGGCGTGGCAGTAATGCCGCCACATACAGCCAGATAGGCACGCTGCCCACTTTGGGCAAAGCCCAGCTTCAGCGTTTGTCCGGCCTTGATGGAAAACCGAGACCAGGCCGGCACTGGTCGTCCATCGAGCAGTGCTCCCATCGGCGCACCAGTCAGGGCCAGCCAGGTATCCACTTCTGCTTCAAGCTCAACCCCACCGAGGGCGATTTCCAGAAGCGGTGCCTCCCAGCGGTTATCCAGCAAATGATTAGCCCAGGCAGCAGCCTGAAGGTCTATTGGGCCGGATACAGAAACGCCCAGGTGCCGCCAACCAAAGCGTCCCGGATCTTGAAGCAGACTCAACGGCCCTGGCTTGATGATTTTTAATCCCATGCTGCTTGCCCTCCTTCTGCACGATAAGTCGCCTCGTCAACTGCAATGAAGCGTACCCGGTCACCTGCCGCCAAGGGGCACGGCGGCTCGGCCTGAGGATCGAACAAGCGCCACGCACTAAACCCCAGCACGTGCCAGCCCCCCGGCGAAGCCTGAGGATAGATTGCCGTTTGCCGTTCAGCGATTGCGACACTGCCCGCCTCGACCCGCACACGTGGCGAGGCCAGTCGTGGCAAGACGAGCCGCTCGTCCAATTCGCCCAAATAGGGAAACCCCGGCGCAAAACCGATGGCACCGACCCGGTATTCGCGTCGGCTGTGCAGGTCGATAACCTGTTCTACCGCCAGGGAGCAGGCCTTGGCCACGCTCTCTAGATCAGGTCCGGCATACCAGACGGGAATCTCGTGCAACCGGGCCACGCGCTCCAAATCGTCCGACTCCTGATGCCAATCTTCAATGACAGGCATTACCCGCGCCTGGATTTCCGACAGGCTGTACTGCATGACATCGTAATGGATCAGCAGGGTCGTCCAACCGGGCACCAGATCGATGAGAGCATCGCCTAATGCCTGGGACAGGTTATCGGCCAGTTGGGCAATACGACCGGGCAAACGCTCTTTTGGCGTGTCGGCCAGGGTCAGCATCAGCGCCTCGGCGCCAAAGGGTTCGATACGGATCATGCCGCATCCAGAGCCGCCCGCAGGCGACGCAAAACGGCCAGGGACTCGGCATTATCGCCATGTACACACAGGCTATCGGCTATGAGACGTAACGGCTTGCCGTCGAATCCTGGAAAGGGCTCACGCCGAGAGATGGCAATGGCCTGAGCGAGAATGCGCTCCGGATCATGGTGCACCGCTCCCGCTTCGCGCCGTGGGGCTAGTTGACCATCCGGCAGGTAGGCGCGGTCGGCAAACGCCTCGCGCAGGAGCGGCACGCCTGCCGCCTCGGCCAGACGCTGCTCACGGGTATTGTCTGCTTTGGCCAGAAGCATGAGCGGCAGTCCCTCACGATACAGGGCACAAGCCTCCAGCACAGCGGTTAGCAACGCATCGTCGCGGACCAGATCGTTGTATAGCGCACCATGAGGCTTCACATAGTCCACCGTGCTGCCTGCTGCACGGCAAAAGGCGTCCAACGCACCGATCTGATACAGCACGAGCGCCTTCACTTCCTCGGGGGAGCAGGCCATGTGCCGTCGGCCGAAGCCGACCAGATCCGGATAAGCCGGGTGAGCACCAATGCACACGCCATGCCTGACAGCCAGCGCTACGGTACGCTGCATGGTCAGCGGATCGGACGCGTGAAAACCACAGGCCAGATTGGCCTGATCCACCAGCGGCATGGCATGGGCATCATCCCCCATGGTCCAGGCCCCAAAGCTTTCACCCATGTCACAGTTCAACAGGATACGCGTGCTCATGTCGGGAGTTCCTTCCAGGCGGAAAGACAAGTCTTTGAGGAAAATGCTCGGACTGTCCAACAAAAGTTTCGTGACCCCGGCGATAAGCTTTCTGGTTGATACCTGACCTCAAGCCAGCACGGCCTGCCCCGGGCCAAACTGCTGGCAGAATTCGCCAACCACCTGACGACTAAGTGCAACAAGGGCTTCGTTTAAGGAGAGGCCGACACCGGTATGCCAGCTGGCATAAACGGCAAACGGCGGTGGTGTTTCCAGCTCAAGCAGCCGCAACGCCCCTTGAGCCAGGGAAACATTGACCAGGGCGGGCGGCAACACCCCTATACCGAACCCCTCATGAACCAACTGGATGATTGCCGCTACCGAGTTGACGCAGCTGACCCGGGGTACGGTGATACTTTGTTGATGAAGAAAATTCAGGAGGTCCTGATGCGGCCGGGAGTGGCGAGAAAAGGTAATCAGCCGCTCGCGTGCCAGCGCTTCTATCGAATCATAGGCTTGGTCCAGCGGAGAGTTCACGGCCACGATCCAGCCGACCGGATAACTGGCCAGCTTGAGATTACGCACACTGTCGGCCCGCAGCAGGTCGGTCTGGAAGATCAGATCAAGCTGCCCCTTGAGCAGTTGCTCGCTGAGGTTCAGTGCGGTATCGGCCACCAGCTCGATCTCAACCTCCGGATGCGCCTCTGTCACAGCGGCGAAAAACGCGCTCAACCAGCTGTGAATTACCGTATCCATCACGCCGATGCGTACCCGGCCGCTCAAACGGGACGTCTGCCCCAGCCCCTGCCGCAGGTCTTGCCACGTGTCGATCATGCGCTCGGCATAAACCAAGACTTTCTGGCCATCAGCCGTCAAGGTTACACCTCGCGGATCACGCAGAAACAATTGCACGCCCAGTTCGCTTTCCAGCACGGCGATACGGCTGGAAATGGCCGCCTGGGTACTGGATAGCTTTTCGGCCGTCAGTCGAAAACTGCCCAACCTGGCCACCCAGACGAACGTTTCGAGAAACCTGAGATTCATACGGCATCCCTGTCTTCATAAGCTTTTTTCACTGTACCGGGATTGGGGTGCGCTGTACTACCTGGCAACCACATCCCCAGGACATGACATTTTTATCAGGGGTGAACACTTTTATTTGTTGGACGCCAGGCGATTTCCACACAAAAAATGCGCCTGCTTCGCTGCTGTACGAAGCGCTGCGAGCATGTCGGGATTTTCAATCCACATGGCCAGGTGCATGACGCCTTGCACCTGCAGAGCACAATAAGAAACGACGCCGAATCGGGCGGCGCATCAAATCCATGGAGGCGCACCCGAACGCTTCCGCACAGCCGTGACGCCAGTCTGCCCTGGGTCCGAACGGCAAAGGGGGAACCCTATGCAAACCACAGTCAACCTCTGGCCGTTGATCGGTGTACTCGTCATCGTCATCGGCTTCGTCCTGCGTTTTAACCCTATGCTGGTCGTTGCCTTGACTGCTCTGGCTACAGGGTTTGCCGCAGCCATGCCGCTCGAAACAATCCTGGCCACTATTGGGACCGGCTTTATCAAGACCCGGGCCCTTCCCCTGATCATCCTGCTACCCCTGGCTATTATCGGCCTGCTGGAACGGCATGGTTTGCGAGAACATGCTCAGCACTTCATCGGCAGGATCCGCTCGGCCACCGTAGGTCGCCTGCTGATCGCTTACCTGTTTGTCCGCGAGACCACCGCTGCCCTGGGGCTCACCAGCCTGGGCGGGCATCCGCAAATGGTACGTCCGTTACTGGCGCCCATGGCTGAAGGCGCGGCCGAGAACCGCTACGGTAAATTGCCGGAGGCCGTCCGCTATAGGCTCCTCGCCCTCTGTGCGGCCACTGACAACATTGGGTTGTTCTTTGGCGAAGACATTTTTGTCGCCTTTGGCGCCATTGCCCTGATGCACACATTCCTGCTCGGATCGGGTATTGACGTAGAACCTCTGCATATCGCGTTCTGGGGCATTCCGACTGCCATCTGCGCCTTTATTATCCATGCGGTGCGCCTCAAGCGCTTCGATAGCCGTCTCGAGCGCGAACTCGGCGGCCAACAGGCAGCCCCCACGCTACCCGCCGCTGTGTCACAGGAGTGATACGATGATCCTTTCGATTCAATACCTGTACTGGCTGGCCGGCGCGATTCTGGCGATCACGGCCCTGATGACCTTTACTGATAAGAATCACCCCAAGCGCTGGACGACCGGCCTGTTCTGGGCGTTATTCAGCCTGGTCTTTCTGATAGCTGACCTTCTGCCGCCTGTATGGGTGGGTATCGGTGTTCTGCTCATGGCCTTGATTGCCGGTACCGGCGGGGTCGGGCTGGGCCGGCATGGTGAGCTGCCGCCGAAAAAGCGCCAGGCCAGTGCACAGCGTTTACGCAACAAACTTTTCATTCCAGCCTTGGCCATTCCACTGGTCACGGTCATCGGCTCGGTGATAGTCAAGGATGCTCACATCGGCGGCGTGCCGCTGCTCGATCCCAAAAATGTCACCTTTGTTTCGTTGGGCGTTGGCTGTCTGGTTGCCTTGGCTCTAGCCTGCTGGCTGACCCGCGACACGCCAATGCAGTCCATGCGTGAGTCGCGCCGTCTGACCGAGGCGCTCGGCTGGGCGCTGGTCCTGCCACAGATGCTCGCCATGCTGGGCTTACTGTTCAACGATGCTGGTGTGGGTAAGGCAGTCGCTCATCTAACGACGGCCTATATCAACATGGATTACCGCCTGGTGGCCGTGACGGTCTATGTAGTGGGAATGGCGTTGTTTACCGTTGTGATGGGTAACGGCTTCGCGGCCTTTCCGGTCATGACCGGCGGCGTGGGCGTCCCGATCCTGGTGGGTGTGTATGACGCCAATCCGGCGGTCATGGCGGCCATTGGCATGTTCTCGGGCTACTGCGGGACGCTGATGACACCCATGGCGGCTAATTTCAACATTGTTCCTGCCGCCCTGCTCAACCTGCCGGACAAGAACAGTGTGATCAAGGCACAGATACCGACCGCCCTGGCACTACTACTGGTCAACATTGTGCTGCTGTATGTACTCATGTGACACAGATTTGGCCCGGGCGCGATGCAACACCGGCTTATAAGGCCTGTCAGACCCCATGATCACCCCAAGGAGAGGCGGCGCCATGACAACCATTCTGCTCACTGGATTCGAACCTTTCGAAAACGAGCCGATTAACCCCTCGTGGGAGGCTGTGCGCCGCCTGGATGGCCTCAAGTTGAGTAGCGCCTATATTGTGACGCGGCAGCTCCCCTGTGTTTTCGGGGCTGCGCTGGTAGCACTGGATCATGCCCTGGCGGCTTACCAGCCAGCCCTGGTCATTGGGGTTGGTCAGGCTGGCGGCCGGGCAGACCTTTCGATCGAGCGGGTCGCCATCAACGTGAACGATGCGCGTATCGCCGATAATAACGGCCAGCAGCCCATCGATACGCCTGTCGTACCCGGTGGCCCGGCTGCTTATTTCTCAACGTTACCCATCAAGGCCATGGCTCATGCCTTGCGCACGTCCGGCATTCCGGCGTCCATTTCGCAAACGGCGGGAACCTTTGTCTGCAATCATGTGTTTTACGGCCTGATGCACCGCCTCGCCGGTACGAACGTACGCGCTGGTTTTATCCACATTCCCTACCTGCCTGAACAGGCAGCCAGGCACCCCGGACAGCCAAGCCTTGCGCTGGATACAGTTGTCGCCGGTCTTGAACTGGCCCTGCGCACGGCCATAGCGACCGGTAAGGACCTTAGAGAAACCGGCGGACAACTGAACTGATCTAAATAAAGTGCCAGCGCTCTTAACTCGATCCGCTGCTTTCAGGGGCGGCACTCCTCTTCAGCCCCAACCGCCGTCCGACTGAACAGCCGAGCCGTTACGACCAATAGACCCAGCGCCGCGCAGGCTGCCAGTGCGCTGACCAAGTAGACCGAACCATACCCAAACGCTGTTGCAATGGCGCCCGTGACCGGACCACTGATGAGATACGCCACATCCAGAAACGCCGAATAAGTACCAAGGCATGTTCCGCGAATGCTGGCCGGAACACGCTTGACCACTTCGAGCCCCATGGAGGGAAAGACCAGGGAAGAGCCGCAGCCTGCAAGCCCTGCCCCGAGAAAGGCCATCCAGGGAGACGTGGCTTGCCAGAGCAGCAGAAGTCCGGCGATTTCAATCAGGATCGAACCGAACGCTACCGGCACACCGCCGCGACGGTCCGGCAACCAACCCAGCACCAGCCGTACCATGACAAAGGCAATCCCAAAGACCGAGAGCGCCATACCCGCCCCCGCCCACCCCTGAGCGTTGAAATAAAGCACGATGAACGCGCCGATGGTGGCAAATCCTACACCGTGCAAGGCCAGGACACTGCCCTCGCGCCAGACCAGGCCGATCACCTTGGAATACGGCAGCTGCGTACTGGCCGTTCCCAATGGGCGAACACCGCCGACCCGGGCGCATACCAGAAAAGCCAGAACAGGCAACAGGCAGATAGCAACAGTCACGCTCTGGAAACCGCCCACGCTTTCCAGCCAGACGCCTGCCGGCACGCCAGCCGCCAGGGCGCTAAAGATTGCCGCGCCCGTCCATGACATGACCCGGCCCGACTGCGCTGCACCGAGCCGTCCAATTGCCCAAGCCAGCGCACCCGTAATCAGCAGGCTTTCACCGATGCCCAGAAACAACCGGCTGATAAACAATGTCGCCAGTTGCAACGTTTCCATCCCTAACAGCAGGCTGGTAACAAACATAGTGATACCGGCCAGACTGGCCGCACAGAGCCCACGCAGCAAGGCACTTTTCGCTCCGCGCATGTCGGCCATTTGCCCGGCGTAGCGGCGAGTCATGACGGTGGCCAGGGATTGCAGCCCTACCGTCAATCCAACGATAACATTACCAAAGCCCAGCGTCTGATGGACGTAAGCCGGTACGACGCCCAGCGACATGCTGATTGTCAGACAACAAAAAAAGACGGTCGCATTGATAAGGATCAGCACGAGTGTGCCGTTTAACGCCGGCGTAGCTTCAGCGCTTTGAGAAGAACTCGAAGAAGACATGATTGCACTCCAATGCAAAGTCTCGGAACGCAGTGCATTGGCGGAAGCGATACTGGAGAACCCAATGCTTTAACATCGGAAACAGCCACGCCCGCCCGCCAGCCTTCATGAAGGCACACTGCGAGTTAGCACGTTGGCTGACGTTAACGCTTACGTGATCCGACGGCACGCCGCATCAATGCCCAAAACAATAGCGAAGCAGCTTACCGGTGGCAACCTGGGGTTAATCTCCGGTTATAGGCGCACCGGCGATAAGGCTGGTGTTCAATAGCTGTGCCAACCGTACCGCCGCCTGCTGGATACGCTTTTCAGCCAGCGGCCGATACTGGGCTACATACGCCCTGTCGACCGTATCGATTGCTGTATTAGCCGCGCCTTGCGCTGGTTCACTGGAGTCAGCAGAGACCGTCAGGGCCGCAGGATAAAGGCCATCGTCCCGCACGATACGGCAGGACTCCTGCGACCACTCGACCGGACCGGTAGCGTCCTTGTGCGGCAACGCCTTCAGACGCTGGGCATAGGTCTTTTCATCCAGCCGTCGGGTCGACAGCAGATAGCTGTCCCACACGGTGTGCAGGTTGGTCTGCTTGCCGGCGATTCGGACCGGATAATCGTTTCCACCCTTGTCGTCACGGTAGCCGTTGTGCAGCGGCTGGTGAATATCACCCACGTAATGCACAACAAACATCAATGCCCGTACACGCTCCTGATCCGTTGCTAACGGATTGGCCAGCACAGCGGCGTTCCGCTCGATGGCAGACACGATGCACTGCCCCTCGGGACAGTCACGAGCCGCCTCGTACAGGCAGTCCGCATGGGTATAGTTGATGTAATGTTCCCGCTGGGTCTCTTTCCACAGCGCCTGCTCGTCCGGGTTCGTTCGCAAGCTATCGGCCCAACTGGAAACGGCCGCCAGGCTCGGCTGATCAACCACGGCCAGCAGCCGCTGCGCCTCAACACGAGCTATCGGGCTCAACTGCCTCTCGGCCAGATCGGCCACGAGCGCATGGCCCAGTTGGCCCCAGGCCAGGGCCTGAATGTGCCATGTGCATCCTATAACAGTCGCCAACACGGCATACCATGACCTTGCGTTCATACATCCTGTCCTGTCGTCAGTTATGTCCATTCGTTCTACCGTCTTTTTGCCCCTGGACAAACTGCCCGATTGTCCAGGGGCATCGGCGCTTACAAGGTTTTATCAACCCTGACGATACGTTCGGCCGTAGCTCCTCCTGCCGGCGTTCCGGCCTTATCCAAGGCCATCAAGTGATTGATCAAGGCTTCAATGTCAGAGATGCCCGTATCACGATGCGTCTGGGCCTTCGTCAGAATGGAAAACCGATCGCCGCCTTCAGCCAGGAAGTTATTGACTACCACGGTATAGGAGCGATTCGCCTCAACCGGCTTGCCCTCGATCCGCAGACTGCCGGGAACGACTCGATCATTCACCGGGCGGCGACCATCCCAGCGGTAGCTGAACGTACTGGAGACCTGTAAGGGATTGAAGTCTCCTGTCTGACTCCATTGCTCGTTTAACAATGCCTGTAATTGACTGCCCGTCAGCGTCAGCAGGACCAGGCTGTTATTGAACGGCTGCACGCTCGCTACCTGGGAATAGGTCAGGCGGTCCTGCCCCGGCTCAAGGAAAAGATCCCCACGGATACCGCCGAGGTTCATGAAAGCCACTTGGGCGCCCATCGAGCGGGTAGCGGCCAGTTGAGCATCGGCGATCACATTACCCGCCAGGGATTCGCCGGCTCGATTGAGCTTGCGACCTAGCAGATTGCCCTGGATACGGGCGATAGGCCGTTGCAGGATATCCCGGCTGCGCGACTCGATTTCCGCCTGTAACGCGGCCAATTGGGGGCTAGGCTTGTAACGGTTCGGGTCAGCGACAAGGTTACTGGCAGTTACCGAGGTGACCCGATGTTCACCGGGCGTAACGGTCAAAGTCAGGTGCGTCAGCAGATGGCCGTAGGAATTACCCTGCGTGATCAACAAGCGCCCGACGCGACACAGATAGGCTTGGTGCGTGTGCGCTGAAATCAGCGCATCCACCCGAGGCGAAAGCCGTTGGGCAATATCTACGATGTCCCCCTGCAGGTGCTCACAATCGGGTTTGTCGAAGGGCTCTGGTGTAGCGCCACCCTGGTGGACCACCGCCACGATAGCGTTCACGCCTTGCTTTTCGAGTTCAGGAATCAACGCATTAATCGCCTCGGCCTCATCCGTGACCCGCAGACCTGCCAGGCCGCTGGGCCTGACGACCGATGCTACATCTTGCAAGACCGCCCCAACAAAGGCGACTTTGACACCATGTGCCTCTTCGATGCGATACGGCGGAAGCAGCGGTTGGCCGGTCTGAGTGTCGATCACATTGGCCGCCAGATACGGGAAGCCGGTGCCGCTGAAATCGGCCCGGAACGTACAGGCTTTGTCCTTGCGTACAGAATCACAGCCACCATGGATCTGCCGGAGCAGTTCCTCCTTTCCGGCGTCCAGCTCATGGTTACCCAATGCTGAAAAACGCAGCCCCATCGCCTTGAAGGCCTCCAGGGTCGGCTCATCAGCCCACAGGGCTGAAATCGGCGGGCTTCCGCCAATCAGATCGCCCGCACTGACAAACAGGAGCTGCGGGTCCTGCTGACGCAACTCATCCAGCATACCGCCCAGCGTGGCGATACCGCCTGCCTTGATTGAGCGGACGCCATCAGGCGCGGCCGGGTCGGCATAGCGGAACGTATTGGGCTGAAGGTAACCATGAAAATCGTTGATGGCCAGAATATTGACCTCAACGGGTGCGCGTGGCGAAGTGGCGCACCCGACGAGCCCCGCCAGTATCAGGGCACAGGCCCACCGTAGCGATAGGGTATTTCGAAGCATGGCAGGTCTCGTCTCGTCAGGCGGGTTGATAACGTGCAGGCGCCACGCCTTCATCGTGTTCTGCCTGGAACGACGTCCCCATACCGGCACGCAAAAGCAGAATTTTCAGATGGTCTGTGATGCGCTCGATTCGATCCTGAAAATAATTGTGAAAAACCATGCCCATCAGGGCAATGGCAATACCCAGGGCCGTGGCATACAGCGCCGTACCAATACCTCGGGACACTTCGCCAGGGTCGGATACGCCGGCCACCGCAAGCGCCTTGAACGTATCGATAATACCTAGGATGGTGCCGAGCAAGCCCAGCAGCGGCGCGGCGGTGACTACCGTTTCGAGAATCCACAGGCCGTGCATCAGCTTGCTGCGTGTGGCGATGTAGATCGACTCGCTCAGGTCTTCCAGGTCCTTGTGCGTCGCCAGGCCCCGCTTCTGTTCGAATAGCTGACGCACCATCTCCAACGGCAGGCTTTTGCGTCGAGTCACTTCTCCTGGCAGCTCGTCAACGTGCTGCGTCTGATGCCTGAGTACCGTTTCGAGCCTTTTGGCCTGACGCAGGTTGAAGCTGAAAAAAATGCCACGCTCGACAATGACGAACGCTGCCAGCGCCGCCGCCCCGTAGAGAATATAGAAGGTGATATCGTGGAGCAGATCCATGTTCATCGTGAAACCTCACTACCTGTGCAATGGATCGGCTTCGGCACCCGCCGCCGAAGCCGACAGCCTGGGTTAGAAGGACGCCTCGAACGAGACGACAGCCGTGCGCTCTTCACCTACGTTGTAGTAGGACGTGCTCGAACTCAGCCCGTTGTACGGCTGGGCATTGAACCCGATGGTGCGAGCCGAGCTGAGGTACTCCTTGTCAAACAGGTTGGCCACGGAAAAGCGAATGGCCGCGCTCTTGAACATCTTTTTGTTGACCGGCAGCCGGACGCCGGTATTCAGGTCGAAGACGGTCCGACCGGAGATCTTTTCGTCGTTGGTCAGGTCACCGTAGTAGGAGCCGACATACTTCCCGACGATGTTTCCGTAGTAACGGCCATCGTCATAGCCGAAACTCAGGTTGAACATGTTCTTGGGTACGTTGGCCACCTGCTTGCCAGATGTAGGAAGCTGGGTATTACGGGTCGTGATGTCGTCCTGTTGTTCTGAATCGGTGTAGGTATAGGACGCGTAATAGTTGAAGTTATAAGGCAGCAGGCCGCTCCACTCCAGCTCCAGGCCCTTGTTCACCACATCGCCGACATTGATCATCACATAGTCGCCGTTGGTGTCGTAGCTGGAGAGCTGGCGATCCTTGAAGGTCAGGTAGAACAGTGTGGCGCTTAGGGCCATGTCGTCACGGGTGAAGCGCCAGCCCAGCTCCTGGTTCCAGCTCAGCTCGGGATTCAGGCTGATCGAGTCACCAGTGTTGTACAGCACATAGTTCTGCGGCGTACGCATGTTACGCGTAACGTTATAGAACGCCTGGTTTTCCTCGTTAATCTGGTATTTGGCGCTGAAGTTGGGCAGGAACTCGTGATATTTCGCATTCCGTTTTTCCGGCTCGTCGTAAAGGCTGCCTCGATTGTTGCCTTTACGCTCCACGTACTCGTATGACAGTCCAGTCGTGAAAGTCAGGTCCGGCGAAAAATACCAGGTATCCTGAACCCAGAGCTTTTGAGCAGGCGTTACGGTGTAATAATTCCGTCCCTGTACGGTGTTGCCGTTCGCGTCCACCACCTGGTTCGATGAACCGTAATCGGCCCAGATATCGTCCGGCGTGCCGTCTTCCTCAATGGAGATGAACGGCTGTGTCTGACGCTGCCGAGCACGCTCGTACCAATAGCCGAAATCCAGGCTATGCTGCTCGCTGAAATCCCATTTCAACTTAGTCGTAACGCCAGGACGCCAGGTCTCGCTCCAAGATGGACGATAGTAAGTGTTGTAGGACAAATTGCTCAGATCATAGTTACCGGCCTGATCCGAAGTGCTGGACAGCGAAGAGGCCGAACCGGGGCTAAAGCTTCCGCCATTAGCCCAGTAGTAGTAAGGCTGGAAGGTCAGCGTAAGATCGTCTCGCAACTGAAAGCGCTGGGTGAGGGATGCCGTCAGGTTCTCGAAGGGGTTGCGGTTCAGTTTGTAATAACTAGAGATCTGCCCGCTGCTGTTGCGCTTGAGGGTTTCCGAATAATCGTAATCGCGCCCGTATTGCTCGTACTGCCCTTTGCTGATGGTGTAGTAGTTGTAGTTTTCTTGACGATGGTATTTCACGATCGCATTGGTGGAATTGCCATTGCCGCCCTCAAACAATGCGTTCCACTCGACCTTGTCGGCCTTGAGGCTGCCCTTGCCCTTCCACTTGTCCGCTTCCTCATGGGAGGCGGAAATGAAACTGCTGAATCCGTTGTGCTCGCCCGTGTTAAGGCGTGCAAACGTCTTGGTCAGATCGTTCGTGCCGAGCGATTGTTTGAAGAAGACGCCGAAATCCTTTTCGGGGCGCATGGTCACCAGGCCGATATTGCCGCCGCTGGAGCCGATATGTGGTGCATCCGCTTCAGACGAACCCTGTGTCACGAAGATCTCGCCGAGGTTTTCGGGGTCCCCCAGCAGGTTGGGGTAGATGTTGTAATCCCCCGAGTCGTTGATGGGAATTCCATCTGAAGAAATACCGACCTGACTGGAGGACATCCCACGCATGGTAAATGTCGTACCGCTCAAGCCAGTGGCATCATCACTGGACACGTTGATGCCCGGTGTGTACTTGAGCTTATCCAGCGCATTCGCCGCCGGGTTCATTTTTTCCAGAGCTTCCTTGGTCACGGTGGAACGCGCCTTGCCGCTGTCCTCCTGAACCATCTGGCCATTGCCCAGGCTCTGCCCCCTGACGTTGACCGCGCCAACATCCACTGAATCCTGGCTGCTCTCGCTTTCCGTCGACTCCTGAGCTAACGCACCGGATGCCCACCCCGCCATACCGGCTGCCCACAACATTACGTACAACTGGCTTAGTTTCACGACTCGCTCCCCATGATTATTAATGTGAAACAACGGCTATTGCTCGGCTGTGTAATTAAACGTAACGGTGAATCGTTGTTGTTCTTTTCCAGCAAAGGCCTCGGCCGGAAACGGCGACACCCTTTCCATGCGCCTCAGGCTTGTTTGTGCGGCTCTGTTCAGCAGCATGTTCCTGGCTTTCGTCTCGATCCCCGAGTCGATGACGTTGCCGCGGCGGTCCACGACGAGCCACAACACAACAGCGCCCTCCGGCCGCTGCAGAGACGCTTCTCGCCCATGCGGGTACTGTTTGTATTTCTCCAGCTCACGTCGCAAAGCCGCGGTATAAGTGCTTTCCAAGGCTGCCGTATTAATGGCAGGGGCCGGTGAAAGCGCCGATACGGGTGCAGGCTTGGGCGCAACCGGTGCCGGCGCCCTGGCCACGGGCTGGCTGGGTGCAGGCTTGGGTCTCGCGGGCTCCGTCTTGACTACAGGCTTGGGCGGTGCCGGCTTGGCCACCGGTGGCTTGGGTTTCTCCACAGGCTTTGGCTTGGGCTTTGGCTTTGGCTTGGGCGGCTCGATGACCTCGGCTTCCGCCACCACGGGCTCAACGGGTGGTGACGGTTCTTCCGGTACGGGTTCCGGCTCGGGCGGAGGAGCAACCTCAGGCACAGGCTCGGGCGGTGGTGCCAGCTCTGCCAGATCGATCAAGGCCACCTCGACCGTGCTCTCGTCGTATTTCGGCTTTATTTGCAAATCATCATGCGTGGCCGAGTACACCATGGCGGCCAATAGGCAAGCCGAGGGCATACACGCAAGTACCTTGCGAGTTTTATAGATGGCAGACATGGTTTTAGGATTTACGGGTAGCGATAGAGACGGAAGAGAAGCCGTTGCCTTTCAACTGGTCCATGACGGACACCAGCCGTTTCACTTCGACGCCCTGGTCACTGTTGATGATGATGACCAGTTTTTCGCCATCCTTCTGCAAGGCCTTCAGGCGAGTCATCAGCTCCGATTCACCTACATCCTGCCCGTCGAGCTGCAATCTGTCGTCGAGCCCCAGCGTGATGATGGCCTTGTTCTGTGGCTTGAGTTGCTGCGACTGACTGGCGGATGGAAGCTGCGTCTTGATTCCCAAAGCAGGGATAACGTTCAGGCTGATCAGAACGAAAAAGACCAGCAAAAACATCATGACGTCGATCATTGGGATGATCTCGATGTGTACCTTTTTCTTCTTAGCTACTTCCCAGTTACGCATAAGCTCTCCAGCTCTACCACGTATTAAACAGGCTTTTCACTACTCAACCTGCCAGGGTTAACAGGAATGGGGCGGTATCATGGTTGCAGTTTGTTACAAACCAATGAACGCATGGAACATGCCAAATCCTGACCACACGCTCAGATTTCGAATAAGCGTATGAAAACCAATAAAAATCCTTTCAAAACCCCTCTTTTTGCAATGAACATATTCAATCGTGTTACAAACATGCATGGTCCATTTTGGTGAGAACAGACTGTTCCCTGCACTGTCTTGAGCTACTTTCCTGACCGTTTCGTCAGGATTTTTTTCATGAAAACTCATCGATACCGAATAGGATGCGTACGGTCACGGCAGCCATCCTTCTGCCCAAGACCAGGCATGCACCTTGCTTTTCCCCGCGTAAGAATTTTTGGAAAAGGAACGCCTCATGCGTGTGCAATTGAGTGTCATCGCTCTGGTTCTGGGTATGAGCGGCTGTACATCACCGGACTTACCCGACCCGAAAACCACTATTCACTGGATTTCGACGGATGACGTGGCACACAGCCTGACCGCCCAGCCGGCCCTGGCCGTCGGCTTCGATATCGACGATACGGTGCTGTTTTCCAGCCCTTGCTTCTACTATGGAAAAATGAAGTATTCGCCTGGCAGCGAGGATTACTTGAAGGAAGAGCACTTCTGGGAGGAAACCAATGGCGGCTGCGATCGTTATTCGATACCCAAGCAGGTCGCCAGAACCTTAATCGCCCTGCATCAGCAGCGCGGTGACACGCTCTATTTCATCACCGGCCGACCGCAAACCCGCAACGAAAAGCTCAGCGAAATCCTGCAACAGGACTTCCAGTTGAGTGCCATGAATCCGGTCATCTTTACTTCAGGTCCGGAAAAAACCGCCTTCCTCAAGGCGCATGGCATCAAAATCTACTACGGCGACTCCGACAGCGACATCACCTCAGCCCAGGCAGCCGGCGCGCGCGGTATCCGAGTCATGCGGGCAGCGAACTCCACGAACCTTCCTTTACCACGTAATGGCGCACTCGGCGAGGAAGTCATCATCGATTCCGACCATTGAGGTTCAGGCCTGCCCAGCCGTTGGGGCAGGCCCAAGGAAAAGCCCGACGGTCAGCTGATTATTTCTCCCATGCAGGCGTAACCAGTTCCAGCCCATGGTTTCCCTTGTAAGGAGCACGCTCGGGCGGTGTCCAGCCTTGCAGCAGCGAATCATCCAGGGAATAGATCTCCACGCCCAGCGGCCGGCAGACCGACAACGGGTCCTGGGCATCCGGCCCCCACAGCGCGACGGACAGGTCACCGCCCGGACAGGTAGAGAGCGCGCACAGCACGTCGATCTCGGCAAAGAACTCCAGGTAATCGCCTTTCTGAGCCGGGCAGGCTTTCATAAAATACAGATCGTCATCGTTTAGCCCGGTTACCTGGAATATGTTCAGTACATCGTGCACATCAAACTCAGTCAGCCCATGGGGCAGCACGGCGCGGGTCAGGTTGGAATGGCAGTGATGATGGAAATCTTCGCCGGTCAGCAGCTTGTTCACATAGGGGTCGCAGCGAGTACCTAGCAGATCATGGACACGCCCGCCATGTTCATCGATGCCGTAATCCGCCAGGGTATCGTCCGTAATCGTGACCAAGGGCCGTAGAAACGGCAGGTTAGACCATAGCCTATCGTATGTGGAAACATGCGCGCCCTGTAGCTGACGTGTACGCGCTGCCCATAACCGCTCACGTGGGTCATGGGCGTTCCAGATATTGAAGTCGCCTACTTGCGGCCCTACCGGTGCCGTTACTCTAAACACCTGCCCTGCCGATACCTTCCAGGCACGACCGGTACGGATCGGCACCTCAAACTGCTCAATCAAGGTACGTGCGTTCTTAGCCTCACGGATACGGTCGTAGAAAGCCTTGTCCACCGCAAGCGCAGAACCTTTGGAGACCTGATACGCCGCGGGATAATGTTTATACATGTAGACTCCTTATCAATCAAACGTCCAGTAACAGCAGTATCGGAACCCCTTCGACTATAGCGCTGTACAGCCCGTCATGCGCATCCGCGAGCAAGACCTTTGCCAAGAAAAACGCCCTATTGGCGGCGCTCCTTTTACAATGCTCGCCTCGCTGACTGGAGTTACCATGCCTACCCTGCTTGCCGACTGGCACTACCGACCCCTGCATCGACGTGTATGGGCCTTGGCCGGCCCGATGATTCTGTCGAACCTGACAGTTCCCCTGGTGACGCTGGTAGACAGCGCCATTGCCGGCCATTTACCCAACGCGCATGACCTGGGGGCCGTCGCGGTGGGCGGCAGCGTATACACCGCTATGGTGGGCGTGCTGGGTTTTCTACGCATGGGCACAACCGGTTTTACCGCCCAGGCTAGCGGGCGAGCGGATGGCAGTGCGCTCCGGCAGATTCTGTTGCAGGCGTTGCTCCTGGCCTTTGGCCTCGCCTTTGGCTTGATGGTGCTCTCCTGGTTTTTTCTAGGCCCCCTGCTAGGGCTCATGAAGGCCTCGCCCGAGTTGGCCATTACAACCGAAGCCTTTTTCAATCTGCGCCTGCTGGGTTTACCGGCTGCGTTAGCCAGCTATGCCCTTATAGGTTGGTTACTAGGCACCCAGAACGCGCGCGCTCCGCTGGCCATGCTGGTAGCCACCAACCTTATCAACTTAGGGCTTGAGGTACTTTTCGTCTTTGGGTTTGGCTGGGGCGTAAAAGGTATTGCCGCTGCAACGGCGCTCGCGGAATGGTGCGGCGCAGGCCTGGGGTTATGGCTGGCCTGGGCAACCTTGAAACAGCAGGCAGGCACGCTACACGTCAAGGCACTGAAATATTGGCAGGCCTGGCGCCCCTTGCTTTCAGTGAATCGCGATATTTTCATCCGCTCCCTGGTATTGCAGAGCGTCTTTTTCCTGATGACTGTTCAGGGCACCCGCCTGGGTGAGTCTACGGTAGCCGCCAATGCGCTTCTGCTTAACGGCCTCATGCTGACATCCTTTGCGCTCGATGGGTTGGCTCATGCCGTCGAGGCCCTTACCGGTCACGCCATTGGCGCACGTGACCGTACAACGCTACGGCGTGCCATGGTTATCGCCAGCGGATGGTCTTTTCTCGCCAGCCTTGGATTTGCCTTGCTATTTGCCATGGGCGGCTCGCTCTTCATCGACCTGCAAACCAATATTTCCTCGGTTCGCCTCGAAGCCTATGCCTATCTGCCTTATCTGGCCGCACTTCCCGTTATCGCCATGGCAAGTTATCTGTTGGACGGCCTGTTCATTGGCGCAACGCGGGCCCGGGAAATGCGTAACGCCATGGTCATCGCGGCTGCGCTGGCATTTCCCATCGGGCTTTTACTACAAGGCCTCGGTAACCATGGGCTCTGGTTGGCCTTTCTGTGTTTCATGGCTTTGCGGGGGCTGGTCCTGGGCATCCAAGCCTGGAAAATGACCCAGCACAATGTCTGGATTCCCTAACCTGTTTCCAAACGAGCCTATGCGGTGAAACAGGGGTGCCTATAGAGGTTAAAAGAAATCGTCCCGCTTATTCGTATCCGCATGAATAACTATTCTGTCTGAGCCGCTACTGACAACTTCAATTCAATATTTTGTTCATATCTTGATAATGTTTTAGTCAGCCAATGCCTTTAAAGAAACCACAGGTTAGCCGATAGATTCAGCTCGCATTCTAACTCACTGCCCGCTTGAGCATGGACTTCAGGTAGCTGGCCACGAGCAGCTTTGTTCTTTCGGAGAAAACCTGATGTTACCGTTCCTTAACAAAGGTACTACCGAGTACCTTAACCAATTGATTGGCGTACTGGAGGGTAAACGTAAGCAATTTGAGCCTACCCTCCAGGGGGACATAGTTGAAAGGGCTCACCGGGCCTGGCTCAATTCCAATCAAGAGCGCATAGAAGAGCAGCGACAGCACACAGCCCTTACTGATGAACTGCAAGTACTGACGGCTCGCCTGACCGAAAGTGAGACAGGTGGCTAACGTACGACTATTCGCTTCAACCTGATCAATCAGGTCAGCAACGAAAGCTTATGGGATATGGAGGTTATTGCAGGCGACCCGGTCAACCCTCGCCCCCCTGCTGCTGGTCTTCCCAGTTTCGGCGCTTGCCTGACGGAACACCACTCCGTGTTTCGGGTGCTCTGGTCGATATCCATACCCAGCATCAGGAAGAGGCGCTTAAAAAGGCTCAGCAACAACAACGGCAGGCGCCTGAGAATAATCTCAACAAACTAACTGACATCGTGGCCGCCATTCAGAGCATTGCCCAGCAGCCCAATCTGCTGGCACTCAACGCAGCAATCGAGGCGGCACGAGCAGGCGATGCCGGTCGTGGATTTGCCGTCGTGGCGGACGAGGTTCGTAAATGGGCTACCCGAATAACCGAGGCGACTCAACAAGCGCCCGACATGATCAATCAGCGGTCCTGAGCCGCTGCCAATAGCCCTGCCAAACGGTAGGGCTACAGTGGTGGCATCATGCAACATCGGGCCAGGAAACAGGTCTAGAAGCATGATGTCACTCTGCTTCTGGAGTGAGCCTGCTTACGTCCAGGATGTCTTATGTACGCCATTCCCCTGCATCCACATGAGCACGAACGCCTGCAGGCCCTAGAGGAGCTGGAACTGCTCGATACGCCCAGGGATCCTTATATGGATTCGCTCGTTCGCATAGCGCGTGACTTGTTCAAGGTCGAGCGTGCCCTTATCAGCTTGATCGACTACGACAAGCAGTGCGTAAAGGCCCAGGCAGGCGAACCCTTTAGCGCCACGTCCCGCAGCGCCTCCTTTTGTGCCTATGCGCTGCTCGATCCTCATAAAGCATTAGTGATCTCAGATGCGCGTCTAGATGAACGCTTCTCTAGCAATCCGCTCGTAATCGCACCACCCTATATACGTTTCTATGCCGGGCATCCCTTGATTGCATCCTCAGGCCTTCCCATCGGCACGCTGTGCCTGCTGCACAGTCAACCCCGACAACTGAGCGATGAAGAGCGTTACCGCCTCCAGGATCTTGCTCAACTGATCGAAGGTCACCTGAAACTACGCAGCCTGACCGAGCAGACGCGCTACCTTCGGGAAGCCATCCACCGTGAACGTCGCAAGGCCTTGCTGGATCCCCTGACCCAGCTGTGGAATCGTGCCGCGCTGGAACATTTTTATCCTGTCGAGCAAGCGGCTGCCCGACGTGATCAGGAGCAGATCGGTATATTGTTTATCGACCTTGACCGCTTCAAAAGCATTAATGACCGCTATGGTCATGCTACAGGTGACGAGGTATTGGTCGAAACCGCCGGCCGCATAGCCAGCAGCTTGCGACCTCACGATGTACTGATGCGTTTTGGCGGCGAGGAGTTTGTAGTGATCGCTCGCGTCAAGACTGCTAGCCAATTGAAAAGCGTGGCCGAACGTATTCGGGTCGCCGTTGCCAGCGAGCCCTACCCTACCACTCAAGGTGCCATCACAGTGACGACCAGTGTGGGCGGTACCGAGGGCAGCCCTGACGAGGCAGTAGAGCTGTTGCTAAGCCGCGCGGATACGGCCCTTTATCAGGCCAAACATGAAGGCCGTAATCGTGTCGTGTTAACCACAGCCCTAGGGTAACAACAGACTGACAGCACGTGTGTCACTAGCCTTGATGACGGATCCTGTTGATTATTTCCGCCTTCCGGCAAGGAACCTCGTTTCTTTCGCCAGGCCCAACGTAGTAGTTAGAGCGAACCGCCCAGGAGCTTATCATGACGAAACCTGACGACTACCCGGAAGACGTGCCAACCCCTGATGATATTCAGAGTGACCAGATACCTGAGCACAGCAAAAAGGAAAATCTCGACAAGATCAAATACGACTCCGAGGACATTATCCCGCCTGGTGTCTGGTAGATCTAGCCGCGCCACTAAATGCGGAGTGCCGATGACAGCTCTTGGCACCAGGCACTCCCTTGCCTCTGCTGTTAAGGCCGTATAAGACGCCAAAGACTACGGTATGATGCGCAGCCTATCAGTCAGCGTCATACCGGAAAATCTTGGCATGCGAACAATAGGGTATCTACTGGGTGCCGCAGTCTGGACGGTCTCCAGCCTGGCCTATGCAGTGGATGGGTACAAGAACCTGCACTTTGGCGACACCAAGCAAACCGTCCTGGCCAGTAAACTTTGTACGCTCACGGCCAAACGCTCCGCTATCGACGGCCTCGACTATTACGGGTGTGCTGATTTCAAATTAGGCAAGGACATCGTTGAAGCAGGTTTCTTTTTTATTGATGATCAGTTCTTGCGTTTATCTATTGTCACGCCACCTGAAAAGAGCTTTCTGATCGCCCAGGGCCTGAATGAGAAATACGGTCCGCCCTCCTCCCAGTCCACAGCCGAAGCCTTTATTCAGCTGGAAAAAAAGCCTAACCATCAGGCGTTTCTGGCATTTGATCACAATACGATCTTCTACAAGTTTTCGACCACCGCCACCATGAAGCGGCAGGCCTTGCTTATTTACACAGCACCGGATTATGAGCAGCGCTTGTTGAAAAAGCAGATCCAGAAGATCAATCCCGATCTCTGAGCAAATGAAGGCTGTCCGTTAGTCAAAATCCCTATCGCCTCACAGTACTTTTTTAACCGTTCTGACTGGCCTTGCCTGCCTGCGAAAAATTTACTTACATCTATTGAACAGTAGCATTTAGCCATTGTCATAGGCATCGACATGACGCTAGGTAGTCAAATCGCGGCTTATCTGGCGTACATGGCATACAGGGATGTTAAATAGGTCATGGAGGCAGTACGGGCAGCCTTGAAAAAAGCAAGGCCCAGCAGGTCAGGTAGCCGCTTAGCGGTATCGCCGAAATTCCTCGCTCTGGGCAATCTTTTTAATGCTTTTACAACAGGTTTCACGTTTCACTTTCATGAACACTGTACCCTTGTTATAGCCACGAAACCGTTTATCAAGGAAAGCGCGACGGCTCCGTGACGTTGGAGTTACCCAGTTGTTGATTCCATCCAAAACTCATCAAGACGCTTTTACAACAGTGCTTATTTGAATCAAGGACAGTTCAATGAACAGTAGAAATCTGTGGGTAGACTATGCCAAAGCCATTGGCATACTTCTCGTAGTGTATGGGCACGTTATTCGTGGCCTTATTAACGCTGGTGTAATAACAGTCAACATTAAGACGCATATGCTAATCGACAGCATGATCTATGCGTTTCATATGCCTTTATTCTTTTTTCTGTCAGGACTGTTTTTCTACAAGTCGTTATTGAGCCGTGACCGTAAAGGCGTCCTTTTCAACAAGGTCGATACCATCGTATACCCCTATATAGTGTGGTCCATTATTCAGGGCGTAACGGAAGTTATTCTGGCGCGCTATACCAACGGTTCGGCTACGCTGGGCGAGGTATTTTCACTGCTGTGGCAACCACGTCAGCAGTTCTGGTTCCTGTATATCCTGTTCCTGACTTTTGCCCTTTCCATCCTTTTGTACGGTAGCAAATCCAAGAAAGTGTTTACGCCTGTGTTGCTGACGTCTGCCTTGATCTACGTATTTCAGGAATATGCGCCCAGGCAACTGTTGCTCGACCTGACCATCCAGAACTTTGTCTACTTTGCCTTTGGCGTTTGGTTCGTAAACATCGCGGCCGCGATCGAGGCTCAACCCGCTCGGGTTGCTGTTGTAACACTCCTGATTACCGCAGGCTTGCAGTACCAGTTCCATATCGTGTCTCACCACTTCTACATGGAACGTGGGCTGATGACCCTACTGATTGCCATCTCGGCAATCCTCTTCCTTGTTAGCCTGTCGATGATTCTGGCCCGCCATCCGATCCAGTGGTTTGTCACTATTGGTACGCTGTCGATGCCTATCTATCTGATGCATATCCTGGCCGGGAGCGGCATTCGCGTGATCCTGAGCAAGTTCCTGCATATCGACAACGTTTATATACACATCTTTGGCGCCTGCCTGATTGGCGTGATGGCACCCATTATCGCAGCCAAGCTCCTGACAAGATGGAACATGAATTTCCTGTTCCAGGCGCCCACGTTGAATGGCCTGAAACGCCAACACAAGAGCGTCCCCAGAGAGACGACACATTCAGTCGCCTCCTAAGACTATATCTTTCAGAAGCCCGCGCATCCCGCGGGCTTTTTCATGGCTGCAATTTTGCGTTTCACGCTATTCTGCGCTGACGAGTAGCCTACGAAAGAGTGAATTTATGACTGATGCAGTCGAGAATCTTTTGATCGAACTTGAGCACTTCAGTATCTCTAACGATCAGAGCACCAGCGTACGAACCCAGCGTATGCTGAACATTACCCGGGACACTGGGGAGTTTCTGAGCGTTCTGGTACAGGCTACGAGTGCCCGTAGGATACTGGAGATTGGTACATCCAACGGTTACTCCACCTTGTGGCTGGCGAGGGCAGCAGACGTTACAGACGGAATGGTAGATACCATCGAACTGTCGGACTATAAGCTGGAACTGGCACGCCAGAACTTCGAGCGATCCGGACTAAAGCACCGTATCGTTCAACACGCCGGTGATGCCGGTGAGCACTTACGTACCGAAAAAACAGCTGGACTGGACCTCATTTTTCTCGATTCCGAACGTCGCGCCTATGCAGGCTGGTGGCCTGAGCTCAAGCGCATACTGCGCCCCGGCGGACTTCTGATCGTCGATAACGCCCAATCTCATGCTGAGCAAATGGCGCCTTTCAGGGCACTGGTCGAAGCGGATGAAGATTTCACGACCTGCCTTGTTCCGGTGGGCAAAGGCGAGTTTCTGGCGACTCGCCGCCCATGAGCCAATGTGATCGGCGGAGTCCCCAATCAAGGCCCAGGCGATTCAAGTCATCTGCCTCGCCTGGGAAAAGGTATCTAGAGGAGTTTCAGCGCCATTGAGTCGCAGTGAACTCATGGAATAACCCCCACCTCGCACAGCTGCCCCTGCTGCTGCCCATCCTTGCTCTTCAGCGAGCCGGGGTATATCACCCGCCATTCCAAGCTTTTTTATGCTTGATATGGACGCTGGCCATTCGGCTTTTCAACGCCTCGCTCGAAGGGTCGAAAAGCGCATCGCCTTCAGTAGCCAAAGCGGAGTAACTAACTGTATTGATCACAGCAAAAGCTGCAATCTTGCGAAAAAGGCTCATGACGATGTCCTCGCGGTCTGTGGGAAACAGGCGAGTACACAGTAGAAAACCAGGGCTTAACCGTGTCTGAATCAGGCCTTAATGCAGGCTGAACAGAAAAGCTTTAAAGCGAGCTGCCGGCGGCCGTTACAGGCCGCCGGCAGCTAAAGATCACTTATCGAGATGATAAGTGGTAACACGTTCCACTTCTTCCTTTGATCCCAGGAAGACAGCAACACGCTGGTGCAAGCCTTCCGGCTGCACGTCCAGGATACGCTGATAACCGTTGGTAGCCGCGCCGCCAGCCTGTTCGACCAGCATAGCCATGGGGTTGGCCTCGTACATCAGGCGCAGCTTGCCGGGCTTATCCGGTTCACGAGCGTCACGCGGATACATGAAGATACCGCCGCGGGTCAGGATACGGTGCACATCGGCCACCATGGAGGCGATCCAGCGCATGTTGTAATTCTTGCCCAACGGGCCTTCCTTACCAGCCAGCAGCTCGCTCACGTAACGCTGTACTGGCGGCTCCCAATGACGCTGGTTGGACATGTTGATAGCAAACTCAGCCGTAGAGGGTGGAATCGTAATGTTTTCATGGGTCAAAACAAAGCTGCCCAATTCACGATCCAGGGTAAACCCTTTAACGCCATCGCCCAGTGTTAGAACGAACATAGTTTGCGGGCCGTAGATAGCGTAACCAGCCGCTACCTGCTCAGTGCCCTTCTGCATGAAGGCCTCTTCGGTGGTATCACCAAAGGTCGCGCCACCATGGTCCTTGCGTAGGACCGAGAAGATAGTACCGACAGAAACGTTCACATCGATGTTGGACGAGCCGTCCAGCGGGTCGAACATGAGCAGGTAAGCCCCCTTAGGGTACTCACCCGGGATCTGATGGACCTTGTCCATTTCCTCGGATGCCATGCCGGCCAGTGTGCCGCCCCACTCGTTGGCCTCAAGCAGAATCTCGTTGGACAGGACGTCCAATTTCTTCTGCACTTCGCCCTGGACGTTTTCAGTGCCCATGCTGCCGAGCACACCGCCCAACGCGCCTTTGGACACTTCATAGCTGATGCGCTTGCATGCCCGAGCCACTACTTCGATAAGGAAGCGCAGGTCGGCTGGGGTCTTGTGACTACGGGTCTGTTCGATCAGATAGCGGCTCAGGGATACACGGGACATGGAAGGCTCCGGTAGAAATGTTCGCGCAGTGTAGCGCGGATGCTCAAGCTCCGTCTCAAGCCAAACGGCCAGCATGCCTTCGCCCACGGTGAAGGATTCACCGGACGAGTACCTGCAGGCCGTTATGGACGCAGCAATTCCACGGCTATGCTAACACCGCGGCCGAGCGCGAGGCTTTCGGCGCTGGAATAGACTGCGTGATCGAGTTCCAGTTCAGACCGTGCACTATCAAGAAGCAACAACCAGTGATGGCCATCACGCGCCGCAGGTAACCGGCAGGTCTGTGGATGATGCAGAGGCTGGAAACAAAGCCAGAGCCGCTCACCGACCAGATCGCCCGAACCATTCATGGGTGCCAGTAGAAATGCCAGGGGCGCTGGGTCGGGCTGTTTCCACCCGTCCTCGTGTAACGGCTCACCTTCCGGGTCCAGCCATCGGACATCAACCCATTCGCGAGAGGCCTGCCGGCCGATGAAATGTTCAGCCTGCAAAGCCTTGTAACGTCGGCGCAAGGCGATAAGCCGCTGGGTGAAGGCCCATCGCCGCTGTCCGGCAGGACTTGCTGCCAACTGCCAGTCCATCCAGGACATAGGGGTATCCTGTACATAGGCATTGTTGTTGCCATGCTGGGTACGCCCGAACTCATCTCCAGCTGTCAGCATGGGTGTACCGCCGGCCAATAGAAGCGTGGCAAGCAAGGCGCGCTGGTCCGCCGCACGTTGCTCAATAATGTGTGGATCGTCCGTCGGGCCTTCTACACCATTGTTCCAGCTGTAATTATCCTGCGTACCGTCACGGTTCTCCTCGCCGTTGGCCTCGTTATGCTTGTGGGCATAGGTGACCAGGTCTGCCAGCGTAAAACCATCGTGGGCCGTGATGAAGTTGATGCTGGCATCAATATCGCGCCCATGGTGATCGAACAGGTCAGCGCTGCCTGCCAAACGTGTCGCCAGGGCACCGCGCATTCCTGCATCGCCGCGCCAGAATTTGCGTACATCATCACGAAAGCTATCGTTCCATTCGCTCCACGGAGAACGGAACTGGCCGACCTGATACCCACCAGGGCCGATATCCCACGGTTCGGCAATCAGTTTGACCTGACGTAGAACAGGGTCCTGCTGAATGGCCTGCATCAGCGGAGCCTCCACACTAAATCCGGTCTCCAGCCGCCCCAGGGCCGGAGCCAGATCGAATCGAAAGCCGTCTACGCCAGCCGCTTGTACCCAATGGCGCAAGGCGTCCATGGTTAGCCGCAAGGCCGGCTCACGCTGCAAGGCCAGGCAGTTTCCGCAGCCGGAATCATTGATATACACGGCGGGATCATCCGGATGCAGCCGGTAATAACCACGGTTATCCAGCCCCCGCATGCACAGGGTTGGACCAAGCTCGTCGCCTTCACCCGTATGGTTGAAGACAACATCAAGAATAACTTCGAACCCAGCCGCGTGCAGCGCAGCAACTGTTTCGCGCAGCTCCATCAAAGCATCACGTCCCGCCAGACGGGGGTCGACAGCCATCATAGTGACAGGGTTATAGCCCCAATAATTAGCCAGCCCAAGCGCAGGCAGATGACGATCATCCGCCCAGGCGGCAATCGGCAGTAGCTCCAGCGTAGTGACCCCAAGCGTTTGCAGGTAGCTGATCACCGCAGGCTGGCGCAGCGCCGCCAACTGGCCGCGTAACGTCTTGGGCACCTTGGGATGCAGCATGGTCAAACCGCGAACATGCAGCTCGTAGATAATGGTTTGTCCACCAGAGTAACGCGGCCCTTCACCCGAGAAGGGAGCAAGGGCTGGTAGTACGATGGTTTTAGGGACATGGGCGGCACTGTCACGATGATCCGGCCGACCGGGGTGATCGGGATCAAAGCCAAATACGCTGGGGTGCAAGGTGAACGGACGATCCAGTGCCTTGGCATACGGGTCGACCAGCAGCTTGTGTGCGTTGAACAACAACCCTTCAGCAGGTTTGTACTCACCATAGGCACGCAACCCATACCGCAACCCAGCCCGCCCGCCTGGCAGATGCCCATGCCAGACACCGCCACGTTGCTCGTGAAAGACCAGCCGGGCTGTTTCCTGGTTGCCTTTAGCATCGAACAGACAAAGTTCGAGTCGCTCAGCCTCGGGCGACCAGACGGCAAAGTTGATACCATCATCCGTCAGCGTAGCGCCGAGTTCGAGGGGGTTACCGGGTTCCAAATAAAGCGCGTGACGAGGCACTGCCTACCTCCCTAAAAGCGGAATGACCGGCACGCCTTGCTGCGCGTACCGGTTCATCGGACCTCAAAGGGCCTGCCAGATATCCGTGGCGTATTCACGAATGGTCCGGTCTGAAGAGAACCAGCCCATACCTGCTGTGTTAAGAACCGCAGAACTCCACCAGCGATCCGGTTGGTTCCAGCGCTCTTCGACCCGTGACTGGGCGAGCCAGTAATCGTCAAAGTCGGCACAGACCTGAAAGCGGTCATGCCAGGTCAGTACATCAAGCAAGCCGTTGTAGCGAGAGGGATCATCAGGTGAAAAATGGCCGCTACGGATATCCGCCATCACGGCTGAAAGCCGCGGCGAGTTATTGATGATCTCGGAGGAATTACCACCCGTGCGTTGGCGCTCTTCCACTTCATCTGCTCGCAAACCGAAGATAAACATGTTTTCTTCACCAACCCGCTCGCTCATTTCAACATTAGCACCGTCCATCGTCCCGATGGTCAAGGCGCCATTGAGGCCAAACTTCATGTTGCTGGTACCGGACGCCTCAAGCCCGGCCGTGGAGATCTGCTCGGACAGGTCTGCTGCCGGAATGATGACTTCGGCCAGGCTGACGTTATAGTTCGGCAGGAATACCACCTTGAGCAGATCCCGAATGGACGGATCGTTATTCACGACCTTGGCTACGTCGTTGGCCAGTTTGATAATGAGTTTGGCCTGGTGATAGCTGGCTGCCGCCTTGCCCGCAAAGATTTTCACCCGCGGCGTCCAATTACCGTTGGGGTTGTTCTTGATGGCCTGGTACAGCGCGATGGTCTGCAAGAGGTTCATCAGCTGACGCTTGTACTCGTGGATCCGCTTGATCTGAACGTCAAAGATGGCCCCAGGATCAAGCGTAATGTCCATGTTTTTTCTTACCAGATCAGCGAACTGATCCTTATTGCGACGGCGCTGCTGGGCGAAACGCTCACGGAAATTGGCATCGTTCGCGTAAGGCTTTAGCCGGGGCAATACATTTTCAGGATCGTCTTGTACCTCATCGCCCAAGACATCGACCAAAAGATCAGTCAACGCCGGATTGGCCTGGTATAGCCAACGGCGGAACGTAATGCCGTTAGTTTTATTGTTGATTCGGTCCGGGAAGAGCCGGTGCATGGAACGGAAGACCGTCTTGCGCATCAGCTCGGTATGCAGGCCGGAAACGCCATTGATCTTATGTGACCCGATAAAGGCCAGATTACCCATGCGTACCCGGCGGCCATGGCTCTCATCGATAAGAGACACATAGGACAGCATGGAGCCATCGGTCTCGCCCCGTGCGCGCAGTGAGTCCAGGAACTGGGCATTGATCATGTAAATGATCTGCATGTGACGTGGAAGCAGGCGCTCCATCAGGTAGACCGACCACGTTTCCAGGGCCTCGGGCAGCAAGGTATGGTTCGTGTACGACAAGGTTGCTACCGTTGTGTCCCATGCAGCATTCCAAGGCACGCCGTGCACGTCTACCAGCAGGCGCATCAGCTCGGCCACGGCGATAGCGGGGTGTGTATCGTTGAGCTGGATAGCGTTGTGTTCCGGCAAACTCATGATGTCGCCATGCTGCTTGAGATGGCGGCGCGTAAGATCGGCCAGCGATGCAGCTACAAAGAAATACTCCTGGCGCAGGCGCAATTCCTGCCCAGCCTCGGTGCTGTCGGCCGGATAAAGAACACGGGAAATGCTTTCGGCACGGGCCTGATCGGCCACGGCCCCAATGTGATCCCCGGCATTGAACGTATCGAGCTTGATGTTTTCAAGGGGACGCGAACGCCACAGACGCAGCGTATTGGCTCCTTCACCTCCCCACCCCATGATTGGCGTGTCGTAGGCTACGGCTCGCACTTTTTCACTAGGTATCCAGACCTGACGGAGCTGGCTGCCCTCATAGGGCGTCACGTGCCCGCCAAAGCCGATTTCGTAGACGACCTCGGCCCGCTCGAATTCCCAGGGGTTGCCAAAGTCCAGCCAGTTCTCGGGCTGTTCCTGCTGGAAGCCATCGGCAATAACCTGCCGGAACAGACCATGCTCATAGCGAATACCATAGCCGTAGGAAGCGATGCCCAACGTCGCCATACTTTCCATAAAGCAGGCCGCCAACCGCCCTAAACCACCATTGCCCAACGCAGCATCCGGTTCAAGACCACGAATGCGTTCGAGGTCTACTCCCAAGTCCGCCAGAGCGCGGCGCGCCTCTTCGAGAATGCCGAGGTTGGAGAGACTATCGATCAGTAACCGGCCGATCAGAAACTCCAAAGAAAGGTAGTACACCCGCTTCTGCCCAGTCCGATACGCTTCGCGAGTCCGGCTCATCCAGCGATCCACGATGTAATCGCGTGTCGCCAGGGCGGTGGCCATAAACCAATCATGATCGAGTGCGCTTTCAGGGTCTTTGCCAACCTGGTAAGTCAGTTTGGACAGGATATTGGCACGCAGCGCAGCCACTTCATTGGGCGAGATAAAACGGGCTCTCGTCATCTAGTAACAACCTCGACATCAAACGATGGGGGTGACCGGTGAGCATGAGTGGAAATGTCTGTACGAGACGTCTCTACCGGCCCGTTATAACCGTATTACTTTCTTTGTAGGTGCAAACGTCAATAAGATCCAAACAGAAACAGATTTTTATTTAGAACCCCATGGCCCTCCGACTCGACACGCGCTTACCACTGCCATGCCAGACTCAGGCCCACGGCCTGCTGTGAGTCGCCTTCTCGGGCTTTGCTATAGGAATAGTTGGCACGTAGGGACAGGTCTTCGCTCAGTTGCTGCCGTACGCCAAGGGAAACCCGGTCCAGCCGGTCCGACGGGCGATAGCCGGCCAACGTGTAGCGCAGCGTCGGTACGGCGCGCTGTGACAGCGCTAGATCGGCCGCGTTGTCTTCAAACTCCTTTTCCCGCGCCACGTCTAGGAAGAGTTGCGTTGCTGCACCGAGCACAGCCTGCCCCTCCACGCCAGCGCCGAGACGTCTGGAGCGGCGCGTCTGATCGTCCACCGCCAGTGCTGTCGAGCGCTGACTCTGTTCGAGATAGCCATCCACTTCGATTCGGGCGTAATCGGCACTGATATAAGGAGACAAATGCCAGGCGCCTTGTGGTGTGGCAAGGTCAAAGCCCAAGCGGCCGCCAGCCGCCCAGAGCTGACCTCTAGTGTCACCTTTTTCACTGCGTTCGGCCGGGCCTAGGCTAAAAGTCCGTTGAAGATCGTTGTAATCGAGATAACCTCCCGACAGGCTTAGGTCAGCCCACCAGCGACCCTGCTGATACTGTGCGAAGGCTGTAGCGAAGTAACTGCGCAGGTCATACTCAGAATCACTGGCTCCCGTCTCAAGCGTCTGCCTGTAGAGCCCGGCGGCTATGCCCAGGCGCCAGGATTTGTTTACTCGATAGCTTCCGCCCAGATCCAGGCTATAGCCGTCGTTATTCCCGTCAGTGCTGGCCGATTGACTGTCGAGATCCTGTCGAAAGCCACCTGGCGAAATGAACCCCCGCCACTGGCCGATGGCTTGCCACCGATAGCGATCACTTGCCCACTCTGCCTGCAATTGTCTCTGGTGCCCTGTCAGCGAGCCATAGGCCATTTCAGGCAATAACGTTAGCTCCCAGGGTGCAGCAAGGAGCGAATAGGCATAGTCCGCAATCAACCGTTGGCCGGTGCTGGTTGGATGAACGCTGTCGTTGTAGAGCAGCCGGGTCGGGTCCGGTGTGGTGCCGTTCAGGCCATAGGTTGTGCTGGGGTTGTCGCAATCGTCGAAGCACGTCCCTGTCAGGTCTTGATCAGCCGCCAGTCCATAGGTAGCTGGATCAGCCAGCACTTCGTTCAGTAACAGCGGCACGTTTAGGGGAATAATATTGGCCTCGATCATTGAAAGACGCGCCACCAGTTCCGTGTTGAACACATTACTAAGCAGACTGGCGCCGCTTTGCTGGGCAGTACCATTAATATCGGGCGTTAATCCCAGGTCCGGCAGTAACCAGACCATAAAATACTGTCCGCCGGCCTGTTGCAAGGCGCTGACGCTGGCAGCCAGTTGATCGGCCGATGCGGCAGCCGTAGCCGGGCTGGTAATCAAGCCCTGGAGAAAGTCATTACCGCCGCCAGATAAGTAGAACAAGGTATCTGGATCGATACGTGCCCCTTGCTCGGCCAGTTCGACCAGATACCCGTCGCGCTGTCGAAGCGTAATGCCACTTACTGATACTACCGAGCCGTTTTCAGCAGTGATCGAGTCGTAAATTTGGTCGGTTCGGTATCCTCCAACCGCCCAGTTATTGCCATCGGGGAGTCCTAGCACAGCATTGGTCGGCGAGGTCGAAGGTCCAAGAGTTTGGGCGGAAAATCCTAGCCGGCTGCCCAATAGCATGACGCTAGTAGGGCCGATCACTTCGCCGTTGCCTGGCTGATAGGTAGGGCCAACCCGATTGGTGAAGCGTAGAGACGCACCAAGCGGACCGCCTACGTCAGGGAACTGACCGGCATCGCTCAGGCTGTCGCCGAACACCACAAGGTTCGAATAAGCGGAAGGCGCGGCTTGAGCGCTGATAGAAAAGGCCAGCATGGCGAACATGGGTACACACGCGGAGCGGACGGACATGGCATATCCCTGCGGTCTAGGCTTTGGACGATTCGATACAAATCGTCCAAAGCCTAGACCAGAGCCTCACCCATCGCCGCCAAAAAGTATCCGTTGCGACACATTACGCCAGTGGCAACTCAGCGCTGGCACTTTCCGCAGTAGACACTGGCCCGCTGGCCGAGCCGGATTTCCTTAAGCCCTGAGCCGCAGGTCTTGCAGAACTCCCCACCCCGCCCATAAACGAACAGTTCCTGCTTGAAATAGCCCGGCTTACCGTCTCCCCCGACAAAGTCTCGCAGGGTGGTTCCTCCCGACTCGATGGCCAGTGCCAGGATGCGCTTGATCTCTTGAGCCAGACGGTCATAGCGCGCCCGCGAGATACTGCCCGCCGCTCGCCGAGGGTCGATACCGGCGGCAAACAAGGCTTCAGTAGCGTAAATGTTGCCTACTCCCACCACGACGGCGTTATCCATGATGAACGGCTTGACCGCCATTGACCGCCCGCGGGAGAGTTCATACAGACGACGCCCATCAAAGGCGTCAGTTAATGGTTCCGGGCCTAGCGATTTCAAGAGAACATGCTCAAGCGGTGCGTGGGACCACAGCAGGGCACCAAACCGGCGAGGGTCGGTATAGCGCAGCGCCAGCCCTGACTCCAGCTCGATATCCACATGCTCGTGCTTGAGCGGCGGTGTGCCGATCGGCACCATCCGCAAACTGCCGGACATACCCAGGTGGCCAATCAGCGTACCGACTTCCGCACGGATCAGCAGATACTTGGCACGTCGCTCGACGGCTTCAATCCGCTGCCCGGACAGGCGCACGTCCAGATCTTCGGGGATTGGCCAACGCAGCCGGGCATCGCGAACGACAACGCGGACAACCCGCTGGCCCACAAGATGCGGCTCAATCCCACGGCGGGTGGTTTCAACTTCAGGTAGCTCAGGCATTCGGGCGTTCGCAATCAACCAGTGACGGTTCAGTAATTGATGCGTTCAATGCCCATTTCAAGGATGTTTTCCTTGAGCAGAGCAAAGTCATGATCCGACAGGCCTATATAGTCCAGAACGGCGGTACTGATGCTGTTCCATTCCGAATCCTGCCCTTGATTGCCCAATGCGCGATAACAACCGCAGATGTGCTCTGCCATCTTAAGAATGGCAAGCAGGTTTTTCATCGCAGAATCACCGGTAAAGTCGGCGCTAAACACCGTCTGGGCGGTGTGATGGCTGGCAATGGCATCGGCTACAGGGGTAGGCAGACGCCAGGCTCGAGCGATGAAATACCCCACTACCGCATGGTTAGTACTGAAGTGACGGTTCTCCACATCCACGATCCGTACCTCAGCCCCAACCCGACCATAGGCCTCTTCAAGCACGTTCATGTAGGATGGAAAACGCTTGAGCATCAGCGGAATGCCGCAATTATGAAACAACCCCAGGGCATAGGCTTCGTCTACCGGCTGGTAGCCAATGCGCTTGGCCAGGTGCAGGCAGGCATCGGCTACATTCTGGGCTGTATCCCAGAAGCGGTTGAGACTAACGATCGTCTCATCGTCCAGCTCTCCTTTAATCGACTGGGCGTTGATCAGATTGATAACCGCTCGGGTGCCCAGCAGATTGACAGCGCGGCGAATGGAGGTGATGCGGTTGGCCAGGCCGAAGAAAGGCGAGTTCACCAGCTTAAGCAGCGCACCGGAGAGTCCTGGGTCCTGGCTGATCAGACGCGCAATGGCTGTAGGGTCTGGATGAGCCGTAAGCTGCTCGAGATACAGGTCAACCATGATTTGCGGCTGCGGCGGGACGGTAATGCCCTGGAGCGCCTGACGAATCAGTTCATCCGAAAGAATGGGTTGCATGACGGATTCCCTGCGAACAATCCCTCAAGCCTAGCGAAAGAGTTGTCGCGTTACCATACGGATTGAACAGCTTTGCCTTTTTTAACACGCCCGACTGGGTAGATGCATCCCTGGTTGTCAGCCTACCGGCCAGGGCCCGACTGCTGGCAGCCGGGCCCTGCTTCTGTGCCGAGCCTCAGGCCTTTGCCTGAGCCCGAGCGGACAACAGTCTCATTTCACCAGGCCATACCCTACCGGGTACAACGGCGTCCGATTACCTTGATACGCCGCGTTCTCCCGGTTCTCGACCTGCTCCATCGACGCCGGTAGATCGACCGGCAGTTTGCCGGTGTACTTACGGGACTTGATCAACGTATCCAGCAAGACGGTATCCGAAACCCCAAAGTTACCAATCAACGCACCGACCTTGTCTTGCATTTTGGTCAAGATGGCAGGGCGATCCAGATACACGGTGACAATGGAAGGAACACCTTTGGCGCTGGCCTCATTGACCATCATCAAATCTTCGTTGTCGTCCGGATAATCCAGCGAGCCTTCATGCTGCCTGGCCCCAAAGAAGTACCCTGGATGGAGCAGCTCATACGGCGCCGTAGCTCGGATGATCGCCACGTCCGCTTCGTCAAGGCTGTCGACCACCGTCAACCCGGCTGCACGTGCCGCCGCGGCATCAACATGGTAGAGATACACTTTTTTGCTCTTGCCCAACGGTAGAAGATTGGCGTTTTTCAGGAGTACCAGCGAGTCTTTCTGCGCAGCGTCAGCAGCGCGCTGATGAGAGGCATCGCCTACGATGGAAGGTGCCTCGGACGCCTCAACATAGGGGTTTTCGAACAGCCCCACCTGGAATTTCTGAAGCAAGATCCGGTAGACGGACTCATTCAAGCGTCGCTCGGATAGCTTGCCGGTTTTTACCGCCTCAACAAGCAGCTCGCTTTCCTCACTACCCCCGATCTGATCCACTCCGGCCGTAACGGCTTTGGCAGTACGGTCTACCTTGGACAATGATTCAACGCCCCAGGGCATACCGATCGCAATAGACCCATCCGTGCTGCCGTTTTGGCAGATGTCATTGCAGTCGTTGGTAATCGCCCAATCGCTAAGGATGACTCCCTTGAATCCGTATTCCTTCCGCAATAGATCCTGCAACAGGAAACGGCTAAAACCGGCTCCCACCTGCTCTTCGATTAGACGCCCCCGGTAGTACGCATCCTTGAGGATCGAATAGGTGGGCATGACCGAAGCAACGTTGGCATCGAACGCACCGATAAAAGGAGTAATGTGCGGACGGATATCCTTTCCAAAGAAATCGGCATATTTGCCATAGGCATTGTGGCTATCCCAGCCATCTTCAGCTTCACCATAACCGACCCAATGCTTTACAACGGTTACGACACTACCGTCATTAAGATTCTTGCCGTTCTGCATACCCAGCACATAGGCATTAACGAGTGTTTTGGCCAGGTTTTCATCCTGGCCGAACGTACCGCTTCCTCGTGCCCAGCGGGGCTCGCTGTATAGATCCGCCTGGGGCGAAAGGGCCGTGTTGATCCCGACAGCCCGGTACTCCTGGCGCACGATATCCGCGAAGTTTTTTACGACCTTGGAGTCGCCAATCGCCCCCAGGCCAAGCGCCTCTGGCCACTTGGAGAAATAATCGGACTGAACGGTGGCCCCTTCTGTGTACAAAAAGGAGTTCCGCGGGTCGGTGCTGATGCTCAGCGGTATGCCCAAACGGGTTTCTTCAGCCATCTTCTGCAAGGCATTATTGGCGTTGGCAAACGCCTCTGGCTCGGCATCCAGTCGCGTAATAAAGGTGTTCAGCTTTTTGGTTTCAATGAGATCCCGAATAGCATCGACGTCATAGGCCGCGTTTCCCGTCTCGGCATCTGTAATTGTCGCCAACGTACCGTGCATCATGACACCGGCCTTTTCCTCCAGAGTCATGTGCGTGACCAGGTTCCGGGCGCGGTCTTCCGGCTGCAGCCGCCAATCCTCGTAGCGATTCACACGGCCATCGCGGTTCATGTCCTTAAAGCTCAGCTTACCGATTTTGATGATCGGTACGCCGCTTTCAGTAACCAGCTTGGGTTGATTCTGGGCATAGACACTAGCGGAGAGAGCCGCTAGGCCCACCAGGGTGACCATTTTTTTCATCATTGTTTTCCTTTTTTTCTTATGGATACCGACCACTTGGCCCGGAGCCGATAGACCATAAACAGGGTGGTCTATTGGCAGGCATGAGGCGTAAAGAGGTCAGAGACAACGAAACAACGCTGGCAAGACGACAGCTGGCTTCTTGAGGAACGTCTTGGGTTACTTACAAAACATAATCGATTCTATGTAGTAACGCGTACAGTGACGTAACAAAGTGGCGCAGGAATGTCACCGACTCGTTACGCAGCGCATGAGATATCTAGCTAACCTTATGGATTTGATAGTTTTCCTGGGATCTCTCTTCCGGTGAGCAGCAGGCTCGTCATGACATTGCTTAACGGTAATAAGAAATCTCAGGCCGTTCGTTTGCGCCCACTCATCGCATCATTTATCTGGAACAGCCGATCCATGGCCAGAGGAAGGCGGCGCGCCGCCGAGATCGGTATACTTCGTCCCTTTTTTCCGGAGCCATAGAATGTCCTTGCCCAGCCTGCGACTGAAAGCCAATGCCGAGCGCCGTCTGCGCGCCGGACATCTTTGGGTATACAGCAACGAAATCGACGTCGCCGCCACGCCCCTTACTACCTTCCAGCCTGGCGATCAGGCCGTTCTCGAAGCGGCCGGTGGCAAACCACTCGGCATCGTTGCGCTCTCGCCTCATAACCTGATCTGCGCACGCTTGATCTCGCGTGATACCAAGCATGTACTGGACAAGTCCCTGCTCGTGCATCGTTTGAAGGTCGCCCTAAGTCTGCGTGAGCGGCTATTCGACAAGCCGT
Organism: Pseudomonas duriflava; assembly: GCF_007830155.1. Taxonomy (GTDB): domain Bacteria; phylum Pseudomonadota; class Gammaproteobacteria; order Pseudomonadales; family Pseudomonadaceae; genus Chryseomonas; species Chryseomonas duriflava. Next base: position 73,585 of record NZ_VLKY01000005.1, read on the forward strand.
TCTACCGCCTGGTCTATGGTGACTCTGACCTGCTGCCGGGTCTTGTAGTAGACCGTTTCGGCGATATCGTCGTCGCCCAGCTCGCCTCGGCCACCATGGAGCGGCACAAGGATGACGTCCTGGCGGCACTGCTTCAGGTGCTTAAGCCAGCCGCCGTGCTGTGGAAAAACGACTCTAGTGCCCGCGAGGCCGAAGGTCTGCCACGGTATGTGGAATCCGCTTATGGTGACGTGCCGGAATGGGCTGCACTTGAAGAGAACGGCGTAAAATTCGAAGCGCCTATCGTCGAAGGCCAGAAGACCGGCTGGTTCTACGATCACCGCATGAACCGCGCTCGCTTGGCTCCCTATGTTCAGGGCAAGCGCGTACTGGACCTGTTCAGCTACATTGGCGGTTGGGGTGTACAGGCCGCCGTGTTTGGCGCGAGCGAAGTGATGTGTGTGGATGCATCAGGTTTCGCGCTGGATGGTGTCGAGCGCAACGCAGCACTCAACGGCGTGGCTGAAAAAATGGTGTGCGTCGAAGGTGACGTGTTCGAAGCCCTGAAAGAGCTCAAGAGCGCCGATGAGCGTTTCGATGTGATCGTGGCCGACCCGCCCGCCTTCATCAAGCGTAAGAAAGATCTGAAAAACGGTGAAGGTGCCTACCGTCGTCTCAATGAGCAGGCCATGCGCCTTCTCAGCAAGGACGGCATTCTAGTCAGCGCTTCCTGCTCCATGCATCTACCCGAAGATGATTTACAGGAAATCCTGCTCAGCAGCGCACGGCATCTGGACCGCCATATCCAGCTACTCGAGCGCGGAGGGCAAGGACCGGATCACCCCGTGCACCTTGCCATCCCTGAGACCCGCTACATCAAGAGCCTGACCTGCCGGCTCCTGCCGAGCTGATGCTCTCCCCTACCGCCCGGCCTTGTCCGGGCGGTTTTTTATTCGCCCAACCCTACCAGCGCCATCCATAACGGAACGGTTACCACAGCCAGCATGGTCGAGAGAAATACCGCTGAACTGACGGTGCGGTTGTCTTCGGGCGTTCGGGCAAAAGCCAGCACATTCACCCCGCTCGGACAGGCCGCCATCAGCATCAACACGCTACGCGCCGCCGGGCTCAGCCCTGGCAGCCAGGCGCACAGGTTCCAGACGATCAAGGGAAACACCAGCAGCTTGGTAACGGTCAGCCCCCATACAGCAGCACTGGGCCGCAGCCGATAACGCGACAGGTTCACGCCCAGCACAATCAGGGCACAGGGAAGACCAGCCTGGGCCAGCCAGGTCGCCAGTTGCCAGAGCGGTGCCGGCAGGGTTAGCCCTGACATGTTGAGCGCAGCGCCCAGCATGAGTCCGATAACGAGCGGATTGGCCAGGCTCAGCAGCAATTCCCGTGTACTCACCCGCTCCTGGCCACCAAAGGCGACATAAAAGCTTTGCAGTGCAAATAGCGTCAGGCTATGCAGGGCCAGAACAGCAAACAGGTAGACCAGGTTTTCAGGTCCTAGCAGGCTGGAGACTAGCGGAATACCGATCAGCACATTGTTGGAATAACTGGCCGTCAGCCCCATGGCCGTCGGCGTGCCCAACCGCCTATGCACCACCAGATTAACCAGCAGGAAGACCAGCAACACCGGCCCAAAATAGCCCAATAGCAACATTGGCGACAAACCATGCTGCAGGTCCGCCTTGGCAATTCCGGTAAACAGTACTGCTGGCATAAAGATTTTAAAGGCCAGCTGCGTGAGGCCAGTCATGGACTCCGGACTCAGCCACTGCCGCTTCCCCAATCCATACCCCAATACGATCAATCCGAAGATCGGCAGGATTGCCAGAACAACCACCATGCGTCTCTACTCCTTGACTCACGCGCCCGAGATGCGCCAAAGAGGCAAGCATAGGCGGATGCTCTCGACCCGTCTCGTTTTTCACAGAAAGCACGCTTAGCGCTGCGTGACGTCTCTGGTCTGACCTGGCGGACAGACGTGCCCCATGCACGATAAACTGTGGGGCTGTTTTGGTTGGACTCGTCTCATGATTCTTGCTCACCCTGCCCGTGCCTGCGGTATCGACTTTGGCACCTCCAACTCGACCGTTGGCTGGCTACGCCCCGATACGGATATTTTGGTTCCCCTCGAAGACGGCAAGGCCACACTGCCCTCCGTAGTCTTTTTCAATACCGAGGAGCGACGTCCGGCGTATGGACGTCAAGCGCTAAATGAGTACCTGGAGGGCTATGAAGGGCGTTTGATGCGCTCGCTCAAAAGCCTGCTGGGCTCCAAGCTGCTCAAGAGCGAGACCAGCGTGCTGGGCAGCTCCATGCCCTTCAAGGATCTACTCGGGCTGTTTCTTGGTACGTTGAAAACACGCGCCGAGGCCTTGGCAGACCGGCCTTTCGAGAGCGTTGTGCTGGGTCGCCCGGTTTATTTCGTCGATGATGACGAGGCCGCTGATCGTGAAGCACAAGATATGCTCATTCAGGTGGCTCATAAACTGGGGTTCAAAGACGTGTCCTTCCAGTTCGAACCGATTGCCGCAGCCTTCGACTACGAGCGCACGCTGGATCGCGAAGCCCTGGTCCTGATTGTTGACATTGGGGGGGGCACCTCAGACTTTTCGCTGGTTCGGCTCTCCCCCGAACGTCGTCAGGCAGCAGATCGAGAAACCGACATTCTGGCAACCGGCGGCGTGCATATCGGCGGAACCGACTTTGATCGGCAGCTCAGCCTACATGGTGTGATGCCGCTGTTTGGTTATGGCAGCCTGATGAAAAGCCAGGCCCTCATGCCGACCAGCCACTACATCAACCTGGCAACCTGGCATACGATCAACAGCGTTTATGCACAGAAGGCGCAGATCGCCTTGCGTGACATGCGCTATGACGCTCAGGACACCTTGGGTATGGACCGCCTGTTCAAGCTTATCGAACAGCGTGCCGGCCATTGGTTGGCTATTCAGGTAGAAAGCAGCAAGATCGCGCTCACCGAGGCCAAGCAGCTAACGCTCAACCTGGATCGGATCGAATCCGGTCTGGCCGCTGAATTGACCCGCCAGGCATTCGAGGCGTCCATCGGACAGCTGCTGGATCGCATTCAGAGCGGCGTTAATCAGCTGCTGGCTTCAGCCGGAGTAACCGCCGCACACATCGACACGGTGTTCTATACAGGTGGCTCTAGTGGTATTCCCGCCCTACGCCAGTGTATCGACCAGCTCCTGCCTCAAGCAATGAAAGCAGAGGGCGACCAATTTGGCAGCATTGGCAGCGGTCTCGCCATCGAAGCATTCAAGCGCTACGGTTAACGGAATGGCGGCTTGGCCACTTCTCCGTTGAACTCAGCCAAGCCGCATTCATCAACTGCATTCAAGCCTTTACCTGGAGCTCTACCATGCCGTTCAGTATTGTCGAACTGCCTGCCTTTACTGTTATAGGACTCGAATACATTGCCGATGGCCAGGGCGGAAGCATCGCAGAGCTATGGCACACCTTCTTCCAGCGTGCCGATGCTCTTTCTGTACCTACGCCACCGCATGAATGGTTCGGCCTTATTCTCAGCCCTCCTCCCGCCGTCTTGCGGTATGTAGCTGGGATCAAGGTCGACGAAGACACTGCCACTCCGGAGGGCATGATTCGCTGCAAGGTGCCTGCGCAAAAATACCTGCAGTTCAGCCATGTTGGCCTGGCAGACAATATCCCGGACACGTACGACTACCTCTACGGACGCATACTGCCCGGACGTGGGCTAGAGCCTAAAAAAGCCATAAGCTTCGAGCACTACGATAAGCGCTTCAACGGGCCGGAGGACGAACGCTCGATAGTGGACATCTACCTTCCCATTTTTTAAAGCACCTGTTGGCATCAGGCGCTCCTGTCGCTAACCGATCAGAACATCACTCGAGCCGGTGACAATCACACCGCCATGTTCAGTAGCGCTGCCCAGATAGGCCAGTGGCTGCCCGTTGACCATTACCGTCGCGCTGCCAGTCGCAACTGTGTCACCACAGGCGGTGGAGTCACCGAGGCGCAAGGCAGGCAAGGCGTTGATCAATACATCCGGCGAGCCCGTTACGGCCGGATTTGAACCATGACCTGATTTCGGGCAGGCATTGGTATCAGAGAGACGAGCAGCGGGATAGGCCATGTACGCGTTCCTTGTGAACATGAAAGCGTCTAGTTTAGCGCGATCAACCGTTTTAGTGGCGTACCAGGTTCCACTTCAGTCTGATCGCTGTCTCATCAGCCAGCTTCCTGTTCTTTCAGGCTGGACAGGTAAGTCCCGGTCGGTGGACGATCGCTGAAATAAGCATGCACCCCTTTGAAGATCGACTGTGCCAAGGCGCGCTGATGACGCGCATCGAGCAACCGCTGACTGTCCCGATCATTGGACATAAAGCCGGTTTCGACAAGGATCGAAGGAATATCCGGCGACTTGAGCACAGCAAAACCGGCCTGTTCCACCCGCTTAAGGTGCAATCCTGTCACGCTGGATAGATGTTCAAGCACCCGACTGCCAAGATCCAGGCTCGACGAGATAGTAGCGTTCATGGACATGTCGAGGAGAACACCGGCCAGCACCGGGTCTTTGTTTTTCAGGATTTCATTGGCACCGATCAGGTCTGCATCGTTTTCCCGGTTGGCCAGCCAGCGGGCCGTCGTTGACGTCGCTCCATTTTCGGACAGGGCATATACCGAGGCACCGGAAGCTGTTCGGCGGGGGGCGGCGTCAGCATGTACCGAGATAAACATGTCGGCGTTGTACTTGCGCGCTATCTCGACCCGCTTACGCAGGGGTACAAAGAAATCATCATTGCGGACCAGCCGTGCCTTGTAGCCTTTCTGCTGGTTAATCATCTTTGCCAGGTTCCGGGCGATGACCAGCACTACATCTTTTTCCCGGTCGCCACGCGCGCTCAGGGCTCCTGGATCTTTGCCACCGTGACCTGCGTCTACCACAACAATAATATCGCGGCCCTTGCCTGCCCGATTGACCATCGGCGCAGAGGCCAGCACTGTGGCTGGCTCATCAACCAACGTAGGCACGTTGGGTACTTGAGCAGGCTTGAGGTCCAGCACCAGGCGATGACCGGCATTCTGGGCCGGCCCTAACAAAAAGCTGTCGAGGCTGACCGGCTGGGCCAGCTCCAGAACCACCCGGGTATCGGACGTGTTAAACGGTGCACTACGAATGGAACGTACCGGAGAGTTCTTGAGTACTATGCCATTGAGCGAGCCTGTCAATTGGGTATTGGCCAGATCAATGATGATCCGGTCCGGCGCAGAAAGCCGGAAGGTCTTGTAACGTACCGGACCACTCAGATCGAGGACCAACCGAAGCTTTTCGGCATCCTGCCAGGCACGCGCATTGGTTAACCGCTGAGGAAGCGCCAGTACAGGAAAAGCGACGGGAAGCGTCAGACTGGCCAGGAGCAGATTGAGCAGGCGACGACGGTTCATGTATCCCTCTGACATAGCAAAGAAATAATATAACAATGCAGATCATGCGCTCGCTTGGCGAGGCAATCAACTAGCATCGACAAGACTTCTTCCTTTTAAATCGGAAGGATAGGTGCTTTTTTTAATGTCATCTATAGCAACGACTATAAGCCGACAGTAGGTAGCAAAGGGGAAAAACCTGCCGTTGAAGCCTGTTCTACGGGCTCTAGGAGAGAGGCCAGTACAAAATGTCCTGGTGCTCGACACGCTTGGATACGAAAAACAGCCGAGGCTTGGTAAAAAGCCGACAGGTCAGTATCCGTCCTGAAGCCAAAGGCAAACTTACAGACCTGCCTCTTTCAAGCGAAGAGCATGGTTGACATACAGGCCGACCGGGTCCGTGCCATGCCCTACTACACCGGCCAGCTGATTGATGATATCGAGGTGGTCGAGCGGATAGTCGGAGCGAATCACAGTACCCAGATGGGAACTGAAACGCCCAACAAAACCGTCGTTCTGTTCGGCCTCCCGAGTAAAGGCCTGAGAGAACCGCAGGCAGATGCTATGAGTAGGGTCGAGACGATTGGCACCACGGCCCGAGAAGTGACCGTCGATAATGCCGGACCAGGAGTAGTAGCGCACCCCATTCACTTCAGCATCCCCCATTCCGCCCCAGGTAGACGGCAATCCCTGTGGATACTTGCTGTTGAACACTGCCATTCCGGCTGTGGTAAGCGCCTCCTGGCTTGCCAGAGCGTTTTGCGGACACCGATTGCTGCGATCGAGAAAAGCCATGAACTTAGCCATGCACTGGACATATTCAACGGCCAGTTGAGCCCGCAGGCTACTGGTGCGCATGGAGTATTGAAGTATGTCGGCCAGCTCGGAACCATGATTAGGACCAGCAACGGAGGTGACCGAAGCTACCCGCTCGGGGCAAACCGCGGCAGCATAGCGTGCCGATAAGGCGCCCTGGCTATGACCGATCAGGTTGACCCGTTCGGCGCCGCTGAGCGTACAGATGCGTTCGATTTCCTGTAACAGCTGCTCGCCCAGGACCTCGTTGGCTTGCGCCCCAGACAGGCGCACCGGATAGACCTGTGCGCCCGCTGCTTCTAGAGCCCCGGTAATGCCATACCAGTACGGATAACCGGCAATCCGCACGAACCCCAGCAGGCCATGAACCAGTACCAGGGGGTAGCGCGTCAGCGAAGGTAAATCGGTCATGCCATTCCTCTTGAAAACGTGTTCTTTCTCGATCGAACGTCTGACTCAGGACATTAGGGTACGCCTCCTCCTCCTATTGGGTTCCGCTGAACATCACGCTTTGGGTGAATTTATGAGCAAGCTCACCGTCCAAGCCTTACACAGGAAGAACACCCAGGAGAGTCCCATGTTTAAAAAGTCACTGCTCATTGTTGCACTACTGGCCACTGCGGCCGGTTGTAGTACCGTGAAGGACAAGGTCGATATGGCCAAGGATCGCGTCGAATACCGCGAGCAGCCCCTGGTACGCGACGTGAAGATGGGAATGACCAAAGAGCAGGTCCTGACGCTGGGTGGTACGCCGTCCAGTCAGTACACCCGCAAGGTCAAGCCGGGCTCTTGCAATAATTACGTGTTGAGCCGTGAAGGTCAGGAACAGGTGTATTCCATTGGTTTCGACAGCGCCGGCCGGGTCGACGCCAAGGGCTTCGAAACCTGCGAAAGCGCCGATCATTACTGATTGACTGTCGTCTCACTTCTTTTTTGGTCGTACCGCCAGGGTACGACCAGATCGATGAGCTCATGAATGTTGCTACATTCCGCTTTTATGCCGGCCTGAATCGCTTTCTTCCGTCTGCTCGGCGTCAATGCACGTTTAGCGCGCCGTTCGCCGAGCAGTCTACGGTCAAGCATATGATTGAGGCATTGGGTGCGCCCCACACAGAGGTCGACCTGATTCTGGTTAATGACAAGCCGGTTGGATTTGACCACCCGATTCAGCCCAACGATCGCGTGGCGGTTTATCCGGCGTTTCATGGCTTGGCATTAGGCGAAAACGCTCGCCTGCGCCCACCGCCCGCCGTACTGCATTTTGTAGCCGACGCGCACATGGGCGCCTTGGCACGTTTACTTCGCCTGGCCGGTTTCGACACACTGTACTACCCCAACATTTCAGACGACGAGATTGCTCGCTACTGCGAAACCGAACAGCGTATTGCGTTAACGCGCGACCGCGAGCTGCTCAAACGTAGCGTCATCGTTCATGCCTGCTATATCCGCTCGAACAAACCCGAGCGTCAGTTACAGGAGGTGTTTGAGCGCTATGAACTGGCTACCCATGTCGAGCCGTTCAGTCGCTGCCTGGTCTGCAATGGCCGCCTGTACCCTGTCGATAAACTTGCCGTCCTGCATCGTCTGCCGCCCAAGGTACAAGAGCAACATGAGCGCTTTCTCCAGTGCACCGGCTGCGAACGGGTCTACTGGGAGGGCACGCACTGGGCCAGTTTACGTAGCCAATTGGACGCCTTGCTACCTCCGTCGTAGTGATAGCGCTAGGCGGGATAGCAGTAAACCTTATTGCCTAAGACGTGAAATGGCCTACTGAATGCCATTACCTGCCTTACAAAAACACCGATTTATACAGCTCATTCCTGTTAGCCGTTTCGAGGCTCACTACGTCTCACTAAGCAGAATGGGAGGCTGTTTTACGTCGCTAATCCAGTACTTTCCTTACTTGTCTAACTCACTCGTCAAAAGACTGAACATCAGCGGTAATTAGTCAAAATCTTGTCCACTGCCGCTTGTGATAGTTTTTTTCGACCAATGTCATCAAGTTTTCCGAAAGTTGTTCGATAGATAGGCACATACGGATTTCACGTATTTCTATCGCTGTGGTGACTTGATGCCTAACGTTCAGAATTTGCACTCGACCGCTTTATCGAGTCCTCCAACATCATCGCACGCCGTTGTTACCCTGTCCGCTATTGTGCTCGGCATGATTCCAGCCGCAGCCGGCATTCTGTGGGTGGGCGGTGGTTCACGTCTTAGCTGGAGCCTGGCGCTGATTCTGCTCATTGCAGCCGCAGGACTGGCTGTCTGGAGCCGGTATCGCCATCACGCGCTACAAGACATGCTGGCCCATACCCATACGCTGCAAACCAAGGCGATAGATGAGCAGGAGCGCACCCAGGCCGCTCAAAGCGGGCTGGACGAGGTATGCATCGAGGTACTGCCGGTCTGGGCTCAACAGATCGAGGCGGCACGCAGCCACACGGAAGAAGCCATTATTCAGCTGACTGGACGTTTCGCCGAATTGGCCAGCCATATTCATGCAACGGTCGAAGGTTCACAGGATGGCAGCGGACAGGACTTAATCAACCTGTTGTCTACTAGCCAGAAAGAACTCAACGCTATTGTGGCCGCCCTGCGTGAAGCGCTTTCAAGCAAGGAAGTGCTGCAGCAGGAAATCACGCAACTACACAACTTTACCGGCCAACTACAGGCTATGGCCAAGGATGTAGCGGACGTTGCCAAACAGACCAACCTGCTCGCACTCAACGCTGCCATCGAGGCGGCACGCGCGGGCGAGGCTGGCCGTGGTTTTGCCGTAGTTGCCGACGAAGTACGCAAACTGTCCACCTTGTCCGGCGATACCGGAAACAAGATTGGCGAGACGGTAGCGACCGTCAACGCCGCCATTCTCCGTACCCTTGAAGCCTCGGAAGAATATGCCCGCCGTGACGCCCAGACGCTGGAGACCTCCGGCCAGGTCATCGAGCAGGTTATTACCCAGTTCAATGCCAGCGCCACGCACCTGCTGCAGCAAAGCGACAACCTGCGTCAGCAGAGCGAGACCGTAGGTGCCGAGATCGGCGATGTACTGGTCGCGCTGCAATTCCAGGATCGGGTCAGCCAGATGCTGTGCCATGTGCGCGACGACCTGAGCAAGCTGGAACAGCACCTGATTACTCGACGTGCAAAGGCCGCCCAGGGCGAATATTTGCCTCCAATCGATACCCGTGCCTGGCTCGATGAACTGGCCAAGACCTATACCATGGTCGAGCAGCTTGCCGTGCATCAGGGCAAGGCACCGGCAGCTGCCGCGTCGGCTGAAATCACTTTCTTCTAAGCATCAACCTTTTCGAGGCCATCATGAGCAAGAAAACCATCCTTATCGTCGACGACTCCCTTTCCATTCGGCAGGTCGTCGGCATGGCGCTAAAAGGCGCCGGCTATGACGTGATCGAGGGCTGCGACGGCAAAGATGCGCTGACCAAGCTCGACGGCCGCAAGATTCACCTGATCATCAGTGACGTGAACATGCCCAACATGGATGGTATCGCGTTTGTGACGGCTGCTAAAAAGCTACCGGCCTACAAGTTTACGCCGGTCATCATGCTCACCACGGAATCAGGCGCCGACAAGAAAGCTGCCGGCCAAGCGGCAGGTGCAAAGGCTTGGGTCGTCAAGCCCTTCCAACCTGCCCAAATGCTGGCCGCCGTATCCAAACTGATTCTGCCGTAACCCGCGCAGACGAGTACGTCATCATGTCCGAAGCCGTTGCCCAATCGTGTCATCGTGTGGCCCTGGACGGCCCGCTAACCATTTATACCGCTGCCGACAGCAAGCCCAAGCTGCTTGAGCCGCTCCAGGCTGGCCAGGAGGTCGAGTTCGACCTCGCCGGGGTAGATGAATTCGACTCCGCCGGCCTGCAATTGCTCATCCTGGCGAAGCGTGAAGCTGCCCGCCTGGACTGCCGCCTGAGCTTGTGTAACCACAGCCCGGCCGTAGTCGAGCTGCTTGAGCTGAGCGGCCTAGCCAGCTTTTTCGGCGACCCGCTTCTTATCCAGCCGCACAGCGCCTGAAGGTCACGCCATGAACATTGATGACGTACTGAAGATTTTTATTGCCGAAAGCCAGGAACTCCTCCAGCAAATGGAGGATGCCCTGCTGCAGATCGAGCAGAACCCGCAGGACCCGGACCTGATCAACGCGATCTTTCGGGCGGCACACACCATCAAAGGCTCTGCCGGCCTGTTTGGCTTGGACACTATTGTCAGCTTTACCCATGTAGCGGAAAGCGTACTGGATCGTATCCGTAGTGGTGAACTGGCTTTCGATGATGTCTTGGCGGCCCTGTTTCTCAAGGTCTGCGATCATCTGAATGGATTGGTCTCGCACATCGCGGCGGGTCTTTCGCTGGATGATCTGGATACGGCAGCCCAGGAGCAAGGCATGTCGCTGGTTGCCAGCCTCAGCCAGTATTTCGCTTTTCCGCTGATTGCCCCATCGACTGCTGACGAGACCGATGCAGTGGTAGCTCGCGAGCCGGGCGAAGCGCCTAGTGAGCACTGGCATCTGTCCTTGCGTTTCGGCCCGGACGTACTGCGCAACGGCATGGATCCCCTAGCCTTCCTGCGCTACCTCAATACCTTTGGCCGTATCGTCCATATCGTTACCCTGACCGAACACGTACCGGCCGCTGCCGACATGGACCCGGAGACCAATTATCTTGGTTTCGAGCTGGCGTTCGAGACCACTGCAAGCAAGGAAACTATCGAAGGCGCATTCGAGTTTGTCCGCGAGGACAGCCTGATTCGTATCCTGCCGCCTGATAGCAAGACCGTTGATTACATCCAGCTGATCAATGAACTTCCCGAGGAAGACCTGCGCCTGGGTGAAATGCTGGTGCGCTGCGGCACACTGACTCAAGCCGAACTGGATGATGCGTTACGCAAGCAAGCCGAGCCGGAATCACCGTCCGAACCCATTGGCCAGATCCTGATCAATGAGCAGGCCGTACAGCCTCCCGTGATCAATGCCGCCCTGCAAAAGCAAAAGCAGGTCAAGGAAAGCCGCAGCGCCGAAGGCAACCTGATTCGCGTTGATGCAAACAAGCTCGACCAGCTGATCAACCTCATCGGCGAGCTGATTATTGCAGGCGCCGGTACACAACTGATCGCCCAGCAGAGCGGCATGGCTGAACTGGTGGAATCTACCGGCGTGCTGTCGCGGCTGGTCGAGGAAGTTCGTGACTCCGCTCTAACACTGCGTATGGTGCAGATCGGCACCACCTTCAACCGCTTCCAGCGTGTGGTGCGCGATGTCTCCAAGGAGATTGGCAAAGACATCGTTCTGGAAATCACCGGCGGCGAAACCGAACTGGATAAGACCGTCGTCGAGAAAATTGGCGATCCGCTAACGCACCTCGTACGCAACTCCATGGACCATGGCATCGAGCCGGCGGCGGTGCGTCTGGAGCGCGGCAAGCCCGTCCAGGGCACGGTGCGTCTGAATGCCTATCACGAATCCAGCAGCATTGTGATTGAAGTGTCGGACGACGGCGGTGGCCTGAACAGGGACCGCATCCTGCGCAAGGCCATCGAACGCGGCCTGGTCAATGACGGGCAGAACCTGACCGACAAAGAAATCTTCAATCTGATCTTCGAGCCGGGTTTCTCCACGGCAGATCAGGTCAGCAGCCTGTCTGGCCGTGGCGTCGGCATGGACGTGGTGAAAAAGAACATCACGGCCTTGCGCGGCAGTGTTGAGCTGGACAGCGTGGAAGGCGTCGGTACGACCACCCGCATTCGTCTGCCCCTGACCCTAGCGATTATCGACGGCTTCCTGATCGGCGTTGGCAAGGCCAGCTATGTTGTACCGTTGGACATGGTTGAGGAATGTATCGAACTGACTTCGGACCAGTCATCTGCCGCCCGCCAGAGCCGTAGCGATTATCTTGATCTACGAGGCGACGCCCTGCCCTTCGTACGTCTGCGCGAGCTGTTCGCTATTGATGACGAGCCCCCACGGCGGGAGAACGTAGTGGTCGTGAACTATGCCGGTAACCGCGCCGGATTGGTCGTGGATCAACTGATGGGCGAGTTCCAGACAGTGATCAAGCCCCTTGGCAAGATTTTCGACAACAACCGCGCGCTAGGTGGATTCACCATCCTGGGCAGCGGCTCTGTGGCATTGATCCTAAGTGTGCCAGGCATGATTAGCGCCATCGCACAACGACAGCCTGCGCTCAGCAGTGCTGCCATACCCACCCTTTCCTGATTGAGACGATCATCATGAACGAAACAAGAAAAATGGTGCTACTGGTCGTGTCGGCACTGCTGGGTATCCTGGTTTTGGCAGGTGCTGCGCAGTACCAGATCAGTCGTGTGTTCGAAGCGGCTAACTTTGGTAACGTCAACTCCGTTCCCAGCCTGCTCGCCATCGCCGCTATCAACGATCCGACCAACAAGTCGGTCAGAGCCACGTTTCTCCACCTACAAAGCAACGACCCCGTTGAGAAAGGTCAGTTGGCTCAAGAAGTAAGCGACTTGCAAAACAGCATCAAGGACGCACTAAAACAATACGAGAAGCTTCTCAATAACGACGAGGACCGTCGTTTGCTTGAGCAGGACTATGAGGCGATTACGGCACTGGAAACGTTGCAAAACAAGCTTCTTCTATTGTCCCAACAGGGGCATATGGATGAAGCGCGAGAGATGCTGATGGCCAACCGGCCTGTATTCATCAAACTTTCCGACGCCCTGAACAACCACCGCTTGTTCAACCAGCGCCTCGGTGAGCAAAGCGCCCATGAAGCCGAAGTCATCAAGACCAACGCAACCATCATGTCCATCGTTATCGCCTTGGTCACGCTGGTCGCGATCAGCCTGATCGGCTTCTTCATCATTCGCAATCTGCAACAGGTTGTGGCTGTAGCCAATCGCGTTGCGCTAGGCGATCTGCCTGAGGACATCGTGGTCAAGGCAAACGACACAACCAGTCTGATGGCAGCCATGAAACGCATGGTCGGCACGTTGCGCAGTTTGCTCGACGAAATGAATCACATGTCGAAAGAGCACGACAAGGGTGACATCGAAGTCTTCATTCCAGCCGAAAAATTCGAGGGCAGTTACCGCACCATGGCCCAAGGCGTGAATACCATGGTTGGTAGCCACCTTGACGTTCAGCAGAAAGCCATGGCCTGTGTGAAAGCGTTTGGCGAAGGCAATCTTGATGCCCCCCTGGAGCGTTTCCCTGGCAAGAAGGTGTTCATCAACGACAATATCGAACAGGTCCGCGCCAACATCATGCAACTGATCGAAGACATGCAGCACATGTCGCACGCGCATGACAAAGGCGATATCGATGTTTTCATAGAAGCTAAACGCTTCAACGGTTCTTACCGGGCCCTTGCTGAAGGGATCAATACCATGGTCGATGGACACCTTGAGGTTCAGCGCAAGGCCATGGCGTGTGTAAAAGCGTTTGGTGAAGGCGACTTGTCCTCCCCACTTGAGCGCTTCCCCGGCAAAAAAGCAGTGATCAATGACAACATTGAACAAGTGCGCACCAATATCCAGCGCCTGGTAAGTGATGCCAACACATTGAGCAGTGCGGCCATGGTTGGTCAGCTGGCCACACGTGCCGATGCCAGCCAGCATAAGGGTGATTTCCGCCGTATCGTCGAAGGTATCAACGGGACGCTTGATGCGATTGTAAGCCCCGTTAACGAGGCCATGAGCGTTATGTCTGGTCTCGCCCAAGGTGACCTGAGCCGCACGGTACAAGGCAACTACCAGGGTCAGCTGCTTGAGCTTAAAGAGTCTATTAATAGCACTGTCAACAGGCTAAACCAGGTTATCAAAGATGTTCGTGATTCAGCCGATGCCTTGGCCAGCGCTTCGGAAGAGATCTCCGCTACCGCCCAGTGCATGAGTCAGGCCTCTACCGAGCAGGCAGCCTCGGTTGAAGAAACCAGTGCCTCCATGGAGCAGATGTCTGCGTCCATTACCCAAAATACCGAGAACGCCAAGGTGACCGATGGCATGGCAAGCAAGGCCGCCAAGGAAGCCGCCGAAGGTGGTAAAGCGGTAAAGGACACCGTAGCTGCGATGAAAACCATTGCCGACAAGATCGGCATCGTGGATGACATCGCCTACCAGACCAACCTGCTGGCACTGAACGCGGCCATCGAAGCGGCACGGGCCGGTGAGCATGGCAAGGGCTTTGCCGTGGTGGCTGCCGAAGTACGCAAGCTGGCCGAACGTAGCCAGATTGCTGCCCAAGAGATTGGCAACGTCGCTAAAGGCAGCGTAGATCTGGCCGAACGTGCGGGTACGCTGCTGGACGAGATCGTTCCGTCCATTGGCAGAACATCCGATCTGGTGCAGGAAATCGCAGCGGCTTCGGAAGAGCAGAGTTCAGGTGTCAGCCAGATCAACTCAGCCATGGGCCAACTCAGCCAGATTACGCAACAAAATGCTTCAGCCTCTGAAGAATTGGCGGCAACGGCCGAAGAAATGAGTAGCCAAGCTGAGCAGTTGCAGCGCTTGATGAGCTTTTTCAATAACAGCAGCCATTCAGCAGTAACTGATCTTCAGCGTGCCCTGGATCATGCTCGTCCGCTTACCGAGCAGGTACGCGTCAAGCCCCAAGCCTACCCGCACGCTGCAACAGCGTCGGGCGTGCTACCAGACGGCTTCGTTCGCTTCCAGAACTGACGATCGTAACGGGAGCCTGTTTTCAACCAGGCTCCCTACTAACCCTAGACTTTTTTGACTCAGGTTTGCCAAAGGGCTTACCTGTGAGGCTGATCATGACTGTTACCAAGAAAATGCTGCTTCTGGTGCTCTCTGCCTTGCTCGGTGTAGCACTGCTTGCAGGAACCGCTCAGTACCAAATCAATCGTGTATTCGAAGCAGCCAACTATGGCAACGACAATACTGTGCCTAGTCTCTTGGCTATCAATGCGGTTAACCAAAGCGTCGATAGCGCCATCAAGAATATTTACCTTCACATCCTGAGCACCGAGTCAGCTCAAATGGCTCAGGTTGAACAGACACTTAAGTCTATTCACGAAGACCTTGAGCAAGGCTTGAAGCGCTACGAAACGCTTCTTTCAAACGACCAGGACCGCGTACTGCTTGCCAATGATCGTGAAGCACTCAAAGGCTTGAGTGAGTTGGAAAACAAGGTATTGCTTTTGTCCCGCCAAAATCTTACGGAAGAAGCCAAGGCAGCGATGCTGGCGAGTCTTCATATTCTTGAAAACGTAAGTCAGGTACTTAGCGCCCACATCACGTTCAATGAAGAACTAGGTCAGGAAGGCGAGAAGACAGCAGCAGCCATGAAAGGGGCTGCCACGCTTATCTCCATTCTGATTGCACTGGCCACCCTAACCGCCATAGGACTTATTGGTTTCTTTGTCACCCGTAACCTGCTCCGCCAACTAGGCGGGGAGCCCGCCCAGGTCGTGATTATGGCCAATCGCGTGGCCGCCGGCGACCTGCCGGATGACATCGTGCTCAAGGCGGGTGACACCACCAGCTTGATGGCCGCCATGAACCGCATGGTAGAAACGCTACGTGGCCTGCTCACCGAAATGAATCGTATGTCCACTGAGCACGACAAGGGCGAAACCGATACTTTCATTCCGGCTGAACGGTTTGAAGGTAATTACCGCTCCATGGCTCAAGGCGTCAACGACATGGTCAAAGGCCATATTGGCGACCAGCGCAGCGCCATGGCCTGCGTGAAAGGTTTTGGTGAAGGTAACCTGGACGCCCCGCTAGCTCGCCTGCCGGGCAAAAAAGCGTTCATTAATGACAATATCGAGCAGGTACGTGCCAACATCAAGGCACTTATTAGCGATACCCAGCAGCTCAGCCAGGCAGCCATGGCCGGTCAACTTAATAGCCGTGCCGACGCTACTCAGCATCAAGGTGACTTCCGCCGTATTGTCGAGGGTATCAATGGCACCCTGGATGCCATCGTGGCCCCAGTGAGCGAAGCCATAGATGTTATGGGCGCCATCTCCAAAGGCGACCTGAGTCGCACAATCGAGGGTGATTACCATGGTCAGTTGCAGGAACTCAAAAACTCCGTCAACAGCACCGTAAACAAACTGTCCCAGATCATTGCTGATGTCCGCGATTCGGCTGATGCGCTGGCCAGTGCCTCGGAAGAAATTTCGGCTACCGCTCAGAGCATGAGCCAGGCCTCCTCCGAACAGGCAGCTTCGGTTGAAGAAACCAGCTCTTCCATGGAACAGATGTCTTCCTCAATCGCACAGAACACCGAAAATGCCAAGGTGACCGACGGCATGGCCAGCAAGGCTGCCAAGGAAGCTGTTGAAGGCGGTCAGGCTGTGCGCGAAACCACTACGGCCATGCAAAGCATTGCCGACAAGATTGGTATCGTGGACGACATTGCCTACCAGACCAATCTGCTGGCGCTGAACGCAGCCATCGAAGCAGCACGGGCCGGTGAGCATGGTAAGGGCTTTGCCGTTGTGGCTGCCGAGGTACGAAAGCTGGCCGAGCGCAGCCAGGTTGCCGCCCAGGAAATTGGCAACGTAGCCAAGGGCAGCGTTGCCTTGGCTGAGCGCGCAGGCACGTTGCTAGACCAGATCGTTCCTTCTATTACCAAAACGTCTGACCTGGTTCAGGAAATCGCTGCTGCATCGGAAGAGCAGAGTTCAGGCGTGGGCCAGATCAACTCGGCCATGGGGCAGCTCAACCAGATTACGCAACAAAATGCTTCAGCCTCTGAAGAATTGGCGGCAACGGCCGAAGAAATGAGTAGCCAGGCCGAAAAGCTGCAGCAACTGATGAGTTTCTTCTCAGCCAGCCGTGCAAGCGCCGACCTGCAACGTGCCATTGATCAAGTCGTGCCGGGCTTTAACAAACAAAGCCACAGCAAAGAGCGGGTCGCGGCGTCACGTCCACTGCGTACAGGTTCGTCGCCGGCAGGATTTGTCCGGTTCGAGGAATAAGCCATGAACACTGAACTAACCACTGCCTTGAACGCAGGCGAAGCCGAGCGCCAGCACCTGACCTTTGTTGTCAAAGGCGAAATCTTTGCCGTAGATACCCTTTGCGTGCGGGAGATCATCGAGTACGGCCACCTCACGGTGGTCCCGCTGATGCCCTCCTTCATCTGTGGCGTGATCAACCTGCGTGGTGCGGTTGTGCCCGTGATTGACCTGGAAGCACGCTTTGGAGGTACCGGCACGGTTGTTACGCCGCGTACCTGCATCGTCATTCTCGAAGTTACGGATGATGATCAATCCCAGGTCCTGGGCATCGTAGTGGACGCGGTCAGCGAAGTGCTTGAAATACCCTTGGAGGATGTCCGTCCTTCTCCGGCGTTTGGCAGCCGGATCCGCACGGACTTCATCCAGGGCATCACCAAAATCAACGACGCGTTCGTAGTCCTGCTGAACGTCAGCCAAGTGCTGTCGATCAGCGAGATCGCCGGGCTCGTCAATGTTCCAGAAACCGCTATGGCCTTCGGTAGCGCGCGCACAGCGCTCCCGCAGCGCTCGTTGTAATCTTTCGGAGTCATAGCCATGTTTAAAGACATGCGTGTTACGGCCAAACTTGCCTTAGGTTTTGGCGCCGTCGTCGCCCTGCTCGTCATCGTGATCCTTGTCGGCATAGTCAACATGGGGTCTATGAAAAAATCAGCGGACACCATGTCCCTGGATCGTTTCCCAAAGACGGAAATGAGTAATGACCTTATTCAAAACACATTGAGTAACGGTCGCTTGCTGCGCAATATTTTGCTTAATGACGATGTGAGCAAGCGCTCTGAATACATTGATCGGGTCAATGAATACCGCAGCTCGAATTCTGAAATCATCAGCCAGCTCGAAAAAAGCGTTCACTCCGAAGAAGGTATCAAGCTTGTCAAAGCCGCCATGGCTGCTCGCGACGCACTTCAGAGTAAATATGCGCAATTCTTTAAACTGGCCGAGTCAGATAGAGATCAAGCCGTACATTACTTACTGGATGAGTTCACTCCAACCAATAATGCCTTTGTTGACACCCTTACAGCGCTCAATCAGTACATGAGCGATGAAATGGATGAGGCAGGCGTCCAGGCCACTCAATCGTTTGAGTCCGCTCGCCTGCTCATGATCTCTATTGGGATCGCAGCCGTTGTAATCGCCACGATCCTGGGCTTCATCATTGCCCGCAGCCTGATCAAGCAGTTGGGTGGCGAGCCGTCCTATGCGGCCGCGGTGGTCAGCCGTATTGCCGCAGGTGATCTTAGCGTTAACGTAGAGACCAAGGCCGGTGATACCACCAGCATGTTGGCCGCTATCAAGGGCATGACCGACAAGTTGGCCCATATCATCAGTGAGGTACGCGGCTCAGCCGATGCCCTGTCCAGCGCGTCCGAGCAGGTCTCTGCGACGGCACAAAGCATGAGTCAGGCTTCGTCCGAGCAGGCGGCATCGGTTGAAGAAACCAGCGCCTCCATGGAGCAGATGTCTGCGTCCATCGCGCAGAATACCGAAAATGCCAAAGTCACCGATGGCATGGCCAGCAAGGCTGCCAAGGAAGCTGCCGAAGGTGGCAAAGCCGTGAAGGATACGGTGTCGGCAATGAAGACTATTGCTGACAAGATTGGCATCGTGGATGACATCGCCTACCAGACCAACCTGCTGGCGCTGAACGCGGCCATCGAAGCGGCACGCGCCGGTGAGCATGGCAAGGGCTTTGCCGTCGTGGCTGCCGAAGTACGTAAGCTGGCCGAGCGCAGCCAGGTTGCCGCCCAGGAAATCGGTGAAGTGGCCAAAACCAGCGTGGCTCTTGCCGAGCGTGCCGGCGGTCTGCTCGACGAAATCGTGCCCTCCATTGGCAAGACCTCGGACCTGGTTCAGGAAATCGCGGCAGCCTCGGAAGAGCAAACGTCAGGGGTTGGCCAGATCAACACCGCCATGAGCCAGTTGAGCCAGATCACCCAGCAGAATGCTTCCGCCTCGGAAGAGCTGGCCGCCACATCAGAAGAAATGAGCGGCCAGGCCGAACAGCTGCAACAGCTCATGGAATTCTTCACGCTCAGCAATAGCGTTGGCGCTACTCACTCAGAGGCTCCACGTAGTCAGCCACCGGCTGCCGCACCGGCTCGCAAATCCGCTCCTAAGCGTGATTTCAACCCGGCCTCGGGGCAACTGGCCGGTGTGCCAGCCGGCTTCGTTCGCTTCAAGGACTAATCGCCATGAGTGTTCATAGTGCTAACCGAGTCACCGTGGCGGCCCAACCGCCACGGCAATACCTGACCTTCTCGTTGAACAACGAGATGTTTGCAGTAAGCACAACCTGCGTGCGGGAAATCATCGAATATGGGCCGGTTACGACCATGCCCATGATGCCTCGCAGTATCCGCGGCGTGATCAACTTGCGCGGGGCTGCTGTGCCAGTGCTTGACTTGGGCGTACGCTTCTCTGGCGTACCCACCGAAGCCAGTCGCCGCAGCTGCATTGTAATGCTGGAGCTGAGTGTTGAAGGCCGCCAGCAGGTTTTCGGCATTATCGTGGATGCCGTTAACGAAGTTCTGGAGATCGCTCAGGAGGCTATCGAGCCTACGCCCCGCTTCGGCACGCACATCCGCACCGATTTCATCCTCGGAATGGCCAAGCGGGATAACGGTTTCGTGATTCTGCTGAACATCGATCAGGTCCTCAATGCTGAGGATGTTCGTTACTTAGCGACCCAAGCCTGATCCCGGACGGTAACCATGGACAACCTCGCCCTTTCCGATAGCGAGTTCAAGAAGTTTCGCGGCCTCATCTACGAGGTCGCGGGCATCAGTATGTCCGAAGCGAAGAAACCCTTGGTCAGCGGACGGCTGGCCAAGCGGGTTCGCCAACAGGGCCTGCCGAGCTATAGCGCCTATTTCGACGTGTTGATGCGTGACCGGGCCGAGTTTCAGGCGGCTGTGGATCTGCTCACAACCAACGAGACCTATTTTTTCCGCGAGCCCAAGCACTTCGAGTTCCTGCAAACGGTCGCCCTGCCAGAATTACGTGACCGCGCTTCGCTCCGAATCTGGAGTGGCGCCTGCTCGACGGGCGAAGAGCCGTATACGCTGGCGCTCGTTCTTGCCGACACATTGGGCATGCGCCCCTGGGAAATACTGGCGTCAGATATCAGCACCCGGGTGCTGGAAAAGGCCCGCCGCGGCCAGTACCCCCTGGACGACGCCGAAGGCATTCCAAAGGCGATGCTGCATAAATATTGCTTCAAGGGAATCAGCCAGAATACCGGGACATTTCTGGTAGGCCCGGACCTGGCATCGCGTATCACGTTTCGGCAGATCAACCTCAACACCACTCTTCCGGATGTTGGCCAGTTCGACGTAATTTTTCTGCGCAACGTAATGATTTATTTCGATAACGACACCAAGCGTCAGGTCATGCAGCGCCTGGTCAGCCATCTACGGCCAGGCGGCTATTTCATGATCAGTCACTCGGAGAGCCTCAACGGCGTTACCGATGCGCTGAAAATGGTCAAGCCCTCCATTTACCAGAAGCCTTATGCGTGAGCCGGGGACGGTTAAAGAGGTTTACCTGAGACCAGGCGAGCTGCATTTTGGCGGCGCCGACACGCGTATCCATACGCTGCTCGGCTCCTGCGTGGCCCTGGTGTTCTGGCATCCTCATCGCCTGTTGGGTGGTATGTGCCATTTCCTGCTGCCTACCCGTAGCAAGGCGCCGCTTACCCGCAGCCAACTTGATGGACATTATGGCGACGAGGCGCTGGCCCTGTTGCTTCAATCCATCCAGAACGTCGGTGCTCACCCCTCGGAGTTCACCTTGCGCATTTTTGGCGGGGGCAACATGTTTCCCGGGATCGCCCGAAACGAGAAAGATCACATTGGTCTGCAGAACGTCAAGGCAGCTAAACGCCTGCTTCAAGCCCACGGACTTGTCTGCAGTGCCAGCCATGTAGAAGGCCTCGGCCATCGTCGACTTTTCTTTTCCATTTGGGATGGGCAGGTCAGGCTCGAACAATCACCGCCTGCGTTGCCTGTGTTAAGGCCAAGAGAGCGTACATGAACACCATTAAAGTTCTGATCGTCGACGACTCCGCCGTGGTACGGCAAGTCCTGTCTACCACGCTGGCCGCCGATCCGGCCATTGAAGTCCTTGGCGTCGCGGCCGATCCGCTTTTCGCCATGGAAAAAATGAACAAGCAGTGGCCGGATGTCATTGTTCTGGATGTTGAAATGCCTCGCATGGACGGCATTACCTTTCTCAAGAAACTCATGTCCGAGCGCCCTACTCCCGTGGTGATCTGCTCGACCCTGACTGAAAAAGGTGCTGCCACGACCATGCAGGCACTTTCGGCAGGGGCGGTCAGCTTTGTTACCAAACCCCAGGTGGGACTAAAGCAGTTCCTGGTTGAAAGCAGTCAGGAGTTGATTTCAGCTGTTAAGGCCGCCGCTCGTTCCCGACCCCGCCGTATCGCCTCGGCACCGGCAGCCAGCGTACAACCCAAGTTCAACGCGGATGTCATTCTGCCGCCTGGCCAGGCCATGGCGCGTACCACTGATACCGTGGTCAGCATTGGCACCTCTACCGGTGGCACCCAGGCACTTGAGCATGTTCTTACCGCCCTACCTCGCGTCTGCCCCGGTATCGTCATCGTCCAGCACATGCCCGAGCGTTTTACCGCCGCCTTCGCGGAGCGTTTGAATAACCTCTGCCAGATCGAGGTGCGCGAAGCCCAGCACGGCGACCGGGTGATTCCAGGACGCGCCCTGATCGCGCCGGGTGGCCGTCACATGTTGCTCAAACGTAACGGCGCCCAGTATCAGGTCGAGATTGTCGAAGGCCCTCCGGTGAGCCGACATTGCCCTTCAGTGGACGTGTTGTTCCGCTCCACTGCCCGCTGTGCCGGCAAGAATGCCCTGGGCATTATCATGACCGGCATGGGCGATGATGGTGCCCGCGGGCTTAAGGAAATGCGCGACGCCGGTGCCCGGACCTTGGGCCAGGACGAACAGAGCTGCATTGTCTACGGTATGCCCAAGGAAGCCTTTAAGCTCGGTGCCGTTGAGCGCGAATTGCCGCTGGATCAGATTCCTGCGGCAATTCTGGGCCTGAACCGATAGAAATCGGCCAGCGGTTAACGCCAGCAGTCGGCTGCCGCCCCAGTGCCGGTAGCCCCCTTGGCGCCTTGAGCGCTCAACGTCAGGTTACCGCATTCGGTGTCCTTGGCTTGCGTACCGGCTGCCGTGGCGGTCAGTAGATAAGGGCCGTAACTGGAGTAATCGCTGCTGGTATCGGTATTAACTGTGATAGACAGAGTGTAATAACCGTTGTCGCTACTGACCGTGCCATTGCTCGTATTACGCATGGCCAAGTCTGCCGCCGTGCTGGTGTACGCATAGTTCTGTGCGTAATACCGCTCCAACCGCGCTGCCGCCTCGGTGAGCAGCGCCTGCCCCTCGCTACGGTGCGCCCGGATAACGTAACGGCCATAACTGGGAATCGCCACTGCCGCCAGGATAGCGATGATCACGACCGTGATCATCACCTCGATGAGTGTAAAACCTTGGGTTCGCTTGTGCATTCGTTCAGTCAGCCTGGTTGGAGATAACGCGCCAGGTCTGGCGACGATTGGATGTACCGTCAAGAATCACGCTTGAGTTGAGATCGCTACTGCTATCTGCGCTCGTCCCGCTGAGCGAGATAGTGCCATCGCTGTAGACGAAAGGTGTCACTCCACTCAAAAGCCCTGACAGGGCCACCCGCGAATAGGAGGTTGACGTACCCAGTAGCAACGAATCGGTTCCTCCCCCTTTATAAGGGTCCAGCGCATAAAGATAAGTTTCTGCTCCAGACTCGCAGGGATCATCGTTGGGTGTTAACGAACTCATGATTAGCGTGTCACTTAGCAGGAAAGGCTTGCTAATGACCATCTCTCCAGTTAACGGGAAGTTAATATACCAACCGTACTGACCGCTCTTGTTTGTCGAGGGGTCATACCAGCTCACCGTATTGTTGGAGACTGTATTAGCCGTCGTACTAAGGCTGGTGCCCGTCGTACTCGTATAGGTAATCGTCTCATCGCCACCAATTGTTTGCTGCTGCAGATTGGCATAGGTCAGCGAAGGCGTACTGGTTGCACTGCTGCCATCGGTCTGCCGGTCCCAAACCCCATAAATGGTCATGGCCTTGGTTGTATCCGCTGCCGCATCGCCACTTTCCAGGTACTTGCCGGTCCCGAAGATCACGATGTAACCGGTCCCTGTAGGATGCTTGACCAGATAAGGGCTGGCGGTAATGGGCTGAACAAGCGTGGTCGCCCCGCTTTGACTGCTGGCCTTGGCGGTATAGAGCGGATTAGTTGAAAAGGCTACTTTCAGATTGCCTGCGGTGGTGGTGCTCGTCAGGCTGTCGCCGATCAGGTCGAAGCGCCACAGGTTGCCATGCAGGTCGCCCGCATAAACGTAGTCGGCAATCAGATCACCGTTGATATCAGCAACATAAGGCGAGGACAGTCCGTTGGCTGTCGTACTGCTGTCGCTGACTTCAAGGGCGTTACCAATCCGACTACCATCCGCCACGCTCATGAGATACAGCACAGCCTTGTCGTTGGTACTATTGTAGCCATTAGCCAGCACAACACCCCACTCGCCAGTGTGTAAGCGGGTAATCACTGGCTTAGAGTAGGTAAAGCCTAACTCACTATACTGGCTATCGCTGGCGCTCTTTTCCCATAACAGCTTGATGTTGTCCGGATCAGTAATATCGAGCGCGAACACGGCGCGACCGCCGCCACGAAGGGTTCCAATCAGAACCGTATGCCAGGCCCCGTCGAAATACACATCACCGGTAACCGGCGTACCGTCTACGTAATACTGGTGTGTACTGGTGTAATTAGGATCGCTGAGCTTGTAGAGGTTATCGAGTACTGCAGTGGGAATGAAGGCAAAGACCTCTTCACCGTCATCATTGAAGGCATGCAGCATACCGTCATTGGCGCCCACATAAATGCGGGTATCCCGATTAGCCCATGTGGTCTTGAAATCGCTGTAGCTAGTGCTGCTCGAACTGACCGTAGCGTTCATAAGTGCTGTCGAACTGCTGGGCGCCGCTACGCGAGCGGGGGTCGAATCAATGATATCGCCCAGAACATGCCCACGAACCCGGAACGAAGGCGTTGTAGACGAGCTTTCATAGGTTCGGTCACCGCGCAAGTAGTCGACACGCTTGGAGCCGTAGGAATCGGTAGTGCCGCTTAAAGTCTTGTTCAAGGCACTTTGTTGCGTGGAGGTGAGGTTACTCCAGGCAAACGAGGCCAAGCCATCAGTGGCTGCACTACTAGCAATATAAATCTTGCGAGAGGTGTAATCCTTCTCATCCAGTAAGCTCTGCGCACTCCACTGCTCTGTACTGCTGGACGTGCTGCGCAAGTACTTTGTTACGTCGCCGCTCCAGTCCGAGCTGGAAAAGGTCGGCACGTAGGTATAAGTCGAGGTGTAGTCACTTTCCAACAGCGGAGAGGACGTCTGGCTGGCGCTTGCGCTAGTCGTTTGCGTTATGCGGTTAACAATCTCCTCCATGGAACTGACAAGCTCATCAGCACTTTCGGCACTAAAGAACTCGCCACGTGAGTTGATAGCGGCATGCCATAGATCATAAACATTGTTGTAACTGGCTGACTTCGCTTCTGGCCAATTTAATGTTCCAGCTGCAATAGACTCATAGCCACCTGCAAAGGTATTTCCATCCCATGCGGGATTGGTCAACGCACTACTTAAACCAATACCAACATAAAAGCCGGTCAGATGCTGCCATGTAGCAGGATCGTTTTTAGGATTCCAATAAGCGCTTAGAGAGTTACTACCATAGGTAACGCTACCGTTAACAGCCGTATAAGAAGGCACATTATTATCAAGGCCAGACTGTGCATCCGTTGCCCAATATTTAAAAGCCAAATCAGCCAGTGTGCTTGAGTATGAATCCTTGTAAGGCGCTTTAGGGCTGTAATTAGTTTTATCTGGGAGGGTCATTGTAGCGCCGTCATAATTACCGGAGCTGTACGCTGAGTTCCATATCCCATCCGTTACCATCAAGCTATAACTAGCCCGGCAAGAATACTGAGGCGATTGAGTTGTGCCTGGCGAAAAAGCATAAGGTCCGTTTAGGCCAGTCGTTTGGAGCAATTCCCCTACACGGTTAAGTGACTGTAAAAGCGGGGTGCTTTGGTTGTAATAAATGTCCCCAAGCCAATTGAAAAACGCTACGCGGTGTGCACCAGAGAATGCTCTCAACCGATTGTCATAGGCACTTGTACTGCTATTGCTGATACCCCGGCAGTTAGCGCTGCTGGCACTGAGAATACAGCTACTACTATCCCCAAGCGCTTGCCAACCCAAGCGAACCGTATCCGAAATATCAATTAGCGAGAGGTTAGTGGCCGTTTGTGCAGCTAGTGCACGGCTACGGTAAAAAGAATACCAGTTTGCAAAGTTCTGGCGCTCGTCGCTACCGTTAGGGCCCGACGTACTAGACACGATCACAAGCCTGTAACAATCATCGTTTGTTGTTGCTGCGCTGGTACAGGCACTTAGTGTTTTGTCATAAACGTAATAGTAAGCAGGTACGCCAGCTTTCGTATTATCGACAGTCGTAGTGGTAGTCCTACTGCAGCTATAGGTAGTTGTAGTTTTCCCTATGCCGTTAGCGTTCGAATTATCTTTGCCGTTACTACTGGAATTATGAATTCCTGTTGAACTACCGTGATTGGTACCATCTGAATTATTCGTAGTTACGGCCGTACAGGTAGTTGTATATGTTGAGGAGCCGCTAGTGTAGGTTCCACTACAGTCATAATAACAATTGACTGTTTCTGTCGAAGCTTGCGAGCTGCTTACCGTCTTGAAATCTGCTTCAGGATTCTCTGCCAATACACTAGCGCCATTTGTACTCAAACCACTATTAGCATAGGCACTGCCACGAGTAACATTGACATCGGTACTTGTCAGGTTAGGGTTATAACCCCAGCTAACCTTATAGTCGTTACTTAAATCAACCGCACCTAAATCAGTTCTGAAACCGTTGACGTAAGCAGAGGTAAAGCTGGTGGTCAGCTGCGTTTTTGTAACAGCACCTGTGCTTGAGTTGTAGCTAACCGCATAGGGTGCGGTATATGTAACATTTGGGTTGTAATAAAGACTATTAAAATCCGAAGACTTACTTCGGCGGCTTTTCCTAACGGTATCGCTCGAATAATAATCATCAGGAACTATCGTTAACTGCATACTGGTGGAGTTGTCGATAGTTACAAAAATATTCGGCCCGACCCCTGTTGTTAGAAATAGAGGCTGCTGGCTTAAACTTAAAGAAGCCGCTTGAGCTTGTGCCAAGCAACCTATTACCCCAAAAATACCGAAGCCAATAAGAAAGTTGCGTACGATACGCCTGTCCATGTGCTTATTCATTTTTCTACCTTGACAATACTTTGCAAGATCACTGGGATACGCTTGCCACTATCTTTGGCAGCGGCCGTAATACGGTAGTAATAAACGCCCTTGCCCTCAGTAATTTGAGTAACATCAGTCGTATTTTTAGACGTTGTCGCAACAGGCGTAATAACCCAACGAGGCGCCACAGAGAAACTGGAGGTTCCGTCATAGCCGCTGTAGGCCACTGACTGGCTGGCCGTGCCACTGGCATCAAGCGCAGTGCCCGCCCAGGTCAACGCCAGCTCGGTCGTACTAAGATCATATGCCTCCGTCAGGATGCATACGTTACTGCCGATGGCTGCCACACTGACCGGGCAGCTGGAGTATCCGGAGCTGGATGATGAAAAAAGCGTATCGCTCAGATTGAGTAAGCGCCGCTCCCCTTCCCGCAAGGCTGACTCAGCGGCATTAAACGCGCGCGTTCGTTCAGCCAGGTTGCCGCTGACATGGGTCTGCTGAGTTGTGATCCGCATGCTGGACGTTGCGATCAGCGTGATCAGCAGTAGCATGATCAATGCGATAAGGAGGGTCGCGCCTTGCTGGCGTTTAGGCGAGGCGTTCATTGCATGAGATTCCTAAGCATGACGCTTCCCTGAACGATTTGCATGGCATGGGATGTGTCGGTAAGCGAGCGCCCCGTCAACTCGTTCCAATGGGTCACGACATTGCTGCTAACACCATCGAGTACGGCCGATTGAGTGGAAAACAGTGCGGCATAGCGAATAGCTTGATTACCATCGGTGCTATCCGGTAAGGCGAACCAGAGAAAATCTGCCAATCCACTAACCAGAACCTGGGCGCTGGAACCTTGGGCTGAGCACGTCAACGTACCGGCACCAACCGTAGTGCTGCTTACGTAACTGATACGGCTCAAGACATTCGCGCCCGCCGCGATCACGTTACCCAGACAGTCCAGATCCTTGCCGTCTTCGGCGCCTTGATAACGAAAGCAGATACCTGTTTTGTCCGTTGTGAACTGGACGGTCTGCCCTGCGGTAAAGGCGGGGCATCCGTTACTGCTTGCAAGGGCAGGAAAAGCCACCTCCATCGTAGTCTGGTCAAGCACATTGGCGCGAAAGCCTGCCCGTGCGAGCTGTTGATCAACAAGGCTCAGAGCAAAGAAACCATTTTCCTGATTGTTGACCTGCCCTTGGTGATAGAGATAGCTGCGCTTGTTATCCAAATAAATCTGAGTGACACCCAGAATCAAAAAGGCCCCCAAGGTTAAGGCAATCATCATTTCGATAAGCGAGAAACCGTGCTGAACAGAGCGAGCTCTCATGATCACAACTCCGCTCGTACGGTGTAATAGCAAATGCTATTCGTGCAGCCGGCACCGTTCTCGGTGTCGTCTTGCCATGCCAGGACAATCATGACTACCGAGCGACTGATGCTTTCGCAGGCGCCGTAAGGCAGGCTGCCCGAGGCTGGCGGCGTCTTGCTGGGGCACACAGCAAAATTGGCCTTGATCAAGGCATCCGTAACAGGCAATAGCGCCTTGACCTGCTTGAGCCAGCACGTCATGTCTTTGCCTGCTACGGTGGAACCGCCTGAGCCACGCTTCAGTGTGGCGCAGGTTTCGCCTGAAGCGAGCGCCGTTGTCGTGAATGCACTGCCAGCTACTTTGTAGTAAGCGCTGGTTGTACCGAACAGGTCGTCGCTCAAGGCGCCGTCCGGATTGCTACGCATCATTTCAAGTAGATCGTCAGCCAGCATTACAGCATTACTACGTAGCGTGGAATTCTGTGCCAGTTGCACGCTACGCGCCTGCAGGGAAGCCATGCCCAAAAGACCGACACATAAAATCAGCAGGCTCACCAGCACTTCGATCATGCTGAATCCCGCCATGGCATAAGAGTGACGGGCCATATCAACTGCACCCTGTCGCAAGGCTGGACGGCGTGAAATCGCTCATGACGATATTTCCACTGGTTGACAGCGTAAGTAGCTTGCCCGTACTCGAACTGTCGCTCGCGCTGCATACCTGGATAGTTACTACCTTTTCCAAGGTGCCATTAGGCCGGAATACCACTGTATCAACGCTACCGGTCGTATTAGTGCCTGTGGCCGCCAAGCCAGCAGTGTCGTACCGGCGTAGAACCTCGGCCGACATTACGGGGGTCTTTACTGTCGAGACTGTTAGCCCCCCCGTCCAATCAGTTGTGGTCGGCGCCTTAACCGTGACGCTGACCCCACGGCTCACCGCCTCGCTACGGGCATACAGCAGAACACTACGCAGCTCGTTAGCTGCTGTTTGAATGCGATTGGTATGAATCAGGGATTTGAAACTGGGTACTGCCACTGTCACGAAGATACTGATCAAGCTGATCACAACCAATAATTCGATTAATGTCAGCCCTTTACTATGGTTACCGCTCATTTTCGAATACCCACGCGAAAGCTCGGCAATTATTGCCGGTCTTCTAATGATTTCCTGCTTGAATCGTTATGAGACTAAAGAGATGGCGCAAACTACCGCCGCGCTCCAAATGATGTCGTCATGGTAGGGATTACGCAGTCCCGACACAGCCTGCAGAGGACAACTGGGCTAACGAAAATGATGACTGGCGCTTTGTATTAACTTTATTTCCGAAGTGTATCCAATTCAATACAAAGCTATTAGCAACTGCTTTTAGAAAACACTTAAACCTTGCACGAGCCACTTTCAAAACCACCTTAACCCAATAAAAACAAGGCGACAAACTTCACCAGCCAACCGCCCCTTTAACTTTTACCTAATAATTAATAATTAATAATTAACTTTAGCCAACAGAACCCAAAGCACTTAAGTATTTAATAAAAAATAAAGCCGAGCATAAAGTCTAAAAAACTATTTATTTTAATAAACCAATATTTCTCATTAAATGAGATTCCTTTAATATTCAACAACCCTTTATAAAGTTTGCCTACGAACTTATAAACCAGAGATAACCAATATCGCGGCCCTTGGACAGAAACGATGGCATAACATTGATCAAGACGTCTGCTTTATGACAGCTTGGCGGTAGCACGGCGTGTATAGCTTTCACCTGTCCCCGGGTAAGCGTACAATG
This sequence comes from Pseudomonas duriflava, assembly GCF_007830155.1. Lineage (GTDB taxonomy): Bacteria > Pseudomonadota > Gammaproteobacteria > Pseudomonadales > Pseudomonadaceae > Chryseomonas > Chryseomonas duriflava. Next base: position 103,311 of record NZ_VLKY01000005.1, read on the forward strand.
AGATATTCCTCGCCCGTATCCCCTGGCGAGTCTGTGAGCCTGGGCCGGCCACGTGGAGATCCCGCGTTGCCCGACCGGCCAGAGCCCGACATTCGGTCCACTTCCGTTTGCATCGTGCCCTAACCGCGCTCACGATAATCTGAGCTTATTAAACGCTCGCGTGCTCTAAGCGTCTGTTGCTACCTTTATAGCTACACGGCTGATATGCCGCAGTGTTCAAACAGCCTTACCGTGATAAGCAAAAAAGCCGCCCCGGAGAGCAGCCTCCCATGCCTGATTACCGCTCGAAAACCTCTACCCACGGTCGCAATATGGCCGGCGCTCGTGCCCTGTGGCGCGCCACCGGAATGAAGGATGAAGACTTCAAAAAGCCGATCATTGCGATTGCCAACTCCTTTACTCAGTTCGTACCAGGCCATGTGCACCTAAAGGACCTGGGCCAACTGGTAGCGCGCGAAATTGAAAAAGCTGGCGGCGTCGCCAAGGAATTCAACACCATCGCCGTAGACGACGGCATCGCCATGGGCCATGACGGCATGCTTTATTCCCTGCCGTCCCGCGAAATCATCGCGGATGCCGTGGAATACATGGTCAACGCCCATTGCGCCGACGCCCTGGTGTGCATCTCTAACTGCGACAAGATCACTCCCGGCATGTTGATGGCCGCTCTGCGCCTGAACATTCCTGTCGTGTTCGTATCTGGCGGCCCGATGGAAGCTGGCAAGACCAAATTGGCCAGCCACGGCCTGGACTTGGTCGATGCCATGGTCATCGCTGCCGATAGCACAGCCTCCGATGAAACGGTAGCCGAATACGAGCGCAGCGCCTGCCCCACCTGCGGCTCCTGCTCCGGCATGTTCACGGCCAACTCCATGAACTGCCTGACCGAAGCATTAGGCTTGGCCCTGCCAGGTAACGGCTCGCTGCTGGCGACCCATGCCGACCGAAAGGAATTGTTCCTCCAGGCTGGCCGGACCGTCGTGGAGTTGTGCAAGCGCTACTACCAGGAGAACGATGCATCTGTCCTGCCGCGCAGTATTGCCTCGTACAAGGCGTTCGAAAACGCCATGACGCTGGACATTGCCATGGGCGGCTCTACCAATACCATCCTGCACTTGTTGGCGGCGGCTCAGGAAGCCGAGGTGGAGTTCGATCTGCGCGCCATTGATGCCCTGTCCCGCAAGGTGCCACAGTTGTGCAAGGTTGCGCCAAACATCCAGAAGTACCACATGGAAGATGTACACCGGGCCGGTGGCATCATCAGCATCCTGGGTGAACTGGCCCGCGGCGGCCTGCTCCACACGGACCTTCCGACCGTGCATAGCAAGACCCTGGGCGAAGCCATCGAGAAGTGGGACGTGACCATTACTCAGGACGACGCCGTGAAGACCTTCTTCAAGGCCGGTCCGGCCGGTATCCCGACACAGGAAGCCTTCAGCCAGGCGACCCGTTGGGACACACTGGATGACGACCGCGCCAATGGGTGTATCCGCAGCGTTGAGCATGCTTACTCTCAGGAAGGCGGTCTGGCCGTGCTATACGGCAACATTGCCCTGGACGGTTGCGTGGTAAAGACAGCTGGCGTGGATGAGTCCATTCATGTCTTTGAAGGTTCGGCCAAGATCTTCGAAAGCCAGGACGCTGCGGTTAAAGGCATCCTGAACGACGAAGTGAAAGCCGGCGATATCGTGATCATTCGCTACGAAGGTCCGAAAGGCGGGCCGGGCATGCAGGAAATGCTGTATCCCACCAGCTATCTGAAGTCCAAAGGTCTGGGCAAGCAGTGTGCCTTGCTTACCGATGGTCGCTTCTCGGGCGGGACCTCGGGCCTGTCCATTGGCCACGCTTCTCCAGAAGCCGCAGCCGGCGGTGCGATTGGTTTGGTGAAAGATGGCGATAAGGTTCTTATCGATATTCCCAACCGTAGCATTAACCTGCTCGTTAGCGACGAGGAGCTGTCCCACCGCCGCATCGAACAGGACAAGAAAGGCTGGAAGCCTGCCGCACCGCGTACACGCCGCGTGACTACAGCATTGAAAGCCTATGCCCTGCTGGCAACCAGTGCTGATAAAGGTGCTGTTCGTAACAAGGCGATGCTGGACGACTGATCTACCCTAGCCGGGCAGCTCAGGCTGCCCGGTTCTCCAGTCGAAAATATCCCAACAGAAATGCACTTTTTTGGGGCATTCCACCAAGAGCTTATCCTGCATGAAGCGCCTGGAATATACAGGCTTAAGGCGCATCCTAGAGCCATAGGATCGCTAAAGTAGTGCGCAACAGGCAAGTATGCTCTCCCTCTGCAAGCAGTGTTCTGCTTCGTATTGTGACTAGTGTTACCGTGCCACTGTTACGTTTTGCACCGTTGAAGTGCAAGTCAGAGAAAATTCACGACTCAACGCCCTCTTTTGGTTCTTTTCTGGAGCCACTAATCCCCTCGCTATAAACGGCGCAGCAAGGCCAGTGGCCATCCCTACCAGCACTGTTCATAAAAACATACGCCTTGTTCGAAATATGGATCAATTTCTGCATAGGCATCCGGGCTATTTCCTATTCTCGAGAAGTAACTCGTATGAGCTCAACACATCAAAGCGGTTTTGTACGCGTACTGGGCCGAAAAGAAGTCCTGGCGCTGGCTTTTGGCGCCATGATCGGTTGGGGCTGGATTGTCATGACCGGTGAGTGGATCCGTTCTGCTGGCAGTCTAGGCTCCATTCTGGCGTTTCTAATCGGTGGCCTCGCCATTATTCTGATCGGTTTGACCTATGCCGAACTGGCAGCAGCCATGCCGCAGGCAGGCGGTGAGCATAGCTACAGCTACCGAGCGCTCGGGCATTTCAGTTCGTTCATTTGCACCTGGGCCATTGTGCTCGGCTACATTTCGGTGGTTGCGTTCGAGGCCGTAGCCTTGCCTACGGTGGTGGACAATCTCTTCCCCGGGTATCAGGTAGGTTTTCTCTGGAATGTCGCCGGCTGGGATGTCTATGCATCCTGGGTAGCGGTTGGGATGGCCGGATCGCTGATCATGATGATGGTCAACTATTTCGGCGTAACAACCGCTTCGCTGCTGCAAAAGGTAGTGGTACTGCTGATCGTGGTGGTTGGCGTGATGTTTATCAGTGGTGCGCTGTTTACCGGTGAGACCGCTAACATGGAGCCGCTGCTGGTAGGCGGTAGTGCTGGGGTCATGACGGTCCTAATCATGGTGCCGTTCATGTTTGTCGGATTCGACGTTATTCCTCAAGCGGCCGAAGAGGTCAATCTGCCTCCACGCGACATCGGCAAGTTGCTAATCGTCTCGGTAGTCATGGCGGTCGTCTTTTACGCGTTGATGATTCTTGGCGTCAGCCTGGCCCTGCCGGTCAGTGCGATCAGTGCTGACGTACTGACCGTGCCGCAAGCCATGCAGGCAGTTTATGGTGCGCCCTGGGCAGCCAAACTGATGATCATGGCAGGCCTGGCCGGTATCATTACCAGCTGGAACGCGTTCTATATTGGCGGCAGCCGCGCCATTTACGCCCTCGCCCACTCCGGTATGTTGCCCGCGTTTCTGGGCAAGCTGCACGGCCGCTACCGCACCCCAACCAACGCCATTTTGCTGATTGGCCTGATCAGTACCTTTGCTCCGCTGCTGGGCCGTAAAGCGCTGGTATGGTTTGTGGACGCTGGCAGTCTCGCCATCGTTATCGCCTACCTGTTTGTAGCGATTTCGTTTGTTGTCTTGCGACTGCGCGAACCCAACATGCCGCGTCCGTTCAAGGTAGCGGCTGGCCTGCCGGTAGGCATTCTAGCCGTCGTACTGAGCCTGGCACTAACCATGATGTACATGCCGTTCAGCCCATCGGCGCTGATTCCAGTGGAGTGGGCCCTGTTCATATCCTGGATGGTCATTGGCCTCATCCTGTATGGATACGCCCGTAACCGTTATGGTGTGGCCTATACGGAACAGGCGATGCGCCGCGAGCTGTCCTGACACCATAAAGGCGCCTAGCGGCAAGGTAAACTGACCGCTTCTCTCATGGAGGGGCTGCGAGAGAGGCGGTCATGTACAGCCTTGTTACTGATACTCACGCTGAGCGCTGATCTTCAATAGTCGATACACATAAACCCCTACGATTGTCAGTAGCACCACTTTGGAGCCTGGGTCCATAAACTGGGCTACCCGATCGTATTCGGTATGCAATACATACCCTGCCACAGTCAGCACTGTCGTCCAGATCAACGAACCTGCCAGTGTATAAAACAGAAACGAGGGCAATGGCAGACGTGCAATCCCGGCCGGCACTGAAATCAATGTGCGAATGGCGGGCACCAAACGCCCAAAGAAAACCGCCTTGTTACCATGGGCCTGGAACCATAGCGATGCCTCGCCTACATCCTTAGGCGATACCGTCAGCCAGCGACCATACCGCTTGGCCAACCGTTTCATGCGCTCCTCTCCCAGACTGGCTCCGGCGTAATACCAGGGTAATGCGCCCAGAAAAGACCCCATTGTTCCTGCCAGGATAACCCCTACGATATTCAAATCGCCTCGCGCTGCCAGAAAGCCCGCCAGCGGCATGATGACTTCCGATGGAATCGGCGGGAACAGATTTTCCAGAAACATCAGCGTCAGGACACCCAGATAGCCTCCTTGCTCAATCAGCCCAATAATGGTCTCGAACACTGTGCAGTCCTCATAAGCAACGATAAATAACCGGTCAGCCTTGTCAGCTACCGAAAATAATGATTTTCACGATACGTACAGTGAAGGCCTCTGCTATGCGCTTTCACAGGGCAGTAAGACAGCGAGACCGTAAAAAGTTGATCCTACGGTCCAGGCTGTTTATTACCAGACGTAAACCAGAGCACTTCACTCAACAGAGGCGCAGGTGCTTTTGCCCGCTTCATCCGTCTGTGCCAAACAGGCTGTGCGGCACGGAAAGACGCCAGTACACTTGCCGCCTTTTGCGGAACTGCCCTATGCGCCAGTCGGAACCCCCACTGCCTTCTCGTCATGAATTGGTCTATGGCCTGGATGGCCGCCCTCGTCTTCCTATCGCCCTGCTCGCCGCGTTACAACACCTGCTGGCCATCATCGTTCCTATCGTCACACCAGGCCTTTTGATCTGTCAGGCACTAGGCGTGTCATCCCGAGACACCAACCTGATCGTGTCTATGTCGCTGGTTATTTCGGGTATTGCCACGTTCGTGCAGTGCCGCCGGTTCGGCCCGTTCGGTGCAGGCCTGTTGATCGTTCAGGGAACCAGCTTCAACTTCGTGGGCCCGCTGATCGCCGGCGGTGCACTAATGGTTAAACAAGGCACTCCTGTAGAAGCCGTCATGGCGGCCATTTTTGGCGTAGTCATGGCCGGCTCCTTTGTGGAAATGGGTATTTCGCGCATCCTGCCGTTCGTGAAGCGCCTGATCACGCCGCTGGTAACCGGTATCGTGGTATTGATGATTGGCCTGACGCTGATCAAGGTAGGCCTGATCAGTATGGGGGGCGGCTTCTCAGCCATGAGCCAGGGGACCTTTGCCAATGGAGAGAACCTGCTGCTCTCCGGCGTGGTGCTGGCTATTATCGTCGTGCTCAATCGCGTCCGCATCGTGTGGGTGCGTAGTGCCGCCATCGTGCTGGCTTTGCTGGCTGGCTATGGGCTGGCAGCGTACCTGGGCCGATTGGATTTTACCGGCATGCACGAAGCGCCGCTGTTCCAGGTACCGGTACCCCTGCATTTCGGCCTGGGGTTTTCCTGGGCATTGTTCGTGCCGATGCTGGTGATTTACCTCGTCACCTCACTGGAGGCCATCGGCGACGTAACCGCCACTAGCAAGGTTTCGCAGCAGCCCGTCGAAGGCCCCGTCTGGATGGCTCGGATCAAAGGCGGTGTTCTGGTCAATGGTGCCAATTCGCTGCTGGCCGGTCTGTTTAACAGTTTTCCCAGTTCGATCTTTGCGCAGAATAACGGTGTGATCCAGCTGACCGGCATCGCTAGCCGTCATGTCGGCTTGTGGATTGCGGTCATGCTGGTCCTGCTCGGCCTGTTTCCTGCGGTAGCCGGCATCATTCAGGCTGTGCCCGAGCCGGTACTGGGCGGCGCGGCTCTTGTCATGTTTGGGGCTGTGGCAGCCTCCGGGATCAATATCCTGGCCGGTATTCAACTGGATCGCCGCGCCCTGCTGATCATTGCCGTTTCCCTGGCGTTGGGCTTGGGTGTTTCTCAGGTTCCTGAGTTCCTGGCGCACATGCCAGCGGCCCTGCGAGATGTTTTGAACTCCGGCGTAGCCACAGGCGGACTGTGTGCCCTGATCATGAATTGGTTCCTACCGGAGCCTCGCCATGACGAAGGGACAGAACAGCCATAACCGATAGGACATCGGCGTGTTTTGAACACGCCGATGCCTGCCTGGCTGCTCTGTTTTCAACATTTCCCGGCCTTAGAAGTCGAATGTTTCATTCACTCGCTCTACCTGCGGGAAGCCAACATGCTTGAAAACACAGCCCAGATCATTCGCGTCGGTCTTATCGCCGATACCCATAACCTGCTCCGTCCCGAGGCGTTACAAGCTTTGGAAGGTAGCGATCACATCATTCATGCCGGAGATATTGGCAAACCCGACATTCTTGAACGGCTACGTGAAATCGCTCCCCTTACGGTCGTTCGCGGCAATAACGATACCGCTGACTGGGCCATGGCTATTCCTGAAACAGCGGAGCTTACCTTTGGCGATGTACGAATCTACCTGATCCATATCCTGCAGGATTTGAAGATAGACCCGGCCGCAGAGGGGATTCGCGTGGTGGTCAGCGGACACTCACACAAGCCCAAGCTGGAAGAGCGTGACGGAACCCTTTACTTCAACCCCGGCAGCGCCGGCCCTCGGCGCTTCAAACTTCCCATATCTGTAGGCCGGCTGACGCTTCGCGGCAACGAGGTAGAGGCCGAACTGCTTACCTTAGGTTAGCGCTAGCCCTACCCCTAAATCATGGCAGGCAAAGGCTTGAAGCCTTTTCAGGCATGCGATTTCCAGCTCACAGTAAAGGCTTGGCTACCGCTACCGGTACACGTTGCCGCTGCCCGGCACAGGCAAAATAAATCGCCCCGCCCAGGAGCGAACCGGTAAACCAGCCATAATCGTAGAACCACGTCATGACTCCTGTCGTCAAGGCGATGAGTGTCAACACGACCGGAATGCCAAATGCTACGAAACCTGCAACGTTATAGGCTGGATAAATATCGTCTTGGTACAACCCGATCAGGTTGAGTTGCTGCTTTTTCACAATGAAGTAGTCCACCACCATGATTCCAGCAATAGGGCCGAGCAGGCTGGAATAACCTAGCAGCCAATTGGAATAGATACTTTCCAGGCTGACGTCCGAAACGATCCAACCGAGCTTTTTGAGCAGCTCATGCGCCATTAGCGCTAAGCCGACAAATCCGGTGATAAGCACTGCCTTGGTCCGATTGATGTATTTAGGCGCCAGGTTCTGAAAGTCATTGGTAGGGGATACGATATTGGCAGCAGTATTGGTCGACAGGGTAGCTATGACGATCAGAGCCATAGCCAAGGCTACCCAGAGGGGACTTTGGATATGGCCAATCAGAGAAACCGGATCGGAAACCGTCTCGCCCACCAGCGAGGCCGAGGCTGCGGTCATTACCACACCGAGCGAAGCGAATAGAAACATGGTAACCGGCAGGCCGATTACCTGACCGACAATCTGGTCTTTTTGGCTTCGAGCATAGCGGCTGAAATCGGGGATATTGAGTGACAGCGTTGCCCAAAAGCCCACCATAGCGGTCAGTCCAGCAAAAAAATACTTCATGACGCTTTCATCGGCTGGCCGCTTGGCTGGCTGCGCCAGCAGCTCCGTCATCGAGACATAAGGCATTGCCCACATCAGCAAGCCTACACCCACTAACAGTAGAAGCGGAGCAGACAGCGTTTCCAACCACTTGATAGATTCAGCGCCCCGGATTACGACCCACAGGTTTGCCGTCCAGAACAGCATGAAGCCGATCACCTCCCCCGCCCCGCCCAAATCTTTCCAACCCTCAAAAATTGAGCCGAGAAAAAGATGAATGGCCAGACCACCAAACATTGTCTGAATACCAAACCAACCACAGGCGACCACAGCTCGGATCAAACACGGCACGTTAGAACCTAAAATTCCAAACGAACTGCGTAACAGCACGGGAAACGGTATACCGTATTTTGTTCCTGGAAAGGCATTCAGAGTCAGGGGAATCAGGACAATAAGATTGGCGACTAGAATGGTAAACAGCGCCTCGCCTACAGACAGTCCAAAATAAGCGGTCAATACTCCGCCTAACGTGTAAGTAGGCACACAGATCGCCATACCCACCCAGAGCGCAGCTATATGCCATTTGTTCCAGGTTCGCTCGGCCACCCGCGTGGGCGCCATATCGTGATTGTAGCGAGGACTGTTCAGAACATCCGGGCCAGCCTTCAACTCATACAAACCATGGCGGCTAGTCGCCTCTGATCTACTCTGTTGCATCGCAAGCGCTCCTGATTCTTATCGTACGCGGTAGACGAATAGGCACGGTGAGGTCAGATGTACTCTCAATAAACGTGCCCAAACGAATCAAGAAACGAAGGTTTGCTGGGTAGATATGCCAACTTATTGAAATAAAAGAAAATTATTTTTGAGTCGACTAGAGATGAGCTTTGCTTGATGCGACAGACAAGTGATTGAGCAATAGATCAGGAATCAAACTGGTGCACCCGCGTCCTAACCGTCAGGCTATGCCGCTAGGCAAAAAGCGGTAAGCCGCTGAATTTTTTGATAAATAGGAAAAAGCGAACCTGCAACAAATTGGTGAGCCGCTTTCACCAATTTAGGGAACTTGGCTGATAGGGTTTATAAGTTAGCCAATACATTAAAATCCATAAACATTATCCGTTCTGGCTCAGCGGTGCCTGTAACAACGCTGCTAGAACCAACTCCAGAGGCTAATCTTGGCACGAGCATTACAAGCCGTTCTCGCCAAGGTTAACCACGGATTTCAGAGAACCAGGCAGTTACTTTTTGCCCCCGTCCTTGAACTGATCCTCTATGTAAGTAATTTTGGTCTTGCCATGCGGGGCCGGATTACCATTCTCATCCAGATTCACAAATACGATTTTGTCGATGGTCAAGATACTCTTGCGAGTGATCTTGTTGCGGACCTCGCAGCGCAGCGTAATTGAGGTGCGACCAAACTCGGTTGCCGTAATACCCAATTCGATGATATCGCCAATGCGAGAAGCGCTAACGAAATTGATTTCAGAAATGTACTTGGTTACGACTCGCTGATTACCCAACTGAACGATGGCGTAGATCGCAGCTTCCTCATCAATCCACTTGAGCAGGCTCCCCCCAAACAACGTGTTGTTAGCATTCAAATCTTCGGGCTTGACCCACTTGCGGGTATGGAAATTCATCGTCAGCGTCTCCTTGAGTCCTTGCTGTGTTGCTAAACCGGTTCAGTTTTAGAGACCTTGGCACAAAGGTCGTTCCTCTGCATGCAGTCGATTACTGATCATCATGAATCCGGCACACCTACAAACCTGGCGGATTGCCCGCTATACTGCCTGCCCATGACGGTTTCGATATCGTCACCCGCCATCCCACCGAGGGGCGCTGCAGCAGGAGTCCTCCTGTCAGGCTCGGGGGAGCGTAGCCGCAGACCCGCTCTGCACACGCATCAACGGCGCCCATTCGCATCACCGGGTTTGTCCTCCTGCATACTGTGTCGACTGCCGTCGCTATGCCTGGACATCCGATTACTTCAAACGAATGGAGAGCTACATGAGCGCTGTTATTACGCCTGCCGATTTTAACGACTACAAGGTTGCCGACATTTCCTTGGCTGCCTGGGGCCGCCGCGAGATCATCATCGCCGAGTCGGAAATGCCGGCCCTGATGGCCTTACGCCGTAAATATGCGGATGAGCAGCCACTTAAAGGCGCCAAGATCCTGGGCTGCATCCACATGACCATCCAGACGGCCGTTTTGATCGAAACCCTGGTTGCCCTGGGCGCTGAGGTCCGCTGGTCGTCCTGCAACATCTTCTCGACCCAGGATCAAGCTGCCGCCGCTATTGCCGCCGTCGGTATTCCTGTCTTCGCCTGGAAAGGCGAAACCGAAGAAGAGTACGAGTGGTGCATCGAGCAGACCATCCTGAAGGATGGCCAGCCATGGGATGCCAACATGGTTCTTGACGACGGCGGTGACCTGACTCAGATCCTGCACGACAAATACCCGAACGTTCTGGAAGGCATCCATGGCGTTACCGAAGAGACCACTACCGGTGTGCATCGTCTGCAGGACATGCTGAAGAAAGGCACCCTGAAGATTCCGGCAATCAACGTCAACGACTCGGTTACCAAGAGCAAGAACGACAACAAGTACGGCTGCCGTCACAGCCTGAACGATGCTATCAAGCGTGCCACTGACCACCTGCTGTCCGGTAAGCAAGCGCTAGTCATCGGCTATGGCGACGTGGGTAAAGGCTCGGCAGCCTCCCTGCGCCAGGAAGGCATGATCGTAAAAGTATCTGAAGTCGATCCTATCTGCGCCATGCAAGCCTGCATGGACGGCTATGAAGTCGTTTCACCCTACAAGAGCGGCCTGAACGATGGTACCGAAGCAAGCGTTGACGCCGACCTGCTGGGCAAGATCGATCTGATCGTTACCACGACCGGTAACGCCAATGTGTGCGATGCCAACATGCTGAAAAATCTTAAGAAGCGCGCCGTGGTTTGTAACATTGGCCACTTCGACAACGAAATCGACACCGCTTTCATGCGCAAGAACTGGGCATGGGAAGAGGTCAAGCCGCAGGTGCACAAGATTCATCGCACCGGTAAAGACGGTTTCGATGCACAAAATGATGACTATCTGATCCTGCTGGCGGAAGGCCGTCTGGTAAACCTGGGCAATGCTACCGGCCATCCAAGCCGGATTATGGACGGCTCCTTTGCTAACCAGGTCTTGGCACAGATCTATCTGTTTAACGAGAAGTTTGCCGACCTGCCCGTAGTTGAGAAGAGCAAAAACGTCACTGTTATGGTCCTACCGAAAAAGCTTGACGAAGAAGTCGCGCTGGAAATGGTTAAGGGCTTCGGTGGTGTGGTTACTCGCCTGACACCGGAACAGGCTGCCTACATTGGTGTTGAACAAGACGGCCCGTTCAAGCCGGACACTTACCGCTACTAAGAGAAGTGAGAAGAGGCGGCTCTCCCGTCCTCTTTTCCAACCCCCAAGGGTCCGCCAGCGGGCCCTCGGGAATGAGCGCCGCGCTCCAGGAAGATTCCATGACTACCATTCAACCCAGCGTCAGTTTCGAGTTCTTCCCAACGAAGACCGAAGCCGGGCATGAAAAACTTTTGAATACCGCTCGTCAGTTGACTGACTATGCGCCTGAGTTCTTTTCCTGCACCTACGGTGCCGGCGGCTCTACACGAGACCGCACCTACAACACGGTATTACAGCTAAGTAACGAAACCCGGATTCCTACGGCACCTCACCTGTCTTGTGTAGGCGACTCGAAGGCTGAACTGCGTGCCCTGCTCGAGCAATACCGCAGCGCCGGAATCAATCGGATCGTAGCCCTTCGCGGTGATTTGCCCTCTGGCATGGGGCTCTCCAGTGGCGAGCTGCGTTATGCCAACGAGCTGGTCAGCTTTATTCGCGAAGAGACCGGCGATCATTTCCACATTGAAGTGGCTGCCTATCCAGAAACGCATCCACAGGCCCGCAACTTCGAAGCGGACCTGGCCAATTTTGTCCGTAAAATCAAGGCGGGTGCCAACGGCGCAATCACTCAATACTTCTTTAATGCCGACAGTTACTTTTATTTTATTGAAAGAGCGCGCAAGCTAGGTGTTGAAGTCCCTGTGATTCCTGGCATTATGCCAATCACTAATTACAGCAGCCTGGCCCGCTTCTCCGAAGCTTGTGGCGCAGAAATCCCACGCTGGATTCGCAAACAGCTTGAAGCGTATGCTGATGATGTCAAAAGCATCCAGGCCTTTGGCGAAGAAGTAGTAACAACAATGTGTGAACGCCTGTTGGCTGGCGGAGCGCCTGCCCTGCATTTCTACACGTTGAATCAGGCTGAACCCAGCCTGGCCATATGGAACAACCTTGGCTTTAAGAGCTGAAAATAATCGCTTGGGGCCATCCTCCAGCCCACTGCCCAGCGCAGGGCAGCCGTGTGTGGAGGAGACAACCGTATCGTTGGTGTCAGCTCCGGGCGAAATCGCGCCCCAACGTCGGCGGGACGCCGACTTAGTAGACAGGAACCCCGCATGTCCTTCACTTCCCTCGGTCTCTCCGAGGCCCTATCCCGCGCAGTAACCGACGCGGGTTATGTTAACCCGACCCCCGTTCAACAACGGGCAATTCCTGCCGTACTGCAGGGCCGCGACCTCATGGTGGCTGCCCAGACCGGTACCGGCAAGACTGGCGGCTTCGCCCTGCCCGTTTTGGAGCGTTTATTTCCGAACGGACAGCCTGATGGTCGCAAACCGGGCCCACGTCAACCTCGCGTACTGGTGCTCACGCCCACCCGCGAACTGGCAGCTCAGGTTCACGACAGTTTCAAGCTCTACGCCCGTGACCTGCCCATGCGCAGCGCCTGTGTATTCGGTGGCGTTGGCCTGAAACCACAAGTCACAGCCATTGCCAGAGGCCTCGATGTTCTGGTGGCCTGCCCAGGCCGTTTGCTGGACCTGGCTGGACAGGGCAGCGTTGACTTGTCAGCTATAGAGATTCTGGTACTGGACGAAGCGGACCGCATGCTCGACATGGGCTTCATCCATGACGTCAAGCGTGTTCTCGCCCTGTTGCCCAAGGAACGGCAGAACCTGCTCTTCTCAGCGACGTTCTCCAAAGACATTACCGACCTGGCTGACAAGCTGCTGCGTAATCCGGAGCGCATTCAAGTCACTCCCCCAAACACGACGGTGGAGCGGATCGAACAGCGCGTATTCCGCATTCCAGCAGCGCAGAAGCGCGCATTGCTGGCTCACCTGATCACGCTGGGCGCCTGGGAGCAGGTGCTGGTATTTACCCGTACCAAGCATGGCGCCAACCGTCTGGCCGAGTACCTGAACAAGCATGGCCTACCGGCTGCCCCCATTCATGGCAACAAGAGCCAGAATGCGCGTACTAAAGCCCTGGCTGATTTCAAGGACAACAATATTCGCGTACTGGTAGCGACTGACATCGCCGCCCGTGGTCTGGATATCGATCAGCTACCGCACGTGGTCAACTTCGAGTTGCCCAACGTCGAAGAGGATTATGTACACCGTATTGGTCGTACAGGCCGCGCCGGCCGTAGCGGCGAAGCCATTTCCCTGGTAGCTCCAGACGAGGAAAAGCTGCTCAAGTCCATCGAGCGCCTGACCAAACAAGCGATTCCAGAAGGCGATATGCAGGGCTTCGACCCGACTACCATACCGCCGGAAAAGACTGAAGCACGTGAGCCTCGCGAATCACGCGAGCCAAGAGAAGCTCGCGGTCAGCGTCAGCCTCGACCGCCTCGCAAGAAACACCCACGTGAAACGCGCGAGGCAGCTGTAGAAAACGAGGCGGTAGCAGCAGTTGCCGCGGAAGCTACTGAACAGTCGACTTCTGAACAGCCTACCTCCCGCCCACCTCGTCGGGGACGCCAGCCTCAGCAGGTTCGTGGCAAAGGCAAGCCGCGCCAGGAGCGGGACAACAGTGAGCGATCCCAGCCGCAAGCTACACCTACTCCCCGCCCAGACAGAAATCGTGATCCTGAAGTATTTCTGGATGATGAGGTGGATAACTTCGGCAATCGGGTCGATTACGTCAGCCCTTATCAAAACAAGAACAAAGGCCGAACCGGTGGCCCACGTCGCCCGGGGCAGGGACAACCGGCCCGAGCCCATACGCCGGGCGCACCTGCCCAGAACCGCCCGCCTCGTAATAAGCAAGGCCAGGGAGCACAGCCCCAGGGTGCGCAAGCACCAGGTCCGAACAAGCGTCGTAAGCCGGGCGCCGGTGGCCCTCAGCGGCCTCGCCAGGATAACCGTCCTTATGTACCACGCGAGCCACGTGAATCCCGTTCGCCTCTGATGGAGGAGCGTGCACCCAGCAAGCCCCAGCCTAAAATCATGCACAAGCCGTCCCGTGCAGATCGTCTGCTGACACCAGAACAACTGGACTCGCTGAACGTACGACCCAAGACGGAAAAGCCTGCTCTGCTGACACGTAACCGTTCGGCCGACGCTGACGCTGACGCCTGATAAGCCTCCCCTCAACGGCTGGCCGTTGAGGGGAGACCTTATTGCAAGCGGAGACAAAAAAGCCGACTCCCTGGAGTCGGCTTTTTCATGACCTGATAGCTTTACTGTTTAGGTTGGTTAACTGGCGTTAACTCAGTCGTTTCGAGCCATCCGCCTCCAAGGGCCTTGTACAACGTTACAGTACTAACCAGTTGATTAAGCCGGTCCGTCAGCAACTGCTCCTGAGCTGTGTACAACGAACGCTGTGCGTCGAGCACCGTCAGATAGTCATCGATGCCTTGGCGATAACGCTTGTCAGCCAGGTCATAGTATTCCTGGCTAGCCTTTACCAGATCACGCTGGGCCTGTAACTGATCGTCATACGTACCCTGTGCGGCTAGAGCATCAGATACCTCACGGAAAGCCGTCTGGATAGTACCTTCATAAGCTGCCACATTGATATCCTTCTGGATCTTAGCGGCATCCAGGCTGGCTTTGAGACTGCCTGCGGTAAAGATCGGAATATTGATGCTCGGCGCAAAGGTCCAGTAGCCTGAGTGAGGCTCGAACAATCCTGACAATTCACTGCTTCCCGTACCACCCTGTGCTGTCAGGCTGATGCTTGGAAAGAATGCAGCGCGGGCCGCACCAATATTCGCATTGGCAGCCTTGAGATTGAGTTCGGCCTGGAGAATATCCGGACGGCGTTGCAGCAAGTTGGATGGTAAGCCTGCCGGCAGCGGTGCGAGCAGATCCGAATCGTTCAGATCCTTATCCTTTGCCAGGTCGCTAGGCAAGGGAGCTCCCAACAGCAGAGTTAGAGCATTGCGGTCCTGCGCTTCCTGACGGGTATATTGCGCCAGATTGGCACGTGCCCCTTCCAGCGCGGTCCGCGCCTGACGCAAATCCAGGCCACTGCCTGCGCCGTGCTCCAGCAGGCTTCGAGTCAGGTCATAAGAGCGCTGATAGGCCTGCAGGGTATCGCGTGTCAGCTGCAGCATGTGCTGATCGGTCAGCCATGTGAAATAGGCATTGGCCACCTCCGAGATCAAGGTGATTTGCGTGCTGCGCTGCGCCTCGGCCGTCGCGAAGTAAGACTGCAACGCCTGCTCACTCAAGCTCCTCAAACGCCCAAACAGGTCAAGCTCGTAAGAGGTGACTCCAAGCGTAACTGTGTACTGACTCCCAATAGAGCCACTCGAAGAGCTCTGCCCCGTCAGGATTTGCTGAATCGCCGACATAGTACTCATATCGGCCGGTGTGCGCGATCGCGTACCGTTACCGTTTACGCCGATCTGTGGAAACAGATCAGCCCGCTGGATACGGTACTGCGCTTGATACAACTGCACATTAAGCGCTGCCTGCCGCAGATCACGGTTGTTTTCAAGCGCAATCTGGATCAGTTGCTGCAGGCGTCGGTCGTTATAGAACTCTCGCCAGCCGATGTCGGCCGTGAGTTTCGACGAGGTGGTGCTGGGGTTGCCCTCATAGGCTTTGCCTTGCGGCCAGGTATTCTCGATTGGAGCGGCAGGCCGCTCGTAATCGGGTATTAGCGAACAGCCTGAGAGCAACGCGGCACCGATACCAAGGGAAATAAGCGACTTCTTCATGATGCTCAATGTCCTTTTCCGGTACCCGATTCCTGCTCGCGGGTCTTGGCATCCTTGAACAGGCTGCTGACCACGACGTAGAACATCGGAATCCAGAAGATTGCTAGTACAGTGGCGCTCAACATGCCGCCCAGTACACCGGTACCAACGGCATGTTGACTGCCCGAGCTGGCACCATTGGAAATCACTAGGGGTAAAACCCCAAGCATAAAGGCCAGCGAGGTCATGATGATCGGGCGCAGACGCATCCGTGCCGCCTCTACCGCTGCCTCGACAATGTTCTTGCCGCCTTCATGCAGCTCCTTGGCGAATTCCACGATCAGAATGGCGTTCTTTGCTGACAGGCCAACCGTAGTCAACAAGCCTACCTGGAAGAACACATCGTTAGACAAGCCGCGGAAGTAGGTAGCCAGTAGCGCACCGATAACGCCCAGCGGCACGACGAGAATGACGGCGATCGGAATCGACCAGCTTTCGTATAGCGCTGCAAGACAAAGGAAAACCACAATCAGCGACAGGGCATAAAGCGCAGGCGCTTGCGAGCCCGACAAGCGCTCCTCATAAGAGATACCTGTCCAGGCAACACTAAAGCCTTGCGGCAACTGCCGGGCCATGTTCTCGATTTCGGTCATGGCATCGCCAGTACTATAGCCCGGCGCTGGGGAACCCTGGATTTCCACAGCCGAAACACCGTTGTAACGTTCCAGCTTGGGAGAGCCATAAACCCATTCACCTGTAGCAAAGGCCGAAACCGGAACCATTTCACCCTGACTGTTTCGCACATACCACTTGCCGAAATCCTCAGGATTCATGCGGGCATCGGCTTCACCCTGCACGTAGACACGCTTAACCCGGCCACGATCAATAAAGTCATTCACATAGCTGGAAGCCCAAGCGACTGACAAGGTCTGGTTGATATCACTTTGAGAAAGACCTAGAGCACGTGCCTTTTCATCATCGATAATCAGCTTGTACTGCGCCTCGTCATTCAGTCCGTTAGGGCGGGTTTGAACCAGCTTTGGATTCTGAGCAGCCATACCCAACAGCTGGTTACGTGCCTCCATTAAACGCTCATGGCCAAGGCCCGAGTTGTCTTGCAGATAAAAATCGAAGCCTGTCGCGTTACCTAACTCCAATACAGCTGGAGGAACGATCGCAAAGATCATGGCGTCTTTAATCTGGGACAAATAGCCCATTGCCCGCCCAGCTACAGCACTGGCGCGATCTTTGGCATCTGGTCGCTCACCCCAGGGCTTAAGTTGAACGAATGCTAGACCCGAACTCTGCCCGCGACCGGCAAAGCTGAAGCCATTGACAGTAAACATTGAGCTAACAGCCGAGCTTTCATTGCTCATGATCATTTCACGCATGCTATCTAGTGCTGCTTGCGTACGCTCCGCTGAGGATCCCGAGGGCGTGGTGACCTGCACGAAGATAACGCCTTGGTCCTCATCAGGCAGGAAGGAAGCAGGAATGCGTGTAAACATGAACACCATTCCCACCACAATCACAAGATAGAGCAGTAGGAACGGAACCTTATGGCGGATCACTACTGCAACGCTACGCTCGTAGCGATTCACGCCACTGTCGAACTTACGATTGAACCACCCGAAGAAGCCACGCTTTTGATGGTGATCTTTGCTAACCGGCTTGAGAATCGTTGCACACAAGGCTGGCGTCAGAATCAAGGCTACCAGCACCGACAAGGCCATCGCCGATACAATGGTAATCGAGAATTGGCGGTAAATAACTCCAGTAGAGCCGCCAAAGAAGGCCATTGGTACGAATACCGCTGACAGTACCAAAGCAATACCGACCAGAGCTCCTTGAATCTGATCCATGGACTTGCGAGTCGCTTCCTTGGGACTAAGCCCCTCCTCGGCCATTACCCGCTCGACGTTTTCCACTACAACGATGGCGTCATCCACCAGCAGACCGATCGCCAACACCATCCCGAACATAGTCAGAATATTGATGGTAAAACCGGCTGCCAGCAGGATGCCAAATGTTCCCAGGAGCACGACCGGAACGGCAATGGTAGGAATGATCGTGGCTCGGAAGTTCTGTAGGAACAGATACATCACAAGGAATACGAGCAGAATCGCCTCACCCAGTGTTTTTACCACTTCATGGATGGAGGCACTAACGACCGGACTGGTATCGTACGGATAAACCACTTCCATGCCGGCAGGCATAAAGGGCTTTAGCTGGTCAATGGTCTCGCGTACAGCTTTAGTAGTATCTAGCAGGTTAGCACCGGTTGCCAGTCGCAACGCCATACCAGAGGCAGGCCTCCCGTTGAACTGAGCATCGATTGAATAACTTTCACCACCTAGTTCGATTCGCGCAACATCACGAAGACGTACCTGCGAGCCATCTTGATTGACTTTTAAGAAGATATCGCCGAACTGTTCCGGTGTCTCCAGACGGGTACGGCCAATAATCGTTGCGGTAAGCTGCTGCCCTTTGACAGCGGGCAAGCCGCCCAAGGAGCCCGAGGCCAGCTGAACGTTCTGGGCCTCGATGGCATTAGTCACATCGACAGGCGTCAACTGATACTTAACCAGCTTGGACGGATCAAGCCAGATTCGCATGGCATATTGAGAGCCGAAAACCTGGAAGTCACCTACCCCACTAGTCCGTGCGATTGGGTCACGCATGTTAGAGACGATGTAGTTGGAGAGATCTTCACGGGTCAACGTGCCATCCGTAGCTACCAGGCCCACTACCAGCATGAAGTTACGCTGATACTTGGCCACTCGTAGCCCTTGCTGCTGCACTTCCTGCGGCAGGAGTGGAGTGGCTAGCTGCAGTTTGTTCTGTACTTGAACCTGGGCGATATCCGGATCTGTACCCTGGTTAAAGGTCACAATAATGCTCATGCTGCCGTCCGAGTTGGAATCGGACGATATATAGCGCAGGTTATCAATCCCATTCATCTGCTGTTCAATAACCTGAACAACAGTATCCTGCACCGTTTGTGCAGATGCTCCTGGATAAGACACCTGAATCGAAACAGCTGGCGCAGCAATATTTGGATATTGGTTAATAGGCAGGTTGAGAATAGCCAAGCCACCTGCGAGCATAATCACCAGGGCAAGTACCCAAGCAAAAATGGGCCGATCAATGAAAAATCGTGACATTTAAAACGGCTCCCTTATTGACGATCGCCAGCAGAATTACCTTGCTGTGCAGCCGTCCCGGGATTATCAGGGCTCACATTGGTAGCCGGCTTGGTTGTCACCTCGACCCCTGGACGAATTCTTTGCAGTCCTTCGGTAATCATGCGATCACCCTCCTTGAGGCCGTCACTGATAAGCCAGTTGCTGCCAACGGTGCGTTCGGTTTTGAGGACACGCAGCTCAACCTTATTGTCCTGATTGACCACCATGGCCACAGCGTTCCCTTTAATGTCATGCGAGACGCCTTGCTGAGGAGCCAGAATACCGGTTTGACGTACACCTTCCTGCAGCTGGGCGCGCACGAACATACCCGGCAAAAGTAACCGCTCGGGATTGGGGAATTCGGCACGAATCGTAACGGAGCCGGTGCCTTGATCGACCGATACTTCAGCAAACTGCAATTTTCCCGGGTATTGGTATTCGCTGCCATCCTCAAGCATCAGTTTGACCTGCGCAGTATCCTCGGCCACTCGCTTGATCAGCCCACTGTCGAGTTCACGTCGCAAGCGCAGCATTTCGGCGCTGGATTGAGTTACGTCCACATAGATAGGATCGAGCTGGTTGATTGTTGCCAGTGCTGTCGTCTGGCCCGCGCTTACAAGCGCGCCTTCGGTAACAATCGAACGGCTGATCCGGCCAGAAATCGGTGCAGTAACCTTGGTATAGGCTAGATTAATTTCGGCATTACGCAGATCCGCCCTGGCCATTTCGACCTGGGCCTCGTTCTGCTTGAGCGTGGCCTGGGCATCGTCGGCTTCCTGCTGGCTGATCGCCTCGTCCTTGACCAAGGCCGCATAGCGCTGCGCCTTCAAGCGGTTGGACGCTAGGGTAGACTGAGCCTGGGCCAAGGTGGCCTTGGCTGCGTTAACGCTGGCTTCGTAGGTACGCGGGTCAATCTGATAGAGCTGCTGCCCAGCCTTGACTTCCGAACCTTCCTTAAATAAGCGCTTCAACAAAATGCCGCTCACCTGCGGCCGTACCTCCGCGACCCGGAAGGCCGTAGTACGTCCTGGTAACTCGGTCGTAAGTGTTACAGGCTGCTCCTTGATCGTAACAACCCCCACCTCGATAGTCTGTGGTTGCTGTTGGGCTTGACCCTGCTGTTCTTCCTGCTTACCGCAGCCGATAAGCGTCAGGGTCGCCACTAATAGAGCAGAGACGACATGAGCATGCGCCGACTTGATGTGCATATCGGAGTCCTTGAACAAAACCAAACGAATAAGAGCTAGGCAACGCGACGCTTCGCGACCGCATTATTTCTGGCAGATAAATTGAATTCGCCAATATACTTACATACATGTTTGTTTGTAAACAGCTTTAGCTACCTTGTTTATATTCCGAACCTTCCTCACCACAACGTTACTTCTTAACAACACAGCACTCACTGTTACTGCCTACATAGGCAGCTTAAGGCAGACAATGGCTGGCCGGTCTCGTTTCCTCCTGAACTGCATCGAAATCAAGCCAGGGAAGGATTTACTCATATAAGACGTTAACAATATGGAATAAGTATGAATTTACGCGCATAAGTCATGGCCTCGTTTAGGCTGCATTTATTAAGCTCAAAAAAAACGCAGCCGAAGCTGCGCTTTTTTTCAGATCATCATTGCTTACTGGCGTACACCTTCCACCGACAGCATGAGTTCGACCTCCTGAGAGGCAGGGCCTAAATCGCGCTGAATGTTAAAGTCCTTGAGCTTAAGCTTGGTCGTACCTTCAAAACCGGCACGATAACCGCCCCATGGATCCTTACCCTGCCCCATTAGCGTAGCCTTGATGACTACAGGTTTGGTTACGCCATTCAAGGTCAGGTTACCTTCGATATCGGCTGTCTTGTCACCCGTCGAAGTGATTTTGGTGGACTCGAACGTAGCAGTCGGATGCGCCGATACATTCAGGAAATCCGCACTGCGCAGATGTTTGTCACGCTCAGCGTGATTGGTATCAACGCTATCGGTTTTAATTGTGACGCTAACCTTGTCAGCGGCAGGGTTCTTCTCGTCATACGTGAAGCGGCCGTCAAAGTCGTTGAACGTACCATACAGCCAGCTATAACCCAGGTGCTGGATACGGAATTGAATGAAGGCATGCTGGCCTTCCTTGTCAATCTTATAGTCCGCAGCCATGGCGTGGCCAGCAGATAACAGGGCACCGCCCAGTGCTAGTGCCGCGAATGTTTTCTTCAGCATTGCCTTTCTCTCCTGTTTAACGTGAGGGTTACGTTCGCGCACGACCCAACATTTTCAATAACGTAGTGTCGCGATCGATAAAGTGATGCTTGAGCGCAGCCAGCATGTGCAGCGCACTGAGTATGATTAGAGTCCAGGCAAGCCATAGATGTACAACGCCCGCCTGATCAGCTTGATCCCGCCATCCGTACAGCGTTGCCGGAACCTCAAACCAGCCGAAGACACTGATGGGCTGTCCTTCGGCTGTGGAAATAAGATATCCCGCTATCATTACGCCCAGCATGAGCGCATACAGAACAAAATGACCAACCTTGGCAACCCGTCGCGTTAGAACACTGCCTTCGACAGGCGGTGGAGCACTGACAAAACGCCAGACGATACGCAATATCAAGGTAATCAACAGCAAAATGCCGATTCCCTTGTGCAATTCGGGCGCACGGTGATACCACGGACTGTAATAATCCAACTCTCGCATCCATAAGCCCAGCCAGAACAAGGCGACGATAGCTATAGCCATGATCCAGTGTGTCACGACGCTAACCAAACCATAACGGTTCTTTTCGTTACGCCATCCCATGGGTACCACCCTTACTTTTTGCTTGCGGCAAGCCTAACTGTAAACGTATCGAATGAAAGCGGAAAAACTCGTTAGAATTAATCCAAATATTCGATGAAAAAAGAGGCTACCAAGAAGATGGCTGGTAAATGCTTGCAGGAGGTGGCATGAAGAGAGAGAAACCGCCTACTCAAACGTAGGCGGCTGAAACAATCAGTAAATCAGTTGCGCCAGAACAACAGGCGGGAAAAGAAGCCCTTTTTTTCACCATTAGCGTTGACTAGCGTTGGAATGGCCTCTGGTTTCTTACTTTCTGCCTGCTTATCCGGCACGCTCACTACTTTGCCAGCAGCCAAGTCAGTAATTTGTCTAGCCGCCCGCTGCCCACTGGCCAATGCTCCCTCAAGCGTACCGGGGTACAAGGCATCAGTATGCTCACCAGCAAAGACGATGCGCCCTTGAGGTTGCTCCCACACGCGCCAGAAGCGGCTGACTTGCCCAGGCCCATAGGCTAGGTAGGAACCACCTACACCAGGATCGGTACTGTAGCGACGTACCTCATAGCCGGAAAACGCACCACGCGCCTTGGGATAAAAAGTATTGAAGCGGATCAATACCTGATCGACCAACTGGCGATCGCTAAAGGCTTGCATGACGCGTGCATTGTCACCCGACAGGTTGATCAATACATTCGCCCCACCTTTTACGGCCGGTTCGATCCAAAGCATGCCCAGGCCCTGATCACTAAAGATCTCTCCAGAAAGCCGCGCCTTGCTGTCCCACACGGGCGTCTTGAACTTCAAGAGAATCTGGTCGCGCCATCCATAGTTGGTACCTTTGATGGCAGCTTTCCGGGCATCGCTCAGCTCAGGAGTCAACTGAATGTTGCCCAACGCACGCAACGGTACAGCCAACACAACATAGTCAGCGTGGTAGCCCGTAGGGCCAACCTTAACTGTCACGCCATCCTTGTCCTGAACAATGCCGGACACTTTTGCGTTGGTCTTGACCGTTTTGATCTCTTTGATAAAAGCCTTCGCCAGAACATTGCTACCGCCTGGCAGGCGCGCTGTCCGCAGGTCTGCATCGCTTACATTACGGTAGACCCTCATCTGTTGCGCCAGATAGAGCAACGACAGACGGGACGGCTCGTCATAGCGCGAGCGAATACGCTGATTGATCAGCTTACGGGCTAGCGGTGGCAAATTCTGCTTGTCCAGCCAAATCGCCACGTTCATCTGATCCAACGCAAACAGACTTTTAGAAGCCAACGGCTTGAGAGGATCGTCAATGGAAGCCGCCAACGCGTCCAGCGCCGTCTCGACCCGCTTGAGCGCAGCGCTTACATCCGGCATTTTCTTAGCCAGATCGTCGACCGAATAATAGTTACCCTCAATCAGATAACCCGGTTCGCGCACAAAGCTCGGTGCATCAATGGTCTTGATCTTGAAGGTATCGAGATAATTGTTTAAAGCCGGCTGCGCCTTGCCGTTACCAATCCACTCGCTGGTTGCCAATGCCGATCGTCCACCGGCGGAAGACTTAGCCTCCAGCAAGGTGACCTGCCATCCCGCTTTTTGCAATTCATAGGCCGAGGCTAAACCGGCCATGCCAGCGCCAATAACAATGGCTGACCGCTGATTTCCCTGAGCAGGTTTTTCTACGGCCTTCTCGACCGGCTTTTCTGTTTTACCCGCACCCAGCGTGGTAACGCTGAACATCCCACACACTGCAAGCGCTCCAACGCGCGCTAAACGTACCGACATCATCCAGACTCCTCAGCCCCAACGGCGGTGCGCAGCATACGCGAGCGAAGCGGCGTCCACTAGACACGCCTTGCTACCATTCGGAGCATTGGCATAGGCTTGCCACGCAATCGAATCTGGAGGGCCTACCATGAGCCTCAATGCCCAGTGGATGCAGCGCGACCTTAACGTGCTGTGGCATCCCTGCACCCAAATGAAAGACCACGAGCACCTGCCAGTCATCCCGATCAAATCCGGGCGTGGCGTGTGGCTGGAAGACTTCGACGGCAATCGCTACCTGGACGCCGTCAGCTCCTGGTGGGTCAACGTGTTTGGCCATGCGAATCCTCGGATCAACCAGCGTATCAAGGATCAGGTCGACCAGTTGGAGCATGTCATTCTGGCTGGCTTCAGCCATCAGCCGGTCATTGAACTGTCCGAACGACTGGTGCAGCTGACCCCGGCCGGGCTGGATCGCGTGTTTTATGCCGACAACGGTTCGTCCTGTATCGAAGTCGCCCTAAAAATGAGCTATCACTACTGGCTCAACTGCGGTCACCCGGAAAAGAAACGCTTTATCACCCTGACGAATAGCTATCACGGCGAAACGGTGGCGGCAATGTCGGTGGGTGATGTGGCCTTGTTCACCGAGACTTACAAATCGCTACTGCTGGATACCATTAAAGTCCCTAGCCCAGACTGCTATTTACGTCCTGATGGCGTGGATTGGGAAACCCATTCGCGTACGCTCTTCCAGCATATGGAACAGGCGCTGGCCGAGCATCATCAGGAAGTAGCCGCCGTTATCGTCGAACCGTTGATTCAAGGCGCTGGCGGCATGCGGATGTATCACCCGGTTTA
This sequence comes from Pseudomonas duriflava, assembly GCF_007830155.1. Lineage (GTDB taxonomy): Bacteria > Pseudomonadota > Gammaproteobacteria > Pseudomonadales > Pseudomonadaceae > Chryseomonas > Chryseomonas duriflava. The sequence goes on from NZ_VLKY01000005.1 coordinate 127,698, forward strand.
TCTAAAGCTGCTGCGTGAAGCGTGCGACCGCTACGGTGTACACTTGATCCACGACGAAATCGCCGTAGGATTCGGCCGGACCGGCACAATGTTCGCCTGCGAGCAGGCCGGAATCCGACCGGACTTCCTGTGTCTATCCAAGGCCCTGACGGGAGGTTACCTGCCGTTAGCGGCCTGCCTGACAACCAACAAGGTCTACCAGGCGTTTTATGACGAGTACGACACCCTACGCGCCTTCCTGCACTCGCACAGCTATACAGGCAACCCCTTGGCCTGTGCCGCCGCGCTCGCCACGCTGGACATTTTTGCCAAAGACAATGTGATTGAGGCTAACCGCGCACTGGCGACACGCATGCAACAGGCCACACAGCATCTGGTCGATCATCCGCACGTCGCGGAAGTACGCCAGACCGGCATGGCGCTGGCCATCGAGATGGTTCAAGACAAAGCAGGCAAGACGCCCTATCCCTGGCAGGAGCGCCGCGGACTCAAGGTCTTCCAGCATGGCCTGTCGCGCGGTGCCCTGCTCCGCCCCTTAGGCAACGTAGTCTATTTCCTTCCGCCCTATATCATCACACCGGAAGAGATCGATTTTTTGGCTGAAGTGGCGAGCGAAGGGATTGATCTGGCGACTCGTGATCAGGTCAGCGTGGCGGTGAGCTCACACCATCCAGACTTTCGCGATCCGGGCTAAAAGTTGAGCGTAATACGCTCCAAGCCTTTTCACCCCAATAAAAAGAAGCCCCGCCGAAGCGGGGTTTCTTTTTATTCAATCCTGACGACCTATCAAGGTCTACCAGAGACTTTCACCCAGACCGTCTAGATAACGCTCTGCATCCAGTGCCGCCATACAACCGGCACCGGCCGAGGTAATAGCCTGACGGTAAGTATGGTCGGCAATGTCGCCTGCCGCAAATACGCCTTCCACATTCGTAGCCGTCGCGTTGGCCTCACGACCACCCTTGACCACGATATAGCCATCCTTCAATTCAAGCTGCCCTTCGAACAGCGATGAATTTGGCGTATGACCGATCGCTACGAACAAACCCGCTACCTGGATCTCCTCGGTACCACCATCGTTCTTGCGTAAACGCACGCCGGTCACACCCATATCATCGCCCAGCACTTCATCGACCGCAGCATTGAGCTTAAGCTCGATTTTGCCTTCAGCCACACGTGCCTTCAGTTTGTCCTGCAGAATTTTCTCTGCACGGAACGTCTCGCGACGATGGATCAGGGTTACCTTGCTGGCAATGTTTGCCAGGTAAAGCGCTTCCTCAACTGCCGTGTTACCGCCACCAACTACAGCGACTTCGCGATTGCGGTAGAAGAAACCGTCACAGGTAGCGCAGGCGGAAACGCCCTTGCCCATGAAATTTTCTTCGCTTGGCAACCCGAGGTAACGGGCACTGGCGCCAGTGGCAATAATCAGCGCGTCGCACGTATAAGTTGCACTGTCGCCCTTCAAGGTATATGGCTTGCTGGCCAGGTCCACGGCATTGATATGATCAAAGACGATCTCCGTTTCGAAGCGCTGGGCGTGTTCGCGCATCCGCTCCATCAGCGCCGGGCCGGTCAGGTCATGGGGGTCTCCAGGCCAGTTATCGACCTCGGTTGTCGTGGTCAACTGACCGCCCATCTGCATACCGGTAATCAACAAGGGCTTCAAGTTAGCGCGGGCAGCATAGACTGCCGCCGTATATCCGGCCGGGCCGGAGCCGAGAATGAGCACTCGGGCGTGACGAACTTCAGACATGATTGTCTCCATGCCGCAATTGAATTGCCGGCATCCTTACCAAGAAAAAGGGCTGTCACAACACCAGGGGAAGGCTTATAAGCGTGACAGCCCGGGAATCGTGCGGGTAACCCCGCGCTCAGTTCCAGACACAGGGCCTGAAAACCGGCTACTCACTTGTCGCCGGCCATTACATGATTACAGATTATGCGCATTTTCGGCCAGGTAAGCAGCCACACCCTCCGCGTCGGCCCGCATGCCTTTATCGCCTTTGCGCCAACCGGCCGGGCAGACTTCTCCTCCCGCCTCGATGAATTGTAAAGCCTCGACCATACGTACCATTTCATCAACCTCACGCCCCAGCGAAAGATTGTTTACCACCTGATGCTGGACCACGCCATTTTTATCGATCAGGAAGGAGGCGCGCAGCGCCACACCATCAGCATGCTCGATACCATAGGCCCGAATGATGTCATGCTTGACGTCAGCAACCATGGGAAACTCGATTGGACCGATGCCTCCTTTTTCGACCGGCGTGTTGCGCCAGGCGTAATGGGTAACGGTGGAATCAATGGATACCCCGACCACCTGTACGCCCAACTGGCGAAATGTAGTCATGCGATTGTTATGGGCGATGATTTCCGAGGGGCAAACAAAGGTGAAATCCAGCGGCCAGAAAAACAAGACTACATACTGGCCCCGCAGGCTCGACAATTGAAAATTGTCGATAATGGAGCCATCGCCCAACACAGCAGGAGCTGTAAAATTCGGGGCCTGTCTGTTTACCAGAACGCTCATTAACCTCTCCTCGCCTCAATGAATTAGCAGCGTACGCCGCCAGCTTGATTAGATAAAATGGCGACTTTCAATCCAAATCATAGGTATAGCCTATGCGAATCCTTTAAATAAAGGCTCAATAAGCACAATTTTTCCCGAGCTGATATAGATCTATTTACCATCCCTCTTTCATCACTTCTGGAGCTCTCATGGCTACACCGTTGTCTGGCCCCTTGTATTTTGGAGAGGGCCTGAAGCTGATCTTACGGCCTGGTTTGCGGCGCTTCGTTCTTCTGCCGCTTCTAATCAATCTGACACTGTTTATTGCCACGATCGCATTTGCCCTGCGTAAGTTCGAAGGTTGGGTGAATCACCTGATGCCCGTCTTACCGCACTGGTTGAGCTTCTTAGAATACCTGCTCTGGCCTCTGTTTGTGCTACTGGTCCTGGTCATGGTGTATTTCACCTTTACCCTGGTGGCCAACATCATTGCTGCACCGTTCAATGGCTTCTTATCAGAAAAGGTGGAGGTCGTAGTACGTGGAACCGATGATTTCCCTCCATTCAGCGTAGGAGAGCTAGTCGCCATGATCCCGCGAACCATGGCTCGTGAATTTCGCAAGCTGCGTTATTACCTGCCTCGAGCGCTCGGCCTGCTGGTCTTGTCTTTTATTCCGGGACTGAATCTGATTGCCGCGCCGCTCTGGCTGCTGTTCGGGGTTTGGATGATGGCGGTACAGTACCTGGATTACCCGGCGGATAACCACAAGCTGGGCTTTATCGAAATGCTTGAATGGTTACGTCGCAAAAGGCTGAGAAGTCTTGGATTTGGCGGCATCACTTACTTGGCGTTGCTGGTGCCACTGTTGAATGTGGTATTCATGCCTGCTGCTGTAGCAGGCGCGACCTTGTTCTGGATACGGGAAGGCGGTACTCAGGCCCTGCCTTCCGCGCGCGCGCCTCGCTGAGAAACACCTGATTCAGGCCAGAGCTTTTTCGATGGCCTGAATCAGGACCGGATCGTCCGGCGCAGTACGGGGGCTGAAGCGCGCCAGAACCCGGCCGTCAGGGCCGACGAGAAACTTTTCAAAGTTCCACGTGATATCCCCGGGAAATTCGGCGCCCTCGCCTGCCAACTGACGATACAGCGTATGCCGGCTCGGTCCGTTCACGTCGAGCTTGCTGGACAGCGGAAAGCTAACACCATAGTTCAAGCTGCAAAAGTGCTGAATTTCTTCCTCGCTGCCCGGCTCCTGACCGGCAAACTGATTGCAGGGAATCCCCAGAATCACCAAGCCTTGATCACGATAGGCCTGGTACAGTGCTTCTAGGCCGGCATACTGGGGTGTGAGTCCACACTTGGACGCCACATTGACCACCAACACGACCTTACCCTTGTAGGACGCGAGAGGAAGTTCCTGTCCATCGATCCCGCGCAAAGTGAGAGCGTGAAACGCACCCATGCTGTACTCCTTGTGAATGCTCTAGGCGTAAAAAAGCGCCCGGCAGAAAGGTTCCTACCGGACGCTTTGGCTTGGACATTCAACGACGCGTTCGTTCCACCCGCGTCTGAAAAATCCGCGCGGATTAGTGCTGGTGACCACCTTCGCCGTGTACGTGGCCATGGGCAACTTCTTCGTCGGACGCATCGCGCACGTTAACGACCTTGACCTTGAAGTTCAGGCGCTGACCAGCCAGAGGGTGGTTGCCATCAACGGTCACGTCATTGCCGTCGATGTCGCGTACGGTCACAATCTGCATACCGCCATCCGGGCCGGAAGCATGGAATTGCATACCAACTTCCAGTTCGTCCACGCCTTCGAACATTTCGCGGTTCAGCGTAGCGACTAGTTCAGGGCTGTACTCGCCATAAGCTTCTTCCGGCTCGACGGAAACGTTGAGCTCATCACCAGCCTGCTTGCCCTCGAGCGAACGCTCGAGGCCCGGAATGATGTTGCCTGCGCCGTGCAGGTATACCAGCGGGGCGCCGCCAGCGGAACTGTCGATAACCTCACCGGCGTCGTTGGTCAGGGTATAGTCGATGGAGACCGCTTTCTTGGCCGCAATCTGCATGGTGGAAACCTTCGAAATTAAAATGAATGAAATATCAAGTGTACGCGTCAATGCGCCCGATTGCGACCCGCAGCCTGTCCGGCAGACCAGTGTAGTCGTCGGATTCATCCAGGATGCACAGCACCATTGGACTGTCCAACTGAGTTGCGGCCATAGCCAGCACCTACGCCATGACCCACCCTGGCAACAGCGTGCCTGGGTACTTGATCCGGCCCAACGTGCTGTACAGATCGGCAAATCATTTCCCTGCGGCTGGTGCAACCGCAACCGCGCCCATATGCTCTCCGAACACACGTTATCTTGAACGGGAACCATGTTTCCGACCTTAGCATTGTTTTATGATGCGCCCCCTTGTGTTGTCGGAACCGTTAGATGCTGCATGTTTTACCCAGTGTAGTCCGTGGCCTTGTCGGAGGCCTGCTGTTGGCGCTCAATACCCTGGTCTGGTGCTGGCCCCTGTTCCTCGTCACGCTAATCAAGCTGTGCCTGCCTGTTCCCTATGTGCAGCGCCTGACCAGTCGCCTGATGAATGCCATTCACGAAGCCTGGATCAGCGGCAATCATTTCTGGATTCGCCTGGTTGGCCGTATTCACTGGGACGTTCGCGGTTTAGCTTCGCTCGATTACAAACACTCGTACCTTGTTACCAGCAATCATCAGAGCTGGGTTGATATCTTTGCCTTACAGTACTTGCTCAACCGGCATATTCGCCCCTTGAAGTTCTTTCTCAAGCAAGAGCTCATTTGGGTACCGGTGATAGGGCTATGCTGGTGGGCGCTGGATTTTCCATTCATGAAGCGCTATTCAAAGGCTTATCTGGCCCGGCACCCGGAGAAACGTGGCAAAGACCTGGAAACCACACGCCGTTCTTGCGCCCGCTTTCGCCATCAACCTGTAGGCATCTTCAATTTTCTCGAAGGCACACGCTTCACCCAGGCCAAGCATGATGCTCAAAGGGCGCCGTACCGCTATCTGCTAAACCCACGGGCTGGCGGGATCGCCTTTGCTCTCGACGCCATGGGCGAACAACTGAACACGCTTGTTAACATTACCATTCATTATCCCAACGGTACACCAAGCTGCTGGGATCTGCTTTCAGGCCAGATCAGCGCTATTGTCGTACGGGTAGAAGAAATTCCCATACCGACCCGCTTCAAAGGCAAGAGTTATGACCAGGACCCTGATTATCGGGCCGATTTCCAAGCCTGGGTTAATGATATATGGCAGGCAAAGGACGATTTACTCAAGCGTCTGCATCAAGACTATCCTTCCAAGCACTACGCCTGAGCTCTGCCACGGCTGGACCGCTTGCTTGCAGCCGGACAGAATGCTCGGCTCAACCTTGAAACGCTATGACTGATGGCTAGATGAGTAGCCATCAGCCACGTTAGAAACGAGCCCAGTGCGTCAAGCCAATCCTCTCAACTCGTTTATGCAGGCATCATTTCCCAGAGAAACGGTGGATGTCCGGCTCTAGGGTAAGGCGAAGACGCCAATCAGCTTGTCGTAGAGAGCTCGTGTTGCACGAAGGCCTGTACTTCCGGATAAAACGCTCGAAAATCAGCTTCCAGTACGTCATAGCGCTCAGCCAGTTCAGTGAAAGCGCCTGTCATTAGCGCAGGCCGGGAGAACCGGCTTGCCATGCCGTCGATAACGCGTTCTAGTACGTCAAATGTCTGATAACTGCCCAACCAGTCCTGTGTCGCCATATGCGGTGCGATACGCGCCAAGCGCGGGGGTAGCTCCGGCTCCGTCAGGAGCACGCGATACACCTCCGCCGTAAAATCCCCAAGCGGCTGTTCGGCATAATCGGCCCAGTGCCGCGCCAGGCAATGATCGAAAAACACGTCGAGTAAAATGCCACTGACCCGCCGACGCGGGGCAGGAAAACGCGCCCGAGCCTGATCAACCAGCCAATGCCTGTCAGTAAAGGCATCAATCCGTCGATGTAGCCGAATAGCTGCTTCGATGCCCGGTGACCACTGGTTGTCCAAAGGCCCTTTAACGAAGTCGCCGTACAGACTGCCCAGCAGCTGGTCACGGCCTGAGCCCCCAAGATGAAGATGCGCAAGATAATTCATGCCTACCAGCTTACCTCACACGATGACGGCGTGCTCTGCTAGGCTGACCATTCCCTGCTTATCACTATAAGGATCGCTCATGAACGCTGCTCCACGGGCTGCTTTTCTGGACTATGCCTCATTAGACTTGGGAGATCTGGACCCTACGCCCTTGCATGCGATATTCGGCTCGCTGGAGTGCTATCCAGCTACAGCTCCGGACGAGGTCATCACGCGGCTTCAGCAGGTGGAAGTAGCTCTGGTGAACAAGGTGCGGCTGGATGCAGCGTGCTTTGCAGCTTGTCCCTCACTAAAATTGGTCTTGGTCAGCGCAACCGGTACTAACAATGTCGATCTTGAGGCAGCTCGTGCGCATGGCGTGACGGTGTGCAACTGCCAGGGCTACGGCACCCCGTCGGTTGCGCAACATACCCTGATGCTCCTGCTAGCCTTGGCGACGCGACTGCCTGACTATATAACCGATGTACGTGCGGGCCGATGGCAACAGGCCCGTCAGTTCTGCCTGCTGGATCATCCTATTACGGAACTTGCCGGAAAGACGCTGGGTTTACTTGGGCATGGCGAGCTTGGCAGTGCCGTGGCTCGGTTGGCAGAGGCCTTTGGCATGCGTGTCCTGCTCGGCCAACTCCCCGGGCGTCCTGCCCGTGAAGGTTATCTGCCGCTAGAGGATTTACTACCTCAAGTCGATGCGCTGACCCTGCACTGTCCTCTGACCGATAGCACACGCAATCTGATTAATGCGCCTCAACTGGCGGCTATGAAGCCTACAGCCTTCTTGATCAATACAGCGCGTGGCGGGATCGTCAATGAGCACGCTCTGGCCGACTGCCTACGCCGTGGCCATCTCGCTGGTGCAGCCACAGATGTATTAACCGAGGAGCCTCCTCGCCATGGCAATCCCCTGCTGGCGGAGGATATTCCACGTCTCATTATTACCCCTCATAGTGCCTGGGGAAGCCGAGAGGCGCGCCAGCGTATTATTAGCCAGCTGGCAGAAAACGTAGAAAGCTTTCTGGCAGGCGCACCCAAGCGGATCGTCTGTTAAGCTGCGCGCTTTTTGAGCGAGGCGCTCCCATGGACCCACGCAGCGAAGTCCTGCTCCGCCAACCCGACTGCCTAGCGGGCCGTACCCTACTGGCCGGCCTGCCTGCCGACGAGCTTCTGGTGCACTCACCAGAGGCGTGGGGCTGGAGCTGGCACGCCGGACACCATGCCTATCTGGATCGACGCTTTGCCGGCCGGGTTTATTTTGGCACAACTCCTCCTGCAGGGGATTATGACAATGCAGTACTGTTCCTGCCTAAGTCGAAGGAGTTAGCTGATTATCTGCTTATGGCACTGGCAAGCCGTCTTGCTCATGGCACGCTTTACCTGGTGGGTGAGAAGCGTGGCGGCATCGAGCGCGCCGCCAAACAACTTCAGGCCTTTGGCACCCCTGTCAAACTGGATAGCGCCCGCCATTGCCAGCTCTGGCGAGTAAGCCAGCCTAAAAGCGAAAGCCGCCCGCTGGAAACGCTCTCGCAAACGTTTACCTTGTTTCCTGACAAAGTCGCGCTGGATGTTGTCAGCCTACCTGGCGTCTTCAGTCATGGGCGGCTGGACAAGGGAACGGCCTTATTGCTAGAGCATCTGGATCATCTGCCCACCGGCCCCTTGCTCGATTTCGGCTGCGGCGCCGGTATCGTGGGCGCTACCCTGAAACAGCGCTACTCCGAAAACCCTGTTTATCTGCTGGATGTGGATGCCTTCGCCGTGCAAAGCAGCCAGATGACTCTTGCAGCAAACCAGCTAGAGGGTACGTTGATAGTTGGCGACGGGATTGCCGCCGCACCTCGGGATCTGGCGGCTATCATTAGCAATCCCCCTTTTCATCAAGGCGTACACACCCATTACCAGGCTAGCGAAACCTTGCTGCAAGAGGCTGTTCATCATTTAAAGCCCGGTGGCGAGTTGCGCCTGGTCGCTAACAGCTTCCTGAAATATCCGCCGCTGATCGAGCAGTATCTGGGCCCCTGCGAAACGCTTGCCGAACGAGACGGTTTTAAGGTGTATCGAGCCCGTCGCCGCAGTTAAGCGTTGCCCCTGCACCACTTTAGATTGCGCCCTATCAATTGTTTCGGCAGAATGCGCCCCGTCCTAGGGGAGTAGTCGCTGGCCTGTGCCAGGCGTTCGTCAACATACTTGGTCCGTCGACCATGGCGTACGCGACTTTCGGGTTTGACAAGACCTATGACGTGTAGCCTTTTCCCAGGGGCGGGAAGGTCTGCATGTCATTCGTCCATGTGACCGCCCCTTTCTGGAAATCCGATGGAATCCCTGTTTGTCCCCACGCTGGTTGTTGCTCTCGCCGAGATTGGTGACAAAACGCAACTACTCGCCCTGCTCCTGGCTGCCCGCTTCCGTGCGCCCTGGCCGATCATCATGGGCATTCTGGCGTCTACACTTGCCAATCATTTTGCAGCGGGTGCAGTCGGCAACTGGGTCAGCCGCTTTTTCAGCGAGGCGACTTTAAGCTGGGTTCTGGCCGCCTCTTTTGTCGCTGTTGCGCTCTGGACGCTCATTCCGGACACGCTCGATGAAGACGATACTTCAAGCCTCAAAAAAAGCTACGGCCCTTTCCTGACCACGTTAATCGCCTTCTTTCTGGCTGAAATGGGCGACAAAACGCAAGTCGCTACCGTGATGCTCGCTGTCCAGTATCCGCACTTTCTGCTGGTAGTGATCGGTACAACGCTGGGTATGCTTATCGCCAACGTACCCGTCGTTCTTGCCGGTAACTTTGCGGCCGAGCGCTTGCCGCTTGCCCTTATTCGCCGTCTAGCGGCCGCCGCGTTTGGCATTTTGGCGCTAGTTGCTATCGGTCATGCCCTCCAGCTGAGCGCCACGCCATAACTTCGATAAAAAAGCCCTGCCGGTTTAATGTGGCAGGGCTTACTCGTACTTTTGCAGCAAAATCAGGACGATTTGCGGCTCGCTTCATACAGCGGCATGACCTTTGGAATCGCCGCTTCCAAGGCAGCCATGCGCTTGGCATCGGAAGGGTGAGTGCTCAGCATTTCGGGCGTCTGGCTGTTACCCGATACCTTACTCATTTTCTGCCACAGTGTAGTGGCTGCATTGGGGTTATAACCGGCGCGGGCGGCCAGCTCCAAACCAATAAGGTCAGCCTCGTTTTCGTTCGACCGGCTGAAGGGTAACGTCAGACTGACCTGGCTGACCTGGTCGGCCAGCTGCATACCTGTCTGCCCGATTCCCAGCAGCGCACCGCCAATGTTCTCACCCATTTCAATTGCATAGGCGCGGGACATTTGTTCGCGGCTGTGTTCACGCAAAGCGTGAGCAATCTCGTGCCCCATAACAGCCGCGAGTTCATCGTCAGTGAGGTTCAATTTCTCGATCAGACCGGTATAGACGAAAATTTTACCGCCTGGTCCACAGTTCGCATTGAGATCGTCGTGATCAACGAGATTTACCTGCCAGTCCCAATTGGCGGCATCTGGCCGGAATGTCGTCGTCTGTGCGATCAAACGCTTGGCGATAGCCTGAACACGCCTGCCGTTTGCAGTGTCATTGGCCAGTTTGCCGGCACTCTTCGCTTCCGTAACGGTTTTCTGGTAAGACTGAGCATACATCTGGTCGACTTGCTGGGCTGACAGCATGCTGAACATGTATTGCTTGCGTTCAACGCCTACGGCGCCCCCGCTGGTGGTATTGACCGCCTGGCAAGCACTGAGTAGCAAGGTGAACGAAAGTCCGGCGATGGGTAAAACGCGACGCATGGCTTTCTCCTGTTTGCGCGAATGGCCCGAATGGTAGGGAGGGCATTTGCTTCCGACAACTACTAACGGCCAAACGACCGGTGACCAGCCCCTCACTTTTGAAACTGCGTGTATCCAGCTTGCAGCTCTTACAGTGGGGTCAGGCACTCGGGGCCGTCTACCGCAGGGTCATTGACGATACCGGCCAATACTCGCTCACGCAGGGGCGCGCCAGGCTTGGCCAGCATATCCAAGAGATCCTGCGAAGCGGTTTCAGGATTCAACCAGGCCGCGCGTTCGGCCTCTCCAAGCAGCACCGGGCGCCGTAACGCGCCGGCTGGAACCGTAAGCATGGCGACGCTGAAATAGGTGTGTCCCTTAACCGGATAGGGCTCCCACAGGGCAGCAAAATAGGCCAGCGGCTCGCCATTGATCATCCAGTACGCTCGCTTGCGTGCCTGGCCACGCCATTCATAGAACCCATTAGCGGGCAATACACACCGCCGCTGCTGAAACGCCTCGCGAAACATGGGCTGAGCAGCAACCGTTTCGATCCGGGCATGGGCCGGTGTACGTGACAGATCCGTCAACCAGGCGGGGGTGAGCCCCCAGCGCCCACTGTCGACACGCAAAGCACCCCGCTCCTGGCGCATCAGCAGAACCTGCGTATGAGGCGCGATATTCCAACGTGGCGAATAGTCAGCAGGAAAACCCGGCAAGCGTGTCAGCTCTGGGGTCCAGCGAAACAGGGCATAGCGTCCAGACATAGGCAACCCGAACAGAAACGAAACCGGAAGTCGCTTCGTTGCCAGGAACGGCGACCGTCAACTCAGCACAATAACACGCCAGGACCGCTATCCGGTTCAGCGTCCGGGCATGGGCATGCCGTCATATAGGCTTCGATCAGTTCGCGTGCACAAGCGGCATCTTCATCCTGAACCATAACACCCAGCAGGCCACATGCAGGCAATTCGCCAATGGCACCGATCAGATGGCGCCCGGCCAGAAACGCCTCGATACCTTCACTATCCAGCAGGGCCAACAGCATTTCCGCCTCGAGTAGATCACGAGGCTCGTAGACTCTGAGCATCATTCATCCTCTCGACGAACATCAACAGACCAGGTCTGGCCATCAGACCGAAGATCAAACAGAATCGGGCGGCAGCAGACCGGGCAGTCCTCATAATAAAGTTGATCTCCCGCAGAAAGATCCACAACTGCCTCGACCGGCTCGCCACAGTAAGGACAATCGTACGCCTGGTTTTCCAGCATAAATGCTCCCGTAAACCGTTTCTGTTGGCTCACAGCCTGGATGCCAAACCGTATTCGGCTTGCATCTCTCGCTGCGCGCTCTACTATGGCCGCCACTTCGCGACAAGTGTCGCACCTTATTAGTTAAAAGAGACCACTATGGGCGAGTTCGAAGCCATTCGACCCTTCAACGACGCTGAAGTCCCTGCCGTGTTGGCCCGCTTGATTGCTGACGACCAATTTATCGGCATTTTGACCCGTTACCGCTTTCCACGGTTATCCGGCCCCCTCGGCTGGCTAATGAAACCTGTGCTCAGACACCGCTTACGGCAGGAAATTACCGGCATCAACAGTGTTGGTGCCTTGCAGGACAAGCTTGAACCGTATGTGGACAGGACTATTGAAAAAGCCACCGACGGCGTAACGTATTCTGGCCTGGAGCAATTACGCAGCGGCTCCGCCTATCTGTTCCTGGCCAATCACCGGGATATCGTCATGGACCCGGCCTTCGTCAACTATGCCGTCTACCATGCCGGCTTGCCGACTCCCAGGATCGCCATTGGCGATAACCTGCTCCAAAAGCCGTTCGTCAGTGACCTGATGCGCCTGAATAAAAGCTTTATCGTTCATCGCTCCTTGAGCGGGCGACGTGAAAAGCTGGCGGCATACCAGACGCTATCAGCCTATATCAATCACTCGATCCGCCACGACGGCCAGTCCATCTGGATCGCGCAGGCGGAAGGCCGGGCAAAAGATGGCGATGATCGTACTGATTCAGCCATTCTGAAAATGTTCCATATGGGCTGTAAGGATGAGCCCTTTGCTGACATGGTGAAGGCTCTGCATATCGTGCCTGTCTCGATCAGCTATGAATATGACCCGTGCGATCTGGCCAAGGCCCGCGAGTTATATATTCGCGAGACTACCGGCACCTACAGCAAGGAGCCCGGCGAGGATGACGTTAGCATTGCCTTGGGTATCACCGGCTACAAGGGGCGTGTTCACGTAGAATTCGGTGAGATGCTGAGCGGCGAGTATCCTGATGCCAAGCAACTGGCCGTTGAAGTAGATCGCCGGATTATCATGAACTATCGCCTTTTTCCGGCGAATCACCTCGCATACGAACGCTGGGATGGACGGGACGAAGGCTTGGCCGTACCGGCGGCAAGCACACTGTTCCCGGCCGAAGAATTGGCTGAAGCACGGGAAAAATGGCAGGGCCGTCTGGATGACTGCCCGGCGGAGTATCGCCCTCACCTGATCCGTCAGTACGCCCAACCAGTGCTGAACAAATACCGTCTTCTGGCCGGACTCGCCTGATCGAGCGCGCAAGGCTTGACTGGCAGCGCCCAATAAAAAGCCCCGGCTGACCGGGGCTTTCACAACGGCAAATAGCGTTATTGCCCGTTGAGCACCTGGGCAATCGTCTGATCCTTGAAGACCCGCGTCAACGCATCACTCAAAACATCGCTGACCAATTTGGTATTGGTCGCTGTGTTGGGTGCCATACCGAAGCGCTGCTCTAGCGACGCGCCGTAACGGCCACTGTAACCCCGCACGTTATTACGGACATCCACCTTGAACGTAGCACCAATGGTTGCAGACGTTACATAGAGCTCCTTGGGCGACTGGTACTTCAGCTCCGCCAGGGTCACGGTCAACTGAGGAACGTTATAGGCGTTGGGCGTCGGGGTGAAGCCCATCAGACGTACCGCTGTCTCGGCCTGGGCCTGCAGCTTAGGAATGACATCGTTACTCTGTACCGACACCGTACTGGTTTCTGGATACAGGCCGCCGCGAGTACCCAGGGCGAACGAGGAACGCCCATCCACGACACGGACCGACACCGGTTGCCCATGGCCAACAGCTGCCAGCGGCGCGGTGAGCTTGGGTTCAGGACTCAATTGCTGTGGGCTACTGGCACAGCCGGCAATGACCAGACCGGCCACAGCGATAAGACCCAGCAACAGGCGATTGCGCATGTTCTTACTCCATCCTAGCTAATGAAGATCGATGACGGCCAGCAGTATACCCAGCCCGCACGAGGCTGACAGCATTCGGTGTACGGAAACGGTACAGAGCACTGTTAGCATTTTTCAAATGCCTATACAGTCCCGGCGGAGGCTTTTCCATGCCCTTAAGACGCGCCGTTATCTCGGACATTCCCCAGTTGATGATGATTTGGGAACGTGCCGTTCGCGCTACCCATCATTTCCTGCCTGAAGAGGGCATCGCCTTTTTTCGTCCGCTGGTACGGGACTGCTATCTCCCTACGCTAGAAGTCTGGGTCAGTGAGAGTTCAAAGAAAGCGGCTGCAGGTTTTATGGCATTGACCGGCGCGCGCCTGGATATGCTGTTTATTGATCCGGCTTATCAAGGCCAAGGACATGGTTGTCGCTTGGTCGAACAAGCCGTCAGGCTATATGGCCCCTTGACGGTCGACGTGAACGAGCAGAACGAGACAGCCGTGACGTTCTATATGGGTCGAGGCTTTCGCCTTATGGGCGGTCCTCAACAGATGGCCTAGGTCAACCCTACCCTATTCTGCACATGAAACAATCGGCATGAAAAAAGCCCGCGACTTAACAGTGGCGGGCTTTTTCTTTTAACGCACGATAATCAAGCGTGGGCGCTACGTACTGCTTCGATATAGGGCTCCGCCTTGCGCTGATCACGAATCAGGTCGATAAAATCCTGCCCGGCAGCGTTACGGGCGTCCAGGTCGTATCCGGCTTCTATGAAAAAGCCAACGAACCGCTCGAAATCATCGGTACGCAGACCACGGTATGCCTTCACCAACTTGTGCAGGGATGGCGGCGTATCATCGGCTGGCTCGACGTTAAGAAACAGTTTGATTTTGTCATCACTGATTTCTTCGCCGATTACCTGCTTTTTATCCTTACGCATCGCTGATTACCTGTTTGGGAATAAAAGTGGCCGGAGTTTACTCCTGGCTCTTTGCCTGCTCAACGTCAAAAATGAGATCAGCCCAACGGCAGGTCTGTGAAATGGCTTCTCATCCAGCCTAAATAGACTTCGGCCTGAACATCCCCCTCTCGAGGCGCCCAGGGTGCATACTCGTCTTCACTCAAAGGGCGGTAAGGTCCGGCCTTGCATTCGAACACCACGGTGTCGGCAGCCAGCACGACGAGTGAATGAAAATGGCCGGGCGGAAAATCTACCCCTACGCACTCACCCCCAGCCTCCAATACACGCGTCGCCTCCAGTCCGCCATGCTCATTAAAGAACAGCACTCCAAGTCGCCCTTTGAGGACTAGCAGGGTTTCCGCCTTGTCCGGGCTTAGGTGCCGATGAGGCGCAATATATGTACCGGGTTGCATGCCAATCCCCAACCGGTGGCATGGCTCATCCATGGTGTGAAAGTTATGGTGGTGGCGCAGCCGGGGGCGAGTCTCAGCTTGCTGCGTCAGTTCGGCGAACAGCGCCTGGTCGATGAACGCCGGTGCGCGCATATCAGAGACCTTTCACCGCGTAGATTCCAGGCGCGTTGCGCCAGTAACCCTTGTAGTCCATGCCATAGCCGAAGATATAACGGTCGATGCAGGATAGGCCGGAAAATGTAGCCTTCAACCCAGGTATGGCCTTGCGGTCATGGTCCTTATCGATCAAGACGGCGGTGTGTACCGCTCGAGCTCCTGCATGCTTGCAAAACTCGATAATCGCATTGAGCGTATGGCCTTCATCAAGGATGTCATCCACGATCAACACATCACGGTCGATAAAGGAAATTTCCGGCTTAGCCTTCCAGAACAGCTCACCGCCAGTCGTTTCGTTACGATAGCGCGTCGCATGCAGATAGGACATTTCCAACGGAAAATTGAGCTGAGTTGCCAGCTTGCCGGCAAAGATCAGTCCGCCGTTCATTACGCAAAACACTACCGGATTGCAGTCGGCCAGCTTATCGGTGATGGCATGAGCTACTTGTGTGATGGCTTCTTCTACTTGCTGCTCATCGAACAGGCAATCGGCTTCCGCCATGACAGTACGGATATGTTCAAGATCGGCAGACATAAGGCTCTCCAGGACGTATACAATCCTGTCTGCTCAGACAGGAACGAAAAAAGCGGCAAAGGTACCGGCCCTGCAGCCGCCGATCAAGCCGAAGAGGATAAAACCTCTGCACGTGTCGGGGCTCAATGATTTACCCTAGCTCGATTTTGCCAGCTCGCCGGAGGACTTGCCTATGCCCATTCATGAGATACGCCACCCACTAATCCGCCATAAACTGGGCCTGATGCGCCGGGCGGACATCAGTACCAAGAATTTTCGTGAGCTGGCCCAAGAAGTCGGCGCCCTACTCACCTACGAAGCGACTAAAGATCTGCCAGTCGAGACCGTCAATATTCAAGGATGGTGCGGAACCGTCTCGGTCGAAAAAATTTCAGGAAAAAAGGTTACGGTTGTACCGATTCTCCGAGCAGGGATTGGTATGCTGGACGGTGTGCTTAGCCTGATCCCCAGTGCCCGCGTTAGCGTAGTCGGTCTTGCCCGCAATGAGGAGACCCTTGAAGCACATACCTATCTGGAAAAGCTGGTCGGTGAACTGGATCAGCGCTTGGCCATTATTATCGACCCCATGCTGGCAACCGGCGGCTCCATGATCGCCACGATCGACATGCTCAAGAAAGCCGGCTGCAAGGAAGTTCGCGCTCTGGTTCTGGTCGCGGCCCCTGAGGGGATAGAGGCTGTTGAAAAGGCCCACCCGGATGTCCGGATCTATACGGCGTCCATTGATGAACGCCTCGACGAGCACGGCTATATCCTGCCAGGCCTGGGCGATGCCGGGGACAAGATTTTCGGTACCAAGCAAAAGGACGCCTAACCGTGCAGTTACACAACGACCCGCTATGGCGACAGATTCTGTCCGGCGCGCAGATGCTGTTCGTCGCCTTTGGCGCACTGGTCCTGATGCCTCTGATTACCGGCATGGATCCCAATGTGGCCTTGTTTACAGCAGGCCTCGGCACCTTTTTGTTCCATCTTGTGACAGGCCGACAAGTACCAGTCTTTCTGGCTTCCAGCTTTGCTTTCATCGCTCCGATCATTGCAGCCAAGGCTGAGTTCGGCTTACCGGCTGTACTGGGCGGTGTTGTAGCCGCCGGCTTCGTCTACACGTTTCTCGGGCTCGCGGTAAAGGTCAAGGGCATCGGCTTTATCGACCGGCTGTTGCCACCCGTGGTCATCGCGCCGGTAATCATCTCCATTGGTCTGGGCCTTTCGCCTGTCGCTGCCAATATGGCTATGGGCAAGGCCGGTGACGGCAGCGCCCAATTGATACCGTACGGCACGGCCATGTTGATCTCAATGCCAGCCTTGCTCACTACCCTGTTGGTGGCGATCTACGGACGCGGTATTTTCCGTCTCGTACCCATCCTGGCTGGGATCTTCGTCGGTTATAGCTTGGCCTTCTTCTTTGGCATCGTGCATGTCGATGGTATCGCTGCTGCCCCATGGCTAGCCATGCCCGCCTTCGTTGCCCCCGAGTTCCATTGGGGTGCAATCCTGTTTATGGTTCCGGTGGCGCTGGCTCCGGCCATCGAGCATGTTGGCGGCGTGATCGCAGTAGGCGGCGTAACAGGCAATAATTATCTAAAGAAGCCCGGCCTACACCGCACCCTCTTGGGCGACGGTATTGCCACATCTTCGGCAGGCCTGTTCGGCGGACCACCCAACACAACTTATGCCGAAGTTACCGGCGCGGTAATGCTAACCAAAAACTACAATCCGAAAATCATGCTATGGGCAGCAGGCTTCGCCATGGTTCTGGCGTTCGTCGGCAAGTTTGGTGCAGCTCTCCAGAGCATTCCGGTTCCGGTGATGGGTGGCATCCTTTGCCTGTTGTTCGGTTCCATTGCCGTTGTCGGCCTGAATACGCTGATCCGCCATCAAGTGGATTTGTCCGAAGCCCGAAACCTTGTAATCGTTTCGGTCACGCTGGTCTTTGGTATTGGCGGGATCATGATCGGTAACGGCGAGATCGGCCTAAAGGGTATTTCCCTATGCGGTATCGTGGCCATCGCCCTGAATCTGTTGTTGCCTGGCAACAATCATTGGCGCAAGGATGTTCCTCCGCCCGATAGCCTGCTGTAGTTCTTTATATAAAAAAGGCCCCATTAACGGGGCCTTTCTTTATAGAAGCACTCCATCATGCCGATTGTGGAACTCGCTCGCACAACATGGTTAATGCTTTTACCCAAACCGGATGCTCGTTCAGGCAAGGCACCAGAATTAATTCCTGTCCACCAGCTGCCAAGAACTGCTCCTGCCCGCGCATACCAATCTCTTCCAAAGTCTCGATACAGTCGGCTACGAAAGCCGGACACATGACCAGCAAACGCTTTACACCTTGCGCTGCCAGCTCATCGAGGCGAGCTTCCGTATAGGGCTCAATCCACTTCGCGCGCCCCAGTCGTGATTGGAAGGAAACCGACCATTGATCAGGACGCAACCCGGCTGTGTGCGCAAACCCTTCAGCAGTTTTTATGCACTGGGCTCGATAGCAGTGGTCCAGTACCGTGCCAGTGGCCTTCTGGCAACAGTCCGCCCCCTTCAGACAATGCGTGCCGGTAGGATCGGATTTGTGCAAATGCCGCTCCGGCAAACCATGAAAGCTCATCAATAGATGGTCAAACGGCTTATCGAGATAGGGCTTGGCGCTTTCAACCAGGGCCTGCAAATACTCTGGCTGATTGTAGAAAGGCGCCAGTACATCCATTTTGAGTGGCAATGAACGTTCGCGTATAACCTTGCGAGCCAATTCGACCGCCGTGGTTACCGTGCTGTCTGCGAACTGGGGATAGAGTGGAGCGAACGTCACGCGCTTCACTCCCTGATCAGCCAACCGAAGCAATACCGACTCAATAGACGGCTCGCCATAGCGCATGGCCAGCTCGACCGGGCCGTGTGACCAGTAAGGACGCATGGCCTCTTGCAGTCGACGACTGAGGACAATCAGGGGTGACCCCTCCTCCCACCAGATCGACGCATAGGCATGAGCCGACTCAGCCGGGCGCTTGGCCAGAATCAGCGAGACCAGCAGACGGCGGGCCGGCCAGGGCAAATCCACGACATACGGATCCATCAAAAACTGATTGAGGTAACGTCGGACATCCGGCACGGAGGTCGAGGCCGGCGAGCCCAGATTAACGAGCAATAAAGCGTGATCGGTCATGAATGGTCCTTAATACGCAGCAGGTCATCCAACGCCGCGTCTAAATCGGTGAAGCGAAACGTATATCCTGCCTCCTGCAAGCGCTGCGGCAAGGCGCGCTGGCCTCCCAGGAGCAAAACGGACAACTCTCCCATCAGGCGCAAAGCAAAGGACGGCACCGGAACCCTGGCGGGTCGATGCAAAGCCCGGCCCAGCGACTGGGCGAACTCGGCATTTCGCACCGGTTGGGGTGAGCAGAGATTATAAGGGCCCTGGGCTTCATCCCGTTCCAGAAGAAAATCCATGGCCTCGATTTGATCTTTTAAATGAATCCAGGGCATCCATTGCTTTCCACTGCCCAAACGTCCACCCAGTCCCATCCGAAACAGCGGAAGCAGGCGCAACAGAAACCCGTCGTCGGCAGCCAGGACCAGTCCGGTTCTGATAGTGATAACCCGGATCCCCTGGGTTTTCGCCTCCATGGCCACTTGCTCCCAGGCCAGGCACAATTCGCTGGCAAAATCGTCACCAGGTGTTGCTCCATATTCGACGACAGGCTTCTCACGTGTATCGCCGTACCAGCCTATAGCCGATCCTGAGATCAATACCCTAGGCTTTTGCTCCCGCTCGGCAAGCCACTCGACCAGCCGCTCTGTTGTACCAATCCGGCTTCGCCAGAGTTCGGCCTTGCGCGACGACGTCCAGGGACGATCAGCGATGGGGGCACCGGCCAAGTTGATCACAGCATCCAAGGGCTCGTCATTCAGCATGTCCAGCGTATCTACTCCACGAACGCCAGGGCCGCACTCATGCGCCACTTTGTCCGGCGAGCGACTCAGGACGGTCAACCGGTAGCCTTTTTCCAGCCAGTGCCTGCATAGGGCACGCCCGATTAGCCCGGTGCCGCCTGTCAGCAATATGTGCATGTCGTCGCTCCCTTCCTGTTTATGATCGTATAAACACTGTCCACCGCAGACCTTCCGACCATTGTTTGTTAAGGTCATGATGCAACTGCATCAGCTTTGTCACAGTCGTACCCGTAGAGCCTGCTTTATTGCGAAACGTTCGTCGACAGGTTCTGCCAAGACAAGCGAGGCCTTTCATGACCGCACCCATTGCCATTATCGGCGCCGGCATTGCCGGGCTTTCCGCCGCTCATGTCCTCCACGCGGCAGGGCATGAGGTATATCTTTTCGAGAAAAGCCGCGGAAGCGGAGGCCGCATGGCCAGCAAGCGGAGCGAAGTCGGCTCGCTGGACCTCGGCGCTCAATACTTCACGGCACGCGATAGGCGCTTTATCGATGCGCTCAACCAGTGGCGTAGCCAGGGACACGTCGTAGAATGGGATCCGGCGCTCTACCAATACCGCGCCGGCTCGCTGACGCCCTCTCAGGACGAACAGCCGCGCTGGGTAGGCAGCCCGCGCATGAGCGCCATTACACGCGCCCTGCTCGGCGACCTCCCGATTACCTTTGGTTGTCGTATCACCGAGGTATTTCGCGGCCCTCACCACTGGACCCTGCAGGATGCAGACGGGCAGAATCATGGCCCTTTCAGCCACGTGATTATCGCCACGCCGGCACCACAGGCCACGCCCTTGTTGGCCAGCGCCCCTAAACTTGCGGCCGTTGCGGCCGGTGTAGTTATGGAGCCGACGTGGTCCGTGGCGCTGGCCTTCAAGTCTCCCTTGGAGACTCCGGTCGAAGGCTGCTTTGTGCAGGAAGGTGAACTTGATTGGTTCGCCCGTAACCGTTGCAAGCCAGGACGGGATACCGATTATGACACCTGGGTTCTGCATGCCACGAGCGCCTGGAGTCGTGAACACCTGGACGCGGCTAGAGAAAATGTAGTTGAGTTACTGCATGGGGCCTTTGCCGAGCTGATTGGCTGCCTGGTCCCTGAACCGTCGTTCACTCTGGCCCATCGCTGGCTGTATGCGCGCCCCGCCCAAGGTCATCAGTGGGGTGCTCTCGCTGATGCAGACCTGGGCCTGTTTGCCTGTGGTGACTGGTGTGCCTCTGGCCGTGTAGAAGGTGCCTGGCTCAGCGGCCATGAAGCCGCCACACGCCTGCTCGACCATCTGGAGTGATGCTTCTTTAGCGCCGCACATAGCCTGCGGCGCTTGTAGCAGATTTACCTTGCGTCTGACGCCTCGAATTATCTGGCATACCTTGGGTCACAACTCATATTGAACTTATACAAAAATACAATCTTGTATAACTTTTTGCATGTTCAATAGGAGAATTCCTTTATGCCGCTGCGCCAGTTTGCGACCCTTACCAGACCTAAATTAGGTATCAGTGCTTGTTTGCTGGGTGAACCTGTACGCTATAACGGTGGACATAAAGAGTCCCGGCTATGCAGTCGGACATTGAGCGAGCACTTCGACTTTGTTCCCGTCTGCCCGGAAATGGCGATTGGCCTGGGAACGCCTCGTGAGCCCATTCGCTTGGTCGGATCACCTGAGCGGCCTAGAGCCGTAGGATCGGTCGACTCCTCATTGGATGTCACCGAAGCGCTACAGGCCTATGGCGCTCGTATGGCACATGAGCTGAATGACCTGTCCGGTTTCATTCTCATGCAAAAATCCCCGTCATGTGGAATGGAGCGTGTAAAGGTTTACTCCGAAAACGGGATGCCCAGCCAACCGGAAGGGGTAGGATTATTTGCTCGTGCCTTTTGCGAGCAACGGCCCGAACTGCCTGTGGAGGAAGCTGGCAGACTCAATGATCCCATACTTCGAGAAAATTTCGTGACGCGGGTCTTCGCCTATGCGCAGTGGCAGGAATTGCTGCAACAGGGATTAACGTACAAGGCCATCCTTGGTTTTCACTCACGCTATAAATACCAGTTGATGGCTCATCATCCAGAGCAATTCAAGGAATTGGGACGCCTGTTAGGTAATATTGGTAGTCATGACCCCAATGAGTTAGGCCGCAAGTATTTCAAGGGTGTTATGGTGGCCCTTAAACGTTGCGCCACTCGCGGCAATCATTGCAATGTGCTGTACCACTTGTTTGGCTACCTAAGGAAATCACTCAGCGCTGCCGATAAGCAGGAAATGCAACACTTGATTGAGCAATACCATAAAGGAATCGTTCCCCTCGTGGTTCCTTTGACTCTGTTAAAGCATCATTTCCGCCGACATCCTGACCATTATGTTGCTGAACAGTCCTATATGCAGCCCCATCCGGAAGACTTGAGTCTACGTAATGCCATCTAATACCCAAATCCCCGTGAAGTCTCCTGTCGATACTGAAGGTGACGGTGATTATCAGGCGGCCCTGAACGAGGGGTGGCTACCGATTCGTGAAGTAGCACGCCGTACAGGCGTCAATGCCGTGACCCTCCGCGCCTGGGAGCGACGTTACGGTCTGATCCTTCCCAAACGAACCCCCAAAGGCCATCGTCTGTATGGCGAAAGTCACATCGAACGCATTCAAAACATTTTAGCTTGGATCAACCGCGGCGTTGCTGTCGGCCAGGTCAAGGCGCTGCTCGACACTCAACGCCCTGCCCCCTTGCTGGTTGATACTCCTTGGTTAAGCGTACGTCAGGAGATTCTCGATGCAGTACGCCAATTGGCCAGTCGACGACTCGACGAGGCCTATAATCGAGCCGCCGCGCTCTATCCGCCGCGCGTACTCTGCGAGCAGTTATTACTTCCTCTGATAGAACACCTCGACCAGCAGCGCCAGGTGCCACTGCAAGGCCGTCTCGAACAGGTGTTTTTCCTGTCCTGGCTACGAAGCAAGCTGGGCACTCGAATCTACCATAGCAATCATCAGCTCAACGGCTCGCCGCTATTGCTGGCTAGCTTGTCCGATGCTCCTATGAATGTAGGGCTCTGGTTGAGCGCCTGGTTGCTGAGCAATGCCGACTGCCCCGTCGAAACCCTTGAGTGGAATCTTTCGCTCGATACCTTTCCATTGACTATCGAGCGCATGACACCACGGGCTCTAGTGCTGTACTTAAACGAGCCGCTAGACGCTGCCCAGGTACGGCAGCTGCTGGGGTTATCTAATAGCCGTGCGGTTCCCTTGCTTCTGGCGGGACCAGCGGTCAGTCTGCTGGATGATGAGAGCAAGGCTAACGTGGAGGTTGCCTTCGATCCGCTAGATGTCTTTAACCGCCTGCAAGGTCTAGGTCTATTAACGGAATCCATCTGACCCAGCGCGCTGGTTCGACACTGTAGTGCAGGCGCAGATAGCGCAGCCTTAGGCTGCCACAACCGCTTAAGATTTTGCGACGGAGCAGCCATCACGAAAAAGCCGGGCAGTCGCCCGGCTTTCAACCATCACGCTTGTTCAGATAGCGTGGCTATAGAACAAGGAATAGGACTCGATACCGTCGTTCGGCTTCTTGATATCCGCATTCGAATAATGGATGGCGCGAATACCCACACGCTGGGTTTCCCTAAACTTTATACCAACTCCGATACGATCCTCGAAGTTAAAGGCCGACCCTAAGTTCTGCTCACCGACACGAGTGCCAGAAAACAGGGAAACACCGATACCAGCCTCGATAAATGGCGTGACGGAGCCCTGCCCGAACTCATAGACGAAAACGGGCGCAAATGAAATCGAATGCTTTCCTGATGAATAGCCATTGGCGCCTTCCCAGTAGGTATATCCCGCATCCCAGTATCCGGTCAGGCGTCCTGTTGAACTCTCCCACCACTGGGTTCCCCAGTCAAAACCTGCCCCAAGCCGGTACGTCATATCACCCTGGCCGGTAACACCAACCGCTCCAGACAACTCTACGGCTTGTACTGATGAAATGGCCCCAGCTGAACATACAGCTGCCATGACCAATGGAAGCAATTTCTTCATTCCTAGATCCTTTATTGGTTATAACAATCCGCCCACTCGCTTGTGCCTACTGTCCCGGAAACCAGAGATCACACATAAATTGTTAGCATGCTATCTTTATTTAGAAAAGGCTTCCACATCTGCAGACTCGCCCCAAAGACACGGCAGTATGGATTTAAAGGTAGCAGGCTTTCCGCTGGTCCAGAAACGACAGTGCGAAACCGGTCCTTGGGCCGCGGCAAGGCCACACTCCTTTAACACTGCGCTTAAACGACGCGCCACAGCTGCTCCAGTATCGATCAGACTAATATCCGCAGGGACCAGTTCCTCAAGCAGAGGCTTTAGAAAAGGGTAATGGGTACAGCCCAAGATGAGCGTATCGCAACCCGCCTCTAACAAGGGAGCAACATACCCTTGTAGTAACCGGCGAGTCTCCGGCCCCTTTAAATCACCTTGCTCGACGCGCTCCATCAGACCAGGACACGGCTGGGTCACGACACGTATGTTACTGGCGAAACGGTCTAGTAGCGCAGCGAAACGGGCGCTTTGCAAGGTACCGGTAGTAGCCAGCACTCCCACTACAGCCGTACGCGTTGCAGCAGCAGCTGGCTTCACAGCAGGTTCCATTCCTACAATAGGCCAATCGGGATAACGCTCGCGTAAATCCGCTACGGCTGCCATCGTGGCAGTGTTGCAGGCCAGTACCATGGCCTTGGCCCCTCGCGCACGAAAGAACTCAGCGACACGAACGCACCGTTCACGGATAAATTCCGGTGTTTTCTCGCCATACGGAATATGGCCGCAATCGGCTACATATAAAAATGACTCGCCAGGCAGTTCTCGGCGAATCTCACGCAATACCGAAAGGCCGCCCACGCCAGAGTCGAAAACGCCTACAGGAGCCTCACAAGCCATCGCGACTCCTGCACACCTCACACTTGGGATCGCGACGCAGTTTAAGCTCTCGAAAACGAGAGCTCAGGGCGTCCACCAGTAACAAACGGCCTACCAGCGGCTCGCCAAAGCCCGCCAGCAACTTTAAGGCCTCGAGCGCTTGGAGGCTGCCTACCAGCCCGACCAAAGGCCCTACGACTCCCGCCTCGCTGCAGGTCAGCTCTTCGTCATGGCCATGACCATACAGGCAGTGATAACACGGACTCTCTTCACGTCGCGGGTCAAATACGCTGAGCTGTCCTTCCAAACGGATTGCCGCGCCGCTGACTAACGGGCGACCCGCCGTCACGCAGGCTGCATTTATGGCACCACGCGTTGTGAAATTGTCCGAGCAGTCCAGCACCACATCGACGGTACTGACCGCCTCCATCAACGAGTCGGCATCCAATGCTATGCGATGAGGTATGTAAGAAATTTCGGGATTAATGGCCTGAAGTCGTTCCAAGGCAGAATCGACCTTACTCCAGCCAATGTGTGAGCTGTCATGAATAACCTGACGCTGCAGGTTGGTCAGATCGACCGTATCGAAATCTGCAAGATGAACCTCACCCACGCCAGCGGCTGCCAGATAAAGTGCTACGGGAGATCCCAACCCACCCAGCCCCACAATCAGGACACGTCCTTGCTTAAGGCGCAACTGCCCTTCCACGTCGATCTGGGGGAGCAGGATCTGCCTACTATAGCGCAAAAGTTCGATGTCGCTCAGCACGCCCAACGCCCCAGCGTAATGCGCTCATGACCCGCCAAGTCACGGCGACTTTCCACCGCTGAAAAGCCTTGGTGCTCAAACAGAGCCCGTACGGCAGCGCCCTGCTCGAAACCATGCTCAACCAAAAGCCAGCCATGACGATTGAGGTGCTCGGGCGCCTGCGCCACAATCAAACGGATGTTGTCCAGGCCATCCCTTCCAGCCACCAGGGCACTCGAGGGTTCGTAACGTACGTCTCCCTGCTGGAGATGCGGGTCATCCTGAGCGATATAAGGCGGATTGCTTACAATGATATCGAAGGATTCACCAGCCAGCGCGCTGAACCAGTCGCTCTGGCTGAAATGGACGTTTGTCAGGCCTACTCGCTCACGGTTACGCTCGGCCAGCTGAATTGCCTGGATAACCCGATCAACCCCAACAAGCTGCCAGCCTGATCGCTCGTGAGCGATGGCAAGGGCAATCGCACCAGTCCCGGTTCCTAGATCAAGCACGCGTGCCGATGGCTCAGCCAGACACGCCAAGGCAGACTCGACCAAAAGTTCAGTATCCGGGCGTGGGATCAACGTATCCGGCGTGACCTCCAGATCAAGCGTCCAGAACCCCTGATGCCCTACGATATAAGCCACAGGCTCGCCGTCACGCCGGCGAGCTATGAATGCAAGGTAACGTTCCTTTACTTCCTGTGTCACGACCCGCTCGGGCCAGGTTCGCAGGAAGCTACGCGGCTTTCCCAATGCAGCTGCCAACAGCAGTTCTGCATCCAACCGTGCGCTGGGAGAGCCCGGAAGATCCGCCTCCTTCAGTAATGCTCCAATCGTCGCCATATCAATCTCCCAATGCCGCAAGCTGATCGGCCTGATATTCCTGTAGAAGCGGCTCGATGACCTGCTGTACCGCTCCCTCCATGACCTCTGCCAGCGAGTACAGGGTCAGATTGATCCGGTGATCCGTTACTCGACCTTGCGGAAAGTTATAGGTTCGAATGCGTTCGGAACGATCTCCCGAACCCACCAGTAACTTTCGTGTACTGGCTATAGCCTGTTGATGCGCTGCCTGCTGCTGGTCATTCAGCTTGGCCGCCAACCAGGCCATAGCTTTAGCCCGATTCTTGTGCTGCGAACGCTCTTCCTGGCACTCGACAACTATGCCGCTGGGGATGTGTGTGATGCGAATCGCCGACTCAGTCTTGTTAACGTGCTGGCCACCCGCACCGGACGAACGGTAGGTATCAATCCGTAGGTCCGCCGGATTGATTTCGATGGCGGCCTGCTCATCAGGCTCAGGAAGGACAGCTACCGTGCAGGCCGAGGTATGAATACGCCCCTGCGACTCGGTTTCCGGAACGCGCTGAACTCGGTGAGCTCCTGATTCGAACTTCAGCTTGGCATAGACATTATCGCCTTCAACCCGTGCGATAACTTCTTTATACCCACCATGTTCGCCCAGGTTTTCGGACATAACCTCTACCCGCCATCCCTGGCGTTCTGCATACCGTGAATACATGCGGAACAGGTCGCCAGCAAAAATAGCGGCCTCGTCCCCGCCCGTGCCAGCGCGGATTTCCAGAAAAACATTGCGTCCATCGTTAGGATCGCGAGGCAGCAACATACGCTGCAGCCGATCTTCCAGCCCAGCCAGGGCCGCCTGGGCCTGCTCGGCCTCTTCTTCCGCCATGGCGCGCATGTCGGGATCGCTGTCCTTCAGTAAGGCCCGTGCGCCTTCCAGGTCGGATTGCAGCTTACGAAATTCATGCAATGCATGGATAACCGGCTCTAGCTCGGCATACTCCTTCGAGTAGGCTCGGAACTGAGTCTGGTCACTGATCACTTCGGCGTCGCCGAGCAGAGCGGTCAATTCTTCGAACCGGTCGTTAAGACCGTCGAGTTTGTGCAGCAGGGATGCTTTCATTATTTATCCTCGCTCCCATCGAGAGCGAACAATTCCTGGGCCAGAGTGAGCGCATCGACACGCCCCTCGGCAGACAATTTCTTGAGCTGTACGCTAGGAGCATGCAGCAACTTATTGGTCAGGCTTCGTGCCAGCGAGGCCAGGACAATTTCCGGCGAAACACCATTCGCCAACTGCCGCTGCGCCCTTGCCAGCTCTTCGTCACGCATCTGCTCTGCCTGCTGTCGGTACGCCCGCAGTACATCCACGGCAGCCCGCTCGCGCAGACGATGCATGAAATCCTGGACCCCAGCGAGTACCAGCTTCTCTGCTGCCTGTGCAGCGCCCTGGCGACTCTTAAGGTTTTCCGTGATGACCTCATGTAAATCATCTACGGTATAGAGGTAAACATCAGCCAGTTCGCTTACCTCAGGTTCGATATCACGCGGAACGGCAATATCAACCATAAAAATGGGCTTGTGCTTGCGTTGTTTAAGTGCACGCTCTACGGCGCCCTTGCCTAGGATAGGCAGTTGACTGGCCGTTGAGCTGATAACGATATCGCTATTCGGCAGCTCCTGAGGTATATCAGCCAGCAAAATAGTATGTGCGCCGAATTGCTCAGCCAAATGGCTGGCCCGCTCGAGCGTCCGGTTAGCCACTACGATGCGTTTAACACCCTGTTCGTACAAATGCCGCGCGACCAGTGTAATGGTCTCGCCTGCCCCAATGAGCAAGGCCTGACTACGGTTCAGATCGCTGAAGATCTGTTTCGCCAGGCTGACCGCAGCAAAGGCAACTGAAACCGGATTCTCGCCAATAGCGGTGTCGGTACGGACACTTTTTGCCGTATTGAACGTTGCCTGAAAAAGGCGCCCTAACAAAGGGCCTACCGTACCAGCCTCACGAGCTACGGCATAGGCGGATTTCATCTGCCCCAGGATCTGCGGCTCACCGAGAATCATAGAGTCCAGGCCCGATGCGACTCGCATCATGTGCTGTACGGCGGCATCCTCTTGAAAAACATAGGCGCAGGCCCGCAGCTCCTCAAAAGAAAGGTGATGATAGTCTGCCAGCCACGTCAATATCCGGTCCGCAGTCGGCTGCTCCATTTCGAGATAGAGTTCACTACGGTTGCACGTGGACAAAATGGCCGCTTCGCGGCTCATGGTCTCCTGGCACAACTGGCGAAGTGCGTCCACCATTTGCTCGGGAGTGAAAGCTACGCGTTCGCGTACATCCACCGAGGCGGTCTTGTGATTGATGCCAAGCGCGAGGAAAGCCATGCAAAATCGCTAAGTTTTTTGGAAAGCCGGTAATTGTCCTACTTCGTCGATTGAACGACAACTATTAGGGCCATGTGCTTGCCTAATACCTTATGGCATGATGGACTGACTGCAGAGAGGCCGCTTCGATCACATGACTAGATATCTCGCGCTGCTAACTACTGCGCTGCTGCTTGCCGGCTGCCAGAACCTCGTCAGCCACTCCCCCGACCAGACATCCGCTCCTGAACAGAAACCCGCTACGGTGCCGGCTCCGCCAGAAACGTACGGAAGCTTCCGGGAAGATACCCTTTACGACTTGTTGGTCGCCGAACTGGCTGGCCAGCGTAACCGCTTCGATATCGCCCTGGCTAATTATCTTGAACAAGCCAAAAGCACCCAGGATCCTGGCATCGCAGAACGGGCGTTCCGCATTGCGGAATACTTGGGGGCAGACAACTCTGCCCTCGAAACTGCGGTCATCTGGGCCCGTAACGCACCGGATAATCTGGACGCGCAACGCGCCGCCGCCATCATGCTGGCACGTGCCGGTCGCTATGACGAGTCCATGATCCATATGGAAAAGGTGCTCCAAGGACAAGGCGATACGCATTTTGATTTTCTAGCCTTGTCTGCAGCTGAAACCGACGCCGATACTCGTGAGGGTCTTCTCAAAAGCTTTGACCGCCTTCAGACGAAGTACCCCGACAATGGTCAACTCCTGTTTGGCAAGGCTCTGCTCTTGCAACAGGACGGCCGTGTCGACGAGGCCCTCAAACTGCTTGACTCACAGCCTGCCGCCAAACGTGAGGTAGCGCCTCTTCTTCTCCACGCCCGTATGTTGCAGAGCCTGGGCCGTAGCGAAGAAGCCCTGCCTCTGTTAGAGCAAGGTATCAAGCAGCATCCAGACGACAAACGTCTTTTGCTTGCCCATGCACGTCTGCTGGTAGAGCAAGGCGAACTGGACAAGGCCAAGCAGGAATTCGCTGACCTGGTCGCTCAGTTTCCGGACGATGATGATCTGCGCTTCTCTCTGGCGCTGGTCTGCCTCGAGGCTGAAGCCTGGACCGATGCGCGCACTTATCTGGACGAACTCGTCCAGCGCGGTAGCCACGTTGATGCCGCTCACTTCAATCTGGGTCGTGTAGCTGAAGAACTGAACGAGCCAGAGCAGGCCATGGCCGAATACGCCCTGGTTGGCCCAGGCAGCGATTACCTGCCGGCCCAACAACGCCAAGCTGAGCTACTGATGGGACAGGGCCGCTTCGATGAAGCGAAACGCCTACTGGCACAATCTCGCCAGCAGCAGCCTGATTATGCGATCCAACTTTACCTGCTCGAAGCAGAAAGCCTTACCAATAACGGCCAGCCCGAAGCTTCTTGGGACATACTGCAGCAAGGCCTCAAGCAATATCCAAACGATCTCAACCTACTCTATACACGTGCAATGGTGGCAGAAAAGCGAGGCGATCTGGCTCAACTGGAGAAGGACCTGCGCTTCATTCTTGCCCAGGACCCCAACAATGCCATGGCCTTGAATGCATTGGGGTATACATTGGCTGACCGTACCACTCGCTATGCCGAGGCCCGGACGCTTATCGAAAAAGCCCACCAAATCAACCCGAACGACCCTGCTATTTTGGATAGCATGGGCTGGATCAACTATCGTCAGGGTCAGCTCGAGCAAGCGGAACGTTATCTACGCGAGGCACTTGAACGCTTTCCTGATGCTGAAATCGGGGCTCATCTTGGCGAAGTACTCTGGGCCCAGGGCAAAAAGGACGAAGCGCGCGAAGTTTGGGCCACCGCAGCCGAGCAGGCTTCCGACAATGCCGTGCTACGCAGCACGCTCAAGCGACTGACAGGCTCCGAAACACTGTGAAAACTTACCGCTTCCACACGTTTTTATTGACGATTTTTATCGTCCTGTTAACTGGCTGTGCTGGCCAAGTATCCCAGGAAACCGTTCAAGGTCATGGTAGCCCAGCGCTTTGGAAAGTCCATAAGACGCGTATTTCTGCGCTGGATGGCTGGCAGATTAACGGCAAGGTAGGTATCCGCACGCAAAATGACTCCGGCAGTGGCACCCTGTTTTGGCTGCAACGTCAGGATTACTTCGATATCCGTCTGTCAGGTCCCTTAGGGCGTGGCGCAGCACGTCTGACAGGACGCTCTGGGGATGTAACGCTCGAAGTAGCCAACCAAGGGCGCTTTCAAGCCGATTCCCCAGAAGCGCTTCTTGAACAACAGCTAGGCTGGCGGCTTCCGGTATCACATTTGCTCTGGTGGGTACGCGGCCTGCCTGCTCCGGAAAGCCGCAGCCAGCTAACCCTAGATGCCAACAGTCATCTGTCGCAGCTGGTACAGGACGGCTGGACCGTTGAGTACACGCGCTATGCCGAACAAAACGGTTATCCCTTACCTGAGAGAATCAAGTTACACGGGCAGGATCTCGACGTCACCATCGTTATAAAGGACTGGCAGCCTCGCCAGCTAGGCAAATGAGCATTGAACGTCTAACGCTGCCAGCCCCAGCCAAACTCAATCTTTTTTTGCACATATTGGGCCGTCGCGACGACGGCTATCATGAACTGCAAACTGTCTTCCAGTTTGTAGATCATGCCGACGAGCTGCATTTCCTGCCACGGGCCGACGGGCAGATACGTCTTCACACCGCCCTTCTCGGCGTCGACCATGACCAAAACTTGATTGTTCGAGCGGCACGCCTGCTACAAAAAGTGACTGGCTGCTCACAAGGGGCCGATATCTGGCTGGATAAACGGCTTCCCATGGGTGGCGGTATTGGGGGCGGCAGCTCTAATGCAGCAACAACATTGCTTGGTCTTAATCATCTTTGGTCGCTTGGTGCCAATCTAGATGAGCTGGCAGAGCTTGGCCTTACTCTAGGTGCAGACGTTCCCGTGTTTGTTCGCGGCAAGGCCGCATGGGCAGAAGGAATTGGTGAACAACTGACCCCTGTAGAGCTTGAAGAGCCTTGGTTTCTCGTTGCAATTCCGCAAGTGTCTGTAAGTACTGCAAAAATTTTTAACGATCCCCTGTTGACACGGAACACGCCTCCCAGTAAAGTTCGCCCCGTCCTCGAGTGGGGCGGTCGAAACGACTGCCAGAGCGTGGTAGAAAAGCGTTATCCTGAAATTCATAACGCTTTGATCTTGCTAAACAAATTTGTTTCAGCTAGATTAACCGGCACTGGAAGTTGCATATTTGGGAGCTTCCCAAATGAGACCGAAGCTGTTAAAGTTGCGGACCAACTTCCAGCTACCCTGCCAAGCTTTATAGCGAAGGGAAGCAACATTTCGATGTTGCATCGCAAGTTGGAAAGTTTGTTCTGAGACACGGATACGGGTGTATCCGAAACGCCACAGGGGCGTCGCCAAGCGGTAAGGCAGCAGGTTTTGATCCTGCCATGCGTTGGTTCGAATCCAGCCGCCCCTGCCATTTTCTTTTCATCAGGTCCACCCTCAGCCGGCAGGTACTGCAGCGTGTCCAAGATGATGGTCTTTACGGGGAACGCAAACCCCGATCTGGCACGGCGCATTGTGCGTCAGCTGCACATTCCTCTAGGTGATGTTTCCGTCGGTAAGTTCTCCGATGGCGAAATCAGTGTCGAAATCAACGAAAACGTTCGTGGTAAGGATGTCTTCCTGATTCAACCGACCTGTGCACCTACTAATGATAACCTGATGGAACTGGTTGTGATGGCCGATGCCTTCCGCCGTTCTTCAGCAACTCGTATTACCGCAGTTATCCCCTACTTCGGCTATGCACGTCAGGATCGTCGCCCACGTTCCGCACGCGTTGCAATTAGCGCCAAAGTTGTGGCCGATATGCTAACGGTGGTTGGCGTCAACCGCGTTCTAACGGTTGACTTACATGCCGACCAGATCCAAGGCTTCTTTGATATCCCCGTCGATAACATTTACGGTTCTCCTGCCCTGGTTGACGATATAGAAGATCAGCGCTTCGAGAATCTGATGATCGTATCGCCGGATATTGGTGGTGTCGTTCGCGCTCGCGCCGTGGCGAAGAGTCTAGGTGTTGACCTTGCAATCATTGACAAGCGTCGCCCCAAGGCGAATCAGTCTGAAGTGATGCACATCATTGGTGATATTGAAGGCCGCACTTGTGTACTAGTCGATGATATGGTCGATACAGCTGGTACGCTCTGCCACGCTGCCAAAGCGTTGAAAGAGCACGGTGCAACCAAGGTTCTAGCGTATTGCACTCACCCAGTACTGTCTGGTCGAGCGATCGAAAACATCGATAACTCCGTACTTGATGAGCTGGTAGTAACGAATACCATTCCGCTGTCTGCAGCTGCACAGTCTTGCACTCGCATCCGTCAACTGGACATCGCTCCAGTGGTTGCAGAGGCCGTGCGCCGGATTAGCAATGAGGAATCCATCAGCGCCATGTTCCGTTAAGAACAGGCGTTTGATGCAACGGCCCCGCTCTATGCGGGGCTTTTTAATCAATGGCCTGATCGCGCTGGTCGCAAGTGCTTCCAGGCAATTGTTATTTTTGGAGACTATATATGGTCGATTTTACCCTGAATGCCCAACTGCGTTCCGACCTGGGGAAAGGTGCGAGCCGCCGCCTGCGTCGTAATGCTGAACAAGTACCTGCCGTAATCTACGGCGGCGAAAAAGCACCTGCCTCCATTACACTGGAAGGCAAAGACCTGGCCAAGCTGCTGACTAACGAAGCTGCCTTCAGCCATGTTATCAACCTAAACGTTGATGGCCAGAGCGAAAGCGTTCTGATCAAGGCTCTGCAGCGTCACCCAGCCAAGGGTTACGTCGTACACGCAGACTTCCTGCGCGTCGTGGCTGATCACAAGCTGACCGCTATCGTTCCGCTGCACTTCATCAACCAGGATGTGGCTGTTGGCGTCAAGCAAGGCGGCGGCGAAATCCAGCACAACGTGAACGAAGTGGAAGTATCCTGCCTACCTAAGGATCTGCCTGAGTTCATTGAAGTCGACATGTCCAAGGTTGAGCTGAACCAGATCGTTCATATGAGCGATCTGACTCTGCCTGCTGGCGTTGAACTGGTATCGCTGGCTCATGGCAGCGACCTGCCTGTTGCAAGCATTCACTTGTCGCGCGTTCAGGCACCAGCCGAAGGCGAAGGCTCTGCTGAGTAAGGCATTGGCTTGAGAGAGGGGCTCCCGTCGTGACCGCCGTACAACTGATCGTTGGCTTGGGCAATCCAGGCAGTGAATACGAACAGACCCGGCATAACGCGGGAGCCCTTTTTGTTGAGCGCCTTGCAGCGCGCCATAACGTTAATTTAGTAGCGGATCGTAAGTACTTTGGTCTGACAGGGCGCTTTAGCCACGCAAGCCAAGACGTTCGTCTTCTTATTCCTACGACCTACATGAACCGTAGCGGTCAAGCCGTAGCGGCATTGGCAGGTTTCTTTCGCATTCCCGTAGAGTCTATCTTGGTTGCTCATGACGAACTCGACATGCCGCCAGGTGTTGCCAAACTTAAAAAAGGTGGCGGGCACGGTGGACATAATGGGTTGCGCGATATTATTGCCCAACTAGGCAATCAAAACGGTTTTTATCGCCTGCGGCTTGGCATTGGCCATCCGGGGCATAGCAGTCTAGTGTCCGGTTATGTACTAGGCCGTGCGCCACGCGCCGAACAGGAACTGCTGGATACCAGTATCGATTTTGCCCTCGGCGTGCTGCCGGATATTCTGGCCGGGGATTGGACCCGCGCCATGCAGCGTCTGCATAGCCAGAAGGCCTAACTCACTCGCGAGGGATATTTCATGGGATTTAATTGTGGCATCGTCGGCCTGCCCAATGTTGGCAAGTCCACCCTGTTTAACGCCCTCACCAAATCCGGTATCGCGGCGGAAAACTTTCCCTTCTGCACTATCGAGCCAAATAGCGGCGTAGTGCCCATGCCCGACAGTCGTCTTAACGCCCTGGCTGAAATCGTCAAGCCTGAGCGCGTTATTCCTACGACAATGGAGTTCGTGGATATTGCCGGCCTGGTTGAAGGCGCCTCTAAAGGTGAAGGCCTCGGAAATAAGTTCCTGGCTAACATCCGCGAAACCGACGCCATCGCCCATGTAGTTCGTTGCTTTGAAGACGAAAACGTCATTCACGTTGCTAACTCCGTAAATCCGAAGCGGGATATCGAAGTTATTGATCTTGAGTTGATTTTTGCGGATCTGGAAAGCTGCGAAAAACAACTGCAACGTGTAACCCGCAACGCCAAGGGTGGTGACAAGGAAGCGGTCGCTCAAAAAACGCTACTGGAAAAACTTATCCCTCATTTCGAAGCAGGCAAGCCAGCTCGCAGCCTGATAAAGAATATGGATGATGAACAGAAGCGCATGGTCCGCAGCTTTCACTTGCTGACCAGCAAGCCTGTCATGTACATCGCCAACGTGGCTGAAGATGGATTCGAAAACAATCCGCACCTAGATGTCGTCAAAGCCATCGCTACCGAAGAAGGCGCCATCGTTGTTCCAGTCTGCAACAAGATCGAAGCTGAAATCGCTGAACTAGACGACGGTGAAGAAAAGGATATGTTCCTTGAGTCGTTAGGTCTGGAAGAGCCTGGGCTTAATCGTGTCATTCGAGCAGGCTATGAGCTATTGAATCTGCAGACATACTTTACTGCTGGGGTGAAGGAAGTTCGCGCCTGGACGGTTAAGGTTGGCGCTACCGCTCCGCAAGCGGCAGCGGTGATTCACACAGATTTCGAGAAAGGTTTCATTCGTGCTGAAGTAGTCGCCTACGATGATTTCATCCAATACAAGGGTGAAAACGGCGCCAAGGAAGCTGGCAAGTGGCGATTGGAAGGTAAGGACTATATCGTCAAAGACGGCGATGTTATGCACTTCCGCTTCAACGTCTGACCCTTTGAGCGGGCCTCTTTTAGCGGGTCCGCCTTTTCTTCTTGCGTGCGCCAGACATCATAAGTGAATGCCCGTCATGTCATTGACAGGTATTACCCGAAAGTAGAATCCTTGCTTCTTACCTAGTTAATCAGTGTAGCTGTTGGCTCTAGCCCCATGGAGCCGATAGGGAAAGTCAGCGATTGTGGTAGTCCCGCTCGTTACACCCCGCTTTGCTAAAATCACCATCACGCGAATCACAAGGCCATCCGGTTACCGCAGGATTAGCATTCTGCTTTCTGGATACTGGTAGACATCCGTAAGGCGTTTACCAATACCTCTAAATTTTGCAGCCTGCTTTTGAGATGGAGAGAGAAAGAGTTGGGCAAGATCAACCAGGGCCATAATGAGTGATCTTGCCTTTCTACGCGGCAGTTAATTGCTTGCAGACAAGCCCGCATACAAACGTGTCAGCTCATTCATCTGCTTGAACAACGTATCGGCACTAGACGCCATTGCGGTTGGGATATAGTTACCTGGAGTAGCTAGATCTACTGCCGTGCGGGTGAACTTCCATTGGGCTTCAGCTTTACGCAACGCGTTAGCTATTTCGGGATTAGGGGTCCCTGCCGCATGAAGCTCTGCCATAACGGTATCAAACTCGCCGACGGACTTGGTAAAGGAATCATCCAAACCAGGCGCTTTAATGCCCCAGTTCTTGGCCATATAGAGCATTGCGATACGCTGGCTCAATACGCGATTCCAACCACTGCGGTTCACCAGTCTCGAGGATTCGCCACCATTGTTCTGCTCGACCAGATCAGTTAGCTTCTGGCATTGCTCTAACAACTGATCATTAACAGCTAGCATGCCTACCGCCTGCTCTTTATCAGGCTCAGTCTGCACAAGTTGCTTGTACGCTTGCCAGGTCTTGTCTATTTCAACCAGCTTGTTATGGATAGTAGGGTTAGGCGCGAATTCGACCAGTGCGTTGTGATGATTCTCGAATAAGGCGATCGTGTCCTTAAGCTGCTTGGTTGCAACCTCTACCCGCACCCCAGATCCCATCATCAAATAATCTTTGGCAATACGCTGGCCCAACGTACGTTGAAGACCTGCCATGTTCATGGCTTCTTCGGGCGTAACAACGGCCCAGCAAGACGTACTGGCCAAACAGATACCCAATACAGCTACACGTAAAAAATCCTTTAACACTTATTTCTCCAAGAGAACCATTCACAGGCTAGGCAAGGCGAGCTTTTCTTTAAACACGACAAGGCGCCACGAATACGTGAAGTCCGCGGTTATCAATTTAATTGATGCGGGATCTAGCAGTAGAAGGCCGACTCATCACTCAAAGTGATGCCATAAAGACATCAAGTTGCGGGCCTTCCATTTTAGCGGTTTGAAAAGTCAATAGGACTTTTTTACTAGGACATAATGTCGCTCCTGATTAGAAGCGTGACTGCATTAACTTCTTATCAGGAGCAAGGACATCTCATAAGGGCATAGTCTTTCTCTACAGACTAGCCACTGACTCGCAGAGGCCCATCTACAGGTACATAGTTGACGTTAGTTTCAGCCGTTATCGTCTGGACAGAGTCTTCCTGATAGCCGAACCCTTCTTCCTTGAGATTAATGGAATGGGTACTGTGCTCACGGGCAGTCGTATCGCTCAACTTGGTAAACAGCCGATCATCATCCTGCAGGGTAAAGCGATCGCCTGGGCAGAGCTGGGCAAATGTGATTAGAGTGGCGTTCATGGACGAGCAGTCTCCTTGTGGCCATTAGGTTCTCTTGAATGGAGAGCCCAGAGTCAATCAAGGTTCCGAAGCATGAGGTCTGAAGGATTTGAACAAGTCTCAGACAGATATAAAAAAGGCCCGCAAAGACGCTGCGGGCCAAGACGTGGAAAGATCAGCGTTTGGCTTTGCGCTTGTTGCGGTACTGGTCGATTACAACCGCCACAACAATGATCATGCCTTTGATGATGTCCTGGATGTAGGCGTCGACGCCGAGAAAGGTAAAGCCGCTGGCCATAACGCCCAGGATCAGCGCTCCGATAACCGTACCTGTGATACGCCCTACCCCGCCAGCCAGGCTAGTTCCGCCAATGACGGCCGCAGCGATGGCGTCCAGTTCGTAAGACATACCCATGCCTGCCTGACCCGTCGCGGCACGTGCAGAGGCGACAACTCCGGCTAGACCTGCCAGAAGGCCGGCGATGCTGTAGACAATAATCAGGTGACGCTTGACGTTGATCCCGGAAATACGCGCTGCCTGCATGTTGCCGCCGATAGCGTAGGTGTATTTGCCGTATTTGGTGTAGCGCAAGGCGATATGGAAGATGACCGCAACTACAAGAAAAATGATGACCGGCATCGCGCCGCTACCAATGGCCGTATAGGAATCGGACAGCATGCTGATTGGCTGGCCTTCTGTGTAGTAACGGGCCAGACCGCGGGCTGATACCATCATGCCCAAGGTGGCGATAAAGGGCGGGATACCCGTAATGGCAATGATACTGCCATTGATGACGCCAGCCAGGAGCCCTACCCCCAGTCCCGCCATGATAGGCACCCAAACAGGCATGTCGGTCAGGGCTGGAAAGACGGCTCGGCCGAAATCAGACGTTTGCGCCAGACTCGCCGCCACCATGGCCGATAGTGCTAGAACCGAGCCGGACGACAGGTCGATGCCTGTGGTGATGATGACTTGTGTTACTCCAATGGCAATCAGGCCGATAACCGAGACCTGAAGAATCATGAGCACCAGACGCTGAGAGTTCATCAAAAAGCTCTGGTCACGCATCAGCCAGCCGAATAACTCGAAGATGAGGCCAATACCAAACAGCACCAGGAGGATGCCGAGCTCCGTGGGAATACGCCGCCTGGCTTTAAGAGGCGCTGCGGCTGTTTTGTTTTCGATGACTGTGCTCATTGTTATTTTCCTCGTATGTCCGCCTCGGCTCTGCAAGCGGGCGCAAGCAGGATGAGTTCAGAACGTCCGGATAGAGGGGAGCGCAACTCCCGGCTGATCAGTGAATTGCCGTAATGCCAGAGGCCAACTGCATAACCCTCTCCTGGGTAGCGTCCTCCCGGTCCAGACAGCCAGTCACTTCTCCTTCGTGCATAACCATGACCCGATCGCTCATACCCAATACTTCGGGCAGCTCCGAAGAGATCATGATGACTGCCATGCCCTCGCTGGCCAGATAAGCGATCAGGCGATAAATTTCTGCCTTGGCCCCTACGTCGATACCGCGGGTAGGCTCATCGAGAATAAGCACGCGTGGGTTGGTCATAAGCCAACGGGCCAGGAGCGCCTTTTGCTGGTTACCTCCAGAGAGATTGGCAATGCATTGCTCCAGGGATGGAGTCTTGACGCGCAGTTTCTTACACATTTCCTCGCACAGCTCACGCAGCGGTTTCTGCTGTACAAAGCCGCTGCCGGAGAAGGTAGGCAGTACGGCTACCTCCATGTTTTCCATAACGGACAGGCACGGGAAAATACCGGTGTCCTTGCGGTCCTCGGTCAGCAGCGCTAGGCCTTTCTGGATCGCGAGGCAAGGATCGCTCATGACGATCCGCTCACCATCCAGGTAGATCTCGCCACCGGTAGCCGGCGTGACGCCAAACAGGGTTTCCGCCACATTTGTACGTCCAGAGCCCATCAAGCCGGCAATACCCAGGATTTCCCCGGCATGTAGTTCAAAGGAGACATTCTTGAACACGCCATCAAGGGTTAGGTTATTTACGGAAAGGATGATCTTGTCGGTAGGCGGGGTCCGTTCGGGAAACAACTGGGTCAGCTCGCGACCCACCATCATCGAGATGAGCCCATCGCCGTCCATGCTGTCGGCACGCTGTAGGCCAATGTAGGCACCATCACGAAAGACGGCAACTTCATCGGCGATGTTGAACACTTCATCCATCTTGTGAGTGATGTAGATAATCCCTTTACCCTGGCTTTTGAGGTCGGCAATGATCGAGAAAAGGTGGGCGACCTCTTTTTCGGTAATGGCCGAGGTAGGCTCGTCCATGATCAGAACATCAGAGTCGTAAGAGACAGCCTTGGCGATCTCGACCATTTGCCGCTCGGCAATGCTTAAATGGCCAACCGGCTCTTCAGGGTCCAGAGAGATACGCAGACGCTCCAATAGAGCCTGCGTTTTTCGATGCATCTCACCATGATCGACCATGTGCAGGCCATTCAGGGGCTCTCGGCCCAACCAGATATTTTCCGCGATAGTCATGTGCGGCATCAGGTTGAGCTCTTGATGGATCATGGCGATTCCGGCCTGCAATGCTGCCAGAGGCGTCGCAAAGGAAACCGGTTGGCCACGCAGGCGCAGCTCACCGCTGTCGGGCTGGTAGATGCCTGCGATGATCTTCATCAAGGTGGACTTCCCCGCACCGTTTTCACCCATCAGCGCAAGGACCGTACCAGGGCGAACCCGTAACTGGACGTCGGAAAGTGCCTTTACGCCAGGAAAGCCCTTGCTGACATTGAGGATCTCCAGCAGATACTCACTTTCCGCCTCGTTGGCCGCATATCGGGGGGAAGCCTGATCATAAGTTCGGAGTTTTACAGCAGTGTTTGAGCCGAGCATATTCTTGTTCTCCTCGAAACGTTCTAGAGCGCCACTCCGAAGGCGTGGCGCTAGCGTCTGATCGTCATTTGCTCTGGAATTGCTGATAGTTCTCGGGAGTCACCAACTGAACGGGAACCCAGATATCACCTTGCAGGTTTTCCTTATTGATAAGGCGTACAGCGGCATCCACCGAACCGGCGCCAATACCAACGGTATCGCGAAAGACCGTTACGCTCAGTAAACCGCGCTTGATAGCATCCAACCCATCCGCCGTGCCATCGACACCACCTACCATGACGTCCTGGCTACCCGCCTGGCGTAAGGCCATGGCCGCACCGATGCCCATTTCATCGTTATTGGCCGCCACAGCATCGATGTTTTTGCCAGACAAAAGCCAGTTGCTCATTACGTCCATTCCCTTGTCGCGTTCCCAATTCGCAGACTGCTCCTCCACGACCTTGATGTCGGGATACTTGGCCAGGACATCCTTTACGCCAGCAGTGCGTTTACGCGTGTCGTCATGGGCGAGCCGCCCCAGAATGATGGCGAGGTCGCCCTTTCCGCCCATTTTTTCGGCGAGGTACTCCATTTGCATCTGGCCGATGCGGCGCTCATCGGTACCGACGAATACGACGCCCGCCGGGAAGCTCTCTACCTCCGGGCGGCTATTGAGATAGACGAGAGGAATTCCAGCCAGGGTGGCGCGCTCGGTGATCTTACGAGTGGCAGCAGTATCGGCCGGATTGACAATAATGGCGTCTACGCTCTGGCTGATGAAGTTTTCGACCTGCCCTAACTGACGCACCACGTCGCCGCCGGCATCTTCGAGCTGGAGGGTGGCGCCGCCGGGCACTTCCTTGGCGCGCTCTTGCATAGCCTGAACCAGATAAGCGATGTAGTTATCGTATTGAGCAACCGCAACACCAATCTTCGCTTCGGACCACGCCAGCGGGGATATCAACAGACAGAGCAGCATACTCAGACAACGCATCATGGTGGCTCCTTAAGCCATGTACATCGGCGTCATGCCGACAAAAACAGGAGAAAACCCGACGCAGCCAAAGGCCGGGTCAGGAGAAGTCTGCTAGGGATAAGTTCATGACAAGGACAGGCAAGATGCTGCCAGCATGAATAGCCGCTTGAGGTGCGTGCCAGACGGCTCGGCGAAAAGAAACGGATAGCCGTGATCGATAGATCACCTCTAAACGTCTGAAGAAAAGAAGCGGGTTTCATCGACAGTACCTGTTTGTTTTTGTTTGGTGGGCGTTCCTCCTGCATAAAGCCGCAGGAGGAACGCTACAGTCGTCAACCTTGGACCAGAACTTACTAGAATAAATTTTCCATTTCAACAAGTATTCCGAATTTATTTTTCACAAATAAGCGCAGTCCTTACCAAGAGTGCTCTAGCTGAACACCAATGTTGGCCCCGTGCCGATCAGAGCCGAAGGTACCAGTGCTCGACAGCGCCGAGTCCGGCGCCAACTCGTCGGCAGCTCGCTGTGCAGCACGGTTCCAAACGGCATAGGTTATGTAGAAACGAACTTCGGGATGCGCCTTGCGGAAGGTGGGGCCATTGGGCGACCACGTAGGTGCGATGGTGAGCTTAGTGAGTTTACGCGTACCGTCGTCAGCCTCTACACGGTCATGTCCCAGCTCGGTCGCAAGTTTCCACTGCTCGGAAAGGCCATATACCGTACGCCCACCAATGGAATACCAGTCCTGATTACCGTCGTAACGGCGCTTATCACGTTGGTAAACCATCTGAAACTGCCCACCAAAGCGGCGTGTAGCCTGCCAGTCAAAAAACTCTACTACTCGTAAGCTGACATTTCCCCGATCGTAGTCAGTCGGGCCGGTAGAACCCAAGGCCACCCCAGGCCCCGCACCGTACTGAACGGCAAAGGTATTACCGCCGCCCCACCCCATGAAGTTCTCTTTCTTGTGTTGAGCAGTCACGGCCCAACCGCTGTGAGCGTCGACCCACTTTGGCTCTTCGATGTAGCTGACACCTAACTCCAGCTCGCCCCACGAGCCAGTCTTGAAACCAGCCACGTTGAAATCATGACGATTGATATAACGCTCCTGATCGAAGCTGTCCTTACGGGAGAAGAAATAGCTGTAGCGCAGACCGTCGATTTCTACATCTTCGATACCAGCGCCCGTACCGCTCTGGTTCCAGTAGAAAAAGTCGGAAATGTCGATCGCATTACGTTTGTAGTACCGGCGTCCAGCCCACAGCGAGCCGCCATTCAGCGCGGCGATGTCATGCCAGTAGGCATATCCCTGGACCAGCCTTGTCTGCCCATACTCGCCGGTGAAACGTGGCGTGTGATCGTATTCGTTATAGAGCTGAGCCATGCCATAGAGACCGACACGGGAGCCGTCGCCCAGCTTCATGAAATCGTGATAGGCCCCCAACTCGGCCAATTGCTCGCATTCGTTGCCCAACCGGTATTTGGACGAAGCGCCGGGCAGCTTGAAACAGCTCTGTGATTCAGATCCAGTGGAAATACCCGCACCGCTACGGATATAGCCTTCGTATTCCAGGGCCTCGGCCGCAGCGGGAGCCAAACAGGAAGCGGCAAAAGCCAGTGCACAGTTACGCATACTGTTCATTTCAAACTCCGTTTATTTTTATTCTTGGATTTTCAGTTTTTTCAAGCGAAGCGCTCCCGTATGCAGGAGCCGACCCATCGGGTCGGTCCTGCAATGATTTAGATAATCGACGCGGGAGTGGGCGCTACCGGACAGTGGCGCCTAGGGAGGTATTACTGCTTGAGCCGAGCCTGGAACGATGTGACGTTGTCAGCCGTGATCTGCTCGTAGGGAATCCAGACGTTCTGCTCGACCGGCTCGTTCTTGGCCATTTTCACCGCCGCCTCGACGGCACCGTTCGCTTGACCTTTGGCATCCTGAAAAACCGATACCGCAAGCATGCCGCGCTGCACAGCAGCCAGGCCATCAGGCGTACCGTCCACTCCGCCGATC
The DNA here is from genome assembly GCF_007830155.1 of Pseudomonas duriflava. Taxonomy (GTDB): domain Bacteria; phylum Pseudomonadota; class Gammaproteobacteria; order Pseudomonadales; family Pseudomonadaceae; genus Chryseomonas; species Chryseomonas duriflava. Next base: position 170,634 of record NZ_VLKY01000005.1, read on the forward strand.
AGAACGGAGCCCTTGTTCTTGCCGGACTGCTGTAACGCCATAGCGGCACCAATAGCCATTTCATCGTTATTGGACACGACGGCATCGAATTCACGCCCGGAAAGCAGCCAGTTGCTCATCAGGTCCATACCCTTGTCGCGCATGTAATTTCCTGTCTGCTCCTCGACAACTTTGATGTCTGGGTATTTAGCCAGAACTTCCTTCACACCCTTGGTACGGTTTTGCGTGGAGTTATTGGCCAGATCACCTAGCATGATGACCAGGTTGCCCTTTCCGCCCATTTTGTCAGCCAGGTACTGCATCTGCAGGCGGCCCGCTTCCAGGTCATTCGAAGCGACAACCACCACGCCTTCCGGCAGGGTTTTCTCATCCGGCCGGCGGTTCACATAGACCAGCGGAATACCGGCCTTGGTCGCCGCCTCGGTAATGTTCCGCGTGGCCGCCGTGTCGACTGGATTGACGATAATGGCGTCGACCTTCTGGCTAATAAAACTTTGTACCTGGTTGATCTGCTTGACCACATCACTACGGGCGTCTTCGAACTGAAGCTGGACACCATCAGGCATTGATTTGGCTTTATCCGCCATAGATTCGCGCAGGTACGTAAGCCAATTATCATCGAACTGCGCCATGCTCACGCCGACTTTGAGATCGGCCAAAGCTGCCGTGCTGGTCATCAATAACGACAGGGCTAAAGAAGCGACACGGTTTTTCATCCGCATGATAGATAACTCCATTTTATTGTTGGTGTTATGGCAGTGCTTGTAGCGTTATCGCGAGCCTGAAGGGCTCATCGGTGAAAAGAGCCCACCGGTTTGGAGCGATGCGATGAGGGCATGCGGAGGTGACGGTTATTCAGATCCTGAGGGCCCAGCGGTAGATAGCGAAGCGAGCCTGCAGTCTGGACACTTTGTAACAACAGGGAAAGAGCACGTTGGAAGCGACGGGAGAAGAAGGCTCGCTGTACGAGCGTAAAAGCGGTAGCAGAAAGCGGGACGGTTTTCATCGACGGCACCTATTTATTGTTGTTGGGCTCGCCCGGCGTGACTCGTATGGCATCAAGCCGGACCGTTAACACGTCAACCTAGAAGTGACTTTATTGGAAAATAAATTCCACATCAATAATTTTTAGAATTTTATTAAACATATTTTCAAACACTTGACTGGATGGGGACAACACACCCGAAAGCGCCCAAACAGACAGTTCTGAAGGTAAGAAAACAGTGGGGAAGCCTGCAGCAAAGCGGCAATGCAGGCTTATGAAAAGAAGGTTGAATGCTCATCTGTGTAAAAAGCGAGGCTTGTCAGCCTAAGGAAACAACGCAGCCTTCCTGACCACTCTGTCGGGCAGCATCCAGCACCCTTATGCAGGCAACGGCATCCCATGGGTCAACTGGGGGCCGGGCCTTCCCTTGCAAAGCCTGAGCGAGCTGGCTGTAGAAGAGATCCCAGCGCCCTCGCTCGGAAGGTACCCGTTCACGGTCCTCACCACGTTGCAGCCACCCCCACCGCCGATGTTCCTCCAGGCCCCATCGGTCTTTTTCCGTACGTGGCGAACGTCCATCGAACAGGGCCTGGGTCTGACCGTCGAGCCCCTCCACGGTGTAACTGGCTGTCGAACCCGTCACGCGAAAACGCGGGCCTGGTGTCTTTTGCAGGCAGTTACCATGAATATGCGAGATAACTCCGCCTTCATGATGCAGCGAGAGGAAAAATCCGTCGTCACGCTCGACCGTATCCGGCAGAAAACTTACTTCGGCATAAACGCTCTGAGCTGGCCCGAACAGTAGCAGCGCCTGATCGACCAAATGGCTGCCAATATCACGCAATACACCGCCCCCTGTATTTTGGTAAGCCGATACTGGATCGAAAACCTCAATACGGGATTCACAGGTCTGGATGGTACCGAGCGTACCGTTGCTGATCAGACGCCGTACCGTAAGAACGTCCGAGTCCCAGCGGCGGTTCTGGTAGACAGTCAACATTACCCCCGCCTCTTCCGCCGCCCGGACCAGCTCACGGGCTTGCGTTTCATCCCTGGCGAACGGCTTGTCACTGACCACGGGAATACCGTGTTCGATAGCCTCCATGATCAACTCGTACCGGGTATCGGGCGGTGTGGAGATGATGACGGCATCGATGCCCGTATCGATCAACTGGGCCAGGGTATCGTAGGCGGGTGTTTGCGGATGGTCCTGGGCAAGTTCGGCCCGTCGCTCGGGCGAGCGTGTCACCACGCCAGCCAAAGTTGCATGAGGTGTGCTGGCAATCAACGGCGCATGAAAATAACGGCCGCCCTTGCCATATCCCACGAGTCCTATACGCATGGTCTGTCTCCTCGGGCAAAAAAAGGCTGCGATTCAAGGAATCCTGTGGAATTCCTCAATCGCAGCCAAAACCGCCCATGGAATGAAGGGAAACAAGGCAGTTCCGGACTGCCTGTCTTTGAAGATTCGACTACATGATTAACTCATGAACTCTTTCTTCAGGCGCTCAAGCATAAAGCGACTGGACTCGTCGGCCCGGTCTTCGAAACCAAATACGGCTACAGTGGCAATGCCGTCGAACTTCATCTCGCGCAAGGTGGAGAAAAAGGCGTCCCAGTCCACTTCGCCCTGGCCGATATCCATGTGCTGGTGCACCGTTGCCGTAACGCCCGGCGGGTTGACGATGTAACGCAGCCCGGACGAAGCCCGATGGTTCCAGGTATCCGCGATGATGAGGTGGGTTAGTTTGTCTCCGGCATATTTCAGCATCGAGGCAATATCGCCCTTGCCGTCGTCGTAAAAGAAGGTGTGCGGCGCGGCGTACAGGTAATTCACGAAGTCCTTGTCGAGGCCGCGAATCAAGTCGACCGACTCGTTATTGCGCTCGCAGAAATCATACGGATGCGCCTGGATATCAAGCTTGATTCCCTCGCGCTCAAAGATTGGCAGCAACTCCTCCATGGATTTCATGAACTGGTTTTCGCATGCCAAGGGCTGGTCCGACTGGCCACTGAACTCAGTGTTCATCAGGTCGCAGTCCATTTCCACGCAGATCTCGATGGCACGCTTCCAGTTACGCACCGCTGCCTTGCGCAGCTCCTCGTCCGTTGCAGCCCAGTGGTAGACCGGCAGCAGCGAAGACAGCTTTACGCCTGTGTCACTCAGGGCCTTCTTGAATTCGCGGATGCGGTCCTTGTCGACGCGCGGATATTTATAGAACGGCAGGAAATCGTCCCGTGGGGACAGTTCAATGTAGTCGTAGCCCAGCTCCGCCACCTTATCCACCATCTTGGGAATGGGCAGGAAACGATACATGTTCGGGTCTAGACAAATACGCATGATCTGTTCTCCTCTGGCGGCCTCCCCCGCTAGAGAGAGGCCTGTTTCTTATTAATGGCGAGAGATTATTCGTAGAACGCAGGACGCTGCGGCAGGCGGATCGGCTCGATGGCGCCGCTGCGCTGGGCGGCAACGCAGGCATCGGCTGTCACGGCGGCCGTGTAGCCATCCCATGATGAAGGTCCGGTGATCTTGTCGGCCTTGATACCGTCGATAAAGGCTTGCAGTTCTACGTCGTAGGCATCGATGAAGCGCTGCTTCCAATCCATGAGGATTTCAGTGGAAAGCTTGGCGCCGCTGCGCATCTGCACAGAGGAAGGCTCCGGCAGTTTGGCGATGCCACGCTCGCCGACAACCTCGCATTGGATGTCATAGCCGTACTGGCAGTTGACGAAAACCTCTACGTCAATACGGGTGCCCTTGGCAGTTTCCAGCAATACGATTTGTGGATCCTTCAAATGGGCGAAGGCCTGGGATGTCTTGCGGGGATAGATAACCTGGGCCGAAACGTACTGGTCGTCCAGCAGCCAGCTGAACACATTGATCTCGTGGATCAGCGTGTCAACGATAGCCATTTCGGTGGTGTAGGACTCCCCTACCGTCGGGTTGCGGTGAGCCGCATGGATCATCAGCGGCTCACCGATCTTGTCGCTGTCAATGACTGCCTTGAGTGCGCGATAGCCCTGGTCGTATGGACGCATAAAGCCGACCTGAACCAAGCGCTTGCCATGCGCCATTTCAGCTTCGACGATTTTCCTGCATCCCTCCGCCGTGACGGCCAACGGCTTTTCGCAGAAAACCGGCTTGCCGGCGGCAATGGCCGACAGCACGAACTCTTCGTGGCTGGGCCCCCAGGAGGTCACCAGGATGGCATCCACTTCCGGTGCCTTGATCAGATCATGACCGCGGGCATAGACCTCGGCCTCGATGCCCTGCTGCTGGACAACCTTGGCCGCCTGCTCCTGATTGATGTCGTTGACCGCCACGACGGTGCTGCCCACCAGTGCGTGACTGCACCGGCGAATGTGATCCTGTCCGATAGTCCCTGTTCCGATTACGCCGATACGCAGTGTCATGGTCATTCTCCGTTTGGAATTTTTGTCCGAAAAACGTTGGGGTAATGCCGGGCGGTAACGGGTATCGCTGCGCTCCACCCATCACCGTATTCACAAATCAGTACTGTCGGGCCTTGGCGGTGTTCTCCTTGAGCATGCGTGACACCGCTTGAGTTTTCTCGCTGGTGGAAACTTCAGCACCCCCGACACGCCACCAGGAGAGATACTTATGAATCATGGTCTTGGGCAGAACCTTGATATCGATTAGCGTAGAGACGGTCTGCCGACGCGCGTCTTCCAGCGCGGCATGAAGTTCGTCCAGCGTCTTCACGCGATAGGTTTTGCAGCCATAGGCGGCGGCGCTCATGGCGAAGTCCACTGGTACGAAGCCACCGTCCAGCTTGCCGGTTTCCGGATTGCGATAGCGGAACTCGGTGCCAAAGCTGTCCATACCGTGTTCCATCTGCAGGTTGTTGATACAACCAAAGGTCATGTTGTCCAGGAGGATCACGTTGATCTTCTGGCGCTCCTGAATGGAGGTGGCCAGTTCGGAGTGCAGCATCATGTAGGAGCCATCGCCTACCAGGGCATAGACCTCGCGCTCGGGCTCGGCCATCTTCACGCCCAGAGCCGCGTTGACTTCATAGCCCATGCAGGAGTAGCCATACTCCAGGTGATAGGTATTGGTACCCTTGCTGCGCCAGGCACGTTGCAGATCTCCCGGCAGGCTTCCGGCGGCCGCGACAATGATGTCGTCGTTGGCCAGGGTTTCGTTCAGTGCGCCCAGCACGCGGCTCTGGGTAAGGCTGGAACCGGTCAGCTCGACAAACTCTTCCAGTACGGCACGTGGCAGGTGATCATCGATCTCCGGCACAAAGCCCTCAGTGGCATATTCGACACTGTAGACCCGGTCTACCTCATCCTTAAGCCTGGCACGAGCCTGCTGCGGTGCGTCGCTCCACTGCGCTTTATAACCGGTGCGGCCCAATGCCTCGCCTAGTGCCTCCAAACCTACCTTTGCGTCAGCCACGACCTGTACGGCGTCGAGCTTGTAGGCATCAAAGGCACTGGCATTGAGGTTGATGAACTGGACGTCTGGATTCTGGAAGATCCACTTGGACGAGGTGGTGAAATCCGTATAGCGGGTGCCTACACCAATGACCAGATCGGCTTCCTTGGCCAGCATATTTGCTGCCAGGCAACCGGTTTCGCCAATGCCACCTACGTTCAGCTCGTGGGCCGAGACGATAGCGCTCTTGCCTGCCTGGGTCTCGGCAAAAGGAATCTCGAAGCGTTCGGCGAAACGCTGGAGGGCATCAGCCGCACCGGAGTACTTCACTCCGCCACCGCAGATAAGCAGCGGCTTGCGCTTGCCCTTGAGCAGCGCCACGGCGTCTTCCAGCATGGCCTCGGTGGCCGGACGGCGGTCGATGCGGTGGACACGTTTCTGAAAGAAGTAATCAGGGTAATCGTACGCCTCGCCCTGTACATCCTGCGGCAAGGCCAGGGTGACCGCCCCCGTCTCGGCCGGGTCAGTCAGCACACGCATGGCATTGATGGCGGCAGTCATCAGCTGTTCGGGACGGGTGATCCGATCCCAATACTTGCTCACAGCCCTAAAGGCATCATTGGTGCTGATGCTCAAATCATAGGATTGCTCGATTTGCTGCAATACCGGATCAGGCTGGCGGCTGGCATACACATCACCCGGCAACAGCAGGACGGGAATCCGGTTAGCGGTTGCCGTGGCGGCTGCCGTAATCATGTTGGCAGCACCCGGTCCGACTGACGACGTACAGGCATAGATCTGGCGACGCAGTTTTTGCTTGGCGTAACCGACCGCCGCATGAACCATGCCCTGCTCATTACGGCCCTGATGCACGATCAGCTCGCCTGGGTCCTGCTCCAGCGCCTGTCCAAGGCCCAGCACATTGCCGTGACCAAAGATAGTAAAGATGCCTTTGACGAATTTGGTTTCAACCCCATCGACGCTTACGTACTGGTTGTCGAGAAACTTCACCAGCGCCTGGGCCATGGTCAGTCGTTTTGTACTCATGCAATCACCCTTCAATTTCACGCCTGGGGTCGAGTACAGAGCGGCACTTACCGCCCTGCCCTGCCTCCTTGCCTTGTTTTGATATGTAGAGCCTTAGGCAGCTTGGCCTTCCGACGCGCCTACCTGCGCCTTCAGGTGCTGCATACTGGCCACCAGCGCTGGCTGGATATCTGCCAGGGCATGTACATCCTCGGCAAAGGGTTCGAAGGATAGGTGGCCTGCATACCCCAGCCTGAGCAGTTGCTGGATTTGCGGTGCGTTACCCAGGATATCCGCCTCGCCCACCAGCACACGGTGGCCGTCACGGATGGCATTCAGTGGCAGCGCGCTATCTTCCACGCCAGAGATGTGCACCAAACCAGTCATCTCCGGGAAGAATTCCTGCTCGCCCGCCAGGTGATGGTGAAAGGTGTCATGCACCAGGCGGAACACATCGCGCCCGCCTACAGCGTTAATGGCATCCACCGCATCGCGCTTGCGACGCAGTGAGCATTCTTCGAAGCCCAGCGGCTCGACAAAACCCAGAATGCCGTGCTCACGTAGGATAGGTGCCAGCTCGGTCAGTGCAGTACGCAGGTCACGGGCGCGCTCGGCATCGCTGCGTGGATCGTTACGGTCATTCAGCGGGCACATCACCAGCCCCTCGGCACCGCAATCACGGGCATAGGCAGCCAGCTTGAGAGTCTGGGCACGGCGCTCATCGTTCCATACATCGAACGGGTACAGTGCATTGATCGACAGCACACGAATGCCCTTCTCCTGGCACAACTGGCGTACACGCAAAGCAGGCGTGCCGTCCTCTATCTCTACACCCTTGAGGTCGTTACGGATCTCAATGGCATCGGCATTCAAAGTCACAGCCAGAGAAATGAAATCTTCCAAGGGCAGGCGGGGGGCAACCATGCGGTTCAAGGCAAAGCGTAGAGGCTGGCTCATCGTGTTGTTCTCCGTAATTTTGATAAACGCAGTGTGGTAAGCCGACTGTCGAGGCGGCTGCTCGTCCACCTCTCAAGCCAGCGTCCAATCATTTAGCTGTCGGCATGCTGAACTCGGCACCTTTGGCGATGCTGTCGGGCCAGCGCTGCATAACGCTCTTGTAACGGGTATAGAAACGAATGCCTTCTTCACCATAAGCGTGGTGGTCGCCAAACAGGGAACGCTTCCAGCCGCCAAAGGAATGCCAGGCCATGGGAACTGGAATCGGCACGTTAATCCCTACCATGCCGACCTGGATGGAACGGGCAAACGCACGAGCCACTCCCCCGTCCGTGGTAAAGCAGGACACCCCGTTGCCAAATTCATGGGCATTAATCAGCTCTACCGCCGAAGCGAAGTCCGGCACGCGAACGATGCCCAGTACGGGGCCAAAGATCTCCTCCTTGTAAATAGTCATTTCAGGCTTGACCTGATCGAACAGGGTCGCGCCTACAAAGAAGCCCTTCTCGGAGCCCGGCACCTTGAAATTGCGGCCATCCACAATCAGCTTGGCACCTTCCTCCATACCCTTGGTGATATAACCTTCAACCTTGGCCTTGTGCTGGGCAGTTACCAGCGGGCCCATATCGGCATCGCCTTCCATGCCGTTACGCACACGTAGGTTGTCGATGCGAGGCAAAAGTTTTTCGATCAGCTTGTCGCCTACGTCGCCCACGGCTACGGCAATGGAAATGGCCATGCAGCGCTCACCAGCGGAGCCGTAGCCAGCGCCGATCAAAGCGTCTGCCGCCTGATCAAGATCGGCATCCGGCATAACAATCATGTGGTTCTTCGCGCCGCCCAGGGCCTGAACGCGCTTACCGCGACGGGTACCTTCCTGGTAGATGTATTCGGCGATGGGCGTGGAGCCCACAAAGGAGATGGCTTCGACATCTGGATGCTGCAGCAGCGCATCTACCGCTTCCTTGTCACCTTGCACCACATTGAATACGCCATCAGGCAGACCGGCCTGCTTGAGCAGATCGGCCATGAGCAGGCTGGCTGAAGGATCACGCTCGGAAGGCTTGAGTACAAAGGTGTTACCGGTAGCCAACGCCATTGGAATCATCCACAGCGGCACCATGACCGGGAAGTTGAACGGCGTGATGCCTGCGCAAACACCCAGCGCCTGACGCATGTTGTAGTTGTCGATGCCGCCGCCGATGTTGTCGGTAAACGCCGTCTTCATCAGATGAGGCGCACCACAGGCAAATTCGACAATCTCGATACCACGCGTCACTTCACCCATGGCATCCGACAAGACCTTGCCGTGTTCCGTGGTGATGATCTGCGCCAGCTCCTTATGATGCTTGTCGAGCAACTCCTTGAACTTGAACAGGATGCGCGAACGGCGCAGGGCCGACTGTTCAGACCAGACCGGGAACGCCGCCTTGGCCGCCGCAACGGCCTCGCCTACCGTTTTCGTTGTAGCCAGTGCCACACGCGCCTTTACTTCACCCAATGCTGGATTGAACACATCGCTATAGCGCTCGGTGCCCGCTTCCTGAACCTGACCATTGATGTAATGGCCGATGATTGTTTCTTGACTCATGTCGAACTCCTTTGGGGCCGCTCGAAGCACGGCGCAACTAATCACACAGTTGGATCAGCCAGACCGCGCTGATCCGGACAAATCAAACAGGCTTGGATGACAGCACCTGGCTATGCCCTTTAATAGCAACGGGCATGGGTTGACGGCGGATCTTGGCAAGCATGACCCCTTCCATCCTCTCCAGAGATATACCGCTGGTTTCTGGCACGAAGCGGCTGACAAACCAGTAACAGAACACGCAGCACCCCGCGAATAGCCACATTGGGAAGGCACCATTGAACGTATCCATGAGGTACGGATGCTCATTGATCATCGGGAACGTCTGGGTCACGAGGAAATTAGCGATCCACATACAGCACACGGCAACGCTCATTCCCAATGACCGCAGGCGATTGGGGAAGATTTCGGAAATCAGCACCCATGTTCCTACGCCCCAGGACATGGCATACGTCAGCATAAAAAGCAGCATGCCGAACAGCGTGAGGTAGCCGCTCTGGTAGGTGTACATGGAGTACGAGGTAGTGAGCAGGCCAGCAATGGCGCCAATAGTGCCGTAACGCATCAGCGGAACACGGCCAACGCGATCAATCAGCCAGACCCCGGCAAGGGTGCCCACCCACTGCATGACACCGATCCAAATCGTTTGGAACAAAGCCGACTCAGTACTGGCTGTAACGCCTTTAAGCACCATCGGAGCGTAATACATCATGACGTTTACGCCCGTAACTTGCTGCAGCATAGCCAGCATGCACCCTACGAACAGGATCAGCCCCAAGCCGGATTTGCGCAGCTCCAATTTCTGCGGGCATGCCTGCAGGTTCTGTTGAAGCGAATCCTTAATTTCCTTGAGCAGACGACCCGCGTGCTCAGCATTGGAAATACGCGTCAGTGTGCGCAGAGCCTTTTCGTCCTGCCCGACCATAACCTGCCAGCGCGGCGACTCGGGAATCATGAAGACCATGATGCAGAACAGGATACAGGGTACGACTTCCGAGCCGATCATCCAGCGCCAGCCGTACTCGACCAGCCACGCCTCGGTTACACCTTTGGCAATCAGGTAATTCACGATGAACACCACTACCTGCCCGCCTACGATAGCAATGGACTGCATACCCAGCGCCCGGCCACGCATACCCTTGGGTGAGACTTCCGACATGTACATGGGCGATACGGTAGATGCCAGCCCGACCGCGAGACCACCGATGATGCGGTAGATAACAAACCAGACAAAGCTGTCGACAACAGCAGCTCCAATAGCCGAGATGGTGAAGAGAGCGGCTGCTAGAACAAGGGCCTTCTTACGCCCCAGACGACCGGCTATCCAGCCTGCGCTCAAGGCACCGATTACACAGCCAATAACGACATTGGAGACAGCCCAACCTGTCTCAGCCGGCGACAGAGAAAAGTACTCCCGCAGTGAGTCAACGGCACCAGAGATGACCGCCGTGTCATAGCCGAACAGGATGCCTCCCAGGGCAGCCACTGCGCAGATTCTTAATACATAGCCAATGTCGTGGCGATGCGTCTCAGTTGTTTTACTTATCGTCATATCGCTCGCTCTGGTTTTTGTTGTTGGGTTTCCAGAAGTCAGCTACTGCGAAGTCGCTTCTGATTCGGCTCGTGCACTCTCCTTAAAGCGCGGCTCTTGGTACTCCCGCCCATACAGCGGGAGCGTCATGGTAATAACAGCTAGCTCTGCAACAGCCACTCATGGGCCGGGTCGTTATGGAATTTCCATATACGCTTGGGTCCCGCCATGACGTTCAGGTAATAAGAGGTATATCCCCAGGGCACACAGACAGGGTGGTAGCCCTTGGGTACGAGAACCACATCGTTGTTCTCTACTGCCATGGCCTGGTCAATGCTGCGATCGTCGGTATAGACCCGCTGGAAGACAAACCCCTGACTTGGATTCAACCGGTGGTAATAGGACTCCTCCAGAAAGCTCTGCGCCGGCAGGTCATCCGTGTCGTGCTTGTGGGGCGGATAGCTGGAAGAGTGGCCGGACGGAGTAATCACCTCCACCACCAGCAGCGAGTGCGCCTCGGCCGTATCCGGCAGGATGTCGCACACGTAGCGGGTGTTGGCGTCCTTGCCTCGGGTTGAACGCTTCATCGTCGCCGGCTCGATCAACCGGGGCGGCAGTGTCTCATCGGGATTTCCAGGCGCCAGGCACACAGCCACTTCCGCCTTTCCATGGGCGATTACCCGTGCCTCTGTAGCGGGCGGCAGGTAAGCGGCATACGGTGACTTATCCTCGAATACGCTTTGGCGATCACCAATATTTTCCCAGGCAAAGGAGCCTTTCTGGGCATGGTTCGCTGTAATGGTTGCCTTACCGCTTAACAGAACAATACACACTTCCTTGTCCTGACCATTAACAGGCAGCTCATCACCCTCGTTGAGCCTGTAGGCCGCAAAGCCCACGTATTCGAGTGCATCATCAGGTACCTGGACAAGCGTGCGGCTATCGGCAGAGCCTTTAACGAGCAAATCCATATAACCTCCTCTTAATAAAGGGTGAGTCGGGCATTGGCGCGAGAAACCAGCGCCTGCAGCGTTTCGTACCCTTTCCTGGCGTAGAGATAGCTGGGAGCCACAGCCGGATCCTGCTCCGCCTCGACAACCAGCCAGCCGCGGTAGTTGGCGGCGTACAGGGTGTCGAGCAGCTGGGCGAAATCGATGTCGCCATCACCTGGCACCGTAAACGTGCCATTGACGATGCAATCCGGGAAACTCCATTGATTATTGCGAGCCAGTTGCACGACGTTCTTGCGAACATCCTTGAAGTGCGCATGGCAGACACGCTCCACATGCTTCTTCAGAACACTTAGAGGATCACCACCCCCCATATAGCAATGGCCGGAATCGAACAGCAGACCAACCTCCTCGCCCGTCACTTCCATCAACCGATCGATATCGTCAGGCGACTCCACATAAGCGCCCATGTGATGGTGATAGGCCAGGCGCACCCCTTGGGATTGGGTAAAACGAGCCAGTTGAGTGAGCTTGTCGCCATATACCTTCCACTGCTCGTCGCTATGGAAACGAGGACGCTCCACCAGCGGGACACGCTTACCCTGAATAGAGCCGGCCACCTCGCCATACACCAATACCTTGGCGCCGTTTTCAGCCAGTAGCCGACAATGCCCAGCAATCGCCTCGACTTCTTCTTCCGCACTGCGATGGGCCATAACGCTTGAGTACCAGCCAGAGACCAGCTCCAGGCCATATTCACCCAGTACGTCACGAACACCCTCAGGTGTTTTGGGAAACTTGCCGTTAAGCTCGAAACCCTGGTAACCGATCTCCTTACCCTCGCTCAGCGCCGTGCTCAGCGGTGTTTCGCCACCTAGTGAGGGCAGGTCGTCATTGCTCCATGAGATCGGGTTGATTCCGATCTTGACCGGTGAATTCGTCATATCAGCCGCACCTAATTGTTGTTGTCGGGTTGAGCAAAGGATCAGAGACGTCTTAGTCCAGTCGGCGCGCCTCCCGCCAGGACTTGATCAAGAACTCAAACGTGGATTGCACCCGGTTAATCAACGTCTCGTCATCGATTTCACCAGCAAGCCAGGCACGGCTCGGCTCCTGGAAGATCGTCCGGCCAACGGCAAAGCCCCGGCACGTCTTGCTGGCGCTGGCCTGGCGGAAGCCGTCGGCCAAGTCGGCGGCGGGTGCATTCAGGCCCAGCAGTACCACCCCGTGGCAATAAGGGTCGCGCTCGGTAATCAGGGCATCGAGCTTTTCCCAGACGTCTTCTGGCTGGGATTCGATCTTCCACCAGTTAGGATAAATACCGATGTTGTATAAACGTTTGATTGCACGATAAAGCACATCCGGCTGCTCACACGGGTGACTTTTTGGCGGGATGACTTCCAACAAGAGCTCATGGCCGCTGGCCTGGGCAGCTTCATACAATCCTTTGAGTTGCGCTTCCTGCTCCAGACGGAGCATAGACTCGTCATCCGGGTGGAATTGCACCAGGCACTTGATAATCTGTTCCTGTGGCCACTTGATCAGATTGCTGCCAATGGAGCGACCAGGCTCGAATGCCAATGGACGAGAGCCTTGCAGCTCTACAGGACGAGCGATCCACCAACCACGGCCGGTTGCAGTATTCAATGCATCCTGGCCAAACCGCTCATCGGCCAGGAGCCCTACATCACCCTGAATGGCTTTTGCTTTAAGGTCGCTTTCAACGCGTTCAATGGCCTTGATGAACAGTTGCTTGAGTTCAGGGATAGCCTTGAGATCACGGCCAGCCTGCTGCGCCAGTTCCACCAATTGACCACGATGGTCAAACGCAAAGATATACAGGGGATTCCACATTTTGCGCGGCACGCTTACCCGATGCAGGCGGTTCAGTACGGGATCAAGATCCGGCCGGGTGATCGGTGTCGGGCTATTAAAAAAATAATCGAGCTCTGCCAGGGTCGGCATGGCTGGCGCACAGGCATGGCGTGCGACCACTAGCCCCCCACAGGCATTAGCCAACTGACAGCAGCGAGCGTCGTCGCCGCCGGTGAGCCATCCACGCAGGAAGCCAGACATAAAGGCGTCACCCGCGCCCAACACGTTGAGCACCTCAACGCGGATGCCTTGATGGATTTCGCCATCCTCCAGGCGCTCGGGAATAGCCCCATGTATCACCGTGCATCCCTGCGCCCCTAGCTTGACCACCAAGGTGGCAGCAGTCACTTCGCGTACTTTGCGCAGCGCCATGAGCAGATCATCCGAACCGCCGGCAATCATGAATTCCTCTTCAGTCCCGACGACCAGATCGAAACGCGGCAGTATGCGCTGTACGTGAGCACTTACTTCCGCGTTGGCAATAAAACGGGTCTCACCATCGGCTTTACCGGTAAGACCCCAAAGTACCGGACGATAGTCGATGTCCAGTACACGCTTTACGTTGTGCTTCTCGGCATAGTCCAGCGCCCGGCTGCTTGCCTTGTACATGCCCTCAGTTGAGAAGTGCGTGCCGGTGATGAGCAATGCCTTGCTGGATGCAATAAAGGCTTCGTCGATGTCTTCTTCGCGCAACGCCATGTCGGCGCAGTTTTCGCGATAAAACACCAAAGGAAAGGTTTCACGATCCTTGATCCCCAGGAGGACCATGGCAGTCAGCCGCTCGGGATCGACTTTGATAGCACGTGTATCGCAGCCTTCCTTGTTTAGGGATTCCACCAGGAAGCGCCCCATGTGATCGTCACCAACACGGGTCAGCATGGCGGACTTCAACCCCAGGCGCGCAGTGCCGAAGGCGATGTTGGCGGACGAGCCGCCCAGGTACTTGGCAAAACTGCTGACATCTTCGAGCCGTGCACCGATCTGTTGTGCATACAGATCGACGCCGAGGCGCCCAAGACAAATAACATCCAGCTGACGTCCATTGGCAAAGGTTGTGTCGCCCATGGTGGCTCCTATTGTTTTTATCGGCCTACGGTCTCAAGCACGCCAGGTGCTGAACAGGTTGAAGCCCAGACTAAAACGTCCTCACAAATTAATCAAACATTTTTTCCATTCTTATTATTTTGGAATTAAATTTCCATACCATCTGCAAAGGCCTGTTCTCAAGGCATCACAAAAACACTTCAGCGGCCCCTGAAACTCAACTAGCAGCCTATAACCAGAGGGGGTAAAAAGCAGAGCGACAGCTCCTGAGGCTGAAAGGAACCGTTTTTTTGAGCAGCTAAAAAACCGGTCCGGCTGCTGACGTAATGCAAGCTAATTTCCAGGCATAAAAAAACCCGCCTGGGCAGGCGGGTTTTTTATTCACGTAACGCTTATAGCAGCGGAATCGAGTAGCTCACGATCAGACGGTTTTCATCCTGATCACGTTGCCCATCAAACTGCGAGCGATACATGGCGTTTTTCCAGGTCAGGCCTACGCCTTTGAACGTACCATCAGGCACAACATACGCTACGGAGATATCACGCTCCCACTCGCTCTTGTCGCCAGTAGAGCTTGCCGCATTGTCGCCGCTCAGGTAGGTCACGCCTGCGGTCAAGCCGGGCACACCCACGGTTGCGAAGTCATAAGCATAACGAACCTGCCAGGTGTCTTCGTCGGCACGAGTGAACTTGGCGATCTGCGAGTCGGTATTGATGTACGCGGAGGAACCGTCGCCCTGGTTCAGGAAGGGGAAGTCGCTGTCACCATTGGTGATCTGATAGCCTGCTGCGACGGTATGACCGTAGATCGCATAGGAAAACAGGGCGCTGTATAGACGGTTGTCCACTTCACCACTGGTACGGCCGTTACTGTAATAGCCTGTAGAAGCGTAAAGACCCGTATCATCGGAACTCTTGTTATTACCGCTACCCTGGCTATTGAAATAGCGCAGGTCGGTCTTGAACGTACCATCGCCCAGCTTGATGCTATGGCCCAGGCCCAGGAAGTGCTGGTCGTAGAAGTTTTCCAACTGACCGAAGTAGTACTGCAGGGTCAGGTCCTTGGTCACGGCGTAATCTGCTCCCGCGAAACGGAACTGATTGCTGTCACGTGCAGTAGAACCACTATTGGAGCCTGCGATGGAAAGCTCTTCGTTGTTGCTCGAACCACGCGCCTTGACGTGCTCGATCTGGCCAGCCGTTAGGGTCAGCTGATCGATGTCCTTGGACGTGATCTGACCGCCCTCAAACGTTTGCGGCAACAGGCGACCATCGTTATAGGTCACAACCGGCAGTTTGGGAATCAGCGTACCGTAACGCAGTTCGGTCTTGGCAATGCGAGCCTTGGCCGTCAGGCCCAAGGTGCTAAAATTATCTACATAGCTGCCATCGGTTTCACGGGGGAAGCTGCCACTAGCGCTCGGCTGGCGCTCAGCTGAACTCTTACCCTGGCGGCTACCGCCATCCAAACGAACACCCACCATACCCAGCGCATCAACGCCAACACCTACGGTGCCTTCGGTAAAGCCGGACTGATAGTTAAGCATGAAGCCCTGGCCCCACTCCTCGTACTTGGAGGGGTTGTTTGCGCCATTGCGGTTGTCGGTATTGATGTAGAAGTTGCGCAGCGACAGCGTCGCCTTGCTGTCCTCAATAAAGCCTGCCGCATGAACAGATGAAAAAACGGACAGACTCAAACATGCACTGGCGATTGCCAGGGCCAAAGGCTTCTTAACCATGAAAAGAAAATGCTCCAGAACTTTTTATGTTGCTATCGCCCTAACCCGCGGGTTAGAGCGAAATATGCGCAAAGAGGAGTAGGAAGACCTTATCAACGAGAGACAACAATCCCCATTGTCGTTACTCAAGCAATAAAAAGCGTGCTAACCGAATCGTCCCTGCGGCGCGCAACATAAATGTAAAAAGGGATTTCGTCTAGCCTTGGACGATTTGATCCTTGCCCTGCCGCTTGGCCTTGTACATGGCCTCATCTGCACGGGCGTAAAGGGCATCAAGCCCAGTATCGCTCTCGTGGAGAATCGCAAGTCCCTGACTAATGGTAACGCGCAGGGGACCATCGGTAGTCGGCACCATCAGTTGGCGCACCGCCCGTTGCAGGCGGCCACCGATTTGTTCGGCCAATTCAAGATCACAGCCTGGTAGCAGCAAGGCGAACTCCTCACCCCCGATCCGACCAAACAGGTCGCCTCGCCGGGTAGCCTGGGCCCCGCATTCGGCGACACGCTGGAGCACGAGATCGCCCATCTGGTGACCGAAGCGGTCGTTGATCTTTTTGAAGTCGTCGATATCCATTAACAGAAACGCCAATGACTCGCCGCTGGCTTTGGCAAATTCGAAGGCACGCTGAGCGCTCTCGAAGAAATGGCGTCGGTTGCTGCTGCGAGTCAGCACATCTGTTGTGGCTAACCGCTGAAGCTCCTCCTCCATGCGCTTCTTATCCGTGATGTCTTCAGCCATACCGACAATAAGTAACGGCATTCCTGCTTCGGTGCGCTGGCTGACAAAGCACTTGTCACTTAGCCAGCGTACCTCGCCGTCCCCTCGAATAATCCGGTACTCACGAGACTCCATGGCTCCCTGCTGCAGGACCTGGTTCAAACTGTCCTGAGCATACTGGAGATCATCTGGATAGATGTTGTTGAGCCAATCGTCATAACTCGATAAGGCGAAGGCCATCGGGCGGCCGAAAATCTGTTCGTAGGCAGGGCTGACATAGACAATTTCACGCGTTTGCCAATCGAGTGCCCATAACACGGCATTAACGCTCTCGAGCAGAGCGCTGAAAAGACGCTCACGATCACGCAGACGCTCAGCCTCAGCACGCGAATGCAGTAACGCGAGCATTGTTTCATCCGCAGAAAGCGGACCTGTCAGCTGTTCGTCCATAAGGTCGCCGTTATAAAAGTCCAGTATCATCAGATCACTGGAATGATTTCCGGTTCCCCTTTAGAAACAAAAACCCGCCATTCGGCGGGCTTTTGCAAGGCACTTCTCAAGAAGCGACTGAAGCCGGTCGCAATGAGTATGTTTTAAGGTGTTCGGCGAACTCCTTAAGGGACTGAACCCCGCTGGCTTCTGCCTCATTAATCCACTCTTTCATGGCAGCAAGCATCTCATGGCCATTGGCGCTGGTCTTTGCCCAGATGTGCTGTAGCGCCAAACGCTTTTCATAAATCAGCTTCAACGATTGACTCTGCTCAAGCAACAACTGGACCGTGGCCTGTTGTTTCTCTTTCAAGAGACTAGTCTCGCGGGACAGCAGCACTTTGGCTCGACGAAGCAAGGGACGCTTGGACGCATCAGCCGAGTTCAACTCCTGCTCAACCAGCGGTGCGATAACCTGCTTACGGTACTGCGCCATGATCTGGAAACGGTTGTTCAAAATTGCCATGGCGGTATCCATGTCCAGCATTCCCTTGCCTTCCACGCGGTGAGCGATAGGCGCTACGCGGTTTACCTTGGCCAGCTTAAGCAGACTAAACAGCCGAATCCAGGCCCAGCCCATGTCGAACTCCCACTTCTTGACCGACAACTTGGCCGAGTTCGGATAGGTGTGGTGATTGTTGTGCAGCTCTTCACCACCAATAATGATGCCCCAAGGGACCAGGTTGGTCGCGGCATCACGGCATTCAAAATTGCGGTAACCAACAGCGTGACCAAGCCCATTGACTACACCAGCCGCCCAGAACGGAATCCAGGCCATTTGAACAGCCCAGATCGTCAAACCGAGGACGCCAAACAAGGCCAGATCGATCAGCAGCATCAGCATGATGCCGCCATTGCGGAACCGGGAATACACGTTGCGCTCAACCCAGTCATCCGGGCAGTTCTTACCGTAAATACGCAGCGTTTCTTCGTTTTCGGCCTCTTCCTTATACAGTTCGGCCCCTTTGCGCATAACGGTACTTAACCCCTTGAACACAGGGCTATGAGGGTCGTCCTCGGTTTCGCACTTAGCATGGTGCTTCCGATGAACAGCCGTCCATTCACGGGTATTCATGGCGGTGGTCAGCCACAGCCAGAAGCGAAAGAAGTGTTTGAGCGCAGGGTGCAGATCCAGAGAGCGATGCGCCGAATACCGATGTAGGTAAACCGTAACGCTAACAATGGTGACGTGCGTCAGGGCCAAGGCTATTACGATCAACTGCCACACGGATAAATCAAGCAAGCCGTTATACCACATAGTGCTGGCGTGACCTCAAAAAGGGGAAGGAAACGAAAAATCAGTGAACAACCGTTCTCTCATTATTGCTGAGTATGTCAGGAAGTCCACTCTTGCTTTTGCTACCAATAGTGTCAAAAGCGCTACTCCTATAACGCCATGAAATAAACCAAAGTAAAAACAACGCCTTATTCAATAAACCGTCTATCACATCATGTGTTCACGTTATTAAAACACTGTGATGATCAGAACCTTTTTCATGAATGATTCTCCTCTATCCCCGATGAACGGCATTCCAACTGACCAATGAAATTGCAAATGCCTCATGCAAAGTGCGTTTCTGTGCCATGAAAGTCACCGTATATAACGGCCTATGCTCCGATCAGGCTCAAGAAAAGAGGGCAGATCGATAATCAAGACATTTTATTTCTGATTGAGACGGAAGAGATGAAGAATCATGACAGCCCTGTCGGGCTGCGGAGGGATGCGTTGTACTTCAAGCCAAAGGTAGCGCAAGTCGGCGCGTTCTAACATTAACGATGGGTGAGCGCTACCCCGTCACCAAATAAAAAAGCGCCACGCAGTAGCGTGGCGCTTTTTCTTTTCCAACTTGCCGGGTTACGCCAGCTCGTCGAAACACTCGGCGATAATCGCAAGACCGCGCTGCAGATCTTCATCGCTAACGGTCAGCGGAACCAGAATGCGCAGCACGTTACCGTAAGTACCGCAGCTCAGCATGATCAGGTTCTTTTCACGAGCACGTACTACGATCTGGCTGGCCAGCGCGCCGTTCGGCTTGTGTACATCGCCATCTTCAGCCAGTTCAACCGCGATCATGGCTCCCAGGCCACGCACATCAACAATTGACCTGTGCTTGGCAGCGATAGCCTTGAGACCAGCGGTCAATTGCTCACCGACCGCCTTGGAGCGATCCAGTAACTTTTCTTCCTCGAATGCCTCAATCACCGCCAGCGCTGCCGCACAGGCCAGTGGGTTACCGGCATAAGTGCCGCCCAGACCGCCAGGGCCAACCGAGTCGATAACATTTGCACGGCCGGTCACGCCGGACAGCGGGAAACCACCAGCGATAGACTTGGCAAAGGTAACCAGATCGGCATCCACACCCATTTGCTCCATCGCAAAGAAGGTGCCGGTACGGCCTGCGCCGGACTGTACTTCGTCTGCGATCAGCAGAATGCCGTGCTCGTCGCACAGCTTGCGCAGGCGAATCATAAAGTCCTTTGGCGCGGCATAGAAACCACCCTCACCCTGTACGGGTTCGAGGATGATCGCGGCGATGTCGCCCGGCTGCGCGTCGTTCTTGAAGATGCGCTCTACGCTGGCAATGGCATCGTCCACGGTAATGCCATGCAGCTCACAGGGATACAGGGCACGGAACACGCCGCCCGGCATCAAGCCCATCCCAGCGGAGTAAGGCGCTACTTTGCCGGTAAGCGACAGGGTCATCATGGTACGGCCGTGGTAGGCACTGGAGAAGGCAATTACGCCGGCGCGCTGAGTAGCGGCGCGGGCGATTTTGATGGCGTTTTCCACCGCCTCGGAGCCGGAATTGAACAGCGCAGTCTTCTTGGGGAAGTTACCCGGCACAAGCTGGTTGAGCTTTTCGCACACTTCCACATAAGGCTCATAGGCCAGCACCTGGAAGCAGGTGTGGGATACCTTCTTAAGCTGCTCTTGCACAGCCGCCACAACTTTAGGATGCAGGTGGCCGGTATTCAGTACGGCGATTCCGCCTGCGAAATCAAGGTATTCGTTTCCTTCGACGTCCCAAACCTTAGCGTTCTCGGCACGGTCGACGAAGATTGGGTGAGTCTGGCCCACGCCACGGGCTACAGCGACGTTGCGGCGGTGCATTAGGGAAGCGTTGGTATCACTCATGGTGTCCTCATTGGCTGCTCATCGTCAGCCGGATACAGGATGAAAGCAGGTACCGGTCGCAGGGCAGCATACGATGATCGACTGCCAACAGCGCCAGCTACCCGCCAAAAGGTGTTGCGTTACATCTTCATAAAACGTCGCGAGCGCTGGCAGGCAAGGCAGCCGTGTACGGAAAAGCACAGTTGGCTAACGCCAATAAGCCATTTACGCACACGGCCAACGCTGTACTACCACGCGCAGCCGCTTTAAACGCTGAGGCAGAGGTACTTGATTTCCAGGTAATCCTCGATGCCGTACTTCGATCCTTCACGGCCCAGACCGGACGACTTGATACCGCCGAACGGCGCCACTTCGTTAGAGATCAGGCCAGTGTTGATACCCACCATGCCATACTCCAGCGCCTCTGCCACGCGGAACACGCGGGACATATCACGGGCATAGAAATAGGAAGCCAGGCCGAACTCAGTATCGTTCGCGCGCTGGATGGCTTCTTCTTCAGTCTTGAAGCGGAACAGCGGCGCCAGCGGACCAAAGGTTTCCTCTTTGGAGACTTTAGCCGAGGCAGGTACATTGATCAGGATGGTTGGCTCGAAATAACTGCCGCCTAACTCATGCGCCTTGCCGCCGGTAATCACCTGAGCGCCCTGGGACACGGCATCTTCTATGTGTTCCTTCACTTTGGTAGATGCCTTGTCGTCGATCAGCGGGCCGATCGAAACGCCTTCTTCCAGACCGTTACCCACCTTCAGCTTTTCGACCGCTGCCTTGAATTTCTCGGCAAAGGCATCGTATACGCCGTCCTGCACGTAAATACGGTTTACACATACGCAGGTCTGGCCGGCATTGCGGTATTTCGACGCCATGGCACCCTGCACGGCAGCGTCCAGGTCAGCATCGTCAAAGACAATAAACGGCGCGTTGCCGCCTAATTCCAGACTAACCTTCTTGATCGTAGGTGCACACTGTTCCATCAGCTTGGCACCGATTTCGGTGGAGCCAGTAAAGGACAACTTACGCACGATTGGGCTTTCGGTCAGCTCGGCACCGATTTCCGCCGCGCTACCAGTTACAACGCTCAATACGCCTTTCGGGATACCCGCACGCTCGGCCAGTTCTACCAGGGCCAACGCAGAAAATGGCGTCTGGCTGGCCGGCTTGATAATCATGGTGCAACCTGCGGCCAGGGCCGGGCCGGCTTTACGAGTGATCATCGCGGCCGGGAAATTCCAGGGTGTAATCGCTGCGGTTACACCAATGGGCTGCTTGATTACGATCAGGCGCTTGTCAGCCTGATGGCCTGGGATGGTATCGCCATAAACCCGCTTGGCCTCTTCAGCGAACCACTCAATAAAGGAGGCGGCATAGACAATCTCACCCTTGGCTTCAGCCAGCGGCTTGCCCTGCTCCAGCGTCATCAGGCGACCCAGATCGTCCTGATGCTCGATCATCAGTTCATACCAGCGACGTAGCTTTTGCGAACGCTCCTTGGCTGTCAGGGCGCGCCAAGCCGGCAGCGCACGGTCAGCAGCCTCGATAGCGCGCTTGGTCTCGGCGCGGCCCATCTTGGGTACGGTGCCCAGGGTCTCGCCCGTGGCAGGGTTATCAACCTTGATGGTCTGCCCATTATCAGCGTCCACCCAGGCTCCATCGATATACGCCTGCTGCCGGAACAATGAAGTTTCTTTCAATTCCATGACGCTCTCCTCGAGGACTATCGAAGGCTACGGGGCTACCTCGCCTACCCCGCTTGCCCAGTTCTGAAATGGGAAAGACACAATGGCTTTCCGTTCACATTCATCTACTACGAACCAACCGCACCGCATACTTTTACACAACGCCATGCCTAAACGCTCCCCTCAAAAGCCAATTCCACCTTTACAGGCTTGATCACTAGCATGTGAGCGAATCGCTTGTGCAGGAAAACACGTCCAGAGCCCTAGGAATCCTGAGGAACACGCTTGTACGTCTATGCTCGGTAGCTCTGTTTCCTCGAAGCAGGCCTCTGAGGAAACGCATGCGTTGCGACATTGACTTAACCGTTGGCAAGCATGTTTTTCGAAAGCATGGCGTTCAGAATTTCAAACGTATGCTAGGTTTCTCTCTGAAAATCCGCAATAGATTG
Organism: Pseudomonas duriflava; assembly: GCF_007830155.1. Taxonomy (GTDB): domain Bacteria; phylum Pseudomonadota; class Gammaproteobacteria; order Pseudomonadales; family Pseudomonadaceae; genus Chryseomonas; species Chryseomonas duriflava. The sequence continues at coordinate 193,199 of NZ_VLKY01000005.1, forward strand.
TTCGATAAAAACAACGCCTGCATCAGTACCCCTTCTGTAATAACCCCATAGCATTGCCGTCAGGACAGGCTGGCGGCTTCCTAGCGCACCGGTAAGGCCTGTCTATACTGCCTGGACCGATAAAAACAATAAGGGAATAACCATGTTGAAACTGTTACTACCACTTGCGCTATATAGCCTGCTGGGATCTAACGTTGCTATTGCTCAAACCAGCACCGCCCTGACGCCGGACGCCCTACCCGGCAACTATCTACTCCTGAAACAGCAGATGACCTATCCCGATAGCTGGTTATCCGGTCATTTCAAGCATTTCACTAAATGGCGTGATCACGCCCGGCAGGTGGTTCGTGATTCGCTGCTTACCCCAGACTCCAAGCGCGCCTTCAACGCCGAGGTAATTGGCCGTCAGCAGCGGTCCGGGTATCGCGCCGAAAAGATTAGTTTCAACCTGACCGATGAAAGCCGCGTGGCGGCGTTTCTTCTGACACCCGATACGCCAGGGCCGCACCCAGCTGTTCTAATGTTGCATGACCATGGTGCTCGTTTCGATATCGGTAAGGAAAAAATGATCAAGCCGTGGGGCGATCAAACAGTCCTGGCCTCTGCCCAGCAATGGGCGGATAAATACTTTTCCGGGCGCTTCCCTGGAGACGAGCTGGCCAAGCGTGGTTATGTGGTGCTGGCAGTGGATGCCCTGGGCTGGGGTGAACGTGGGCCTATTACCTATGAACAACAACAGGCCCTGGCGAGTAACTTCTTCAACCTTGGCCGCTCGCTGGCCGGCACCATGGCCTATGAAGACATCCGCCAGATCGATTTCCTCGCTACCCTGCCTCAGGTGGATCGTCACCGGATCGGCGTAGTGGGCTTTTCCATGGGTGCGTTTCGGGCGTGGCAACTTGCGGCGCTTTCCGACAAGGTAGCAGCCACGGCAGCTATCTCCTGGTTTGGCACGTACCATGGCCTGATGACGCCGGGCAATAACGTGCTACGCGGCCAGTCATCATTCTATATGTTGCATCCCGGCCTGCCGGCGCGCCTGGACATTCCCGACATAGCCAGCATTGCCGCGCCACGCCCTTTGTTGCTCTTCAACGGCGGCCAGGACACTCTTTTCCCACGCGAATCCGTGGAAGACGCCTACAAAAAAGTGCATAGCGTCTGGCGCTCCCAGAAAGCGGAGCTCAATCTCACAACACGCCTCTGGCCGGAGCTGGGCCACGTCTTCGTACAGGAGCAGCAGGACGCTGCTTTCACGTGGTTTGATACCTGGCTGAAACCACGCTGAACAAAGCGCCTAAAGGTAACGGACATTTCCAGGCAGCCCCCCTGCCTGGCGTTTCCCTAGGAGCAACCTGCTGATTTTGTTCGAAATGATGAACATGTATCTCCAGCATGGACGTCTCGCCTCAAGATGAGTATCATGTCGCCCCACAACGCATCCGTAGCTCAGCTGGATAGAGTACTGCCCTCCGAAGGCAGGGGTCGTGGGTTCGAATCCCGCCGGATGCGCCAGATACCTGTTTCCACATGCAGCGAAACACTCCAAGAAGCCCGCCCTGTGCGGGCTTTCTTGTTTCTGGATGTCTCTCATTGCATCCCTTCGTACTCACTCTTTTGTATCCTGGAAAACTCGAAATCTACGGATGCAAGGAAAGCGAAAGAATTTAGGTCAAGCCCGCTTACTCAACGATACAACCGTGGCTGGCCTTAGGTCTGAAACCAAGAAATATCAGACGCTAGACGGTAGCGACCTTTGTTTACGTGCAAAACCAGATGCTCAGAAATCTTGGTAAACGCCTCGACATTAGCTATAGGTGCAGCACTGGGGAGCGCTTAAGGCTCCCAATGCGAAGAAGGTAACACCGATGATGCATATGACTTAGTGACCAATAGAGGCTAGCTACATCTACTATCAGTTAAATAGCCTTGTTAAGAGCCTCAAGCAGCAAGGCAATCTTGCTCTCGTTTCTTTTGTAATAGGTCCACGGCCCGATGCGCTGCGAGGTTACTAGCTGCGCACGCTGTAAGGCCGCCAGATAGTTCGAGACGGTCGATTGAGACAAACCGACTCGCTCTTGAATGATACTAACGCAGACACCGAGTTGCTCTGGGTTGCCCTCCTGTTCCGGGAAGTTCTTTTTTGGATCCTTTAGCAGGGTAAGAATGGCCAAGCGGGTTGGGTTGTCCAACGCTTTCAGCGCTTCACTGAGGTCTATGCTCATATTTGCGGCGGGTAATGGGTTTTCGTGATATTACGATACTTCTTCCCGAGTCGCTGCGTGCACGGCGATAACGTGCACGCAGCGGTAACTCAGCGTGGGTAGACCGGGTAGTCAATGTACCCCCTCTCGGTGCCACCATACATGCTGCTCGGATCAAGTGCGTTCATCGGCCAGCCCTGGGCTATACGCGCCGGCAGATCAGGGTTGGCAATGAATGCCCGACCAAACGCGATCAAGTCCGCCCAACCTGCTTCAATCGCCTCTGCGGCTCGTTCCGGAGTGTATTTACCTGCGTAAATAATCTTGCCGCTGAACGTTGCACGAACGGCCTTTCTAAAGCTATCAGGCAGCTCAGGCGCCCTATCCCAGTCGGCTTCCGCCAAGGATAGATAGGCCACACCAATCGCCTCTAGAATTTTAACCGCTTCGATATAGGTCTCATGAGGATCTTCCTCCACAAGTCCAAGATACACACGTTCTTCATCTGTGCTGGCGAATAAAGGCGCGAAACGAATACCCAACCGCTCGGGACCAATGGCATCGGCGACAGCTTGAGTCACCTCTTGCAAGAAACGCAGCCGATTGTGTAGAGAACCACCGTACTCATCCGCTCGGACATTAGTGTGTGCTGATATAAATTGGTTGACCAGATAGCCGTTGGCGCAGTGAATCTCGACACCGTCGAAACCCGCTTCGAGCGCATTGCGCGCCGCTCGGACATAAATCTCTACCAAGGCTTTGACCTCAGCGTTAGAAAGCGCCCTTGGGGTCGATGGATCAGCCAACATTCCTTCGCCGGGCCCGGTCTCTATGAAGACTTTAACGTTGGTTGCCGGAATGGCGGATGGTGCGACGGGATCGCCCCCGTCCGGTTGTAACGATGTGTGGGATACACGGCCGACATGCCACAGCTGTGCGAAGATCACACCACCTTCAGCATGTACCGCCTGGGTGACGGCCTTCCAACCTTCAACCTGCTCCGGTGTATGGATGCCGGGCGTCCAGGCATACCCTTGGCCTCGGGGCTCAATCTGGGTTCCTTCCGTCACCATGAAGCCAGCACCAGTTCTCTGCTGGTAATAGGTCGCCATTAGCGCATTTGGAACATTCCCTGGCTGTGAGCTACGGGAACGCGTCAGCGGAGGCAGTACGATACGGTTGCGCAAGGAAAAGGGGCCAAGCGAAGTCGGTATAAAAAGTGCTTTATGATTCATAATTTTAAATCTAAATATCTCGATTTATAGATATAAAACCAAGACCATCTCGACACAAAGCCGGATCAATGATCTGCTACTGTCTTGAGGTTGCCGAGGCGTGTAGTGGCCATTATAGATTAGCGATGCTGACCATCATATCTATAAATAGCAATATATAGATATTCCCATTATGAGCAGCCAAACGACTATCAAGGTCTTCTGGTAGGCCCTTAATAGGGAGCCGGGCCTAGGCTGGAAAGTATCTCCTCCTATTGGCCATTCCCTTGAAAACTACCAATGATCTAAGCTTTTTCTTGAAGTCGTAGATTGCGTCTGTGGACCCTCAACAGTGCGACTCATCGGGCTTGTTAGAGGCGCGGCAGGAATGGAATAGGTCTGCTGTTATCAGCAAAAGGACTAGCTTTACCTGCATCACCCATGTTTATGGGTACACCATGATAAGGCCCGGCAGAACCGGGCCTTATTAACATTCAAGAACGTGTTCACTCAGCCGAAGGCAGCGGCACGCCTTTAGGCCACAACAGCCAGAGTTTACCGTCCTGCTTCATGTTGCCTGCCAAGGCGCCGGCCTCATCGCCAGTACCCCAGAACAGATCGGCACGCACCTCGCCGGTAATGGCACCGCCTGTATCCTGGGCCGCGACTGGACGAATCACCGGGCTGCCGTCCGGTCTGGTTGTAGACAGCCAGACCAGGCTTCCCAGCGGAATAACCTTACGATCTATCGCAACGCTATAACCGGGCGTCAGGGGAACATTGAGCGAACCGCGCGGCGCTTCATTGCTATCAGGCCGCTGGCTAAAAAATACATAGCTGGGATTGCTGGCTAGCAGGTCTGGAACACGCTCCGGATGCGCCTGGGCCCATTCGCGGATACGCCTCATGCTCACCTCTTCCTTTTTCAGCTCGCCCTGCTCGACCAGCCAGCGCCCTACTGGTCTATAGGGGTGGCCGTTCTGATCGGCATAACCAATGCGCAGCTGTCGCCCGCTGTCCAGCTGAATGCGGCCGGAGCCCTGGATCTGCAGGAATTGCAAATCCATAGGATCAGACAGCCAGGCCAGGACAGGTGCGTTTACCCCCTGCTTGGTAATAGTGGCCGCGTTGTCATAGGGCTTGAGCACATTGCCCTCCAGACGCCCGCGCAGGCGTTTACCTTTAAGCTCGGGGTAAACGCTTTCCAGCGACACCACTATCAGATCGCTCGGCACGCCATAAACCGGCACGGTGTAAGGCCCGGTGCGCTCCAGGCTGCCCCGGTAAATCGGCTCGTAGTACCCTGTGATCAGGCCGTGCTGGTCGTTGTTTGCCGAGCGCAAGCTATACACCTGGAGATAGGTCTGAAGAAAACTATTGATCGCACCTGCCGTCTCAGGCACCTGACCAGCGGCGCCACACGGGCCGCTCCAGATAGGGTCCTTGGCTAGCCGCGTACAGGCCGAACGCCACGCCTTGAAACCAGCGATGAGGTCATGGTCGCTAGAGGCAGGCAAGTCTTTCCAGTTGACGCTGACGTACGTAGCCGGCTTAGGCGGTTCGGTCGAGGAGCCACCGCCATTACAACCGGCCAGTAGCGTGATAAACGGGGCAGCGCACAGCATGAGCGGGCGCCAGAAGCGGTAGGCAGTCACGTTAAATTCTTGTATGCAGTGGGCGGCCGACTAGCTTGGTTAAATCATGCCGTGCCGTCAAATGTGACAGGTGCCTCTGAAATGTGGTGTGACAGTCTGGCCAGCTTGACCTAACGCGCAGAAGAACACTTACAACAATGATCTGCTGTCTTGCCGAAACGCCTAATAAAAAAGCCTGCTCAAGGCAGGCTTTTTTTCAATTAATCCGAACCAGCTTGGCTCGTGCGCTTTCAGGAAGCTCATCGATCGACATCAAAGTCAGATCGGGACCAGCACCTTGAGCGGCAACAGGGCTACCCAGGTTGCTGTTGGTATCGTCGGGAAGCTTGTACATGGCCCCAGTCAGCGGATCAACAATAAGCATTCCAATCAGGCCACCAAACAGAATATTGCCCCAGTACCAGCCGCTCAGGCTCGAATTCAGGGTTGTTGTGGTATCCGCATAGCCATCCTTATGGAAGGTAACGGTATAGGTCTCGCCTTTGAAGTAACCACGGCCTGACTTCAGGACAACTGTGTTTGGCGTGGTACCGCTATGGACAACCTGCCCTGCATGATTCTTGATGGTGTAGCTGGCACCCGAGGGAGTGGTCGATACCGCAACAGGGTATTTGCTATCTCCAACAATACTGGCGCAGCCGGACGTCAGGACCGCCGTCAAAGTAACAGCGAGACCGAGGGTTTTGCGGAAAATGTTCACATTTACTCCTTGAGTTTAGTACTGCTCTGCCTTCATTGGCGTGAACCGTCTTGCGCGGCTCTAGGCGGCGCATCCTAAGTAATAATTTGTGACGCATACATCATAATTGGCAGTAATGTATCCTAATGGACACATTACTGGGATTAACGGTAACGCTTTACCTGGAAAAGAACGTCCCAAAAGGTCAAGCAGTAGACAAACCCAAAAGAAATCAAATACTGCAGCAGTAACCTTGGAATGGAAGCCGAACCTTTACCTTTGTCCCTTAACGACCCGTTAAAGGCGTGCTTGCGGTACCATCCCAGGCTCAGCCTCCAGCTTGCTTTTATCTTGCAAGCCTTTCATTGCTATGTTGCTCTCTACCTATGAATGGATATTCGAACCGTTACCGCTTTTCCGTCGTGCTGTTGGTTCTCGCAGCCCTTACCCTTGCTGTCGTAACGCGTCTGTTCTATCTCAAGCTGTACGACAGTGAATTTCTGAACGAACAAGGCGACCGGCGTACGGTTCGTCATATGTCCATCCCGGTGACGCGCGGGTTGATCACGGACCGCAACGGCTCGCCGCTGGCGGTATCGACCGAAGTCTCGACGATCTGGTGCAATCCCAAGGAGATGCGGCCGGAGGATCTGGCACGGATTCCAGATCTGGCAAAGGCCCTGGGGCGTCCGGTCGCCGAGCTGGACACCTATATCCGCTCGCATCCGAAAAAAGGTTTCCTCTATCTGGCTCGTGGCCTTTCACCCATCGAGGGTGAAGACATCATGGCGCTCGGGATCAAGGGCATTCATCAGACCAAGGAATACAAACGCTACTACCCCAGTTCGGACCTGACGGCCCAACTGATCGGGCTGGTGAATGTTGACGGTGAAGGTCAGGAGGGCATAGAGCTGGGCTACAACGATTGGCTCAGCGGCCGGAACGGCGTACGTGAGGTTTTGATCAATCCACGCGGCTCGATTGTGGAAAACGTACGGGTCGTGAAGCAACCCAAGCCGAGCCAGGACATTGCCTTAAGTATTGATCTGCGCCTCCAGTTCCTGGCATACCATGCCTTGCAGAAAGCTGTGGAAAAGTTTGGTGCTTTATCCGGGTCGGCCGTACTGGTCAATCCAAAGACCGGCCAAATTCTTGCTATGGCGAACTTCCCGTCATACAACCCAAACAACCGGGCCACGATTAATCCGTCGTTCATGCGCAATCGGGCGCTAACCGACGTGTTCGAGCCTGGCTCGGTGATCAAGCCGTTCAGCATGTCTGCCGCCCTGGCCTCGGGCAAGTTCAATGAAAATACCCAGGTGAGCGTAGCGCCCGGCTGGTTTGTGATCGATGGACATACCATCCGCGACGTAGCCAAGCGCAACGTCTTGACCATGACCGAGGTGTTGATCAACTCCTCGAATATCGGCATGAGCAAGGTGGCGCTGGAGATTGGCCCACGGCCCATTGTTGAACAACTGGCGCGGGCGGGATTCGGCTCGCCGCTGTCGCTGGGCTTCCCGGGCGAGAATGCGGGCTCCTTACCTAATCATGTGAAATGGTCGAAGATCGCGACGGCCAGTATGTCCTATGGCTATAGCCTGGCGGTCAATACAGCCGAACTGGCGCAGGCCTATACGATTTTCGCCAACGACGGCATGCTCGCGCCGCTGTCGCTGCTGCGTGACAATATTCAGCCGCAGGTTCAGGCCATGGATCCTCAGATAGCCCACCGCGTCCGCATGATGTTGAAGCAGGTGGTGGAGGACCCGAGCGGTGTAGCCCGGGCACGTGTGCCGGGTTATCAGGTAGCAGGCAAGAGTGGAACAGCCCGTCGCTCTGGCGGTGGCGGTTACAAGGAAAATACTTATCGCTCGATGTTTGTCGGGATGGCGCCAGCCAGTGATCCGCAACTGGTGCTGGCAGTAATGATGGACTCGCCTACCAAGGTTGGTTATTACGGCGGCCTGGTTTCAGCGCCGGTTTTCAGTGAGATCATGGCGGGCGCGCTGCGTTCTCTGGCTATTCCGCCAGACAACTTGAAGCCAACGCAAACTGTCCAGGAAGAGACGAAAGAAGATAAGGCGCATACCTGATTGACGTCTCTTCTCTCTGAACCCCGCTCCGGCGGGGTTTTATTTGCCTGCTCCAGGCCCAAGCCAATGCAATAATCCCTTACTTGTTGCATCGCCTCGTTTACTTTGCCCATTCATCGGCTTGTAAACTCAAGCAACAAAACCCTCTTGAACGGTAAGCGGGCCATTGTTTCCAAACAGGCTAGACACGCTTGCCGGGTAGGCTATTGGCCTTCATCCCGGCGACTCGCTGCTGAAAAGCCTCGCCGGTACATCGTTATGTCATGCAATTATGCTGATCTGCCCGGCAAGGTCTGTTCCTGTTGAACTCGATACCAAGAGGTAGGATATTGTGGTTGCCCAGAAACCCTCCTCCCCTCCTGCACGCGCCGCAGCAGAACTCGAAACTACGCTGGATGACGCGCGCACCTTACGCGATACCATGCTGGCTGCTGCCTGCCAGTCGCCCATCGAGGCGGAACATATTCATGAAAGCTATACCGAGAGTGCACGTAACCTGTTGGCCTATCTTGCCTTGCGGCGCCATGATGTGCGCTCCCTGCAAATGCGCCTGGCCCGGTTAGGGCTTTCCTCCCTGGGCCGCTCAGAGGCCTACACACTGTCGGCGTTAAATACAGTGGTCGCCGTGCTTCAGCGGCTGGCGGGGGGCGAAGAGGATTCCGTTCCCACCGAGTCACTGGACATGATGCGCGGTGAGCAACTGCTCCAGGCCCATGCCAAAGCCTTGTTTGGAGCACCTCCCGTCGAGCGTGGCGTACGCATCATGGTTACGATGCCCAGCGAGGCAGCCAACGACTATTCGCTGGTCCATGACCTGCTGGCAGCCGGTATGGACAGCATGCGAATCAACTGCGCCCACGATGGCCCGGAGACATGGCTCAAGATGATCGAGCACGTGCGCCGCGCCGAAAAGGCCCTGGAACAACAATGCCGGGTAATGATGGATCTAGCAGGCCCCAAACTACGCACCGGCCAGATCGAGCCTGGGCCAGCCGTGGTCAAGGTAAAGCCTACTCGGGATATGCTTGGCCGTGTCACGCAGCCGGCTCGCGTCTGGTTGAGCGCAAAGGAGGCGCCTGCAACTCCACCCTCGGAAGCTGATGCTGATCTGCAGGTACCTCAGGAATGGCTGGCACGGCTCGAAATTGGCGACACCCTGGGTTTCATTGACGCCCGCGACTCGCAGCGGCAACTGGAAATTGTTGATACGACCCGGAGTGGCTGCTGGGCCGAACTCTACAAGACGGCGTATATCACTCCCGGCCTGGTCCTGCATGTAGAGAACCGCAAGGGCCGTGGCGAGGCGAAAATCGCTGACTTCCCGCCGCGCGAGCAAGCCCTTGTGCTGAACGAAGGCGATACCTTGATCCTCATGCAGGATAGCCAAAAGGGGCGGCCTGCAACCTATGATCGCAACGGGCGCTTGCTCACACCGGCCACCATCGGCTGTACCCTGCCCGAAGTGTTCAACGATGTTCGGGCCGGTGAGCCGATCTGGTTCGATGACGGCAAAATCGGTGGCGTCATCGACGCGCTGGACAGCGGCACGCTGCGGGTCCGAATCACTCATGCACCCGGCGGGGCTAAGCTGCGGAGCGACAAAGGCATCAACTTCCCCCAAAGCAATCTCCAGCTCGACGCCCTGACGCCTCAGGATCTCGAAGCGCTGGCCTTTGCCGCGCAGCATGCCGACGTTGTTGAAATGTCCTTTGTCAATACGGCTGAGGATGTGAAGTCACTGCTGCATCACCTCGAACGGCTCAACGCCTCCCACCTGGGCGTCGTGCTCAAGATCGAGACACGCCGGGGCTTCGAGAATCTTCCCGCCCTTCTGTTCGCGGGTATGCGTCTCCCGCGCTTCGGAGTGATGATTGCACGGGGTGACCTCGCGGTAGAGAGCGGCTTTGAGCGGCTGGCCGAGCTTCAGGAAGAAATTCTCTGTCTGTGCGAAGCCGCCCATGTGCCGGTTATCTGGGCAACACAGGTACTGGAAACGCTGGCTAAAAAAGGAGCACCTTCTCGGGCCGAGATTACCGATGCCGCAATGGGCGTGCGTGCTGAATGCGTCATGCTCAACAAGGGGCCGCACATCCTGAAAGCGGTGAACACCTTGGGTGATTTGCTCAGGCGTATGCAAGCCCACCACAGTAAGAAACGTGACCTGCTCAAGAAGTTACACGTGGCGCAACAGCCAATGCTGGCTGATCACTGCCCCGAGCCGGATACGAAGTAATGCTTCGTCCCGGCTCCGCTTACATGCAGGAGACGCCGATCCGCGGGAATCTACCGGACCCAGGCGACTCCAAAGGGCTTCAGCGGTACAGGTGAGTCAAGCCTGACCCGGCGTCATTATTGGAATGGAGCATTCATGAGAGTTGTTCTTGCAGGGGCAGTGTGCGCCCTCGCCTTAAGTGCCTGCGGCCAGTGGGGGCTTGTTGATGCCCCTTTATCTTCCCAGCCAGCCTTGCAATCAGGCATCCAGAAGCAGCACTTCGATCCTCGCGTACGCCCTCAAGACGATTTTTATCACGCTATCAACGGCCATTGGCTGGCAACTACCCCTATTCCACCTGACAAGACCGACTATGGCGCGTTCTCCCAGATTGCCGATACGACCGAACAGCAGTTACACGCCATCATCGAGGCGGCAGCCAGGACGGAGACGCCTGCTGGTAGTGAAAAGCGAAAGATCGGCGATCTGTACGCCTCCTTTATGGACGAGGCCGATATTGAGCGCAAAGGGCTTACCCCGCTTCGGGAAGCCTTTTCCCGCATTGACGCTATTGATAATCAAGGCGAGCTTGTGCGGACCATGGCCTACCTGCAACAGATCGGCGTCGACGTTCCGCTAGCCGCTATGGTCAGCCAGGACCCTAAAGATGCCCAGCGTTATACCGGTTTTCTCACTCAAAGCGGGTTGAGCCTGCCCGACCGGGACTATTACCTGCTGGACGAGCAGCCCTTCAAAGCCATACGGTCTCGCTTCGCTACCCATGTCCAGCGCATGCTGACGCTGATGGGCGCACCGCAGGCGGCCCAACAAGCTCAGGACATCGTAACCGTCGAAACGCGGCTCGCCCGTCTGCACTGGGACCGGGTAAAAAACCGGGATCCCAATGCAACATACAACCCCTACGCCACACGTCAGTTGGATACGTTAAGCCCAGCCTTTGACTGGCCGGTGTACCTTCAACAAGCGGGCTTTAGCCAACTCGACCAGGTTGTCATCGAGCAGCCCAGCTACGTGAAAGGCCTCGGGCAACTCCTGGCCGACACACCCCTGCCCCTTTGGAAAAGCTACCTTACCTGGCATGTCCTGCATGCCTATGCCTCGGTGCTGCCTAAACCCTACGCCGATGAGGATTTCGCCTTTTTCGAACACAGTCTGAACGGGGTCGAACAGCCGCCCGAGCGCTGGAAGCGCGGCGTCTCCCTGGTAAACAGCATACTGGGCGAGGTGCTGGGCAAGGCGTATGTCGAGCAGCACTTTCCGCCGGAAAACAAGGCTCGCCTGGAGGTATTGGTACAAAACCTGATCTCGGCCTACGGGCAAGCCATAGACGAGCTGGACTGGATGAGCGCACCTACGCGCCAGGCGGCCAAAGCCAAGCTGGCAAAATTCTCCTACAAGATCGGCTACCCGGATCGCTGGCGTGATTATTCAGCTCTGCAAATCACGCCAGACGACCTCATCGGCAATATCCAGCACGCCACAGCGTTCGAGTACGCACGTGATCTGGCCAAACTAGGTAAGCTGATTGATCCGGACGAATGGAAAATGACGCCGCAGACCGTTAATGCCTATTACAACCCACAGCGTAACGAAATCGTCTTTCCGGCAGCGATCCTGCAACCGCCGTTCTTTGACATGGCAGCAGAAGATGCCGTGAACTATGGAGGAATAGGCGCAGTGATCGGCCATGAGATCAGCCATGGTTTCGACGATCAGGGTTCCCAATTTGATGGTGACGGTAATCTGCGTAACTGGTGGAGCCAGGCTGATCGCCTTCAATTCGAACGCCGTACCGCAGCGCTGGCCGAGCAGTACTCAACTTATGAGCCCTTGCCAGGTCACCTGATTGACGGCCGCTTCACGCTGGGCGAAAACATTGCCGATCTGGGCGGCGTAACCATGGCCTCCCGGGCCTATCGGCTCGCCTTGGATGGCAAACCTGCTCCGGTCATTGACGGGCTGACGGCCGACCAGCGCTTTTTCATGGGCTGGGCACAGGTGTGGCGACGCAAGTACACCGACCAGAACCTTCTCAATCGGTTGAAAACGGACCCGCACTCCCCTAGCCAGTATCGTACCAATGGTGTGCTCCGTAATATCGCGCCGTTTTATGACGCCTTTAACGTGAAGCCGGGAGATGGAATGTATCTGGCACCTGCAAAACGAATCAAAATCTGGTGATCATTCCCATCCGCTTGGTGGGCCTTGGCCTTTGAAGACTCGACCCCTGGTCTGACTGCGGTTAAAGGCGCAGGCACTTTTACGGTCGGCATCATATCGACCCTATCGGCAGCCGAGCTGCTAGCTGCTGCCGCAGCTCCTGCTATCGCCGATTTCAATGATCCTGCTTTATGGCATGTAATTCATACGAAGATCCAGGACGCTAAAAGACGCTAGACTAAACACCGCTGCATCTGGGCCTGAGCATCCTGGCGGGAGGTGAACGGCCCGCTGATGCGCTCGCCATTGTGGACCAGAAACCAGCAGACAAGAAAACCCTGATCGCGAAGTACCGAAGGAACGGCGCTTCCGACAACAGCCATTATCTGAACAACAGGCATAAGGACCTCCGCTACGCTCTTAAGCCTGTTTTTAGTTTAGAACACCCCCTTACCAACGACCAATCAAATTAACTAATAATAATCATTATCAAATAGCACACTAACAGAGCTCATGACTCTATTGCTGACTGACTACACGGTATTGAACAAACTCCAACAGCAGCAGGTAGCTACGTTGAGCGTTGCGCCTGAGCAAATCGAGTTTCCGGGACGATTCAAGCAGCCCTGGCGGCCGTCACGGACGGGCCTGACAACGCCATAAAGGGCCTGACGCTGCTACGTAATGACAAACCGGTAGGATTTCTGTTGCTCAAACGCTCTATCCTTGCACCTGCATGGGCCCTGCCTGACGCCTGTACTGTACATGCCTTGCAGATCGACCGGCAGATGCAAGGCCAAGGCCTGGGCAGGCTATGTCTGCACCTACTGCCTCAATCGGTTCGACAGGTATGGCCCGAACTCAAACGAATCATGCTGGCGGTCGACGCGCACAATCAGGCTGCCATGCAGCTGTACCTGAAACAAGGCTGGCAAGACAACGGCAAATACTATCCTGGTCGGGTTGGCTTGGAACGTCGGTTGACCTTGTTGCTGTGAAGGCTCTTCCAGCAGACAGGTATCGCGTGGCCCTTTCAACCCCTTCTCAGTGTTTTTGTCGTCGGGGCAGCATTTGAAAACAGTGTATGTCGCCAGCAACGACAGGCCTTTCAAGGCGGACCGTATGATGAGCTGCGCCTGATACCTCGTCAGGTACTTCCCATCCGCTAGAACCCTATATGGCCTAATGATGTCTTTCCTATATCAGGCTTTATTGTAGGAAGACGCACTATGACTCCCAACCGTGGACTTACCCTTCTTGCTCGTAGCGGTTATGCGGCCCGAGGCGTGGTGTATTTGATCATTGGCAGTTTTGCAGCGCTGGCAGCCATGGGTTCGGGCCAGCCGGTCGATAGCCATCAGAGCTTGGAAAAGGTACTGGCTCAACCCTCCGGCACGCTGCTCTTATGGATCGTGGTAGTAGGCCTTGCTGCCTTTGCCGCCTGGCGGGCCGTTCAGGCAATCCGAGATTCGGATCACCATGGTACGGACATAAAAGGCCTGACCGTTCGGATCGGCCTCCTGGCCAGCGGAGTCACCTATGTATTGCTGTCGTTGTTTGCCGTGGGTTTACTAATAAGCGGTTTTCAAGGGCCAGGAGGTGGCGGCTCGGGAGGCGGCGGCGGTCAAACACAGGACTTTCTGGCCAAGATGCTCGCCTGGGATCATTCTAATCTCGTCATTCGCGCTATTGCCCTGATCCCGCTCGGCGTAGGAATTGCACATCTGATTAAAGGCTGGAAGGCCAGTTTCGAGAAATACTTCCAGGCCAATGCCAACGTCATGAAGATCGTACGTCCTGTTTCCCAGTTCGGCCTGATTGCCCGTGGCATCGCTTTTATCGAAATTGCCTTCATTTTGGGCATCAGCGGCTCGCGTTATCAGGCAACGAATCCCCCGGGTATCAAGGATGCCTTGAATGGCTTGCAAAACCTGCCTTTCGGACAGTTCGTTCTGCTGGTTGTGGCCCTGGGCCTGATTGCTTTTGCGGTATACAGCTTTGCCGAGGCGATCTGGCGTCGGATCAATATGAACGTCCCGGTGTGACGTGTTGAGATTCAAGCGAACTTATTCTTTGTAAGGCACGTTAACCACAAGGCACTGCATCGGATGGATGTACACCGCAATGCAGTGCCTTGTGGTTATTACACACTCTAACGCCTTAGGCTAGACTCAGCGAAACAACGTATCGACATAGGCTGCACCAATACCTATTCGCTCGTAATGCTCACGACAGAGCTTGATATAGTCGTGTACATCAAAGTAGCCCTCGCTATTGCCGTTGTGGTCCAGCCAGATCAGCGGGCCCTTCACGATGAAAAACACCCGCATCGGTTCATGGTAGTCATAGGCTACTAACGTGTGGCCCTCACCGGGCGTCTCATAGACAAAATCCCCGGCAGTGGCGGTCCAGTCATGCTCAAGGTATCCCCACTTTCCCGAGATCGTATAGGCAAAGACCTCATGGGGATGGTAATGCCGATTGACCAGACCGGCCTCCTTGGCCATCAGTACATCGCACCACTTGTTCTCGGAAGGCGAAATCCATAACGGCCGGCTGGAAACGCTATCGGTAAAAGGCACGTAATAGCGCTCATCCTCGGTTGGCGCATTAGCAATATAAACTTCGGGCTTGGTATCTGGCTTGAAGCAATGGGCGATGGGTTGCAGTTCTTTCCAGAACTCAGTGCGGGCTAACTCAGGCATGATGAAACCTCTCGTTCTTGTTCTGGCATCGACCATACCGCAGCCACGTACATAATATTTGACGAATCCGGCCGCTTCTTTTGCCGATTCAGGACACCTGAGGGCATATCGCTTCGCCTCAGACGATTGACCATCATGCCCTGGCCGCCTAGTCTCAGAGAGCAGACTCGCCCATAAAAAGAACAGGTTTGCCATGCCTATCGTGAGTCGTATTTCGACCCGTAATGTACCGCCCCATCAACGTCTCGATTTATGGGAAGCTTATAATGCTCAAGCACTGGTTGGGCTCAAGTGCTCCTCCTTTGCAGAAGAAGGCCTGGACGCCGCACAAGACAATCTTGATCTGACCACACTGCGCCTGGCAGACATTCGGGGTAACCCGCATGTTATTGAGCGCCCGCCTCCCTTAATCAGGGCGACTCCCAAGGAAGCCGTATTCGTTAGCCTCATCCTCAAGAGCGATGCGTTTTTCTACCAAGGGGCTGAGTGCTTTACACTTAAGCCCGGCGAACTGGTGCTTTACACAACTGACACGCCCTACCTGTTCGGCTTCACAGGCAACATGCGGCAACTCCTGTTCGACGTTCCGCTGGACCGCTTTCAGGATCAAGCTCAGGTGCTCAAGCGCAAGCCCATCCGGATTGGCCCAGAACAGACCACGCAGCGTGTACTTCTAAACGAACTGCGTGCTCAGGCGCTGGCCCTGTTGAATATGCAAGACACATCTCCGGCCCGCGTACCCTGTGAGGCGGCCTTGAATGTCATCCTTAATCTGTTGGCAACGCAGACAGGTCAACCCTACGCCTCCGCCCTGGCAGCACGCTATCGATTGCAGGCCTTTACGTTTATTGAAGAACACCTGCCCGATCCGGAGCTGACAGCAACACAGGTGGCAAAGGCCGTAGGCCTATCAACTCGGCATCTGAGTCGGCTGTTTGCTGAAGAACATCAGTCCGTCGCACACTTCATCCTAAAGCGCCGATTGGAGCGGACCAAGGCCGCGTTGTCTGATCCCGCGTTGCAAAGGCAAAGCGTGAGTGAAATTGCCTACCGGCATGGGTTTTCCAGCCAGGCCCATTTCTCGCGCGTATTTAGAGCAGCTTTTGGAGTATCGCCTTCCGACGTCAGAGCCCAGGCTGCTAGCGTGCCTGACAAACAATAGAGACTGCATACGGCACCGGTACATACATGTCTCCGGTGCAATGCCCCACAACGCGCTATAGCTTGCTCAAGCCGCCTTTTGAGCAAGGTAGTCGTTATAAAAGTCGATAACGGCCAGGTTCTTGTGCTTGGCTTCGAACATGATGTCGAATCTATCGAGAAACGACATTGCATACTGATTGCACCAGCGGTTCCACATGCGGTCGCTATGGGCATACAGGTCTCGCTTGTTAACCTTGGTCAACAGCGTTTCCATATCGAGCTTTTCATTGGCCGAAAAGCCCATGTCCATTAACATTTCCAGCGATTGCGAGTAATGCATGGTCGGCCGCACGCCTCGCCAGCTTTCAATGATGCGTTGGACCCGAGGGTCGTCCCGCTCGATATAGCGTCCCTCATGAATCCAGCAGTGGTGAATATCAAGTACGACAGGCGCGAGATCGGCCAGCTCCAGGCAGGCGTCTACGCCGTGCTTTTTTTCCTCGTTTTCAAAGGTAATGCACTGTTTAGCCACTTCGGACAAGCGTGGCCATATGTGCCGAATCCCTTCTACTCCGAGCCGCCCGGAAATATGGATGTTGCATTTGAAGTCCTGGAACCTGCGGCCATACCCCATCATGCGGATCATGTCGGCATGGTATTCGAACTCGCGAATACTGTTCTCCACGATGTCCGGATTATCGGACGCCAGCACACAGTACTGCCCTGGATGCATGGAAAGTCTTATGTCATGGGCACGGGCGTACTCGCCGATGGCCTCGAACTGCTCCGTAATGAAACGGCGAATAGTGGTCGAGTCATAGAAATAGGTATAACTGGGGTGGCTATAGAACGGCAGGATGTCACTGCTCATCCGCATCATTTTTAAATGCGACGGCAACGAGTTCACATAGCTCAGCAGACGCATCTGCGCCTGCAGATTGTGCTCGATGACATACAGCAGCTTTTCCTCCGCCGCCTCGGTCGTTACGCCAGACATCCAGCGCAGTGTGGTTGTCTTG
Source organism: Pseudomonas duriflava (assembly GCF_007830155.1). GTDB lineage: Bacteria > Pseudomonadota > Gammaproteobacteria > Pseudomonadales > Pseudomonadaceae > Chryseomonas > Chryseomonas duriflava. The sequence goes on from NZ_VLKY01000005.1 coordinate 210,307, forward strand.
CCATTGTAAAGCCGCTCGATGGTCTCGATTTCCTTGGCGGGCAGGCTTCTGTCGGGATGCCTGTAACTGCATGCAAAACCGATTCGATACATGGGAACACCTACGATAAAAAACGGATGCTGTAAGCCCAGTGGGTAGATCTCTTTCTAGTAGGAGGGCGGATCAGCGTCGAAGTGCCGGCCCTTGGTCAGAGACGGGTGTTCAGGTGCTGGGCAATAAAATCAAGGAACAGCGTAATTCGCAGCGACAACTGGGTATTGCGGTAGTACACGGCATTGATGGTCTGCTGAACATCCTGCAGGTGATCGACCAAGACCGGCACAAGCTGCCCCTGCTCACGGGCCGTATGAGTCATGAAATCAGCGAGGCAGGCGATACCCTGCCCCGCCTGAACCAACGCCAGTAAGGTCATCCCGCTGGATGCAGACAGGTCCGGGGTTACATGCAGCCTTCTACCGTGCTTATCGAGTACCGGCCATTCGTTGAGATGGTCGAGCTGGCTAAAGCCCAGCAAGGTATGTCGCTTAAGATCAGCCACGCTTTTCGGTTCGCCATAGGTGGCCAGATACTCGGGGCTGGCCAGCAGGCGTAGCGGGCTCTGCCCCAGCGGCCGCGCCTGGAGAGTGGAGTCACGCAATTCACCTATGCGAATCGCCACGTCCGTACGCTGCTCCAGGAGATCAATGAAACGGTCGTTAGTGTCCAGCTCCAGGGTAATACCGGGATACTGCTCCCGAAAGGCACCTACCAACGGCACGATGGTGTGGACCATAAACGAGGGCGCAGCATTGACCCGTAGCCGTCCGGCGGGTCGTTGCCGACGAATGGCTAACTGCTCTTCAGCCTCGTCGACCGAAGCCAGGATGGCACGTATCTGGGCCAGGAAGTGGCGGCCTTCATCGGTCAGCTCCAACCGCCGCGTAGTACGGCGCAGCAGGGTGGTATCAAGCTTTTGCTCCAGCCGGCTTAAGGCACGGCTGACGCCGGATACGGTCTGCCCTAATTGATCCGCTGCGGCTGTAATAGAACCGGTTTCCACAACAGTCTTGAAGACCAAGTGTTCTTCCAGCGTGGTTTTCATGGTGCGCCAGCCATTCTTGACTAAATATCAAGTATTTTTTCCACTTTCCCTACTTAAAAGGCAAGCATTAACCAGCCACACTGTCTGTTTTCTCAGGCGCAAGAAAGCAACGTGCGCCTAGCCATTTTGAAGCGCAGAGGGCATTCATGAACATTTTATTGATCAATGGCGGTAAAGCGTTTGCCCACTCGGGCGGACGCTATAACGATACCCTGCACACTATGGCTGTCGGCCACCTGAGCGAGCTGGGCCATACCGTGAAGGAAACCCGCATCGAAGACGGCTATGATGTGGAAGCAGAAGTCCAAAAGTACCTATGGGCTGATGCGATCATCTATCAGATGCCGGGCTGGTGGATGGGCGCGCCCTGGACCGTAAAGAAATACCTGGATGAAGTCCTTACTGCTGGTCACGGCTCATTATATGCCAATGATGGACGCACCCGCTCTGACCCGTCCAAGCAGTACGGCAGTGGTGGTCTCCTGCAAGGTCGCCGCTACATGCTGTCCCTGACCTGGAACGCACCCAAAGCGGCTTTTGACGAGCCTGGTAACTTCTTTGAAGGCAAGGGTGTGGACGGGGTGTACTTCCCGTTCCATAAGTCGCAGCAATTTATAGGCCTAGAAGCCCTGCCTACGTTCCTGGCAAATGATGTCATCAAGGAGCCTAACATCGAGCGTGATGTTGCCGATTACCAAGCGCATTTGACCAAGGTATTCGGCCAAGCAAAGTAACGTACCGGGCTTACGTACCCACTACGCTTTTAATAAAGAGCACTGCTTTACAGCGAAGTACTTGTTATAAGGCAGTGTTCCGGCGCTCCGATTAATTAACCAGCGCCGCCTATAGACTACTTATCGACATCCTAACCTTAACGTTCTGCCACTAGCGCGTGCGGTTTCTTTATAAGTTCTATTGGGTAGCACAATACTTTTCAAACTAAACGTGGCAACAAAGACAGCAGCATTAGTGTTTAGCTGCATATTCTTTATTCAAACGGTTCAACTCACGCTTCACCTCGCTAGAGATTAGCATCAGCTGTTGCAAGTCGATAATATCTAGTCGACTAACCAATCGTGTCACGCTCTGGCCTGTATCGTTATCCTTAACGGCCAGAACAACCAAATTCGAACTTTCAGGCACAGCCGATAATTGCACATCACAATTATCGTTGAACAATCCGGATACGCTAGGGTTAAACGAAGGCATAGTGGTTTACAACTATGTGAAAAAGTTTGTCCTTTAATGACTATCGGCAAACGGCAAGGGTTCTTTAATATACTATAAGGATCACAAATACCGATCAGCGGTTTTAATAATCATAGAAACCCACTAGAGCTATACAAAACTTATATATAGAGTTTTGCAAATTAATGTTACATAGCTTTCAAATTATTCTCTAAGAAATAAAAGCAGAGCATAGGCCTCATTCTTGTTTGTCTTCCTGAGTGGCCCTTGTAGAACGATCAGCTGGCCCCAGGGTCAGGTAAAAATCATAAGTCTTTGATCGAAAGACTGTGTTGCCCTTTCGCTGGAAGCCTTGCCATGCTGGATGTCACATCAGAATCACCCTTGACCGAACTACTTAATATTGTGAAATCACGTACAGTTCTGGTCATCACCGGGGCAGGTATCAGCACGGCTTCGGGCATTCCGGATTATCGAGACGCCAACGGTGTTCGCCGCGGGCGAGCGCCAATGATGCATCAGGAGTTCGTCAGCTCGGCACAGGCCCGGCGGCGTTATTGGGCACGCAGCATGCGGGGCTGGCCTACCGTGCGTCAGGCGCAGCCAAATGCAGCGCATCACGCCCTGGCCCACCTTGAGGCAAAGCACCGCATTTCACGCCTTATCACCCAGAATGTGGATGCGTTGCACGAACAGGCTGGCAGCCACCGTGTCATCGAACTGCATGGCAACCTGCATCGCGTGGTTTGCCTGGATTGTGGCAAGTGCCAACGACGAGAAGATATTCAGGCCATTCTGGAATCCGAAAACGCCTACCTGCAGGAGGCCGACATTATCCTTGCGCCCGATGGAGACGCTCAACTGGCTGAGCATTACCTCAATGCGTTTCGCATGCCCGCCTGCCCCTGCTGCGGCAGCGAAATGCTCAAGCCTGATGTTGTCTTTTTTGGCGACGGCGTACCGACCCATCAGGCTGACGCAGCAACACGCAGCGTACAAGAAGCAGAGGCGCTGTTGGTCATAGGTACCTCGCTAATGACCTACTCCAGCTTTCGTCTCTGTCAGCAGGCTCACCGGGAAGGCAAGCCCATCATGGCCATCAACCTGGGCAAGACACGGGCGGATGCCTTACTAACCCTAAAGGTTGAATCCCATTGTGAGGATGTACTCCCCCGCGTAGTTGAGCAGTGGGTAAATGCCTGAAGGCGCCACCGTTCAAACTCAGGCAGCTCACGCCTCGGCGAGCAGTTCCTGAAGCTGGTGCACCAGTTGTGCAAGTTTCACAGGCTTCATGAAAACAACCGTGTTAAGGCTGTCGATATAGTCTTCGCTGGGATACCCCGACACAACAATCACTGGGAGCGAGGGAGTGCGGAGCCTTAAATGACGAATAAGCTCGCTGCCTCCCATTCTTGGCATAGCCAGGTCGGTAATAACGGCATCGGCCGGATCCGCATCATAAATACTCAGGGCAGATACACCCTCATGGGCTATCGATACCCGGTAACCACTGGCCTCCAAAAAGTCCTGGAACAGCGTAGCAATCTGGAAGTCGTCGTCGACCACAAGGATATGGCGTATCACTCAGTCAAATTCCTCTGGCCGAACACGGACGGGGTCCGATCCAATAGCGTGGCTATTCGATCGGCCAGCTCATGCTGCCGATAGGGTTTAGTCAAGGTAATCATGGAAACATCAACATCCTGACTGGCCAGATCATCCATGTAGCCGGTTGCCAGAAGTATTGGAATATCAGGGTACCGTTGGCGAATACGTCTGGCCAGGACCAGCCCATTAATGCCGCCCGGCATCATGACGTCAGTGAATAATAAATCCACAGGGCCTTGCCGGTCGAGCAACTGCAAGGCGTCCTCTCCACTAGCAGCGGAGAAAACCTGATAGCCCAACGACTTCAAATACGACTCCGTAACCTGACGTACGTCGTCGCTGTCTTCGACCAGCAGAATTGTTGAGGCCGACTGAAGCGTAGCCGAATCCTCCGAGGAGCCGTCAGAAGGTGTAGGCGGCACCATTCGCTCAGTCGCGACGGGAAAAATCATCCGCACCGTAGTGCCCTCACCCGGCTGGCTTTCGATTTCCAGACGACCATGTGATTGCTGAACGAAGCCGTGCACCATCGCCAGCCCAAGGCCGGTGCCCGGCGTCTTGGTGGTAAAGAAGGGCTCAGTGGCCCGCTGTACGATTTCAGGCGGCATCCCCTCGCCCTCATCTATGACGCAGATCATGACATACACGCCCGCTGGCAAACGATGGGCATCGCTGCGCTCCCGGTCCTGCAAAATGGCCGTCCCGATCGTTACTTTGCCGCCGTTAGGCATTGCATCGCGGGCATTGATCAACACGTTCAGCAGGGCCATTTCCATATGGGTAGGGTCTACCGTACACGCGGGCAGCCCTGGTTTAAGATCCAAACGCAGATCCACTTTCTCACCCAACGTGCGCACCAGCATTTCGCTGAAGTCCACAACGAGGGAATTCAGACTGACCTGCCTAGGCTCCAGCCTTTGCTTTCGGGCAAAGGTCAGAAGCTGCTGAGTCAACTTGCCGCCGCGCTCGGCGGCCTGCTGGGCGCTCTGGATCGCGAGCGCCAGCATCGCGTTGTCCTGCGTGTACTGTTCGGCGAGTTCAAGATTGCCGGTAATGACCTGAAGCAGGTTGTTGAAATCATGGGCGAGCCCGGCCGTGAGCTGACCAATCGCCTCCATCTTTTGTGCTTGCCGAAACGACTGCTCTGAAAAACGTCGCCGTGTGATGTCGATTTGCGAAGCGAACCAGTACAGCAGCCTGCCGTTTTCATCAAAGATCGGCCCCGTGAAAAAGGCATTCCAGAACGGCGTACCGCCGGCCTTATAATTGAGAATATCCACAGCTACAGCGCGATGATCCTGAAGCGCGGCCCGGATTTCCGCTACGGTATCTGGATCCGTCTTCTCACCCTGAAGAAAACGGCAGTTTCGTCCTACGACTTCTTCCTCTCGATATCCGGTCAGGTCGAGGAATGCCCGATTGACAAAGACGAGAGGGTTGTCCGGCTGATTCGGGTCGCTGATGGCCATAGGCATCCGCGTCATTTCAACGGCAGCGAAGAATATGTTGCCTCGATCGTCCAGGCCCGACCGTGAGATATAGGAGGCCTGCCAGTGTTTGACGCCAGGATTACCCAACGGATGATAACTGTTGCCCTCTAGCTTCCCACCGGCCGGCAGCCCAGCACTTTGTCCGCCCCCTTCCGTATCTAGTGGTCGGTCGAGGTTGGCATCCCCCTTGTCGCTGCTTGTCGTCATCGTTTACCCCACTCTCCTGCGCCAAGCCCTTGCAGCCAGCGAAACGAATAATTCATTCCGGTAGGTGACACGAACCTTCAAGGGGGTAACGGTGTACTCATGCCCGGACGTGGTACTTAATAGACTCATCCTATCAAGGCAGGGTTTCATTTGATCTACATCACATTATTTTCATTTCAGCGTCCGTTCAGAGCCAGCAGGGCCAGTACCAACAAGGCGACCCCACATACACCGTGGCTGATGCGGTGGCCGCGCGGCGAAACAGTACGGCCCAACCAGGCGGCCAAACCAGCACTGATAAAACAACTGGTTACGGAAGCCGCCATGAATCCCCCAAAGAAGGCAGCCAACTGCCCGGTGCCAGGGGTATCGCCAACAATTCCTGCCAGCGCACTGCCAAGTGCGCCCCAGTACACAATGTTCTTGGGGTTGGTCAGGGAAATCAGAGCACCGGTCAGAAAAGCACCTGCTGTCTGCGGGCTGGCTTCATCAGTTGGCGCAGGCAGACGCCAGGCCTCATACATGCTTCTGAAGCCCAGCCAGGTCAGGTAGATCGCACAAACCACTGCCAGCGGCGTTCGGATGGCCGGCTCCATCAACAAGATAGAGATTCCGGCAAGCCCCAATAAGGCCCAGAGCGCATCGCCGATCAGTGATCCTAGCTGCACATACAAGGCGGGTCTGAAGCCACCCTGTAAACCACGCCGGAGCGTTTCCGCCAAAACGGCGCCGGGAGACAAACAAAAGATAAAACCGAACAGTGCGGCGGACATTACGATCATCAGCATGAGAGATCACCGGAAAAAGAAACAGCGCAACCCTGCCTGTTATGGCCGGAAAAAACTTGTACTGGATTGCGGTCTCACCCTCGTAGGGCACGTTGATAACGCCCTGGTGACAGTCCATAGGCTGCGCGGAAATGCCGACTCAGGTGGCTTTGATCGGCAAACCCTAACGCATAGGCTACCTGCGTGGCGGGCATCCCGGCACGCAGCAGGGCCTGGGCGCGGCGCGTACGCAGTTGCATGGCCCACTGCCGAGGGCTGAGCCCGGTTTCCTGCTGAAAGGTACGCAGCATGTGGAACTTGGACAATCCCAGTTCGCAGGCTATCTCGTCCAACGTCGGACTCTCCTGTAACCGTGCGGCCAGTAGTTCCTGAGTACGTATGACAGCTGATACCCCCATGGAGACTGGGCAGGCCAGGCGTACACCTATCGCCGTCATGACTTGAGGCAGCAGCATGACCAGTTCTTCCTCGCCGCGCTCGCACATGAACGGATCACCGGACAAGCTCCAGGCTATTGCCACGGCCAAAGCCTTTGCCAGGTCTGGTCGCTCACACACAGGTCGCTCGAACTCGACCCGGCTCACTCCTATATCGGCGGCCAGCCTCTCCGTCGTCAGGTACAAACTGACAAACCGCCATGGTTGCCCCTCCTGAGCACCGCCCGCTTGAATCTGCCCGGGGTTATAAGCGGTAATCGCTCCTGCTCGTGCAGTAAAGGTCTTTCGATCCAGCCAGACCTGCTCCTCACCAAGCAGATTGGCGCTAATGACGCATTCGTCATGGCTGTGCTTTTCAAAGCGCTGCCCTACTGCTTCGACAGCACTTACTTCCATGGACCCAAGCCGGGCGTAGCGTATACCAGTCATGATCTTATCCTTCGTCTTAGCCCATAAGCTTCCTGCTCTACAACAGGCGTAGCAAAAGGCTTACAAACGTCTACCACGTTTGCCGCTAGGCCTGCCTGCGCGGTGTGCGTACTCTACACACATCAGATGCAGCGCAGGACGCGCTCAGCCTGATCAAGGACGTATGACTCTGCCAGGATGGCATGTCGACAGGATGTCGAGCTTGGTCAGCAAATAACCCGCTTCGGCGGGTTTTTTGTTGGCTTCGAAAACCATTCAGGCCTTTTTCACCTTCCGCAGCGTCTCTTGGACACTTTTTTGGAAAGCAGCCTGTCTCCGCCCTATCAGAAGAGTCCTATCGACACCCTCGCCTCCCTGACCTTTTATTTATAGGCACTTCTGCGAGGCGGTTTGATCACAACAACGCGTAGCCGATCAGAAATCAAACCCAGCCTGCCCATGAGCAGCCGGGTCCGCCTTTCTCGTCCGGCGTGGTGCGCTTGTCGGCTTGGTTTTAACAGCCGAGTTGGGCGCTTCGACAATCCGTACCGTCAGCGTGATCTGCCGTGAGGTATCTTTGGAAACCTGCAATACGAAACGGCAGCCTGACTCAACTTGGTTGATTGCTGACGCAACATAGCCAGGGTGGCTCTCTGTCGCAGCGCACACGTTTTTCAATACAGAAGCGGTACGTTTGCCCCTCTGAAATACCAGCAAAACGGCTTTCGCCTCCTGCCACAGTGCAGATGCCAGCAGCTCATCAAGATAACGGTTGTACGCTTCGGCATGGCTCCAGAACAGGCATTCCCCGGTAAAGACGCCTCGCCCGCCTACCAGCAGTTCAAAGCCTGCCGGGCCTTTGGCCCTGAACGCTTCTTCTGCACCATCGTCCCGCTCGAAAGCGGCGTTGATATGCAGAAGAACGTGATTTCGTAGCAGCCCCTCGTCCATTGCAGCGAACAGGCTGGGACTATAAGACAGGCATTCGACCGCGCCGTGGACAGCCTCTAGCACTTGCTCATATTGCGTAGGCGTCAGCGTTGGCTCCGGCCGTTGCGGCTCGGCGGGTACGAGAGGTAGAGCGGGCAATGGTTTTCGGCTACCGGGCCGCGCCCCGCCTGGGCGCGGTCGTAAAGGAATATCAAGAGCGGCAAGCAGCGCCTTTCGTCCCAGCAGCTGCTGCCGACGTTTTTCAATCTCAGCTTCCACTTGGCTCACTAGGGCCTCGTTGTAAGCCATCACAACGCTTCTTATCCGGTCCAAGTGTTTGTCGATGTCGTTAAGCGTGCGCTCGATCATGGCCTTGGCGCCGTGCTCCTCTCCGGGTTTGACCTCAAGGGTTATCAGCAGCGATTGTTTATGGATCTTGATCGGCAGCGACGTTTCGAACGGTGCCCCGCTCCGTGCCTGGAATAACTCTTCGTCACCATCAAAAGGCACTTCGATTTCCAGCCGCTGAATGGGAGCCTCCTCTTCAACGGCATAATCTTCCTGCACGTCCATCTGCCAGTCACTGCGCCGCAAGACCGGGGGCTGTATTGTGTTCTTCTGGACGAAATAATCGACCAGCCGGGCCGGAGGTGACTGAAGAATCTGATTTTCGGCAAGGGCCGCGATTTCCTCAGGTAGCTGGGCACGCTGCTGCGCCAGCCTTTCCTGAACGTCGAAATCCGCAAAGAGAGTATCGGGCACACTCATCATGGTTCCCTGGCATCAAATCCCCTGTTCGGATTGGAGCAGGCGGAGCCCCAGGAAAATCCCCTCTACCGACAAGTGTTGTACTCACAGCAGAGAGAACAGAAAAATGGTCTCTTTGCTTGAGCACTCTAGAGGCTGGCCTTTGAGCAGTGAAAATGACCGTATCATCCAAGCGCCCCGCATTTCTCAGGGCACCCGTTGGCTATACCTCAGGACGCTTCGATCATTTTCTGTGCTTCAGCCGCCACGGCCCGGTTCCGCCCTGACTTTTTCCCCACATACAGCGCCTTGTCGGTTCGCTGAATCGCATCCTGCAAGGCCTCATTCTGGCCTATCTCACAAAAAGCCAACGTTGCAGTCACCTTGATGGGGCCGTTCTCGCCCTCGTACTCGGCGGCTTCGATCCGCTGCCGGATGCGCTCTGCAATATTCCGCACAATGCCTAAATCGGCGTTGCGCAGCAGAATGAGAAACTCCTCGCCGCCCCAGCGAGACGCGACATCCGTAGACCTAACGCTCTCTATGAGTACGGTCGAAACTTTCTGTAAGACCGCATCACCTACATCATGTCCGTAGGTATCGTTGATCGTCTTGAAATGGTCGACATCTAGCATGATCAAGGCGAGCGGCTTATAGCGCTGAGACGCATAAAGACGTTGTGCCTCAGTATGCAGCCGACCACGGTTGTACAACTTGGTCAGGCCATCCGTGTTCGCCAGATTAAAAAGATCCGACTGCATGGCCAGCGAGGAAAAGGCGGTTAGTGCTGCGATATAAATGAGGATAACTGCGGCGATGATCAGGTTGGCGAAAGCAAAAAGTTCTAATTGATCGGCATTTAAACCCACCTGGTTGACCAACTGAGGCGCCATGAGCTTACCGGCCGCAAGAACGATAAGAGTGCCCACGCAAAAGGCGGCTCTCCAGCTGATACTGATCGTATAGTTGTACAACGCCAGCGGGATGATGCAGAACAGATAGTAGTAAAACCCACTGCTCCACCCCATGATCAAGGTCGCGAGTAGCGAATGCAGTATGATTTCCCAGGCAAGGATAAGACTGACGAGCCGAAACCGCTTGGTCTTTAACAATCGGGGACAAATGGCATACGCCACAACGCTGCCCACATTAAAGACAGCTAGGCTCATGCTACCCACGAGATAAAAGACCACGGCAAAGACGGCATGCGTAATAAAAGCCGCTGTGACACCGAGGCCTGCCTTTCCCCAGAATCGCTCGGTAACGTTCTGCAGGATCTGATGGCGATCTATAGAAGAAAGCGTTTCGTTCATGTTGAAAAGGCCTGGCCTAAACAGGCCGCTTTAGCCAGACATCATGGTCTGAAAGAAGTTATGTAGTTATCGGCTTGAAAACAAAACCCTTTATGTAACGCGTCTTTCTTTCTGTAATCCCCACCTAAATACACACGCATAAAAAACCCGACCGAAGCCGGGTAAAAAAGAGTCGGGCTACAGGAGGGTGTAGTGTGTCCCGATATTCAGTCTATCGGCCTGCTTCCGATAACCTTAAGGACTCTCCTGAATATTTTTCCATAGCTGACAAACAGCTATACCGCTCCATGTCCGGGATAAGGCAAGGGCTCGTTCGACCACAGGCTACGCAGGTCAAACGGCAATCGTGTCGCGAACTCTGCTACGGTTTCGGCCGGTATTCGCTTACACATTACTTCGATCGACGCCTTCACAGCGCGTTCGACTGTAATCCCAACGTTGCGGAACACCGTATCCTGGAGCGCGCTTAGAAAATCGGCACGATTCGCAGCCGGACGGGGAGCAGTCGGACGCCAGTTCTCGAACAAGGCCCCTTTCAGAGGAATCGGCAGGCACTTGGCTAGATGTGCTACCTGCTCGGGTTCGAGTTGTCGCCGCACCGCCTGCAAGGTGCATTGCAGAGCTGTCATCGCCAAACGCGGGTTATGGGTCCCCATGCGCTCATCGACCTCGTTGATCCATTGTAGGGCCTGTTTGACTGACTGATCCAGCGGCTCGACATTGATTTGCATATTACGCTTCTCCCTCCCGAGTGCCCGGCACATCGGTTTCTTCAGGCCATAGGCTGCGCAGCGGCATAGGGAACAACCCTGCCACTTTTGCCACTTCGTTTGGATCGATTCGTTCGTACAGAACCCGCAGTACCGCCTTGGTGGCTTTTGCTGGGTCGGCATCTACGGTTGGGGAAATAAGGCTGCTTACCTTCTTTAGAAATGCATCGCGGGTCTCTTCCTGCGTCGGTGTGCCGTGCGGGTGGAAATTTTCATAGAAGATGCCTCGAATCATTAGCGGCAACTGAGCCGCCAAATGGGCTGCATTGTCGATACCAATGCGATCACGCACCGCCATCAGCACGGCGCGCAGGGCCTGATAAGCCGTTTGCCGGTCCGGCGCCCCCATGTGCGTAGCGATATCGTCCAGCCACAGATTAGTTTGCTGAATACTCCGATCCAGCACCTCGACACTAGATGTCATAGAGATCCTCCTCAAATGACGGGGTGAATCCGGTTGACCGTGCCCTGCCACCAATGTCGCAGCGAAGCGGTACGTGTACCGATAATCGGCGGCTTCCTAACCAAAGCCTTTCGACTGGAACATCACAGCGCCTACCAGAGTCTTCAGACTATGCATGACGTCATCAATAGCCCACGGAAAAGGGCGCTGTATCTCCTTTTCCATGAGGTAGATCGCCATGGTTCTGAATGCGAAAGAACGGCTGCAACGTTTTCTGCATCGCTCGACGGAACACGCTGAAGACGATATTCCCAACCTGCTGCGTCAATACGCCGAGCCCCTGCCCCCGCTCGACTCAAGCGAGTTCGGCGAACTGTTCGACCGTTATGGCGATGCCCGAGTCGTGCTGATTGGCGAGGCCAGCCACGGCACGAGCGACTTTTACCAGGCACGCGCTGCCATTACCCGGCGACTGATCGAGCGGCACGGCTTCAACATTGTGGCGGCTGAAGCGGATTGGCCCGATGCCAGTCAGATCGATCGGTACGTGCGAAGACTTGGGCCTTCCGCCTGGAAGGAAAAGGCCTTTACCCGTTTTCCAACTTGGATGTGGCGCAACACGGACATGGACGCCTTTGTCCGCTGGCTGCATGCACACAACAGTGCTCTCTCACCTGATCAACGGATCGAATTTCGTGGCCTGGATGTGTATAGCCTACGCAACTCTATTTCAGAAGTGCTGCGCTATCTGGAGGAGACCGACCCTGCGTTGGCCAAACAGGCGCGTGAACGCTATAGCTGCCTTTCCCGCTGGCAGGATGAGCCAGCCCTTTATGGTCATCTCGTCGAGCGTGCCGGCAAGGACTCGTGCGAAGATGCAGTCGTTGCACAATTGAATACCTTACTTTCCGAACGGCTCTCGCTGTTCGTCAACGACGGCGAAGCGTTCTTTAATGCCCAACAGAATGCCCGCGTCGTGCGGGCGGCCGAGCAGTACTACCGCGCTATGTACCGCGGCTCTGTCGCCTCCTGGAACCTGCGTGACCGCCATATGTTCGACACTCTTCAAGCCCTGCTGGACCATCGCGGCCCTAAGGCAAAAGCAGTCGTCTGGGCGCACAATTCACATATTGGTAATGCCGATGCAACGGCGATGGGCTGGCGTGGCGAATTCAACATCGGCCAACTCTGCCGCAGCGCCTACGATCGGCAGGCGGTTCTCATTGGCATGGGCACGGATAGAGGCCAGGTGGCCGCTGCGGATGATTGGGATGGTGACATGCGTATCAAGACGGTACGCCCGTCGCGTACCGACAGCTGGGAGCACCGTTTTCGCCAGGCAGGAATACCGGCCTCGCTGACCGACTGGCGCGACCCACGCCGCGAGGAGCTTCGCGAGGGGTTGAGTGAGCTATTCCTCAATCGCGCCATTGGCGTCATCTACCGCCCCGAGACCGAACGGATGAGCCATTATTTCGAAACGGTACTGGCGGATCAGTTTGACGCCTTTATCTGGATCGAGGAAACCCGAGCGGTTACGCCGCTTGAGCAGGACGGGGCCGTTGACCATCAAGAAGATGACACCTACCCCTTCGGCCTCTAACAATGGCCGGTTTTCGTAACCGCCAGGAGGCTGGCCGGGCGCTTCTGGAAGCCTTGCGACCGCATATCACGGGTACGCCGATCATCCTGGCCCTCCCGCGTGGTGGTGTACCAGTGGCCTATGAGATAGCCCATGCTCTTGCCGCACCGCTGGATGTGGTCCTGGTCCGAAAGATTGGCGCGCCTCATAACCAGGAGTTCGGTATAGGCGCCATCGTAGACGGCAATCCGCCCCATTGGGTTGCCGACCAGTCGGCCTTTACTTATTTTAAAGCCTCAACCGCTTGGTTCGAGGCAGAAAAAGAGCGTCAGCTTCGGGAAATCGAGCGGCGACGCCGCCGGTATTGTGGTGATCGTCCGCCGGTTTCGATTACAGACCGTCAGGTCATCGTTGTAGACGATGGAGTCGCTACCGGCAATACGGCGCGGGTTGTTCTGGAAGCCCTGGCGAAAGCACAGCCCGCCCGCCTGCTCTTCGCAGCACCGGTTGGCCCACGGGAAACGTTGGATACATTACGCCCGCTGGCGGATAAGGTGGTCTGTCTGCTCATGCCCGAACCGTTTTATGCCGTTGGTATGCATTACGATGATTTCGAGCAGACCTCCGATGAAGAGGTCATCACTCTACTCGCCCAGGCTCGGGAATCGCACCCCTCCGCAGGATCGTAGGCGCGACGGCTTTCTGCGCCTGAACGGTCATTAACGACGCGGAGCACCTACTGCATTGACATAGGTCGCGTAGAGCGATTGCCCTCCCGTAATAAACAACCGGTTACCCTTGGCGCCACCGAATTCCACGTTGGAAACAGTTTCCGGCAAGTGCAGAGTCGCCAGCGGCTTACCTTCGGGCGAGAAAACCCGAACACTGTTCTGCAAGGCATCACCAGCCCAACTGCACCAGAGGTTGCCTTCGCTGTCACAGCGGAAACCGTCAATTACACCACCCTCTTTCGCGTCAATCAGCACCCGGCCATTACTCAGACTGCCGTTCTCGCCAATATTGAAAACACGCAGGTGCAGCGGCTTGCCTGCTTCACCCCCGCCAGCTGTATCACTGACATACAAGCGCTTTTCATCTGGTGACAATGCAATACCGTTGGGTCGCTGAAAGTCGCCCGTCACTACCCTGGCGTCACCGGTGTTCGGATCGATGCGATAAACATTGGTTGGCAGTTCGAATTCAGCCTTATGTCCCTCATAAGCGCCCAGGATGCCGTACCCCGGATCGGTGAACCACACCGCACCATCGGAGGAGACCACCGCATCGTTGGGCGCATTGAGCTTCTTGCCCTGGAACGTATCCAGCAGCACGGTAGTGCTGCCGTCGTACTCCAGGCGAGTGACCCGTCGGGTGTCGTGCTCGCAACTGATCAACCGGCCCTGGCGGTCACGGGTATGACCGTTGGCATTGTTGGACTGAGCATTGAATACCGTGACCCGGCCGTCGTCCTCCGTCCAGCGCAAGACACGGGCGGTGGGGATATCACTGAACAACAGACAGCGCCAATCCGCCATCCAGACCGGTCCTTCCGTCCAGCGTCCTCCGCTCCACAAACGTTCGACCATGGCGTTGCCCAGCCGACCTTTAAACGCAGCATCATGCACCTCCCAGGCAGGGTCGGGCATGACAATGGCGGGCCTGCCATTCCAGTCCCGCTTAAGGCCGAAGGGGTCATCAGCCGCAGCCGTTGTTGCCGCCAGCGTACTCCCAGTGGCTAACGCTGCGGCAGAAGCCAAGGAGGCCGTAAGAAATTCTCGACGAGCAAAAGACATGACATGTTCCTTGTTGTAGTTGTTAGCGAACATCAGACCTGACACGTAATAGCAAGATGCCATAGAATAGTCTGACTATTGAACTTTACAACACTAACCGGAAGACGTCATGCCGCGCAGGGGAAAGCCGAATCGTTTGGCCTGAAACGCAAGAACCCCGCCGAAGCGGGGTTCTTGTTGACCGGACTCAATATCCTTATCGAGGTGCCATCCTGGCGCGGTCATCATCCTTGACCTGAGAGGAGCACATCCTGTGCTCTGTCCGATGTGTGTAGATTACGTACCTCTCCCGCTGCGCAACAGAGCGGAACACTGTAAGCGCGTGTAAGCCTTTTGCCATAGGCAGCGTCTGATCTCAGTCAGCGTGTACTGAAGAGTTGAAAAGTTAGCATACCGGCGCCCGTCATCATCAGCGAGCCGCAGACATGCACGGCAATGGCCCCCAAGGCCCAGGCGATCCGGCCCTGTTGAAGCAAGGCAACAACCTCGGCTGAAAACGTCGAAAAGGTGGTAAGCCCCCCACAAAAGCCGGTCACGATGAGCAGCCGCCATTCAGGACTAAGCGAAGGCGTCGCGGCAAAGAAGGCAAGCGCCAAGCCAATGACATATCCCCCGATCAGGTTGGCTGCGAGCGTCCCAGGCGGTACAAAGGGAAGCAGAGCATTCAGACGCAGCCCGAGAAACCAACGGAGCACTGCACCTGCCGCCGCACCCAGGGCAATCGCCAGTACGGTTTTCAGCATGGCCAATACTCCTGCCTTATTGAGTAGTTATCTGAGAGGGGCGGGTCTAGTTCAAGAAAGAAGCAACAACACAGCATGATCGCATCCTGATCGTTCAGAGCGCACCTACGCGCCCAGATAAAGGGGTGGCATAGGCATCATCAGCACGGGGCGATTAGAAGGGGGAAGGCCATCTCCCAGGCGGTACGGTAGCATGCTTGCGATTGAAGTAAAGACCAGGCGAATCGATCATACCGCGGCCCAAACGCAAGAACCCCGCCGAAGCGGGGTTCTTGTTGACCTGACTCGACGTCCTTGCCGAGTGCCATCCTGGCGTGGTCATCATCCTTGATCTGCTCAGGGCGCTTCCTGCGCCGCTGTCCGATGTGTGTAGAGTACGCACCTTGCCATGTAAGCAACAGAGCTTATCGCCGGAGCATCGTGTAAGCCTTTTGCTATAGCCCACGTACGCGTATCGTTTCGAAGGGATATCCGTTACCCCGAAAGGTCTATTGAAAATACCCCGCCGTGTTGCAGGAGAACGCCATGCCTATGAATACGCTTTACGCTGACAAAGAGCCGACCCGTGCTGAAGTCGATGCCTTGCCCGGTGCTACAGTCATCGAGTTTGGTGCCCCCTGGTGCGGCTTCTGCCGTGCTGCACAGCCGCTTATCGAGCAGGCCTTTGAGACCCATGAAGAGGTGCGGCACCTCAAGATCGAAGATGGCAGCGGCCGCCCGCTGGGTCGCTCGTTCCGGGTAAAACTATGGCCAACCTTGATTTTTTTCCGCGATGCTCAGGAAGTGGGACGGGTGGTACGCCCCGGCAGAGTAGACGAGATTCGCAAAGGGTTGGCACAAATTGATCAACCCGCTTAAGCCTTTGCAAATCGACATGCATGACCCAGGGCATCATGCCTAGTTCGAACCTGGCGTAAGAGAGTCGATGAACTGGCGACGCAATGAGGATTCGGGATCAAGACGCAGCTCGTGGGCATTCACAACACCGCTTAGCCGAAGGGTAATACCATCGTCCGGATCGGAAGGGTCATCCTGGTCAGTTAGCGTAGCCGCGAGGCCAGCGATGCCTTCCTTCAGCACGCCTAATACGCCTTCTTCTGCCATATCCTTTTCCAACGACACAGTTTTCAGGCCCTCATAACGTGGTTTGGTATAGGCGGTAAAGCGACCGTCTTTTCCAACAACATGGGTACGGGACGTAAGCGTGCCCTGCTCCACATCAATACGGGCGTAGGCACGCAAAAAGTCATTGAAGGTATTTAAGGGCAGGTTATCAATGGCCGTATCCATCTCGAAGGATGGATACGGAGAAAGCCCATTCAGTCTTAGATGAGTTGTCATCGCGCCTTTTCCCATCGGGGAGCCTGTCATCTCTGTTGTAGACCACAAGGAATCTTCAAGCCCCTCGGCATTGGCCAGGTTGCGTGTAGTCGACTGGATGTTATTGATGAAAAAGGTCACGGGGCGATTAGGATGCTTGTCGATCACACGCAGCGTGCCGTCAATGATCTCCGAGTGGTTGGGCGCCAGCGGAGACAGGGAATCCACTTGCGCCAGCCAACGGGAGTCGATGCCCATCTGGCTGTGAGCCTCGTCATCTGCAAGAACAAAAGTAAAGACCGGATGGTGCAGACGCGTCAACCCGACAGGCTTGCCCTCAGCCCATGCGCCCCACTGCGTCCAGCTCTCGACACGCTCGGTCTCGAAGAGGGGCTCAGGCACCGCCCCGTTGGCCTTTTCGATACGGACACCATGAAGCGTATATCCCCCTTTGAACAGATTGATATCTACATCAGCGACAGACGTGCGATAACCTGGAATCTTGTTCATTTGATGTTCTACATAGCGATGCACACCGAACGGTGCCAGCAGCCGTATCACCACCACGACCGCAAAAAGAATTAAAAGCGTTAGCGTAGTCTTGCTTAAACGTTTCATGCCGTTTCCCAAGCCGGTAAGGTAGCCCGCACGGGCAGATACCCATAAGACCGGCGTATGACGCCGACTATCTGCTGGCCGGACGACTGGACTACCCGCCCTCGCCTCGGCCATACCACTCTTCTTACATTTAATGGAGATTTCGATGAAAGCTGTCCAGATCCATACCTACGGCGATGCGAGCGTCCTTCATTACGGAGAAGCGGAAAAACCGTCTCTGAATCCTGACGACATTCTCATCCGTGTTGTAGCCTCGTCAGTCAATCCGGTGGACTGGAAGATCCGCCGGGGATATCTGCAGGACATGCTGCCCTACCAGATGCCGTTGACCCTGGGGTGGGATGTTTCTGGCATCGTCGAAGAGGTCGGCGCCAATGTCACACGCTTCCAGGTGGGTGATGCTGTCTTTTCACGTCCTGATATCAAGCGTAACGGGACGTACGCCGAGTATGTGGCGGTGCGTGAAAGCGAGGCGGCCTACAAGCCCAGGACTGCCTCCCATGTAGCCTCAGCCTCGCTGCCGCTGGCTGGCATTACGGCCTGGGAAGTTATTGTGAATGCCAGCCAGACCCAGCCCGGTCAGCGTGTGCTGATTCATGCTGCGTCGGGCGGTGTCGGGACTCTGGCCGTCCAGTTGGCCAAATGGCGCGGTGCCCATGTTATCGCAACCACGTCCGAGAAAAACCGCAAGCTGGTAGAGTCCTTAGGCGCTGATGAGGTCATCGATTACACAACGCAGAATTTCCAGGATGTTGTGAAAAACGTGGACGTAGTCTTCGATACCCTGGGTGGTGATGTACAAGAGGCGTCCTGGAGTGTGCTCAAGCCGGGCGGCATTCTGGTCTCTATTGTCGCTCCGCCGTCCGAGGACACCGCAAAGGCCCATGGCGTGCGCAGCGCTTTTGTTTTCATCGAACCGAACGCCGATATCCTGCGCCGCATGGCTGATCTGGTGGACAACGGCTTGCTACGCCCCGTCATCTTTGCCGAGTTCGCCTTGAAGGATATTGTCAAAGCCCATGAACTCAGCGAGTCCGGCCGCTCCGTAGGCAAGATCGTGATTCATGTAGGGCAGCCGTAAGCCTAGCGGAACATGCCTTCGGGAACGCCAGGGCTATCCTGGCGTTTGATCCAAGCCCTGGGACGGAGGCTGTAAGGGCTGCTCAAGTCGTAGCCGCATACCAATGACCTGCTCTTCGCCGGGCAATGCTACCGGGACGAATCCAAGCTGACGGTAAACGGCCTGGGCAGCCACATTGTCTCGGTAAACGCGCAGCGTTACCTTGGAGGCGCCAGTCATCTGTACCCCGCGCTGGATCAGTCGCTGGCAAAGCTGCCTGGCCAGACCTTGTCTACGCATTTCGGGCGCCACAATGATGCGACACAGGTGAATTGTATGCGGAGGCACCCGACGATACTGGCCAAAGGCAAGTAACCGGTCTTCGTCATCCGTGAGACAGAAACTTTCACCAGGCACCTTTAACAGCGCGGGCAATTCATCAATGGAAAAAGGGTAAAGCAGTTGTGGGCCGGCCCACCGGACACATGCCTCAGCGTCAGAGACCCAGGTGGCAAGTGTCTTGTAATCACCGTGAGCAGGCGGTTTGAATACCAGACCCATAACATGGTCCCCTTTCCTTACACGATGTTGGACCTGCCTGAGCGCCGGACGCGCTTAGGCAGGTCTTTTCTCAAGCGGCTGCCGACCCTTCCTTTTTCAGCGACGCCATATCGATCACGAAACGGTACTTTACGTCACCCTTGAGCATGCGCTCGTAGGCCTCGTTGATGTCTTGCATGTCGATCATCTCGATGTCCGAAACAATGTTGTGCTTGGCACAGAAATCGAGCATTTCCTGGGTTTCGGCAATCCCGCCAATAAGCGAACCGGCAATCTGGCGGCGCTTGAAGATCAAGCTGAACACATCAGGCGAGGGATGCGGCTCGGCGGGCGCGCCGACCAGGGTCATGGTGCCGTCACGCTTGAGCAGAGCGAGGAATGCGTCCAGGTTATGCGAGGCGGCGACACAGTTGAGGATGAAGTCCAGGCTGTTTGTATGGGCAGCCATTTCATCAGGGCTTCGGGAAACCACCACCTCATCGGCACCCAGGCGCAGCGCATCTTCTTTCTTGTCGGGTGACGTAGTGAATAGCACAACATGCGCGCCCATAGCATGGGCGATTTTAACCGCCATGTGGCCGAGCCCACCCAGACCTACTACACCAACTTTTTTGCCGGGGCCTACTTTCCAATGGCTCAATGGCGAATAGGTAGTGATGCCTGCACAGAGCAACGGCGCCACAGCTGCTAGATTTTCGGTGTGCGTAATGCGCAGGACGAATTTCTCGCTGACAACGATATTGTCGGAATAGCCACCGTAGGTATTGTCTCCGCCGAAAACCGGACCGTTATAAGTGCCGACAAAGCCGTTTTCGCAATACTGTTCCAGCCCCTCACCACAGGAGGAACATTGCTGACAGCTATCCACCATACAGCCGACACCCGCTATGTCGCCTACCTTGAAACGGGTAACGTGTTCGCCGACCGCGACGACCTTCCCGACGATCTCGTGCCCGGGAACGGACGGATAGAGCGTATTTTTCCACTCGTTGCGGGCCGTATGCAGATCCGAATGGCAAACACCACAGTAGAGAATATCGATCTGGACATCATGCGGACCTAATTCGCGACGCTCGAACTGGTAGGGCGCCAGACGATCCGTCGGGGAGTGAGCAGCATAGCCATAAGACTTGATCATGTGTGGAATCCTATCGTTGAGAAAAGGAGCAGCAAAATGGGACATGAAACAGTAGACGCGTTTCCTGTCCTGGCGTTACCGTGCCCGATGCCCATTCGACCTGCGGCGTATCAAATGCTTACTTTAAATGCTTACGCTGACGATACGATGAACAAAGGACCTGCGTACATGACAACCACGCCCATCATTTTCGACACCGATCCCGGCATCGACGACGCCCAAGCCATTGCTCTGATCATGGCGGACCCAGGCATCGAAGTCGTCGGCCTGACCACGACCTTTGGTAACGTTTCCATCGAGACCGCCACCCGCAACGCACTGTTACTGGTGGAGCTGGCCGGCCTGGACATTCCTGTAGCCCAGGGCGTCGGTACGCCACTCGAAAAGACGCCATACCCAGTACCGACCCATGTGCACGGAGACGATGGTTTGGGCAATCTGCACCTGCCGGCACCGACCCGTCAAGCCGTCAGCCAGAGCGCCGCAGAGTTCATTGTCGAGCAGACCCGCCAACGGCCCGGTGAAATCACGCTGGTGGCGGTTGGGCCGCTGGGAAATCTTGCCAAAGCCCTCGAACTCGACCCCGAGGTTGTCCATCGCGTGGCCCGCGTTGTGGTTATGGGCGGATCGATTCGTGAGGGAGGTAATGTTACACCGTTAGCCGAAGCGAACATTTTCTCGGACCCCCATGCCGCTGCGCAGGTATTGACTGCGGGTTGGCCGCTAACGCTGGTGGGCCTCGATGTGACCCATCGCACCTGTCTCGACCCGGCCAGAATGCAACGCATCACCGAAGCGCATCGCACTCTCGGCCCGCTGCTGGCGCACAGCTATGCGTTTTATGCGAAGTTCTACGGGTCCGCGTTGGGTATCGATGGCTGCTGCCCGCACGACAGTTGCGCCGTAGCCTGGTTGCGTCGCCCCGATCTGTTCCAGACCGTACGCGGACATCTGAATGTGATCACCGAGGGCCTGGCCGAAGGGCAGACTATTTTTGCACCTGAAGGTCGTCAGTATGTAGACGAGCATTGGAGTCGCTCGCCGGTAGTAGACGTCTGTCTTGGTATAGACGGCGCCGCCGTGGTGGACTGGATGGAGTCGGTGCTCACGACCCACGGTTAAGCAATGCATCCTTTGTTGTGGTTAGTGCATCCTGGGTGTTCCAAACACCTATGGGTGCACTAAACGCAGCGTACCAGAGGCTTCTTACCTGTCACCAAAATACTCGCTTAACCCGCAGCCAGTCATTTTTTGAACTTCAGGCAGCCCCCTTCTTCCAAGTAACGCACTAGACGGAAGAAGGAATGGACCATGCGCTCCGTGTTGGCTATCACGTTCGCAGCCCTGACTTTGGCAGGGCTGGCTGCCTGTGGCGATAAGACCGAGGACTATCGTAAGGAAGCTGCCAGGCATGAACAGAAAGCCCAGGAATATGCTGCGGCAGGTAACCAGGCTGCGGCCCGGACAGAACTCGCCGAGGCGGCCTCGGCCGACCATGCTGCTCGCGTCGAAGAGGCCGCCAATAAGAAGCGTCAGAGCGATGCGGAAACCTCACGCTAAACACTTCGCCAATATAACGGCCTATAAAGGCAAGCCACGCAAGACGTAGAAGCAGCGCCCAACCGTTGCAACCTGCTTTAACCAGAGCCCAGATCAGCGTAGCAGTTAAAGCCAGACCAAAGACCCATACGCCTAGAAACATGAGACAGGCCAGTTGAAAACCTGCCACAAGCAAGGCGATAGCTATGAAGTCGTACGCCCAGCGAGAGCAATTTGCCCCACCGACGACCCGGGCGATCTGCAAGGACAAAAGGAGGAGCAACCCATCCAGGGCTGAGGGGCAACGTAGCAAGCCATTAGTCGTATGACGAAATCAAAAGTATCTGGATGTAAAAATGGATTGCTCGGCAGCTGATACGTTTCTTTGTGATCCGACACAAACACTATCCCCTTACGACTGACCAGCAAGCGAGTCGGCCGCCGCGCTTCTGTTGTATCAATTGATAGCCATTGGCCGCTTAGTCATATTTTTGTCATGATTCTGTCATACCAACTTCACGTCGCCGCTCTAGCTTCAGGCCTACCCAATTGCCTGACATGCCTAGGAGGCATCGTGTATATCACACGCACCTTTCGTCTTTCCGCCCTTCTCTCTGCTTTTTGCCTGAGTACGGTCGCCCAGGCTACGGACGTGACTGGCGCCGGCTCCAGCTTTGTCTATCCGGTGCTATCGAAGTGGTCCCAGGCTTATAGTCAGAACTCTGATAACCGTATCAATTACCAGTCCATCGGCTCCGGTGGCGGCATCGCCCAGATCAAGGCTGCGACAGTTGACTTCGGTGCTTCCGACGCCCCGCTCAGCACCGAGGACCTAGAGAAGTCCGGTCTGGGCCAGTTTCCCAGTGTGATCGGCGGCATTGTGCCGGTGGTCAATGTGGAAGGCGTCGAGCCCGGTCAGCTCAAGCTGGACGGCGAAACGCTGGCCAAGATCTTTATGGGAACCATCAAGACCTGGAACGATCCGGCCATCGCAAAGCTCAACCCAGATCTTAGCCTGCCTTCGGCCAATATCACGGTCGTACACCGCTCCGACGGCTCGGGTACGTCTTATAACTTCACCAACTACCTGGCCAAGGTCAGCCCGGAGTGGAAGGAAAAGGTTAATTTTGGCACCACTGTCAACTGGCCCATCGGCGTAGGTGGCAAGGGTAACGAAGGTGTTTCTGCCTACGTTAAGCAGATCAAGAACTCGATCGGCTACGTCGAGTATGCCTATGCGCTTCAGAACAAAATGTCCCACGCGCAGCTGAAGAACGCGGCAGGTAATTTCGTCGAGCCGAATTCGAAGAGCTTCCAGGCCGCCGCTGATACAGCCGACTGGAGCAGCGCAAAAGACTTCAATTTGCTGATGACCAATGCCCCTGGTGCTGATGCTTGGCCGATCACGGCGACGACCTGGGTCATCATGTACAAGGAGCCGAAGAATGCCGAGCGCAGCAAGGTTGCATTCGACTTCTTCAAATGGTCGCTGGAAAACGGACAGAAGGATGCTGCCGCGCTGGATTACGTTCCGCTCCCGGACTCGCTAGTCAGCAAGATCGAGACTTATTGGGAATCCGAGTTCAAGAACTGATCCTTAGCTCGGCCTATACACCCCGCTCCTTCGCCGGTGCGGGGTGTTTTATTGAAGGACCTATCCATGTCCGCCACGACACCTTATAACCCCGCTACCGCACGAGATGTGCGCGAGCAACGCGCCCGCCGCGATACCCGGCATGACCGCTGGTTCCGCCTTACCCTGCTGACCGCTGCACTGCTGGTTCTACTGGTCATGCTGGGCGCTGCCTTTTCTACCCTCTGGGGCGGCCGTCTGGCCTTTTCTACCTTTGGCTGGTCGTTTTTGACCAGTGCCGAATGGGATGTGGTCAATGGTCGTTTCGGTGCCTTGGTACCGATCTATGGCACCTTGGTAACCTCTCTGATTGCCCTGGTTCTGGCTGTGCCGGTGAGCTTTGGCATCGCTCTTTTCCTCAGCGAGATCGCACCGCCGTGGCTGCGTACGCCCGTAGCGTCTGCTGTCGAATTGCTGGCTGGTATTCCATCCATCATCTATGGCATGTGGGGCCTGTTCGTTTTCGGCCCGTTCATGGCGCAATACCTGGCTCCATTCATTAACGACTACCTGGGCAGCCTGCCGGTAATCGGCGGTTTCTTTCAAGGGCCGGCCCTGGGCATCGGCCTGTTGAGCGCCGGTATTATCCTGGCAATCATGATCCTGCCGTTCATAACCTCAGTGATGTACGAGGTCTTCCGTACCGTACCGCCAGCCCTAAAGGAATCTGCCTATGCGCTGGGCTCGACCACGTGGGAAGTCTGCTGGGACATCGTCCTGCCTTACACACGCTCAGCGGTGGTAGGCGGCATCTTCCTTGGCCTGGGACGCGCGCTGGGAGAAACCATGGCGGTAACCTTTGTACTGGGCAATTCGCATCAGCTCTCCATGTCGCTGATGATGCCGAGCAGCTCCATCGCCTCGGTCATTGCAAACGAATTCAACGAAGCCTACACCGACCTGCACCGCTCTTCCCTGATTGCCCTGGGTTTCCTGCTGTTCGTCGTCACCTTCATCGTGTTAATGCTGGCTCGGCTCATGCTGGCGCGCATGTCGCGCCGGGCGGGTAATTGATGAACATGAGCGAACGTTTGTACCGCACACGTAAGATCAAGAACATGATCGCCATGACGCTGAGCAGCGTGGCGGCCATTATCGGCCTTGGCTGGCTGGTATGGATTCTGGCGACTACACTGATCAAGGGCGGCAGTGCCTTGAGCCTGACCCTGTTCACTGAAATGACGCCACCTCCCGGTGCGGATGGCGGACTCGCCAACGCCCTGTTCGGTAGTGTACTGATCAGCCTGCTTGCCCTTGCGATCGGGGCGCCTATTGGCATCCTGGCAGGGCTCTGGCTGGCCGAATTCGCTCGCACATCGCGCCTGGGGACTGTCATCCGATTCGTGAATGACATCCTACTGTCCGCACCGTCCATCGTGATCGGCCTGTTCGTCTACACCGCCGTAGTGATTCCAATGAATCAGTTCACTAATGGTTCGATCAGCTTTTCAGGCTTCGCTGGCGGCTTGGCACTGGCCATGCTGGTCATTCCGGTCGTGACCCGTACGACTGACGAAATGCTCCAACTGCAGCCGGCCTCTTTGCGAGAAGCGGCCTTGGCACTGGGCATTCCCCATTGGAAGGTTACTCTGCAGATCCTTTTGCGTGCCGCCAAAGCAGGCGTGGTGACGGGCGTACTGCTGTCCATGGCTCGGATTACGGGTGAGACGGCGCCGCTACTGTTCACAGCGTTCGGCAATCAGTTCTGGAATGCCGACCTGTTCAAACCCATGGCCAGCGTCCCGGTCACTATCTTCCAGTTCGCCATGAGCCCGTTCGAGACCTGGCAGGCACTGGCCTGGGCAGGTGCCCTGCTCCTGACAATTTTCGTTTTGCTCCTGAGCCTGCTGTCCCGTTTCGTCTTTTCTCGCAAGCGAGGTGCGCAATGACCAATCTTCAAACTCACATGCCCGAGATTTGCGCACGCAACGTGGGCTTTCAGTACAAGCAGCACGTGGCGTTGAAATCTATCAACCTGGATATTCCCGCTAACAAGATCACCGCCATCATCGGGCCCTCGGGATGCGGCAAATCCACCTTGCTGCGTATCTTCAACCGTATCTATGCGGAATACCCAAATCAGAAGGCTACCGGCGAGATCCTGCTGGATGGTGAGAACATTCTCGACCCGAAGTATTCGCTCAGCCGCCTGCGCAGTACGGTAGGCATGGTGTTCCAGAAGCCGGTCCCCTTCCCCATGTCGATCTTTGACAATGTCTCTTATGGCATTCGTCATCACGAGCGGCTCTCTCGTGTCGAGATGCGCGACCGCGTAGAGCAGGCTCTGCGTGGGGCGGCTTTATGGGATGAGGTCAAGGACAAGCTCCAGCAGAGCGCGCTGGGCTTGTCGGGCGGTCAGCAACAACGGCTGTGTATTGCTCGCACCATCGCGCTGCGCCCACGGGTATTGCTGCTGGATGAGCCAACGTCTGCTCTGGACCCGATTTCCACCGTAAAAATCGAACAGCTCATCACTGACCTGAAAGAGCAGTTCACCGTGGTTATCGTGACCCATAACATGCAACAGGCCGCTCGCTGCTCGGATATCACGGCCTTCATGTACCTGGGCGAGCTGATCGAAGTAGGTTCGACGGACCTGATCTTTACCAAACCGAAGGAAAAGCAGACCGAGGACTACATCACCGGCCGATTCGGTTGATGTAATCGGGCAATACAATGCGCGTTGCTTAATTACGCTCTACGGCATCCTGTTTGTAAGTAGCCATAAGCAACGCGTATTACCCCTACCCCTGCCTTCGCCATCTCCCGCTTTACGCCAACGCCACACGCCGCTATACCTCTTGCTTCTCCTGACAAGTAGGACCGCTGTGCATGTTGTCGCCCGAACAACTTCTTAGCTTTCTCGCCGTTGCCGTCGTAGTTACCCTTTCCCCCGGCCCGGACAACCTCATGGTACTGGGCCTCGGCATGGCAAAGGGTCGCCTGCGCGGTATGATTTTTGGGCTGGGGTGTGCCTTAGGCTGCCTGACTCATACAGCCTTGGCCGCGCTGGGCGTGAGTGCCCTGATCGCCGCCTCGGCCACGGCATTTACTGTACTTAAAATCGTAGGGGGACTCTATCTGATCTGGCTGGGTATCCAGGCCCTACGCAGCACCGGCCAGCCCCGTATTAGTTGTGAACAACCGGATGAGCCGTTGGGCCGCCTGTTTCTCAAAGGTCTGTTCGCTAATGCGATCAACCCCAAGGTCGTACTGTTCTTCCTGTCATTCCTGCCTCAATTCGTCCTCGCCGAGCGAGGTCATGTGAGCCTGCAAATCTTGCAGCTGGGCGTTGTATGTACTCTCCAGGCGGCCATCCTGTTCGGCCTGCTGGGTTATTTTTCAGGCGCAGTCGGTCAATGGCTACAGAGAAAGCCTCGTCTAGGCCTCTGGCTGGATCGCATGGCGGGTGGCATTTTCGTTGGGCTGGGCGTAAAGCTGATGGTTTCGCGCTAGAACAATATCACTACGAAAGGCCGGGCCCGGCCTTTCGCTGCCTTCTTTACTCGTTTCCGCCCAAGGCAAAGTTGGGTAGTGCTGCTACAGGCTGGGCAAACCGGAAGGGAATGGAAACCACGGCATCGCCTGCCGCCTGCTGGACCACGAAATGCAGGTGCGGCCCGGTACTCCGGCCCGTGTTGCCGGATTGCGCCAGTGGCGTCCCGGTCTTTACGGTCTGCCCTTCTCGTACCATCACGGAACCGCGCTTCAGGTGCAGATAAGCACTCTGGGTTCCATCGTCATGCAGGATACGCACAAAGTTGCCTGACGGGCTTGGCCCATGGCCAAACTGACGGTTCTCGATTTCGATAACCGTGCCGCCACGCGCCGCCACGACCGCGGTTCCTTCCGGCATGGCCACGTCTACGGCATAGCGGCCTTTTGGAGTGTGATGGCTGAAATCGCCATTGGCACCCTGGCTGATATAGAACGGGCCGCCCTGCCAGGGCAATGCATAGGCGTAGCCTGTGGTGATACCGGCCAGACTGTCCGGATTGCCCAACCCACCTCCTGCACCGGGCGAGTAATGCGGCGAGAAACTGAAGGCCTGCTTGAAATGCATGGGGTATCCCTGCTGGCGCTTTTGCAAGGAAGCAATTCGAACCTGACTGTTTGCCGGTATGGTCTGGCGAATCGTACCTTTGCCTGCGCCCGCCACATTGACCATGCGGCTCAGACGCAGGGTGACCGTCACAGGGACATCCAGACTGTTACTTACGTCAAACACTTGACCGCCTTTGGCCCGCCGTGTCACAAGCCGTACGCCGCCGTTGCGGGATTTGGGGGGCTTGGCCAGCCCAGCCGATGCAGAAGCAGAGGCCTTAGCAGAAGTCGAGGCGGTAGCCGATGGCTTAAGTTCAGCCCAGGCGGAGGATGTTGCCAGTACGGTCACAAGAATGGAGAGAAAAAATAAACGCATACTGTGGTCCGTCACGTAAAAGAATGCCCGAGGCAAAATCCAACCGGTCGAGGGCGCGTCGAGCTACGACCGGAGGGGGTAAGCAGGGTTCATCGATTCGTCATAAGACTGAGTAACAGTTCAAATTTTCTGCTGGCAAATTGATGGCCGGTACAGCCCGTTAGGATCGATCCGGCTTTATCAATCCTTTTTGATCTATAAAAGCCATGCTTATCGCTCAATGATAGAAGCCTGCTCTTAGGCCTCTTACCTTGCCATCTATACTGAAATCAGGTCGCACCCTTGCCGCTGCGCCAGGCAGCCAAGGTCCTGAAACGGCTCGGCGAACGCGTCCGTCGACGAGAGCGAGGTGTCTTATGATCAATCACGTCTGGGGTCTTCTGGCCCATCCCGATCGGGAGTGGCAACAAATTCGCGGAGAACGGGAAACGGTGTCCCATGCCTATGCCCATCATGTGCTATGGCTGGCCGCGATTCCGGTAGTGTGTACCTACATCGGTACGACGCAATTCGGCTGGAGTTTCGGGGCACGCCATGCCGTTACGCTGTCCCCCTGGACGGCCTTCACCATCGGCGTGATTTCTTATGCACTGATTTTAGGCGCCGTGGTGTTGATGGGTAATGTGATCCACTGGCTCGCGAAGCGGCATGCCCATCGCCCAAGCCGACGTCGCTGCATCGTCTTTGCTGGCTATACCGCAACCCCCATGTTTCTTAGCGGCCTCGTTGCCCTTTATCCACGGATCTGGCTGTGTATGCTCGCCGGAATCGTAGGGCTTTGTTACACGGCCTATTTGCTCTATGTCGGGATTCCCAACTTCCTGAACATTGACCGCAAGGAGGGCTTCATCATTTCTGGCTCGACCCTGGCAATCGGGGTATTGGTCCTGGAAGTATTACTGGCCATGACGGTTCTTTTGTGGGGCTACAACCTGGTTATGTCCTGACCTTTCTCGATAGCGCACCAGAGCTTTCCTGACGCGCTATCGCTCCCTCATAGCAGGTGATAAAGCGGCACGCCAATAAGCCAGATCATGTAGGTCAGCGTGGCGATCAGCAGACCATCGATCCGTCCTAACTGTTCAGCGCCACGGCGCCCATAGGCTAATAACAGGCCCAGGCACAACGCGGCATGCGGCAGAATGAAGTAACTGCTACCGCTTAACAGCCCCTCCGCTATTCCCGTCACATCAAACAACAGGGCCAGCAGTGCCGATATCAGCACTGAACCGCCTGCCGCCGCCAGGGCTGCGGCATTTCCGAAGCGTTGGGCTACGGTGTGCTTGTTGACGCCAGCATCCGCCTCTCTGTCCGGCACTCCGGCCAGAATGATGGCCGGCAAGATGGCAAAGAACAGCGGCAGAGCCAACAGCCAAGGCAGATTGGCAGCCAATGAGCCACCTTGAAGCGTATACCCCAGCCACAAGACCATTGCGCTGTGGGTAAACGCTACATCCAACTCCCCCCAACCCCGGTAGTTCAGCATGAGCGGTGGGCTGCTATAGCCCAGGGTCAGCACAGCAGCAATCAGAAGCCATAAAGCCGACCCGCCTGGGTTAAGCGATGTTTTAAGTGCCAGCCCTGCCGTTACAAAAGTCAGCAGGAGAGCAACACCAATACCTTTGCGCAACGATGCAAAGCTGAGCTCCTGGGTCACGAGTACTCGCGAGCCACCATTGAACGGGCCATGGTTCTTGTTGACGCTATCGCTCGGGTAGTCCCGGTAGTCATTGCAGAAAACCGTTGCGGCTTCGAGAAAGAAGATGCACAAAAGCCCCCAGAGATAAGGCGCCAGAGAGAGCCCTTGCGTAGCACTGGCCAGCGCGCCGATCGAATAGGCAAGCCAGGCCATGGGATAAAACTGCAAACGCAGCGCCTTAAGCCAGGGCCTGACCTGCTGCCAGACGCGGCCAACCGGTGTGTGTACGCCATGGCGCAAGGCGAACCCGGCACAGCGGGCTTTTTCGAGCCAGCCCTGCCGTTGCTCCTCGGTCGACGTGCGTACCGAACCGGCAATCAGGGTATGCACAGGTTTAACCCCGCAGAAACCAAGCGTGGCGTTACGCATGGCATGTGTACCCGGGGCGCGAAACAGCCAGTTATAGACTGGAGGCGGCGTATCCATCGTCGTAATGAGCTGGGCAGATTTGCCCTGCCAGAGCCCTTCCCATTCCGTTGCACCCCGTCCATAGAAGCGAAAGGCAAATCCGGGCATAACCAGCCGATCCAGAAATCCCTTGAGTAAGGCGGGCATCGTGCCCCACCAGGTGGGATAAACGAAAACCAGATGATCGGCCCAGATCAACAATTCCTTGGCCTCTTGCAGATCCGGCTCCAACACCTGATCCTCCGGTGACTCCACATGTACATACGGATCGAACTGCAACGACGCGAGCGACAACTGGCGTGTTTCTACACCGGCCCGCTCCGCTCCTTCCCGATAGGCCTGCGCGAGTGCAGCGCAATAGCTGTGCTCGCGTGGATGGCCCAGTATGATCAAGACCCTCATCGCGTCTCCTTAAGACAATCGAGTGAACGGCCCTGGCACCTAACCGCTGGTCGCCAAGCCCTGGCATAAGGCCAATAGACCAGACGCTGGCGTGACAAGTGCCACTGCTAAAGCGATTCGATGACGTATCGGTAAGAGGCGTTATAAGAGTATTGCGCTTAGCAGTATGGGATACGGACCGATTAGGGACGTAGCGTACGAATTGCGTCTAATCCTTCGACACGATCATTGGGTTGGGTGTTATTACGCTCAAACCAACCCTGGTTCATTTCCAGCGCAAGCCTTACGGCACGTGGCGAGCAGTGAAGGGTTTCGCTTTTAGGCTGCATGTCGGCGATACCGACAATCCTGCCGTCATCCGTTAAAAACGCCACCGACAAGGGAATAAGCGTGTCCTTCATCCAAAAGCAGACCGTTTTGGGAGCTTCGAATACAAACAGCATGCCTTGATTATCGGGCAAATATTCTCGATACATCAGGCCTTGCTGGCGCGCCTGCGCAGTCTCCACAACCTCTACGGCAATAGAATGCTCACCGAGACGGAGCTTATGAAGATCTCCTTCTTCTGCCAGGGCTGGGGTACAAAAGAGCCCTATCAAACACGCCAATCCTGTACGCCTGCGTTTTAACCGGAAGCTACCCTGCCTTAGATAACGCCTTACTCGATGTTGCAGGAATGCCATAGGATTAGGCCTCAAAAGAAAGGGCATCACGGAATAATGAAGCCGGATGCCCTTTCTGACTAGACCACTAAAGATTAATGCGTCTTGAACTGTGAGGAGACCCTGCTCAGTTCATGGGCCAGCTCAGACAACTCATTAGCCGTACCGGCTACTTGATTGGAAGAGCGGCTGTTCTGCTCGGACAAGGTCGCAATATGCTCGACGGTACGTGCTACTTCCTGGCTCGCGGTAGAGTTTTCACGTACGGCGTCGCTGATATTGCGCACGATACTCACTACTTCGCCAGTGGCCCGCTGGATATTATCGATTGCTTCAGCGCCCTCGCTCGCAAGCTGTTCACCCTGGATAACCTGCTCAACGTTATGCCCCATGATCGCAACCACAGATTTCACGTTGTTCTGGATACCTTCGATCTTTGTGGCAATGTCGCGGGTCGATTGCGTGGTTCGTTGAGCCAGCAGCCTGACCTCATCCGCAACGACGGCAAACCCTCGTCCCTGCTCTCCTGCACGTGCGGCTTCAATGGCCGCGTTAAGAGCCAGCAGGTTGGTCTGATCAGCAATCGACTGGATCAGTCCTACAATCGAGCGAATCTCATCTGACTGCTGCCCCAGTTCCGTAACCTTGCCAGCAGACTCTCTTACACTGTTCGAAAGTGAAGCCATGCCGTTCGCCAGATCCAGAACCTTGGAGCTGCCATTGGCGGCAATCTCACCGGTCTGCCGTGTCGTATCTGCCGCAGCGGCTGCGTTATTGGACAGATCCGAAATGCTGGTTGTCATCTGTTCAATGGAAGCGGCAATGCTGGACGCAGCGTCGCTGCCACGACCCGCGCCCTGGGCTACCGTTTGCGATGTTTGAGCCAGCTCGCTGGAAAACGAGACAAGGCGCTGAGAACCGTCTTTCAGACGGGAAATAACAGCGTTCAATTCGTTACGCATGGCCTCCAGATGCCCTAAAAGACTATCCGGACGTGTGCTTGCAATCGGCTGCGTCAGATCACCTTTCGCAATCAAGGCTACGCTTTGAGCGGCCTGTGCAGGTTCTCCGCCCAGAGTGCCCAGCACCGAGCGAACGATCCAGCTGATCAGTCCGATCGATACCAGAACCGCTAACAGCAAGGTAATAAGTGTCAGAATGCGCGTGTGGCTTACCGTTCGGGCGGCCTCTTCCTGACTTCGCTGCAGCGAGGCAGATTGGTAAGCGCTCATGGCGTCATAGGCGTCCATATACGCCTTGACCTTTTCGCCCAGCTCACGGTCAAGCGAGGACATTAACGTATTACGATCGGCTCCCTTGGACTGTTTAACGAAAACAGCCAGCGCATCCAGATAGGTCTTGCGCTTTTCACGCATCGTTTCCAGTAATGCGATCCCTTCAGCTTCTGTAACGCTTGCCTCAAGCTCCTTGAGATACACGTCATTTAGTGCAACGGTTTCTGCCCGCTTTTCATCTAGCGCCCGAATCGCAGCTGGATCGTCTAAAAACAGAGATTTAATAGCGCGCTCACGGTTCAGGTTCAAAATGCCTGGAATCGTCAAAGAGAGCTGAACTTTACGAGCGGCTGAGGCCATTTCACGGGTCCGCTCCTCCATTGAACCCAAGCTCCAATAGGCAAGCAGCCCCAGGCTTAACACCAGAAGAAACATACCGCCAAAACCAGCCCACAGTTGATGCTTAAGCTTCATAATCTTCACTGCATATTTATTGGGAAGCCCGGCGTGAGATGCCGAGTGGTTTATCACTAGGAAGACTCTGACCACACCTTGTGAGCCAGAGGGGCTAGGGGAATCCATCACCAAGGTTTTCGCTCGGGCAGTACCAAACTTTAACTACTAATGGCGCAGTGATATCAGCGGTTAAAGGTGTGGCTAACCCTGACTTTTGCTCTTTTCCCTGTCTAGCATCAGTGTTTCCAGCTGCTTGTTCTCTATAAAGAGCCCTTTGCCTGCTAACCGGCAGGCGCAACAGGCAGACGGACGGCTTTAAATGGCCACCGGAAAATAAACCGCTCACCTCTTGCCGG
The DNA here is from genome assembly GCF_007830155.1 of Pseudomonas duriflava. Lineage (GTDB taxonomy): Bacteria > Pseudomonadota > Gammaproteobacteria > Pseudomonadales > Pseudomonadaceae > Chryseomonas > Chryseomonas duriflava. The sequence goes on from NZ_VLKY01000005.1 coordinate 243,302, forward strand.
TGCCATTAGCGTCGAATCCGTCATCCGACGTCGAATGAAATGCAACTTGTCTTGCCCAAGGTTCTAAGTCTTATGACGAGCACCAGCAGCCTCTACAACAGCTGCTCCGCGACAGAGCTAAAGCCTTTTCCAAAAACAGAGCATAAGGGGTACGCATGATTACATCTGAACTCAACAGCGATGAGCATGTACTAGGCGCTGTGCTCGATGGCGATCGAGAACATCCTTTATTTGAACAGTATGTGGCGTACTGTGATGAGCGCACCGAGGCTATGTTGGGATGCGTGAGTTTTCGCCAGTGGCTATCCGACCGTATGCATATCGAAACCGTAGCAGCAGAGCTGGCTGAACGAGCGCGTACGGCTGGAATCAGCGAGGCGGCCCTTGATGCCCTGGTCAAGGATGCGACCGGAGCCAACCTATCCGATGCCACCGGAGCCCGTCTTGAGCAAGCGGTAGAGGATGATGAGGGAGAAACAGAATCGCTTGATACCCTAGAGGCAGAAGATGCGCCTCATGGACTAGAGAGCCAGATTATTTTCCTAATGACCCATTTTGGTATTTCCAAAATAGAAATCGAAAAGGAACTGGGATTACCGTTTGAATAAAAAAGGCCATGCAACGCATATTGCATGGCCTTCCAAGACAGGCCTGACTTAATCAGGCCTGAGGAGCACTGTTACTTAACGTTCTCCTCTTTCACGCTGGATTGTGTGGGATTGTTTTTGCTATCGCCTTCAGGCTCGCCGGTGTCATACAGGGTGACATCCAGATCCTGTCCCGGCGCCGGACGCCCTTCCAGAGGCGGCAGTGCCTTGGCTTTTTCAATATCAATACCCACACCATTAGCCAGACGCTGGCCATAGTCCGGATCGCAATGCCAGAAGTGCCAAATCATCCGTAGCTGGATATTTTCCGGGCACTGCTTGAGGTCAGCGGTAATGTTATTGATCAGGTCCTCTCGTTCCCACTCCTCGAAGGTGCGGTAGCGCTCACCCGCCTGCTTGTAGTCCGCCGCCGTCTTGATGGTCTGATAGCGGCCCAAATGGCCCTCTACCCACTGGTGGTAGTCCTTCTTGGGCTTGGGTGCCTCTTTCAACCCGCCTTCTGTGCTGGGCTCGTAGTTAACGTGCGGATTTTCACCAGCTGCATCCACATGGTAAGCCATAAAGCCATCACGCTGGTTGGTAGCAACCGCCTTGCGAGGCGCGTTGATCGGCAATTGCAGATAGTTGGCACCAACGCGGTAGCGCTGAGTGTCTGAATAGGACAGGGTGCGGCCCTGGAGCATCTTATCGTCAGAAAAGTCGATGCCATCAACCAGAACACCCGTACCAAAGGCAGCTTGCTCTACTTCTGCGAAGAAGTTGGACGGGTTGCGATTCAAGACGATACGACCAACCGGCAGCAGCGGGAATTTATCTTCTGGCCAGCGCTTGGTGTCGTCCAGCGGATCGAAGTCCAGGTTTACATGCTCATCCTCAGACATGATCTGCACACACATTTCCCATTCAGGGAATTCACCCCGCTCAATGGCGTCGTACAGGTCGCGCGTTGCATGGCCTACGTCGTGCTTCTGGATCTCGGTCGCCTGCTCGGTAGTAAGGTTTTTCACGCCCTGCTTGGGCTCAAAGGAGAACTTGCACAGCACGGCCTCGCCCTGGTCGTTTACCAGCTTGTAGGTGTTCACGCTGGAACCTTGCATATTGCGGTAGGTGGCGGGACGTCCCCAGGGACTTTTCACCCACGTGACCATGTGCAGCGCCTCAGGGTGATGCTGAACAAAGTCATAGAAGCGCCAGGGCTCCTGGCGGTTGCTGATCGGGTCGGGCTTGAACGCATGGATCATGTCGGGAAACTTGATCGCATCCCGAATAAAGAACACTTTCAGGTTGTTGCCTACCAGGTCCCAGTTACCGTCTTCGGTATAGAACTTGATGGCGAAACCACGTGGATCCTGAGCGGTTTCTGGCGACTCTTTGCCACCGATTACCGTAGAGAATCGTAGGAAAATCGGCGTTTGCACGCCAGTTTTAGTGAGCACTTTGGCACGGGTGTATTTGCTTGCCGGCTCGTCGCCAATCTTGCCATAGGGCTCGAAGAAACCATGCGCTGCGGTACCGCGCGCATGCACGACGCGCTCTGGAATACGCTCACGGTCGAAGTGCGTGATCTTCTCGATGAACTGATAGTTTTCCAGCGTAGCCGGGCCACGTTCGCCTACGCTGCGCAGGCTCTGGTTGTTGCTGACGGGGTGACCCTGACGCGTTGTGAGAGTTTTCGATGTGTCAGTCATAGCGGTTCCAAGCCTAATTCACGGTGTGGAGTTATTTAGTTCCTGGAAACAGACTAGGGTTCGCACCCCTCAAAACCACTCAGCGAGAATATAGCCCTACCCATGATCCCTAATCGTTTGTTTTACAAGGCCGAGGTTAAGTCAGACGGGAAAGTCCCTCATCCACTCGCATGGTTTAACTAATTGGAATTACTAAGTTTTATTCTAAAACTTTGGCTATGCAGCTAGTGCTTTAACAGCCAGAACACGAGCGCAATAAACTCCTTTAAATCTCCATATTTAAAATAGCTAACTAATTCATAGGGCATTCCAATCGGAAATCCTCTTCAAACGGCTCTTCAGCCGTCCCTTCTGTATAGCCGCCCCGCCTGACAGCCGTTACGATTGAACACTCTGAAGTAATCCCGGCTGGGGATTACTGTGTTTCGAGTGGAACTACCGAACCCTTATGGATCATCACGCATCTGCCTCTTCCTTGCCTTCCGATTCTCAAAGCCGTTGGGCGGCTGAGGTTCTTCTTGTAGATGACGATGCCCCCATGCGGCAGCTGATCATCGACTATCTGGCACGTTTCAGCCTTCGCGGTGAAGGTGCGGCCAACGGCACGGAAATGCGTCAGGCGCTGGCGCGTACACGCTTCGACATTATCATTCTGGACCTGATGCTACCTGGAGAGGACGGCCTAACCCTGTGCCGCTGGCTGCGTAAGGAAGGGACCACCCCCATCCTGATGCTGACAGCTCAATCAGAGCCAACCGACCGAATCATAGGTTTGGAGCTAGGCGCCGACGACTACATGGCCAAACCCTTCGAGCCACGGGAGCTTGTAGCTCGAATCCAGTCGGTACTGCGTCGCACTCAGGATAACCAAGGGGTACGCCGCGGCGCGACGCGTACCCATATTCGCTTTGATGGCTGGAAGCTCGATGGCATACGCCACCAGCTTGAGTCACCAAGCGGCATGATTGTCCCGCTCTCCAATGCTGAAGTCCGCATGCTCTGGGTATTCATTGAACACCCCCGCCAAGTACTGAGTCGGGAGCAACTCCTGGATGCCACTCGTGGGCGCAGTATCGAAGCCTTTGATCGCAGTATTGATTTGCAAGTCTCGCGCCTGCGGCAAAAACTTGGCGATGATCCCCGTGCACCCAGACTGATCAAGACGGTGCGGGGCGAAGGCTATCTGTTTGACGCTCAAAAGATCGGCAACTGATATGCACCGCCTGGACACCCTGTTCGCTCGACTGTTTGGTGTTTTTTTAATAGCCATCGTGCTTGGCCACTTCCTGGCATTCGGCTGGCTCGATTATGCAGGCCATGGCCCGCCAAACCGTCTGCCGCCCAGTATGCAGACTCCCCCGCCTAACAGGCCTGACGGCGAAGCATCAGCACTTCGCCCTGCGGGGCCTGAGTTCCGTCCGGGCCCTGAGTTCCGTCCAGGCCCGCCACAGAGCCTGATAGATCGGCTAAGCTGGATATTGGGCGGGCCGTTTCTGTTTCAACTGGTCGCCCTGATCATCGCTGCCTGGGTGAGTGCCCGCCTGCTGACACAACCGATCAGTCAGCTCACCGTGGCCGCGCAGAGTCTGAGCGACAACCTTGATAGCCCACCTATTGCCGAGACCGGCCCTCGCGAGACGCGGGAGGCAGCCCGGGTCATGAATCACATGCGCGAGCGCATCGTGGCGCAGATTCAGCAGCGCGGACGTATGCTGACCGCGATGTCCCATGACCTGCGAACGCCCCTGGCCCGCCTGAAGCTACGCATCGAAGAGATTGAGGATCCGCAGGTACGCAATCGGGCTACGCAGGACGTAGACGACATGATCGCCCTGCTGAACGCAACCCTGGACTACCTGCGTGAGCAGCGCAGCGAAGAACCCTGGGTGCTTTACGATATCTATGCCCTGGCCGAATCCCTTGTGGAAAACGCTCAGGACGACGGCGCCGACGTACGCCTGGCTGGTCATTGTCGCCCCATCCGGGTACAAGCCATGGCTCTGCGCTCTTGCCTGACCAACCTGCTGGACAATGCCCTGCGCTATGCCGGTCATGCGACGCTCGAACTGCACGAAGACGAACAGTACGTTGAAATTCGCGTCATAGACCACGGACCGGGTATTCCAGAGGAATATCGAGAGGTTGTCTTCGAACCTTTTTATCGCCTGGAGGGTTCGCGTAACCGCTACTCGGGTGGAGTAGGCCTTGGACTTTCCATTGTTCGTGAAGGCATCGAGCGGCAAGGCGGCACGCTTGAACTGGTCGATACGCCAGGCGGCGGTCTGACTGTGCTTATTCGTCTGCTGGCGCGTGAATAACACTTAGCCACTTTGTATTGGGCTGGATACAAAGTCACCATATCGAGGAAACATCCCTGAAGGATGCTATGCACTGGATCGTTCCCAGACGCTCTCAACCTTTAGGTGACGTATCATGATCAATGGAATAGGAAGCAGTTATTCCAGCTATTACAGCAGTTCTGGCAGAAATCGGAGTACAGACAGCGCTACTATTGAGGCCACCGGCAACGAAGAGAATCCGCTAAAAAAACGCCTCAAAGCGTTGGATAGCGATGGTAACGGCTCAATCAATAAAGCCGAGCTAACTGCCGTAGCCACCGAGGCTGACTGCCAGGAAGAAGAAACTGCCGACACGATAGACGTGGATCAGTTGCTTGGTCTTTTAGACCAGGACAGCGATGGCAGCTTGACTGAAAGCGAGCTGGTTAATGCCTTTACATTACTCTCGCCATCTTCTACCTATGCCAGTTACGACACAGCCGATGATTTGATTTTCAATCTCGATTCGGACGGCAGCGACACGCTCAGCAGCAGTGAACTCGAAGCCTTGAGCGAACTCAGCGGCACCACTCTGCTATCTGCTCTGGATAGCGATGAGATGGATCGCAGCGAACTGAGCGAGACCTTGCAAGCAGCCATGATGCCTGTCGAGCCTAAACGCCCGCCAGTCAAAGCGACGCAGCAGACGGATACCGCAAGTGCGGCCTATGTACAAGTGGTACAGACTTTTCTGCGGCAGTACCAGACAGTTGCCGACTACAAACCAGAAGCCACCAAACGCTCGAAGATCAATGTATCGGTCTAACCTTGTAACGTGAGGTGACAGCTCGCAGAAGCTTCCTCGTTCGTTGCTTAGCGTAGCGGGCTGTTGAGCAGATACTCCAACAGGGTTTGCGCGCAGGCTTCCATACCGTCCTGCAGAATCACTTCATAGCCATGCGTATTCTCAGTTGGAATAGCGATACAGCCTGCTTTGGCTGACGCCCCTGAGCTTAATACCGCACTGGCATCCGAGGCGAAATCAGGCATCAAAGCCGGTTGTGGGTTGTAGCCACAACGCTGGGCAGCATGCAACAGATCATCCGCTACGGTTTTCGAGTAATACCCTTTTTCATCACCTGTCAGAATGATCGGGTCCGCGCTCAGGTGCGTGTCGTACTCATTGGCAATAGGCCCTACCTCTACGGCAATGCAGATCTCACCGGGGAGCGTGCGGGCTGCATACTGCGCGCCAGCGTTGGTCTCCTCTTCCTTGGTTGTAAATACAAACAATGCATCGCGCTTGAGCATAGCCTTGCGCTCGGCCGCCAGGGCTGCTGCCTTGAGTGTGGCTACAACCGGGGCGCGGTCATCCAGAAAATGCGCTGCGACACAATCATTAACCAGGAAAGGCTTGCGCCAGTGCTGACTTAAAATAACCCGAGTACCGGCTCGAATACCCAAGGTGCCAAGCTCTTCCTTAGAGCGCCGCGTCAGGATATGAACATCAGTCCATTGCACGTTGCCGCTGAGCACGTCAGCACCTTGTGGCGACTCCGACGTGGCGTGCATGGTGCCGAACGACAGAACACCCGGAAAAATGCCCTCGTCGCCCATGATATCCACGGGGCACACGCCAAAGTTGATAGGAAACGCACCGCCCAGCGCGACCACGTTCAGGGTTCCATCCGGATTGATCCGCTTCACCACCATGGCGATCTCATCCTGATGCGCCATGATCAACACACTGCGGGCTATGGCCTCTTCACGCGAAGCATCGCCGGCCCGGACGATACCGATGACATTATCCGCTGCATCGATCCAGACCTCATCACAGTGACGCTTGAGTTCACGCCAGCAAATGGCCCGAACCGCATCCTCCTGACCGCCCGGCCCACGTGCGAGCAATAACTCCTCCAACAGGGCCAAGTCATCAGTATTCGCCATAAGTTCTCCTCGTGGACACAGGTGCGAAAACGGAACCGGCCCTGTCGGCCAGCCGGTTCCGTTTATACAATGTTACTTACCGTTATTGCCGTCCTGGTTATCACTGCCGTCACTGTCAGCGCGGTCGGGCTGTAGCTGGATGGACGCCTTTTCGGAACTGGACTCGCTGGATTTATCGTCGCTTGTGTTGAAGCAGCCGCCGAGTAGCATGGCGCTCAACATGAGGCCGATCACACCTATTCTTGAAATCATTGCCTTATCCTCCTCATCCCATCGTTTGATGGGCATTGCTTACAGAGAAGTCGACTCCCGGGCGAAGACGATGGTTCGATCAAGACACGATAGAAGAAAAGAGGATGGCCAGGCATGAGCCGTGTTTTATGAACTGCAACACGCTGCCTTTATGTTTTCTTGACACTCACAGTTCACGAGTCAGTAACCTGTCGACAGGTCCCTTTTGCAAGCTGACATGAAGCCGTCTATCTGCCAATGAAAGTATCTAAGACCAATTGAACTGGATCACACGGCATAAGAACTGGCATATTGCCAGTTCCGTATTTTTTGATGGTATGAGTAGTACATCATGACCCCTATACAACTGTCCGATCAGGAACCAAAAGCTCCACGTAAGGCCCGTCGCACTAAGCACTTTGAAACTCAGTACGAGTTCCACAATCGCTTGCTCGTCCGCTGCGAAGAACGCATCGAAGAGCTGGGTATGCTCGATACGATCAGCCGCGACGAGAAAATGACTCATCTGCAAAACATCGAGTTGCTGGCCAAGACCGTACTGGCGCAGACCGAAGAAGACGATTTGATCAGCCGAGCCCAGTCAGCCCTGGCGTACAGCCAAACGCATATGGCGGAGCAGAGCTTCTCAACGTCGGAATAGCAGCCAGACGACATCCGGGCGCGCCAGGCGCGGCCCGGATAATGACGTCAAACCTTGAATTGCCCGAGTTGCTGTCCGAGTTGGTCGGCAATGCTCCGCAATTGACGGCTGGATACGTGTGTCTGCTCGGTCGAGACCAAACTGACCTGAGCCAGGTTTGCGACCTGCACTACGTTCTGGTTGATTTCTTCGACCACGTGGGACTGCTGGAGGGTAGCGCTGGCAATCGAGGCGTTTACGGTCGACAGGTTATGTAGCGCCTGCAGAATGCGTTCCAGACTCACGTTCGCCTGCCCAGCCTGCGCTAGGGTCTGCCGGGAGACCTGCTCGCTTTCCTGGATAACGCGTACCGCCTCGCTCGAATTACCTTGCAGGCGACCGATCATGTCCTGTATTTCCTCGGTTGAGCGTTGGGTGCGCTGCGCCAGTAGACGTACTTCATCGGCTACTACGGCAAAACCACGGCCCTGATCACCGGCCCGTGCTGCCTCGATGGCCGCATTAAGCGCCAGCAGGTTGGTCTGCTCAGCAATGGCACGAATCACTTCCAAAACCTTACCGATCTGCGTGCTTTCCTGGGCCAGCGCCTGGATAACACTGGTGGCTTGCATAATCGTGGCCGACAACGTCTCGACCTGTTTGAGGCTGGTCGTCAGGCTGGCCTGCCCCGCCAGGGCGCATCCCTCGGCGGCCTGGACTTCGGAGGAGGCCTGCCCTGCATGCTGGGCTACGTCCTGAATAGCATGGGTCACTTCGTTAATAGCCGTAGCCAGCAAGTCCGTCTGCTGTGATTGTGCGTCACCCTGGCGCTGGCCTTGCTCGGCGACGTGGTCCAGGGTAATGGAATGCTGATCAAGGCTTTTCGCTGCGTCCAAAAGCTGCCGGATGATATGGCTCAGTTGCTCGGTAAAGCGGTTAAAATGCCGGCTCACCTCCGACAATTCGTCCTGGCCGCTCTCATCCAGCCGTCGGGTCAGATCCGCCTCGCCACTGGCGATATTGGCCATGGCACGTGCCGTCGACAGCAACGGGCGGGTAATACTGCGCTGGATCACCAGAATCAGGGCCGCCATCAGCAGAACAATGCCCAAACCCACACCGGCGGTCTGCCAGAGTTGAGCACGGAACTCGGCTTGCAAGTCATCGATATAGACTCCCGTCCCGAGAATCCAGCCCCAAGACTCGAACGGCTTGACGTAGGAGATCTTTGGCACCGGCTCGCTGGCGCCTGGCTTAGGCCAGCGATAGGCCACCTCGCCACCACCGGTACGGGAAATCGTCACCATGTCGTTGAACAGCGCTTTGCCGTCAGGATCTTTGAAGGTGGACAGGTCCTGTCCGATAAGCTTGGCATTCATGGGATGCATGATCATGCGCGGCTGCTGATCGTTGATCCAGAGATAATCATTATGGCCGTAGCGCAGATCCCTGATGACAGCCAACGCTGCCTGTTGGGCCGCTTCACGCGTCAGCGTTCCCTGGCTTTCCAACTGATGAAAGTGCTGGAGCACACCAAGCGCCGTTTCGACCACGTGCTGGGTCTTTTCTGCCTTGCCTCGGTAGAGCTGATCGTAAGAGGCGGAGAGCATCAGGGCGCCGAAAACACCCAACGTCAGGGTGGCGACACCAAGTATCAGCCATAAACGGCCGCGGATCGGGTATTTGCGTAAAACATCCATGCTAGTGGCTCCGACTTATTGTTATTGAATGCGTAAAGAAATGACGCCTGAAGTCAGCTAGGACTCAGCGGGTCATCGGCCTGATGCCTAAGGAATAAAGGCTCAACCGATGGTCGGCCGTTGCGGGATGACGGCTGGCTGGTCAGTTCTGAATCCGCCTGGAGCAGATGACCGTACGCTTTGCTCTCAACTTTTTCCGGTTATGGCCGATAAGGCGTGGTATCCGCGAAGTCCTGCTTAGATTTCTCTTGCAACAGGTATCTCATGACCAAACATGCTGTTTCCGATGACTCGCTCTCGCTGCTGTTGTTTTCCCTGCGTAGCGGAAAGCTCATGGCCATTAACCTGCTCAAGGTCAGCGAGATTATTCCCTGCCCGGCGTTGACCCGCCTGCCGGATTCACACCCTCATGTCAAAGGCATCACGACCTTGCGTGGGGCGTCCCTGTCAGTGATCGATCTTAGTCGTGCGATTGGCGAGCAACCGCTGGCTGATCCCAATGGCGGTTGTCTGATCGTGACGGAGATCAGCCGCTCCAAGCAGGCTCTTCACGTACAGAACGTAGCCAAGATCATTCATTCCCGCTCAAGCGATATTTTGCCGCCGCCCTATGGCTCGGGTACCCGTTCCTTCGTGACAGGCGTCACCCAGGTTGAAGGGCAGCTGGTTCAGGTATTGGATATCGAGAAGGTTATTCATGGCATCGCGCCGGAGCCCATACCGTGCGAACCGTCCGCTCTTAGCGATAACGAAGCCACTGCCCTGACCATGGCTCGGGTGCTCATTGTCGATGACAGCCAGGTTGCCCTCAACCAGTCGCTATTCACGCTTCAAGCCCTGAATATTCGTTGCCAGACGGCCCGCAGCGCCCAGGAAGCCATTGAAAAATTGCTGGAGTTACAAGGCTCCGACAATGAAATCAATGTAGTGGTCTCTGACATCGAAATGCCGGGTATGGATGGTTATGCCTTTACCCAAAGCCTGCGTGAGAGCCCTGATTTCAGTGGAATCTATGTGCTGCTGCACACATCCCTAGACAGCTCGATGAATAGCGAAAAGGCCAAGCGGGCCGGTGCCAACGATGTGCTAACCAAGTTCTCGCCGCCGGAGCTGACCCGTTGCGTGATCCGCGCAGCCCAGGCGGTTCAGGCCTGATCTGCGGTCCTTACATAGGCCTCTGGCTTCGTTAAACTACCGGGCTTATCGAGGCCATGAGCCCGGCAGTAACGAGAGGATGCAATGGACCCTAAGGACCTGAAACTCCTGGTCACGCGCGAGATGCCCTACGGCAAGTACAAAGGACGCCTGATTGCCGACCTGCCCGGTCATTACCTCAACTGGTTTGCACGCGAAGGCTTTCCCAAGGGAGAGATCGGTCGGCTCATTCAATTGATGCAAGAAATCGATCACAACGGCCTGTCCGCCCTGCTTGAACCGCTACGCCAGGCACACCCGCAGGCTTTGGCGGCGCGCTTCCCAGACAAGCCCGAACGGCCGCGCCGTTATTCCTTCGACCCGTAAGCGGGTCCACTGCCAGGCCTCATATCTGAGGGCTATTCGGCTTACTGCTTTTATTTCACAGGTGAAAGCCACGTATCATTAGCGCTCTAGCTATTACCGAGCGCTCATTCGAATGTCTTCTTTCGCAGCCCCCAACGCCGCCCTGGCCGATGGCCTGCCGACTCCGCGCCGCTACCAGGCTATCGCTGCGCTATTGGCCGCTATCAGCATGACCGTACTCGACGGCGGCATTGCCAACCTGGCGCTTCCCAGCATTGCCCAGGTACTAAACGTCGACGCTGCCGCCTCGGTGTGGATCGTGACCGCCTACCAGCTGGCGCTGGTTGCCCTCCTCTTCCCTCTTTCAGCCCTGGCCGAAAGAGTGGGGCTAAAGCGTGTCTTTATCGGCGGCGTGATGATGTTCAGCCTGGCCTCACTAGGCTGCGCCTTGGCTAGCAACCTGACCTCATTAGTCATCTCCCGAGCACTGCAAGGGGCTGGAGCATCGGCCATCATGTGCGTCAGTGCCGGCATCGTCCGGCTGACGTATCCGAAACGCCTGCTAGGTCGTGGAATCGGCATCAATGCGCTGTGCGTAGCCTTGAACTCAGCGCTGGCCCCTAGCCTAGGTGCGGCGATCCTAACCTATGCCAGTTGGCCCTGGCTGTTTGCCATCAACTTACCTATCAGCGTACTGGTGCTGCTGATGTTCCGGGCGCTACCAACCAGCCCGCGTGCATCGCGGCGCCTTGATCCGCTCAGCGTCATGCTCAATATCGGGCTTTTTTGCATGGGGATAAGCGGCCTGGAGCGGCTGGCCGAACAACCTTTGTTGGGCGTTCCGCTGTTGATGGCAGCCACAGGTTGCCTAGTAGCCCTGCTACGCCATGAGCGGAGTAACCCCGCCCCCTTGCTGCCTGTCGATCTGCTCCAGTACCCACTGTTTCGGCATGCCATGTTGGCATCACTGTGCGCCTTTGCCGCGCAGATGCTGTGCTTTATTGCTTTGCCATTCTATCTCCAACACCAGCTGGGCTTTACCCCGCTGCATACCGGTGCGCTGATGATGGCCTGGCCGCTGGCAGTCGCCGTGGCAGCGCAGGTTTCTGGACGCCTGGCCGATGTCTACCCACCGCAGCGCTTGTGCGTCTTTGGTGGCCTTGGCATAGCGGCCGGGCTGGCTGGCATGGCCCTCTGGCCTATGGATGAGCACTCGCTGCCCCTGGTCCTGTTTTTGTGCCTGAGCGGTATTGGCTTTGGCTTCTTTCAGGTGCCTAACAACCGTGTTCTGCTTACCTCTACCCCTCAGGCTCGCAGCGGTGCCACGGGCGGCATGCAGGCGGCCGCACGACAAACCGGGATGGCTCTGGGCGCTGCCCTGATCGCAGTTCTGCTTGGCCTACTGCCTGATCAGGCGCCACGGACCGGACTGGCCATCGCCGCTGTGTTAGCCATGCTGTCAGCCGCCGTCAGTGCCAAGGCGCTGCGTCATCGTACTGAATAGCTAAGAATCTACGATTGCTCAGTCTATTCCGACTCGCCAGCCTTCGATGACGCCAGACCTTTACGGCCCGGATACAGCCCGGTTGGATCCTTTGCTCTAGAGCACATGCTCCATGCATCAAGGTGCTGATCAATAGCCCTTGATGCCAGGCTGGCAGCGTAGCGCCAAGGGTAATGCCTGATCCGGCTCTTTAGTCGGTTAGCAATGCTTTGGCGTCCAAAGGCGGGTAGGCCCCTATCGCCCGAAGTTCGTTTACCGCGTCGCGGACCACCTCATACAACAGTTCACGGTTGTGTAAGAGTCGCGCACTAAAGCTGCGCTGGGTCTTGGCGGGAAGCTGTGGGTCGAACAGGGTAATAATCAACGTACCCTCCCGCTCCTCAAGGGTATGTTTAAGCGGCGGGTCTAGTTCTTCCAATTTTCGTTTGAGCGCCTGCATGGAAACGTTCTCATTTCGATGCCTTGATTATGCGACTCGCCCTACTTGTGCAATGTTCCTATCAGGAATATCTGTATGAAGTGACAAGAACCGCGCACTTGAGACCATGAAGAGAAAACAGAGGGAACAGAACTCACGAATCGGAAGGTAGCTCCTTCCATGTACCGGTGCCAAGAAACTGGGCAACCAGGGTACGCGCCAATTTCAGGCACTCATAGGCCGCTTGATCAAGGTTGTCTTGACCAGGCTGACCAGCTGCCAAGTAAGCGGAGGAGCCCATCAGTGCTATAGCCGCCTCAAATAGCCGCGCCTGATAACCAGCCTCACGGGAGCCGCTACGTACAAGAGTAGAGGCATCGTTTTCGTCCCGCTTGAACAGACAGGCGAAAGCTGCATCGTTGAGTCTATCCTCTTCGCTGACCACATAATCACCCTCACTGCCTTCCTTAAGTACGCGCTGAATAGCTGCATACTCGTCTTGGCTCAGACGAGAAGACAGGGTATCCGCGGGTTCAGAAGAGGGATCAGCAGTGAGGGGATGAAAAGTCTTCATGGCTGAGGTGTAAATTAGTATCCATTGATGAGCAGTGTGAACATCTCGTGTCGCTTTTCAACACGATGAGCCATAGGCCTTTGTCTATCGAAAAACGGCGAACCAGAACGAGGGGTTGGCTAAACCACAAGGTCGCACAGGCACATTATTACTATCGGCCTCCAAAGCGCAAACTTAAGAGCCACTCATTGTCAAGGCCCCTAAGCTACAAAACTTATACATTCTTTACATTTCTTTAGGGGCCTACCGTATTTTGGCACGCTACCTATCGTTAGCATTTCGCGTGCCAGAGCAGGCGCCGCTTCGCTCACAAGGTAAAGAATCTGCTTAATCAATGGGGTAGCCGCCTTAAACAGCAAGCCCCGTACGAAGCGGGGCTTGGTTTTACCAACGAGGTGGGCCGTAGTAGCCGGGCGGCGGGCCGTAATAACGTGGCGGCACTGGTACAACCTCCACCACTTGGGGCGCGGGTTGGTAGTACACCGGCTGGGCGGGATAGTAGACCACTTGCGGCGGCGGAGCAGCCTGAACATAGACTGGCGACTCGGCAGCGCGCGAACTGGCCACAATCGCCCCTCCTACGACAGCACCGACCACAGCCCCTAGAACGGCCGCACCGGGACCAGGCCCTCCGTGGGCAGAGGCCTGTCCGGCTACAGCCAGACACCCGGCCAGAAGGGCAATTTTGGACACTTGGCGAATCATGACTTTCTCCTCCTCAGGAGCCCGGCACATTGAAAAAGCCGGCCATTCATGAAACCGCGAATCTCTGGAAAGAAATAGTACGCTAACGTAAAGGTTATGTAAGGGCGGATAAGCGGTAAACCCGGGCAGCCCATTCACCGCTACCGAGCACTACGCAGCGCCCAGCGCGATAAAGGCATAACTCTCTTCAAGGGCCGACGCGATCAAAGCGCCAGTTTCCTCCAGCTGACTGGCAAGATCCTCATTCGACACGCGCAAAGACCAGTCCATCTGATTGGCCAGCCGGTCCAGTGCCTCTTGCTGACGTACCAACTCCAGCGCCGTCATGAAGGCTTCCATCTCCGGCAGATACACCGTGAAGCCATCGCCTTTGAGCGCCATGGTGCTAATGCCCAGCAAGGCACAGATTGCCGTCTTGGCACCGATCTCGTCACGGTCGGCCTGGCGGGACTGCTCAATCAACGCAGCCAGCTGAGGGTTGACCACACGGCCACCATGAATCAACGCTGCCCCTTCCTGCCAGGATTCCGGTGGGCAATCTTTCATCTCCGGCCGAAGCGGAATGTGTGGATTGATTTCCATCGGATAGATACGGCAAACCAAGGGGCGCCGCTCATAGATGGCGCAGCGGTTGTCGTCACCCAGGTTCCGGCAACGGCCCGGATTGTAGGAGGCGAAGGTAATGGATACATAGGCCTGGGTATCGCCGCAGCGGACCGGAATAGATCGTCGCTGGGCATGCTCCCGCTGCCCGGCTGACAGTTCCAGCCCCTTTAGCCCGAGCCCCGTATCATCAAGAAAACCTTCGACCAGAATGATCACCTGTCCGCCATCGGTGCTCCACTGGCGAGCCTCCACCAGGGTCAACGGAACATGATGACCAGTGCAGCACTTGCCGCAGCCTGTGCAGGAAAATCGCGTATCCATAATATCGGGCTCGTCAGAAATTCGTCTGGGCGACAGAAAACAGGCAGTATCGCCATAAAAATCTCTGTGGAGCACATTTCACGCCAAGCGGGCTCCAGCGCCTTGAATATCAAGGCTCATCTGCTTTGCAGGTCGCAGCCGGAACGGCGTCAGACGTTTTCGGGTAGCCGTGAAGCAGTGCATGGTCCATGATCCCACCATTACCCACTGGCCGTTGCGGATCGTTTATGAGGGTGCTCGCCCAACTGACAGCGTATTTTCGAGCGACACGACAGCGCTTGCAGGAACACATCAACCATGCCGAAAGCCTGCATACGCTTCTCTGGGCTATTCCCATCGGCATCGTGGGCGCCCTCGTAACCGTAGCCTTTCGCTACGCCATCGACCTTATCCATATCGCGGCCTTTGGCAAAACGGCCGATGTGGTAGAACTTGCTCAAGGGAGTGCCTGGTATATCCGACTGCTACTGCCGGCAGTAGGTGGCGTGGTCGCAGGCTTTTTGCTCCTGCTCAGTCGGCGCTATGCCCAGGCCGCTCTGCGCTCGGATTACATGGAAGCAATTACCTTAGGCGACGGTCGCATTCCCGTACGGCAGACCCTGGCCCGTAGCAGCTCTTCGCTGTGCTCGATTGCCACTGGCTCCTCCATTGGCCAGGAAGGTCCTATGGTGCAGCTTGCTGCCCTGTGCGCTTCGCTGGTGGGCCGTATCCGACGAATTTCCCCGGAGCAGCTGAGAACCCTGGTGGCCTGCGGTGCCGCGGCCGGAATCACGTCGGTCTACAACGCCCCTATTGCCGGGGCCTTCTTTGTAGCCGAAATTGTTCTAGGCAGCATCGTGGCAGAGCGCATGCCTCCCCTGATCATGGCCTCGGTGGTAGCCAACCTGACCATGCGTGCCCTCCCCGGCTACCATTCGATCTATACCGTCCCGCCGTTCGAGCCGCTCAGTCTGGGGCAGGACGTGCCATTCATCCTGCTGGGCATTCTGCTGGGTCTGCTGGCACCCGTTTTTCTCTGGCTGCTGGACAGTACCCGCCACCGAGTGGAGGGCCTGCCTATACCCTTACCTGTCAAATTGGGTACAGGGGGGCTGGTTGTCGGCCTGATCTCAATCGCCTACCCACAAACCTGGGGTAACGGGTACAGCGTTATCAACGATTTCATCAACAGTCCCTGGCCCTGGATGACTGTAGCCGCCCTGCTGGTGTTCAAGGTACTGGCAACCCTGGCTTCAGCCGGAACCGGAACGGTAGGCGGTATTTTCACCCCCACACTTTTTGTAGGCGCAGCCATTGGCGTGCTGTTTAGCCATGTAATCGAGCAGGTCGCACCCGCCTGGCACGCGCCTACCTTCATCTATGCCGTGGTTGGCATGGGCGCGTTTCTCGCAGCCACCAGCCGCGCGCCGCTCATGGCCATCCTGATGGTTTTCGAGATGACGCTGAGCTATGACATTGTCCTCCCTCTTCTGCTGTGTGTAGTGGCCGGTTATTTCATCAGCAGCGCCTTTTCGCCCCGCTCGATGTATGCCGTCACCGTCAAGAACAATGAACTCTGGAAAGCGCGCAACCAGACGCGCAACCTACAAGTACGTTCGATCCTCTGCGAAGGCGGACAGACCGTGGCAGCCTCCGCCACGCTAGACGAAGTACTGGAAACCTTTCGAGAACAGATCGTCAAGTTCGTCTATGTGATTGATGAGGACGGCCATCTCCTTAAGGTCGTCTCACTTAGGGACCTGAATCAAGCTCTGGCGCAAGGCATGCTGAATGAGCAGGCAACTGCCCAGAACCTGCCGGGCAGCCCTATCCCCTCACTGCATCCTTATGACAACCTGACCGTTGCCCTGGAGGCTTTCCTTAATCACCCAGGCGAGCGTCTGCCAGTGGTGGAAAGCGAAACCCATCCGCGACTACTGGGGTATATTTCCAAGAGCCAGGTGCTCGCGCACCTGAAGCTTTACCTATGACATCCGCTCCCGCAAAGCGGCCAATGTTCGCGTACAGACATCCGGCCAGGCATCCAGCGCACCGCCCTTGACCAGCTCGTCTACCCCCAGCGCCGTATAGGTGCCAGGCGTGGCGATGCTGTCGCCAATGGTCTTGAAGGTCTGCGCGGATTGCTGCCCGGCATAAGCCAGGCAATCCTTCATACTGCTGGTTACTACCAAACGGGCCTGCTCGGATGAAAGCCCCTGCTGTTCATACCAGTCCTGGAGTGTTTGCAGGAAATAGTAGAACCAGCCGTTCATACAGGCACCAACGGTTGCGACATCCAGTTGCTCTTCATGCGCCAAGGGAAAAATGTTACCCAGCGGTGCCAACAGGGTTTGCGCCCACTCGGCCGGCGGACACAGCGCCACGGTTGTAGCATTAATTTCCGAGGCAACTGACAGCATGACACGTACACTCTGCGCCGGCGCAAACAGGTTATTCAATGCAGCCAGCTCCAAACCTGCAACCAGCGAAATCACCCTATGTTCTTCCGTCAATGACAGCGCCTGGGCCACGGTAGCTACATCCGCAGGGCGTACTCCCAGGATTACTGTCCGGGCTGCTTCGACTACCGCCTGGTTATCAGGCATAACCTGACAACCAAAGTTTTCGGCCAGCGCCGCAGAGCGGTCCGCATTGCGTGGCGAAAGCATGATCGGGCCGGTGTAGCCACCGCGGCGCAATCCCTTGACGACGGATTCAGTAAGACTGCCGACCCCCAATACGCCTATGCCTGTTTCCATTACGTTGCTCCCGTCGTGGTCAAACGCATCAGTTAAGCAGAGACACGAAGTAAAAGGCACCGCTGAACGCACTTTGCTTGAAAAGTGATGCCTTAAACCTTTCGAAAATATGTTTTCAATGGACTCATCGGAGCGGACCGCATGGAACTTAGAGAACTCATGGGAGCCCTTCGCTTCCTAAAGGATGCCGAAAGGCTCAAGGATGTTCTTCGCAGCGCCCATACATCGACCGGGCGACAGGAGAGCACGGCTGAACATACGTGGCGCCTGTGCCTTATGGCCATGGTGTTTGAAAAGCACTTCGATGGCATCGACTTTACCAAGCTGCTCAAGATCAGCCTGATTCACGATCTGGGCGAAGCTATCCATGGTGATATCCCTGCCGTAGCCCAGCGGCCCGAACAGAAAAAGTCAGAAGCGGAGCGCGAAGATTTACTGACCTTGCTCACCCCGCTGGAACCAGCACTCCAAGCGGAGTTTGTGAACCTGTGGGATGAATATGAAGAAGCCGCCTCGCCCGAAGCCCGACTGGTCAAAGGGCTGGACAAGCTGGAAACCATTCTGCAGCACAATCAGGGCCTGAACCCGCCGGATTTCGACTATGCCTTCAACCTGACCTATGGGCAGCAATACACCGCCGCCCATCCGTTGCTAAGTGCCCTGCGCGAGCTATTGGATGAGGAAACCGAGCGCAAGGCCGTAGCCGGAGGGTCTCACTAACCTATAACAGATAAACGCGGGATTTCCCGGTCCGCTTCGCCTCGTACATGGCCTTATCCGCCGCCCTGATCAGATCGTCCGGGCTACATCCTGAGCCCGGACGATACAGCGTGATGCCAATACTGGCGCTAACAAAAGCCTCGCCGTGCACCAGTGCCACCGGGCGGCAAATCGACTCAAGCAGCTTTTCGGCCAATCGGCACGCATCCTGACGGGCATCCGCTTCAGCCTCAGCCAGATTTTCCAGAATGACTGTGAATTCATCCCCGCCCAGACGTATCGCCTCATCCGACTGACGAATGCCTTTCTGCAAACGACGGGCAATCTCCTGAAGCAAAGCATCGCCCGCATCGTGCCCTTGGCTATCGTTGACCGCTTTAAAGCCGTCCAGGTCAAGGAATAGCAAGGCCATAGACACGCGCTGACGTTCCGCCCGAGCCATTGCACGCGGCAGCAATTCGATCAGGGCACGACGGTTAAACAGCCCGGTCAGGACATCGTAACGCGCTTCGTACTCGCGCCGCTGCTCAGCCAATTTCCGCTCGCTGATATCGTGCAGGAAAGCACTGAACACAATCTGACCGTCATGATTGAGGGCGCGGAGACGCACTTCCACCGGCACGACGCTTCCGTCGCGCCGGAGAGCAGGTAACTCCAGACGCTGCCCGAGAACCGTGGCATTACCCGTCGTCAAATAGCGCTGCATACCCAACCGATGCCGCTCTCGCAGGTCCGGCGGTACGATAAGATCATCCATCATGCTGCCGATGGCTTCTTCCGGTGTCCAGCCAAACGTTTCCATGGCCTGACGGTTCCAGGCCGTGATAATGCCTTCCGCGTTGACAGCAACATAGGCGTCGTTGGCGTTCTCGATAACACTGCTCAGCTCGGCTTCCCGCTTACGCAAGGCTTGTTCTGAAGCTGCCAGTTGCCTGTTAGCTTCTTGCAGCGCCTGGGTACGCTGCTCAACGCGATGCTCCAGATCACGGCGTAACTCTTCGAGCGAGGCTTCTGCCTCTTTGCGGGTGCGAATGTCACTGACAATAGCAACAAAGTATTCTGGCTTTCCGTTCTGTTCGACTTCCTTGGTCACACTAACGTTGACCCACACGGGCTCTCCCTGCTTGCTCAGGTAACGGCGCTCCTGCTCAATAACATCGATCTCACCGTTCAAAAGCTGTTTAAGCAGGATCCGGTCCGCGGCGGCATCATCGGGATGGGTCAGGTCCCAATAGGTCAGTTGCTCGAATTCCTCGGGGTTGTACCCGACGATCCGGCATAATTCCGTATTAACCTTGAGCCAACGCGCATCCGTACTGACCTGGGCAATTCCTACTGCGGCACGCTCGAACATCCTGCCGAAACGGGCTTCACTTGCCTCGATCACCGACTGAGAATGCGCCATGTGGCCGCGAGTGAGCAACAAGGTTTCCCGAAGCTGAACTTCCTTGCTTACCAGAAAGGCAAAATCTTCCAGCATGATCCGTTCGGATTGACTCAGCGTGCGCGGCTTTGTATCGAGAACGCACAAGGCTCCCAAGGCAAACCCTTCACTGCTGTACACCGGCGTACCGGCATAGAAGCGAATATAAGGCGCCCCGGTAACGAGAGGATTGTCTTGAAAGCGTGAATCCTGCAAGGCATCTTCTACGATCATAGGTTCGTCCTGCATGATCGTGTATGCACAAAAAGCCGTCTCGCGAGAGGTCTCGCCCATCGATGTGCCGTAACAGGACTTGAACCATTGGCGGCTTTCATCAATGAAGGTAATAAAACACATGGGCGCACGCAGCGCTCGTGCCGCCAGCCGGGTAATACGATCGAAATAGGGCTCGGCTGGCGTATCCAGAATGTTGAGCACATGCAGTAAACGCAAGCGCTCCGCTTCATAGGCGTGATCGGGCATAAAGGGCATAAAAGCGGACCGCGTAGTGCTATTTATTTAGTTTTTCACATTTAACGTTAGAAGTATTGCTTCACCGTCTTCTTTGTAAAAGAAGGAAACACAAGGGGTGTCCAGACGATATCACGTGCAGGCATGCCCCTGTACATAAAGCCTTTCTCAGGCGACACGTGAACCTTGTCTGCCGCTTGCCTCTCGAACCTTATACCTTAGTGCAAGAAGAGTTTGAGCCCGATGAGCTTTGTCCAATGGGCTGCCGTATTAGGCACGCTCCTGCTTATCCTCGCCCTGGCTTCCGCCTATTTACGCTGGCTTCCGGTCACAACCTCGGTGGTGTGCCTGGCCTTTGGCGTAGCCATTGGCCCTCTGGGGCTCGGGCTATGGCATGAATCCTTTCAGGATGTAGCGCACTGGATGGAGCATTTGACCGAGGTGGCTGTGCTGGTCTCGCTGTTCGTAAGCGGGCTCAAACTCCGGCTTCCCTTGAAGGCCCAAGCGTGGCGCAGCGCTTATTGGCTGGCAGGCCCCATTATGGTGCTGTGCATCACCGGTACCTGTCTTGTCTGTCATTACCTGCTTGGCCTGGACTGGGGCATTTCTCTGTTGATCGGAGCAATCCTGGCGCCCACCGATCCAGTCCTGGCAAGCCTTGTGCAAGTGGCGCATGCCCGAGACTTCGACCGCGTTCGCTATGCACTGTCCGGCGAAGCCGGTCTCAATGACGGCATGGCCTTTCCTTTCGTTGTCCTGGGGCTATTGCTGGTTCACCATGGGACCTTACAGCCTGACTGGTTGGGCGAATGGGCCTTGCATCGGCTGGTCTGGGCTGTTCCCGCCGGGCTGCTGATCGGCTATTACCTTGGCAAAAGCATTGGCCGCCTGGCTATTTACCTGCAGGTCAAGCACCGCGACAGCACGATCTCCCCGAACGACTTTCTGGCGCTTGCTCTGATCGCCATTGCCTATGTCCTGGCGGACACGGTTGGGGCCTGGGGCTTTCTCTCGGTCTTTGCTGCGGGCCTTGGCTTACGGCGTGCCGAAGTATCGTCATCCGGACATGCAGAAATTCCTGCAGAGGAGCAGGCACAGCCAACTCTTGGCCATATAACCGGCTCAATCGTGCAGGCCAACAGATTAGACAACGAGAAAAAAGCCAGTCCGACTCTGGCAGCCGGCGTACTGATGGGCGACATGATTTCGTTCGGCAATCTCCTGGAGCGCTCCTTGGAGGTTTTGCTCGTTACCCTACTCGGCGTGCTGCTCTACTCCCATTGGGACTGGCGCGCCTTGATCATTGGATTTGCCCTGTTCTGTCTTATTCGCCCCTTGAGTGTTCGCCTGGTCTTAAGCAGAAACCAGGTGAGCCCAGCGCAGCGAACCCTAATCGGTTGGTTCGGGATACGTGGAATCGGCAGTCTCTATTATCTAAGTTATGCCTTGAATCATGGCCTTACCGAAGGCGACATGCAGCACAGTGTAGATCTGACCTTATCAGTCATCACCTTGAGCATTCTGATACATGGCGTTACTACACAACCGCTCTTGGATCGCTATGAGCGCAAGCGTTTGGAGGAAGGAATGCAGGAGAAGCCTTGATCAGAAGAAAGACCTAGCGGTAACCCAGAACGATTGGTAGCGGTTATCCGGCTTCCGTCAGGGTGTGCCGACAAGCCTGGTAACCGTGTCGATAATTTCGAAAACGTCGAAAGGCTTTTCGAAAATCGCATCGAACAAATGATTGTTCTGTTGAGCGATATGCGCCTGGGCACCCGTGGTCAGAATAATAGGCAAGCGCTTGAAGTCCTCTCGCTCCTTCATGGCCAGCGCAAGCTCCAGACCATTCATAGCCGGCATCATAAAGTCGGTGATGACTAACGCGGGCTGCTCACGGTCCAGAACCTCAAGCGCCTTCTTGCCATTACTAGCCTGAACAGCCATGTAACCTGCGTCTTCCAAAGCCAGGGATAGGATATCCGCGATCAAGAATTCGTCATCTACCACTAGAATTGTCGTCATACTTCAGCTCCCAATTGAGCGCTGACGAAATCAGGTTCGATCGTACGAGGTGGGTGACCCCGAAAGAACCATCTCCGCATGTCTGAAAGCCTTAGTTAAATCGAGACCATGGTTATTGATGACAATTTCCCGCAGCGTAGGATCGAAATCGCTATCCCTGACCTTCACGATGGACATGACACGCTTGAGCTCGGCGTTCAATTCAGCAAAACGCATCAAAAATAGATTGTCTGTGATACTCGAGAGTTCTGAAGAAGGCGCATTGATGTCCGGGCCGAAAATATTTCTGACCTCCCAGGTTCCGTATACCGTGACATCCATACTGCGCAGTTCGTTCGTCAAGGCGGTAAAAAACTCCACCATCCGATTTTGATCCATCGCCAGTCGGGCAATAGCGCCCAAGCTGTCGATTAGTACGCGCTTGGCTTGATGCCTACGTACCTCATTGATGATCTGATGCCCGAGGCGGTCCAACTGCAATTCGACCGTAGGTTGCCAGACCATTTTTATGACCCCGGCATCCATCGGCGTTCGAAAATCAAGCCCAATCCTTTCCGCTTTTGACTTCAGCTTTTCAGCCGTTTCGTAAAAACCGAAAATCACGCCTGGCTCTTCTGCCGTACATTGGGCCATGAAGTGAAGACCAAGCGTGGTCTTTCCACATCCAGAAGGCCCCATCAGTAACGAGATAGACGTATGTGGCAGGCCGCCACCCAGCATGTCATCCAGCGGTTTTACGCCACTGGTCACGCGCCGTTCGTTCAACCACTCCTGCAAATACGGTTTGTTATAGACCGACTCAATCCGGGGGTACACGACGAACCCCTGATCAGTGATCTCGTATTCATGCAGGCCTGTCAGGGCGCTACTTCCTCGGGTCTTGCGTAGGCTTATTCGGCGAACGGAGCGGACACCCTTAGTTTCCTCTCTCATGTCCAACACCCCGTCGACCATGGTGAGTTCGGGACTACCATCGTTGAGTTGGGAGCTGGTCAGGAACAGTACAGTGCATTTGGCAAACGCCGCGTGAGCTTGAAGCTCGGCGATAAAGCGCTTGGTATCGAGTGCGGTTTCAGCCTTGGTACGGGCATTGAGCAAACCGTCAACAATCAGCAAAGAGGCCTTTTGCCGGGTAATCTCCCGGCGCAGCAACTTGACGACCTGATCCAGCCCTTCGTTTTCCATGGTATCGAACGCGCTGAGGTACTGAATATCGCCCCCAACCATGGAATGATCGAAAAAGCTGAGCGTAGAGAGAAATTGGAACATGCGCTCGTGCGACTCGGACAGGAGCGTTGCGAACAATGCCCGCCCTCCTTCCCGCACGTAATTGAAAGCGACCTGGTTGGCCAGAATCGTCTTACCGGAACCCGGACGGCCCTGGATGACATACGAGGCGCCGGCCACGAAGCCACCTTGCAGCAAAACATCCAGCCCGTCGATTCCGCTTTTCAAGCGCGTTAGCTGTTTCAACTCAATCTGCCCCAACAGAGATTAGACATAGGCATCAGTATCTAACATACCGGGCCTTGGAGGCATAAGACTATGCCTCAGAATTGGAAATAGCCAGCCATCACATATAGCGAGCTATCAAACATGCCTGTCTTAGGAAGGCCGGTAGACTGAAAGGTTTCGAGCGTGAACTGCAGTAAAAAAGAGCCTTATGGCAACACTGCCTTCCTTAGATGGGGCCGCTCTCTTCAGGCGGCACTTGTAAGGGCAGTTTCTGCTTTCTGGGAGCCAACGGCGACTGCGTCCACTCATTCCGAAAATTGCTCAAATACACCATGTTGCTGCGAGTGATGGTATGACGATCCAGCTTGCCCGCCATAATCAGTAGCTGCTTTTCGATCTCTGCGATATGCGTCTGCAACCGCTCCGAATCCTTGAGATCCGCCGCCGAGATCACTCGAATCGCGACAACATCTTTATCATCCGTAGCAAACGTCAGGGTCAGGCTTCCATCGGGCCGAAGCGCCGAAACCACGGGATGATTGCTAACAAACGATGAGTCCAATGTCTTGAGATACTGTTCCATATTGTTTTCCTCACAGGTCATTATGTATGGCGATAGCGAGTTCCCTCTCCGGATCGCACGCTGAGGCAAGGCCCCAGGTGCGTATCACCCTTTAGCGTGAGCTTATGGAACGCTCACACTGGCGTGGCCGCTTACAACAAATGCGCGACCTCTGAAAACGTTTGGACCGACTCGGCTTGCATGCCTTTTCCTGGCTTGCCCTCGGCGGCGATGTAAGACACGGATTGCCCCGTCATCAATTGCTTGACGACATGAGGGCCCAAAATTGAAGAGTGATGTACGAACAGCTCAGGACCCTCCGTCTGGATAATAAAACCGTATCCCTTGGCACGGTCGAACCACTTGACGGTTCCACTCTGGCGATCAGACATGCAATGCCTCCTGAATCAAATACAGCAGGAACGCGTCCTGCTATGTGCTTGGTAAGAGATCCAAGAAGAGGCCTGGGTGAAGAACACACCCTCGAGGGTCATGGCGCCTATGCCAGCCGCGCCGTCTTCTCACAATAGGCCGATTCATGTTCGGACGTAAGGTTATTTAAGAGACAAGCGACCGGTGGAGACAGGGCTCTGCGAAGCCTCAGCGAAACGCGCTTAACAGACGGGTGGTCAAACCACACGAGGTCTCATCCCACTCTGTCAAAAACGCCCGCTGGATAAGAAACGCTATGTATTACGGTGAACGATTCAATGCCTGGACCCACCTGATCGGCGTGGTGCTGGCTTTTATGGGGGCCGTTTGGCTACTGATTGTTGCCAGTATCGATGGTGATCCATCAAAAATCATAAGCGTCGTGATCTATGGCATCACGCTGGTGCTGCTCTACAGCACATCGACGATCTACCACAGCGTACAAGGACGGGCCAAGGTGATCATGCGCAAGGTTGATCACCTGTCGATCTACCTGCTGATCGCCGGAAGCTATACACCGTTCTGTCTGGTGACCCTGCAAGGCCCGTGGGGCTGGTCACTATTTGGCATTGTCTGGAGCCTGGCCATTATCGGAATGCTGCAGGAGATCAAGCCGCGCTCCGAGGCAAGGGTGCTGTCCGTGGTGATTTATGCCGTAATGGGCTGGATCGTTCTGGTGGCAGTAAAGCCCTTACTGACGGCACTGGGTTCAGTAGGCTTTACCTGGCTCCTCGCCGGTGGATGCCTGTATACGCTGGGAATCATTTTCTTTGCGTACGACCGTCGCTTCCGCCATTGGCATGGCATCTGGCATTTGTTTGTTATGGCAGGCAGCCTGCTGCACTTTGTTGCTATTGCGTTTTATGTGGTGTGATACCTTTTAAGCCAGCATTCACAAGCCAATAAAGCGCTTACACAAGTGGAGAAAGCCATAAAAGCGGGTTTCAACCACCATCTGAGCAAGCCCGTTCAGTTCGACACGTTGATCAAGAGCACGCTCGAAGCCATCACCAAACGCTAGTAATGATAAAAAACCTGCCTTGCGGCGGGCTAAAGGTGCTTTAGATAGTGTACGGGCTAGAGACTTGAACGATCGCGTTGAGTCATGGCAGTTTTTGGAGCAGAGGGCCGTCCGGCTGGCCCTCTGATTTCAATAAAAGCGCTCGTTCACAGCTCTATAAACGCATTACTTGTCGGGCTGTGGGGTTATCCGCAAATAAGGCCGAATGGCCTGATAGCCCTTTGGAAAGCGCTGCTTGATCTCGTCTTCATCCTTTAGTGACGGCACGATAACTACATCCCCGCCCTGCTCCCAATTAGCCGGTGTTGCAACCTTATGGGTATCGGTCAGCTGCAGGGAATCGATCACTCGCAAGATTTCATTGAAATTACGTCCGGTACTGGCCGGGTACGTAATGATCAGGCGAATCTTCTTGTTTGGGTCGATAACAAACAACGAGCGTACCGTCAGGGAGTCATTCGCGTTTGGGTGGATCATGTCGTATAACGCTGACACCTGCCGATCCTCATCGGCAATGATAGGAAAGTTGACCGTAGTCTTTTGGGTATCGTTGATGTCTTCTATCCAGCGGCGGTGCGAGTCAGCCGGATCAACCGAAAGCGCGATAACCTTGACGTTACGGGCTGCAAATTCATCCTTGAGTTTGGCGGTATAGCCCAGCTCCGTTGTGCAAACCGGCGTGAAGTCGGCTGGGTGGGAGAACAGAACGCCCCAACTGTCGCCCAGCCACTCATGGAAGCGGATACGGCCTTCACTGGAGTCCTGTTCGAAGTCGGGAGCGATATCGCCCAATCTGAGGCTCATGGAAACTCTCCTGTGCAGTGTGGATGTGGCAGAACACGGAAATACAGCTGACGGATAGCAGTTAAGCTCGATATCGTGACGTTTGCTCGATCCGTTCCTGAAGTTGATACAAGAATGTGAAACCTTCCTCCCAACGTTCATGACCGGACTTCACATTGATGTGACCAGCGCCAGGCAGGATCGCTAGCTCGGCCTGCCATTGACGGGCCAGCCAATGGATGCGGTCAACCTGAGCAGCATGATCATTGTCGGAGCCAACCATAAACGCCGGGAAAGGCAGCGGTGTCTGGGGCAAAGGGGCAAAGTTTGTCAATGCCGCCGGGCAGCTCGGCCGCTCTACATCAGCAGGTGCAACAAGCAAGGCGCCTGCCACTCGATTCAGCAACCGGGGCGATGCCTGGCTCGCCCAATGCGTCACCGTTACACAGCCGAGGCTATGGGCAATCAACAGGACAGGTGTAGTGCTGCTACCAATATACCGCTCGAGCGTACTGATCCACTCCTGACGCACCGGGGCAAGCCAGTCCGCTTGCTCTACCCGGTCGGCCTGAGGCAAAGAACGTTGCCAATGGCTTTGCCAATGATTGTCAGGCG
This sequence comes from Pseudomonas duriflava, assembly GCF_007830155.1. Classification (GTDB taxonomy): domain Bacteria; phylum Pseudomonadota; class Gammaproteobacteria; order Pseudomonadales; family Pseudomonadaceae; genus Chryseomonas; species Chryseomonas duriflava. The sequence continues at coordinate 270,268 of NZ_VLKY01000005.1, forward strand.
AGCCCTGCCAGCCGGGAACGATCAGGTAAGACATGGATGAGTCATGCATAAAGAACACCCCTGCGTGATGTTCTTGTACTTTAGGGCATTTCGACTCAAAGAAAAAAGAATAACAAACTATTAAGTTATTCATTTTAAGAATATAAGCCAACGCTTTACGAGCTGCCCCTCCTCACTATGGCCTGGGTGGGCAAAATGGATTGATTGCACCTAGCTAACGACCAGCCATTAAAGACGATGCGTACGTCCATGTTATTTGCATCGGTCACAGCCTAAAAAAGCAACGCTACTAGAAATCTGGCATTCACCAGGTAATGCCAAAGCCAGCGGTGTATTCGGTTTTGTTAGCATCACCTGGCGCACCGCCAATATAAGCCTGAGAGGCCTTAAGGTTAAGCGAGGCCCAGTTAGTGATCTTGTAGCGCACCCCTACCTCACCGTCGAAAGTCAGGTCAGCGATGCCATCAAAGGGTCGTCCGATTTCTCCAGTGGTAAAGAACTGTACGGTTTGTCCATACAGATTGCGGCTGTAATCCCATTTGAGGTTGGCCGATAGAAATTCGGCAGAACCTCCATCAGTAAATTCGAAGCGATTCTGATTGATCAGCCCGGTCATGGAAAAAGCACCCAGTTCGTTATCCCAGAACTGATAGCCCGGGCCCGTACCAATGACACGCTGGCTACTCAGCTCCTCTACCCAATCCCGGGTGTACTCCAGCCGACCTTGCCAGAACAGTTTTTCATTGAAGAAGCGATCAAGGGCATACTCCAACGAATAGTTATGGGTAGAGACCGAATCATCGCTCTCGTAGCGGTTGTAGCTGCCCGTAGCGTTGTGTCGCCATAGACCATGACGTGCTTGGGTCTTGAAATCGATGTTGTAGTCTTCGGTATCGGCCGAGGACGCATTGATATAGTCGAGACCTACATCAACGTTGCCTTTCCAGCTCAAATCCCGCAGAAAAGGCTTGGGAGAGACAATCTGGGTGATACTGGCAAGCGCCAGGGTACGAGCGCCCTCCTGGGTCTGCATGACAACGTAACCGTCATCGCCCGGCTTAAGCGACTGGGCTTCAACGTTCTGTTCGTGGGCGCCGCGCTGGATGAGGATAGGAGTGTCACGCTGCAAGGTCTTGATCTTGTCCCAGGCAAGAGGCATGTCTCCTCCATACTCGGTTTGCAGCAGCAGTTTCTTGCTATCCAACAGCTTGATCGTACCGGTTAAGCGGTCACCGTTCTTGAGCCAGACAGTATCAGCATTGGCAAAAGGAGCACACCACAACAGGGCAAACGGCAGGACACGACTAAAGCGCATGGAGCGAAGACCAAAGAAGACAGGCCGAAATAGGGCGATGTGCGGATTATCCGGACGCCTAGGCAAGAGTCCATGAACGCTAGGTAAAGGTTCAGCAAAGTTTCGGACACATCGAAGCCACTTTTTTAAAGAACACGGGCGCGTGTCTGCCTATTGAGCCGACCGCCCCTGTGCCCCGCCGTTTTATTGCGCTGCGCTCGTTTTCACCCTACGTCCACGCCCGTGAGTTCTCCTCCCCAAACCCGAGTGAGGCAACACTTATCTGCGAATGACTCGCTTTGTCTGTTGAAACGGCCACACTCGACACATTGTTGATATTGATTATTATTTGCATATGATGGTTAATATCATTTTCGCCGTGAGGATAGTCCCATTATCAGATCCCACAACAGACCATGCCGCGAGTGCTGGCATTGGCAAAGTTTCATGATCCGCTGCGCACTGGCCCCAGAGCAGCCGCATCTGGTTGAGTGCTTTCAGAGCCATGGCGTCAGCTTGGTCGAGCATGGGCAGCTAAGCCCCTGGTATATGGCCTGCACAAGCTTGAACCTATTTCTCGACACAGCTTGCGATCCTGCCTTGCCATGGCATTGGCGTTGCCTGTGCCTGGACCATGCCTGGCGTCCGCTGCATGTCATGCAGCAACTGGTAAAGACCCATGCGCAGCAGCGTACCTTCATTACGGTGCGTAATCGCCTGGCCACCTTGCAGCTACAGCCCTCCCTCTCCCCCGCAGAACTAGCAGAAGGAAACCCTTATGAATAACAACCGTATCGAACGCGACAGCATGGGCGAATTGGCAGTACCGGCAGAAGCACTCTATGGTGCGCAGACACAGCGGGCCGTGAACAACTTTCCGGTGTCTGGCCAGCGGATGCCCGCAGCGTTCGTACGGGCCCTTATTCTGGCCAAGGCCGCCGCTGCACAGGCCAATGTGGAATTAGGACAGCTAAGCGTCGAACTGGGCGATGCCATCAGCGACGCCTGCCAGCAGTTGCTCAAGGAAGATTTCATGGCCCACTTTCCTGTGGATGTGTTCCAGACCGGCTCAGGCACCAGCACTAACATGAATGCCAACGAGGTGATCGCCACGCTTGCCAGCCGCCGTTTCGGCGACACAGTCAGCCCGAACGATCATGTCAATTGCGGCCAAAGCAGCAATGACATTATCCCGACCAGTATCCATGTAAGCGCGGCTATTGAACTGCATGAGCGGTTGTTACCTGCTCTGGGGCATCTGTTGAGTGTGATCTGCGAAAAATCGCTGGAAGTACACCCATTCGTGAAGACCGGCCGTACTCATCTGATGGATGCCATGCCGGTGCGCATGAGTCAGGCCCTGGATGGCTGGGCACAACAGATCCAGTCGAATATCCAGTACCTCACCGCACTTCAACCAAGCCTGCAAGCCTTGGCGCAAGGCGGCACGGCCGTAGGCACAGGCGTCAACGCTCATCCCCGTTTCGCCGAACAGTTCTGTACCGAGCTCAAGGCACTGACAGGCCTTTCATTTACACCGGGCGCCAACTTCTTCGCACTGATCGGCTCGCAGGATACGGCGGTAGCCTTGTCCGGGCAGCTGAAAACCACAGCCGTATCACTAATGAAAATTGCCAACGATCTGCGCTGGATGAATTCCGGCCCGCTGGCCGGCCTAGCCGAGATCGAACTGGAAGCCCTGCAACCCGGCTCCTCGATCATGCCCGGCAAAGTCAACCCGGTGATTCCCGAAGCTACGGCCATGGTCGCGGCGCAAGTGATCGGAAATGACGCAACCATCACCGTGGCCGGACAATCCGGCAATTTCGAGCTGAACGTGATGCTGCCAGTCATTGCGCAAAATCTCCTGCACAGCATTCAGCTGCTGAGCAACGTCAGCCATCTGCTAGCTGATCGCGCCATCGCTACCTTCAAAGTCAATCAGGCGAAACTCAAGGAAGCCCTGGACCGCAACCCGATACTGGTAACAGCCCTGAATCCCCTGATCGGCTACCTGAAGGCTGCTGAAATCGCCAAGCTGGCTTATAAAGAAGGCCGACCGATCATAGAGGTCGCACTTGAACATACGGAGCTCAGCCGTGAAGAGCTGGAGCATCTGCTTAGCCCGGAAAAGCTGACCGAAGGCGGCCGCTAAGTCGGGCCGAACGCAACCGATGGGCGCCTGAGACGATCATCCCGATCGCCCTCGGTGCCTATCAATTCACGGCAGTGATGTTGCAACCGCGCAATGAGCGCAGGGACAGTGGCGCACCTGCGCATTGCCTTACGGTCAACAGCCAGCCCTGCGGGTCAGAAATTACTTCGCCGTGGCCCTACGCAAAAAGACCTGACTCGCTCGTCGCTCCTCCACCGCACTTACCGACAGACTCCAGTCTTCCCACTGCACTCGGTCGCCCTTGACCGGCAGGCGATCCAGCAAGCTCATCACCAACCCCGCTACGGTCTGATAATCCTCCGTTGCCTCCGCCTGAAAGCCGATACGCGCTTTAAGCTGACTCAGGGGCATGCCGCCATTGACCCTATAGCCGCCCTGCTCTTCGACAATATCCGGTCCATCCATTTCGCTGGCATCGGGCAGATCCCCGGTGATGGCTTCCAGAATATCGGTGATGGTCAATACACCGACAAAGTCGCCAAACTCATTGACCACAAAGCCAATGTGCGACAAGTCCTTTCTTAATTGCTCCAGGGCGTTCAGGGTCGGACAGGTTTCCGGCAAGAACGTCGCCTTGCGAATAAGCGTGGCCAGATCAGGCTCACGGCCCGCCAGCAGTTCTCTGAATACCTCTTTCTTATGGATATATCCTAAAGGCTCATCGATCTTGCCGTGCCGAATCACCGGTAGACGCGAATGGGCAGATTCGACCAAGGCCTGACGGACCTCTTCGGGGCTGCTGGCCAGGTCTACATAATCCACGTCGGTGCGTACCGTCATGACCGAACGTATCGAGCGCTCGGCCAATGTGAGCACACCATTGATCATGATGCGCTCCTGCCGCTCGAACAGCGCCGGTTCGCCAGGCTCGCTGCCAGGTTCCAAGAGATCAGCAATGTCGCTATCCACCTCAGCGGCTTCAACCCTACGCCCTCCCAGCAAGCGCATCACCGTAAAGGCGGTGCGTTCGCGAAGAGTAAGGTCGCCATGCAGCTTCTTCCGGCGACGCCTCCGGGAGATCTGGTTAAACAACTCGATCAGCATGGAGAAGCCAATCGCGGCATAGAGGTAGCCTTTCGGGATATGGAAGCCCAGCCCTTCAGCGGTAAGGCTGAAGCCAATCATCATCAGGAAGCCCAGGCACAGCATGATCACGGTCGGGTGAGCATTCACGAAGCGGGTCAATGGCTTACTGGCCACAATCATCACACCGATGGAGATCACCACGGCAATCATCATCACGGACAGATGCTCAACCATGCCTACCGCCGTAATGACAGCATCCAGGGAGAACACAGCATCCAACACCACGATTTGCGCCACAATCGGCCAAAAGGCAGCGTATACCCGACTGCCTCGGTGCTGAACGACATGCCCCTCCAAGCGTTCATGCAGCTCCATCGTGGCCTTGAACAATAAGAAGATGCCGCCAAACAGCATGATCAGATCACGGCCCGAGAAACTCTTGCCAACCAGTTCGAACAACGGCTCGGTCAGCGTGACCATCCACGAAATACTGGCCAAGAGGCCAAGCCGCATGATCAAGGCCAGCGACAGGCCAATGATCCGGGCTCGATCACGCAGGGCAGGTGGTAACTTGTCAGCCAGAATGGCTATGAAGACCAGGTTATCGATACCCAATACCAGTTCAAGAACAATCAGCGTCAGCAGGCCAAGCCATGCTGTTGGATCAGCAATCCATTCCATAAAGGTTAGTTATTCAGTTAGTCCAAAAGAAAAACAAGCGATTAGCAGTTCGCGTCGTTTGAATACTTACAGGCACACGTCCCCCTAGAGACCCCACAGCATGCGGGCCTCCGGCTGGCGCCTCGCATAGAGAGGCAATGGTCAAGCCACACAGAAGCGTAGTCGTACGGGGAAAAGCAGAGGGATTGGACAGACAAGCTTGAGGTATAGCCTGTGTCCTTACAGCATGAGCTGTAACAAGGCTTATAAATGAATCAATATGAGAAGAGCTTCGACTGGGAGGCTCCGAGAGGGAGGTCATAGAACCTAGCAAGTAGTGGAAAGCCTTGATATTAAGCAGCTCACGATAAACTCCCTATAGCAAAACTGTTACAGATTACAAAAGCCAGACTCTGAGTGTTCAACTAGTAGGTGCTCACGGTGCTTCTAGTTACCGTAAAAAGCGTACGCAATCGCAGCAAAAAGGCGGAAGCTTGTTAAACCTGATAAAGCCGTCCTTACCACGAGAACTCTCTGCCCTGGCAGGAACGTAGCCGTAAAAGACCAACACTAGAGCAAGACTGGTTTCTCTTGAGAGCCAAAGCCTGTTTCAAGCCACCTTGGACGTTACCCAAGCACCCCAGAACAGACTACTGAAAAACCGCTGGCAGTCTCCAAATCCGGCATCATGCAAAAGCCCCTGAACGGCTTCTTCAGAACGAGGCGGATCGGCTCCCTGCAAGATCTTCCCGAGTTTGGCTTTTACCTCATCGGACGTAGCCCCCTGCTGCCGCCAGCGCTCGCCCCATACCTTGAGCAAAAAGGGCTGCTCTGCATAGGCATAGTGATTGGCTGCAACAATCAGCGGTGCGTCCGGCTTCAAGCGCGCCTGGATAGAACGCAGCAGGCTTCTCTTGTGGTCGTCCCCCTGAACATGATGCAGAACGCCAATCAATGTCGCGGCATCATAGGCTGCGTCGTTAGGCAAATCATCGACTGTCCCCAGCAGCAACTGAGTTCTATCCAGCAAACCATTGGCTTTCAAATGCTCTGTTGCTGTCTCCAGCATCGATGGTGATGGATCAACGCCAACAAATGTCCAGGCTGGCTCCAGGGCCGACAACAAAATGATTTCTTGAGCAGTTCCGCCTACCCCAACCACCAGAATACGTGCAGGAACACCATTACCAAGGCTGGCCGCCAGTACGCAGGCAGCCAGCTCATGGCAGGCGTCATAGCCAGCAAGAGCGATTCGGCTCTGGCGCGCATACTCGCCAGCACGGGATGCATCGAACTTTTCAGCAGGATTTAAAGGGCTGTGTTCCATGGCGCTCTCCATTCGACCAGGAACACTCTATGGGAGGCTGTTGAATACAAAAGATCGTATTTCTTATCCACACCATTCCTGAATGGAATCAGACAGCTCTGCCCGCCACTCCACGGCCAAGAGAGCAGGACATTACACCGGGCTATCCGAGTCGATAACGGTCGTACTCTGCCCAAACAACAATCATTGCTAACGCTAATGACGCAGGGAAGCTAACAAAAGAAAGAAGGCCGATAATAGCCGAATATAACTACAACAAATCCAAATAAGAGCCTCGCCTTAAGGGATCCCATCTTCCTGCATGTGTTTGGTATGAGTTTTGGCCAGCTTGTTACCGCTCAGGTCGACATTCAGATAAATTGGCCCTGTAAATCATCACTTAAGTGATCATGGGCCAAACGACTAAATAAAAATTCCGCTTGCTTCTTTTAAATATCGCTACATCCAAAATCGGCTTAATAATCAAGGCGAAACCGGCATATGCAATAAACGCATAAACAGCCAAAGCCATATACTTTTAAGTATTTTAAATATATTTAATTTTATTCCATACAAAGCTGCTATGATAAATCTTACAGGCTAGCTGATTATTTACAAACCAGAACGCCGTATTTAAAAACAAACAACACTAGAACTATGAGAAAAATAATCATGATTATTATTAGAGTTAATAAAGATCAATGGAATGCTGTAAGTGTAGATGAGCAGCAAAGAATAGAGCAGGGACTAAGAGAATGTGGTGCTTTAGAGGCATCAGTGGTAGTTGCCATTGATGACTCAGAGGCTCCTTTCGATACTGCAATCAATCACGATCCCGACAAATCCCCCATCAAAGATGTGCGAGAGACCTTACGGGACTCCACAGCTTTAAAAGGAATAGATTGGTGTCATGCCAATACGGAAGGTGCCGCTCAGGTAGTCTGCCTAGGCATCGTAAACTCGTCCATGGCCTGTAAGAACCGGGGTCATTGATTTTAGTTTCATAAGGCCCCTAAAATATAATATTGATTTTACCAGCTTAAGGTTATCGTTCTAAAAAGTTCTTTAAGCGGCCTAAATCAAGCGAGACAACAGTAGTCTTTAATAAAGCCTAATGAACACCCTCCTGCTTGTAAGCTGTTAAAGCCTCAAGCATAAAGGCTTTATGAACCCCGCCTGCATAAAACAATATTCAAACATTACAAATATATAGGGGTTATTGCTCTGCCTTTCTTACAGTCTGCTCTCGATTTTCTAATTCAGGCTTTGTCTGAAAATTATTAGATTGCCAGCATGAGCTATCTAGATCGCTCGCTTAACTCACTGAGGTAACGCGAGTACAAGAAGCTAACAATGGATCGCCTAGCGGGTAACCTAGAATTGATACCGAAGCAGTCAAGCAACTACTTGATGAAAAAATGTCGATTAAAAAAGTTGCAGAGAAGTTGGGTGGCGTTAGGACTGTTAAGCAAGTCAACGCGGTCAGCTAATGAGTATCAGTATCTTTACTCACCTTTACTCTTGGCCTAATACCTTCTTTACATCCGAGTCCGCATACTATCGTTCAGCCAGGCAGGAATGCTTGGCTACCAGAAGTGATGGTTTGCCACGGCTCCTCGCTCGTTTCCCCAAAACGAATGCATTGCTCTTTCTCTCGGGGAGTTCGTGGCTTTTTCTTCTACCTGTAACGCCAATCAGCACTTAAAACCAGCGCATTCTATGCATATGTTTACGCATGACTCTCTTAATGCCCAGGTGTGATCCAGCTCGTGCCATGCAGATTAAGAAGCGCCGCCAAATAAGCTCCTTCCTTCAACATTTTGAATGAGTCTGCCTATCTGCTGACCGCCAAGCCAGTATTTAAAAAATACCGCTTTAGTCCCTCAAACGTGCCTTTCTCGTTTCCTACGCAAGTTACAGCCTGACGCTACGGCAAATTATCGCAGACAACAAAAAACCCGCCGAAGCGGGTTTTTGCTGACCGTACCCAATATCCTTATCGGGTTGCCGTCCTGGCGTGGTCATCATCCTTGACCTGACTGAGCGCATCCTTCGCTCCATCCAATGTGTGTAGATTACGGGGATGCGCGTGGCTACAACAGAGCGACTCCTCCAAACTGCGTGTAAGCCTTTGGCTATAGTTTTGGGTAAAAACAGCTCATAGCCTGTTATCAGCTCTTGCCTATAGCGCGTCGCAACCCAGCGTTACCGATAGTAACTGCCAAACAGTCCTCAAGGCTGCCCAACGCTGCATTGGCCAGCGCACCGGAGCGGCCGTAACGCTTACGCAGGCGGAGCCCGATGCTTGCCGAAGCACAGGCCGCTACAGCACCGAGCAGTGCAGGAAGCAGAATCGGCTGTCGCCGTGCGCTGGCCAACGCTGCCGCGGTAAGCCCTCCCGACACGGCCCGTACTGCCATTGAGGCGCTGATTGTCCGGTCCGGGGCAAAGGGTAATTTGTCGCCGATCAATTCGCTGGCGGCCAGCGGAGTTAATAAATGACGCGTTCGCGGCATGGCCAATGTGCGCGCCGGCTCGCCCATCTGGTCAATATGTGGGTGTTCGGCAAGCGCCCTGCTGACCAGCGTAGGCGCCAGCATGCTGCGCATGCCTGTTACCGTGCCGAGGGCCAGTGCACCCCATAACAGATCGCGCGCTATCGTCATGTCTCTCTCTCCCGGTGGCGTCATTCTTTGACCGACTGCTCTCTGCTGTCGTTCACCGGCCCTGCTGTTCTTCGATGTACATATACATAAATTGAACAAGGCCAAACGGAGGCAATAAACAGACGCCCTGCATGACACAAGACGGTAACCGTCTTGTGTCTAAACATGCTGCGCTTACTGACGAATGCTGGCGATATTGCCCATACCTGTTTGGGTCACAGTAGCCTGAGACGCGTAAAAGCTTTGCGTTTGATCAAGCAGCGTCTGGTTAAACGAGCCTGTTTGCGTCACGGCAATCTGATTCGCTCCCTCGTACGAGGTCTGGCTGATTTCAAGGTTATTGAAATCGCCGTTTTGGTCGTACTGAATCGCCCCGAACTGGCCTCCCTGCTCAATATGCACAGCATTGCTGTTTCCTGTGGTGCTGCCGGTTATACGGCCGTCGAAGATATTTTGATTGACTTGGACGGTATTCAGATCACCCGTCACGCTGTAGATGAAGGGTATCGCTCTAAAGATCGAAAAAGGCAGGCGGCAGGAGCCCTGTAGTTAGACCCAGGCTCACTAAATGTGCGCCCGCATTTCTCAGGCGTGCCTGTTATCGACGGGGAACGGTTACGTCCTGAGCTGTAGCCCCGGTATATGGCCCAAAAAACATAGCCATTGCTAAAAAGATTAGCTCTATCTATCTGATAGACTTGATAAATTTCTTTGTGTAAGGTAGCGGCTTCTTTGGGGAGTAGCCTGCTTTCGAGTTGTTCGAAAGTGTTTATGTCAACATCCTCGGCAGGTATGCCGTGGCATAAACGACCTATCGGTTGGCGAGACCATTGATGTATCCGCGTTCAGTATCGGGCGCGTGGATATGTCATTGGACAGGAGCCCGATCGGTACGAAGCCGTGAATCCAATTGCCCTCGTCCTGCTTGCCTTGGCCATGTCCACGGATGCCTTTGCCGCTGCGGTAGGGAAAGGCGCCAGCCTGCATAACCCTCGTCTTAGCGAAGCGCTGCGTACCGGCCTGATCTTTGGCACTGTCGAAGCCATTACCCCTGTCATCGGTTGGGCAGCCGGTCTGGCTGCCGCCCCGTTCGTACAACAGTGGGATCACTGGATTGCTTTCGTTTTGCTCCTGATCCTGGGTCTTCGGATGATCCGGGCCGGGTTTGGCGCGCCCGAGGAAGAAGCTGAAAAACCTTGTCGGCACTCCTTCTGGCTGCTTGTGATCACAGCAATCGCAACCAGTATCGATGCGTTGGCCGTAGGCGTCGGTTTGGCGTTTATCAACGTCAACATCCTTACTGCTGCCCTGGCCATCGGGCTCGCTACCATGACAATGGTAACGCTTGGGGTAATGCTGGGACGTGCCATAGGCGCATTGATAGGAAAACGTGCCGAAATTCTGGGCGGTTTTGTACTGATCGGGGTCGGCTCCCTGATTCTTTACGAGCACACAACCGCTTCTACGGTTTCCGCCTGGGTAGGTCTGTAATCGCTCATCCTGAATGAGCAGAACCACTAGTTAGCTCTCCCTTTGAATAGACAGCAGGCGTACGCGTCTAGCGGTATGCTCCAGGATTAAGCAGAGCCAGAGTAGTACTACCAAAATCGAACTGGCTCTGCATCGCCCTCACCGACGCAGCAGGGCTCGCCGCACTCCACGCTTACTGATGATTTACTTGACCAGCTAGGCCAGTTCTAGCGCACGGCTAGCCGTCGCGCTGTAGCCGCGCACGCGGTCTTGTCTGATAGATATCCTCAGCAAGCAACCAGGGGCTGATCAGACAGTGCCTGCGCCCCTATAAACACCTAGTGGTCTAGTCGAGATCCGCCGCGTCATGCCGCTCTGGCACTTGTTCCGACTCATCACCCCACACACGGTTAACCTTGCGTCCCCGCACTACGGCAGGTCGGGCGGCAATAGTGTCAGCCCAGCGTTTCACATGGGTGTAGCCCTGTACCGACAGGAACTCGGCGGCATTGTAGAGGCCACCCTGAACCAGCACACCGTACCAAGGCCAGATAGCCATGTCGGCAATGGTGTACTCCTCGCCTGCCACATAGGGTCGCTCGGCGAGCAGGCGGTCAAGCACGTCGAGCTGGCGCTTGGCTTCCATTGCGTAACGGTTAATAGGGTATTCGAGCTTTTCCGGCGCGTAGGCATAGAAATGGCCGAAGCCTCCGCCTACAAACGGCGCTGAACCCATCTGCCAGAACAACCAGTTCAACGTCTCGGTACGCGCCGGTCCCGCTGCTGGAAGAAAGGCCCCAAATTTTTCAGCCAGATAAACCAGGATGGATCCCGACTCGAACACACGCACAGGGGTATCACCGCTGCGGTCGACCATGGCCGGAATCTTGGAGTTGGGATTCATGTCGACAAAACCGCTTGAGAACTGGTCGCCTTCACCGATGCGGATCAACCACGCATCGTACTCCGCGCCTGTGTGGCCGAGCGCGAGGAGCTCTTCGAGCAGGATCGTGACCTTTACCCCATTCGGGGTCGCCAGCGAGTAGAGTTGCAGGGGATGCTTGCCCACCGGTAGCACCTTGTCATGGGTCGGGCCGGCTACAGGACGGTTGATACTGGCAAAGGTGCCGCCCGAGGAGGCAGGAGGCGTCCACACCGCCGGAGGAACATAGGTAGAAGCGTCACTCATGGCTATCGTTCTCCATAGAAAGCTGAGGTCTGAAACACGGTAATGGGTTGGCCGCGCCTTGTCACCTGATTGGCAGGGCCCTGGAAGACTCAGCCGTTACTCAAGAAAGACAACAAAGAATGCGATATCGGTAGCCCTTAGAAATTATTCGCGAGGATTCGCGCACAGCATGACGGCATCGGGCCGCATAAAAAAAGCCCGCCGAAGCGGGCTAAAAATGCCGTGATGGGGTTAATGACAACGCATTTAGCATGCATTCCTTTCGTTACAGTTTGGCGATAGACACCTCAGTGGATTTGGCGAAGTTAATCACTTCGCGACCCACACCTAGTTCAGTGCTTTGACTGAGCGTGTTGTGATTACGGATGTAGCCGTACCGGCTGCTGAACAAAAACTTATATCTAGCAGTAAGACTCTGTTATTGGCCCGTAACAAACCTAAGAGCTTTTGCGCAGAATGACTTCGAAGCCCACATCGATGCAGTGCTTCGCTGGTTTTTCGCCGCGCATGAGAGTCAACAGCATGTCGGCAGCCTGTCGACCAATCTCGCCCCGAGTGGTACGCACGGTCGTCAATGAAGGATGCGCCCACGCAGCGGCTGGCAGGTCATTGAACCCGGCGATGCCCAACTGCTCTGGTACGGCAATTCCTCGCTGCTGTGCTCGAAACAGAGCGCCTAGCGCCAGATCGTCGTTGTTGAAAAACACCGCGTCGAACGGTTGCTCTCGAGCCAAAAGTTGATCAAGCAGCTCAGCGCCCAAACCGACTGAGGACAGATAAGGGGTCAATAATTCGAGGTCAGGATTGTAACAGTGCGCCTCACGCATGGCTTGGCGGTAGCCCTCAACACGCTGGAGCGTGCGCGGATCAAGCTGGGCGGCAGCCAGGGCAATGTTCCGGTATCCCTGCTCAAGCAAGGCTTTTGTCATGGCAGCTCCAGCCGCCAGCTGGGAGAAACCGACGCAATAGTTTTCTTCTACCTCGCTCAAGTCCATAAGCGTTACAACCGGACCGTGATAACCATCCAATATGGCGTGGACCGCATCACTGCGATCGAACCCTGTCAGGATCAGCCCTGCCGGCTGATGGGCCAGATAGGCCCGCAACAGGCGCTCGTCTTCTTCGGCACGGTAGTGGCTGACGCCGATCATGATATCGAATCCTGCTGACATCAGCACATGCTGGATCGCTTCGACGGTATCTACAAACACAACATTGGACAGCGACGGAATGATCACCGCTACAAGATTGGAGCGAGCGCTGGCCAAGGTACGTGCCGCCGTATGCGGTACGTAGCCCAACGCCTTTACGGCCTGCATCACTTGCTCACGCAGCGCGGGCGAAACCCGATCAGGCTGCGAAAGCGCACGGGAAACAGACATCAGCGAACACCCCGCCGCACGCGCCACGTCGGACAAGGTGACGCGCTCGTTGGTACGGCGCCGGCGTTGGCTCATAGATAATCCAGAGAGATACGGCAACAGCGAAAGCCCCTCCGGCCAGACACGGACCGGAGGGGCGGTCTTTCACAGAACGATTACTTAGGTGCCTTGGCGATTTCGGCCTGTACCTGATCGAACAGGGGCTTGCCTACAGTGTCGATCACGCTCTGAATCGCCGGCTGCGCCTTTTCACGCATGCGCTGGACTTCTTCAGCCGGGACTTCGTTGACCTGCATGCCGTTTTCCTTGAGCTGCGCCAGAGCTTTCTTGCCTTCCTCACGCGTATCCAGACGCTCGGCGTCACGTGCTTTTTTGGCCGCTTCCATCAGGATGTTCTGCTCGGTCTGGGACAGCCCGTCCCACCAGCGCTTGGAAGCCAGCATGATCCAGGGGCTGTAGACGTGGTTGGTTACGGTCAGGTACTTCTGCACTTCGTAGAATTTAGAAGACAGAATAGTGTTATAGGGGTTTTCCTGACCATCGACGGCCTTGGTTTCCAGCGCGGTGAACAGCTCGGAGAACGGCAGCGGCACGGCATTGGCGCCCAGTTGCTTAAAGGTGTCGAGGAACACCGGGTTCTGCATGACCCGCACCTTCACGCCGGAAAAGTCTTCCATCTTGTTGATGGGACGGACGTTGTTGGTCATGTTGCGGAAACCATTCTCCCAATAGACCAACCCTACCAGTCCCTTTTCCTTCAGCTTGTCCATGACCTGCTGGCCAACCGGGCCATCCAGAACGAAGTCCGCCTGTTTTTCACTTTCGAACAGGAACGGTGTATCCCATACGGCCATTTCCTTGGTAATGCCGACCAGCGTAGCGGTAGAGCCCACCATCATTTCCTGTGCCCCGCCAATCAAGGCGTTTTGCATTTGGGTATCCGGGCCCAGGCTGGCCGCGCCAAAGGCACGCACCTTGAGCTTGCCATCAGAGGCTTTGGCGACCTCCTCGGCGAACAGCTTGACTGCACGACCCTGATTGCTGTCTTCGTTAAGACCATAGCCAAAACGGATCATACGGGGGCGAATGTCATCGGCGGCTTGGGTAGAGAAGGAAGCCAGAGGACCGGCCAGGATGGCGGCAGCTAGCGTCGCGAAGAGAAAACGTTTCATAAGGGCAGTACCTTTATTGTTGTCGGTTGAGCAGCAGGGGTGGCGGCATGAGCGGTAGCCGCCAGGTTTACGCCGGTGCAGGCGCGACCGGTCATAAGTTCGAGCACTAGCGCAGCCATGTCAGCGGCACCGTAATGATTTCCGGGAAGATGATCAGCAGCACCACAATACAGAGGTAGCTCAGAAAGAAAGGCATGACGCCTTTCACCAGCGGCTCCATCCGAATGCGGGCAATGCCACCTACCACATTAAGTACTGTGCCAACTGGCGGCGTGATCAAACCGATCGAGCCGATCAGAACAAACATCACGCCAAAATACACCGGATCGACCCCAGCCTTGACTGCAATAGGTGCCAGTACCGGGCCGAGGATAAGAATAGTGGGCGTCAGGTCCAGCACCATGCCAACGGCAATCATCAGAACCATAATGGCCGCCACAAGCAACTTGGGATCTTCCGCCAGCGGGCCAAGCATTGCGGCGATTTCGTCAGGTAACTGAGCCAGCGTGACCATATAGGCCGAAACAGTGGCAGCCGCGCAAAGAAACATTACGGAGGCAGTAGTGCGGCTCGCCCGGGTCAACACCTCGACCAGTGCTTTCCAGTTCAATTCACGGTACAACAGGGTCGAGACGACCAGAGCATAAACGGCCGCAACGACTGCCGCTTCGGTTGGCGTGAACAAACCGCCACGCAGGCCACCCACGATAATGACGGGTAGCATCAACGCAGCAATACCATCTTTGATGGCTTTGAGACGCTCACCCGCTGTTGCCTTGGCCTGCGGCGGTTCGTGAATGTTCTTGGCAATAAGCGTCCAGGCCACGATCAGCCCTGTCGCCATGATTAGGCCCGGCACCAGACCGGCCAGGAACAGCTGACTGATAGACGTGTTGGTTACCACGCCATAGATTACAAAAGGCATGGACGGAGGAATGATCGGCGCGATGATCCCGCCTGCTGCAACCAAGCCGCAAGAGGGACTGAGCGGATAGCCACGCTGACGCATCATGGGTAGCAGTAACGTAGCGAGCGCTGCGGTATCTGCCAAGGCCGAGCCAGACATACTTGCCAGCAGCACCGAGGCCGCGATGGCGACATACCCCAACCCACCTTTTTTATGCCCGACAAAAGCCTGAGCCATGGTGATGATCCGCCGGGAAATACCTCCGGCATTCATCAGCTCGCCAGCCAAAATGAAGAACGGTACGGCCAGTAGCGGAAAGCTGTCGGCACCGTTTTGCAGGTTTTGCGCCAGCAGTTGTACGTCCCAGAAATCCAGATACCACATCAGCACAGCGCCCGTGAGCAGCAGCGCAAAGGCGATAGGCATTCCGAAGGCCATGAAACCCAGCAGCGACGAAAGGAAAACGACGACAGTCATAGCGGTCCTCGGGTGGGCAGCGCCCGTTTTTTGTTATCAAAGATGGCCGAATCGACCGGTTCAGTCTGCGGTTACGTTGGCCAGGGCCGCCGGTATTGGGTTCGCACGCCAGACACCCACAAGCTGTACCAACGCCAGAACCGCCAGAGCCACCATACTGACCAGCACCGGCACCATGGCGAGCGCCAGGGGATAACCCATGACCGGACTCTCGTTTTGCCAACCGAACTGCACCTGGTTCCAGCCTCCCCAGGCGGATAATGCACTGGCACCAGCCACCAGAAGCCAGCTGACCGAGTCAATCAGACGGCGGGCCAGACGGGGGAATTTGTCGCGGATCATGCTGAAGCTCATCAACTCGCCGCGTCGCATGCTGGAGGCCACCCCGACAAAAACCAGCCAGACAAAGGCCAACCGTGATAGCTCTTCTGCGCCAGCCCAGCCGGTTCCAAAGGCATAGCGCATCACCACGTTGGCAAAAACGGCCACAACCATGAAGCTCATCAAGATAGCCATCATCCCATCGGTCAGCTGATCGAAGCGTCGGGCCGTACGGTTGCTATAGATAGGGCCCTGAGTCAGCGGCGGCTCATTACGTGTTGTTGGCGCATCGGGCATCTTAGACGACAGGCCTATCAGCGCTGCCATTTCAGAATCTGGAATGGGTGCATACATCCAGGCGCAAATTTTCTCTACCACGACCGGGCTGGGATCAGTGGCATCCACACACAACACACCCGGTTCGCCCTCTGGGGACTCGAGGGTAGCGAATTGACTCTGCACCAGAGAAGTCGGCATGTAGTGGCCGGGGCGCGACCCCACACGCTGCAAAGCCGTTTCGTAACTCAAGGATAAATGAGCGAAGCGCAGGCCAGGCACTGCATCGCGCAGGCGATCCCGGTAGCTACGCTTGAGTGCCGAGCAGGACAGTACAAAGCCGACGCCGTCGTTCACAGCCTTCTGCATTTCGAGGCGCAGCAGGTTGAGCCATTCGACGCGGTCCGCGTCGGTCAACGGCGTGCCGGCTTTCATGCGGGCAACGTTTTCAGGGGAATGGAAATGATCGGCTTCGATATGACGAAAGCCTAGCGTACGTGCCACACCCAGGCTGGTTTCGGTCTTGCCCGAACCACTGACGCCCATGATGACGACAGCTTGAGCCGGCGTGGCAGATGTGTTTTCGCGCAGAGTCATGAGCTCTCCCAGGTCGCATCGGTGTGCGCCTATTCATTATTTTCAGCCATGTTAGCGCTAACCAAGAAATAACGACAAGCCCTGAATTGACCTTTAGTCGCGCAAGACACCTGCCCTATTCATAAGATATGAAATGGTGCGCGTGGTGCAGCGCATGAGCGATTATGTCCTTGGTGCAAGGCTCTGCGTCTAATGCACCACAGAGAGCATAGTCGCAAGGCGCGATAATGAAGGGGGATTACGCTACAGGAAACTGTATTAGCGGCGAGATAACTCTTCCGCCCGACGGCAGGCGTAAAGGAGGATGTTCTTTATTAGCGTACGCCGCGCAATGAAGTCTGTTCTGGACCGGCCATCCACCAAACAGCATTCATGACTGCTTCCTTTTGTTATTGAAATAAAAAAGCCCGGTCGAAACCGGGCTTTTGCTTGCCTACGATCAGCTGATCGTCATCAGATTAGCGTTACCACCAGCCGCTGCCGTGTTGACGCTCAAGGCACGCTCAATGAGCAGACGCTCCAGCGGAATCGCCGTTTCGCCCTGGGACAAGCCCTGAACACCCACAATCGGCCCGCGACGCTGAGCGACCTGCTGGCAGACCTGACGCAGTTGATCCGAGTCACCGTGATGCAGAACGGCATCAAAGGTTTCCTCGTCCTTGGTCCAGTCGGCCGTGGTTTTGATACGGGCCTGGACGGCTTGCGGCAGACGACCACGCAAAGCGCGAGACAGATCGCTCTGTACCCACAGCGCAGTACTCCCTACGGCCAGAACCGCTGCCAACTGAGCCAGCAGATCACCTTCGTCCTCTGCCAGGCAAAGCACACGTTCGCGCGGCAACAGGGTGTAAGTGTTGCGCTCGCCGGTTGGGCCAACCAGTACGCGAGTCACGCCACTGACGGATTGCTTGCCAAACGCCTGGCACAGCTCGGCCAGCGCCGTGTTCTTCTGCTGGTTCGCCCAGGCTTGTAACGCCTCGAGCGGCTTGCCCTGACGCTGTTCCATCTGGTTACGCAAGGTCAGGTCGGACGGGCTTTCCTGATTGTCTCGCGCAAAGGCTTGAGCCACGCCATCTACCGGACGGGTCGACAGCAGGCGGTACAGGTAAACCGGGCCACCGGCCTTAGGACCAGTACCGGACAGGCCTTCGCCACCGAAGGGCTGCACGCCCACTACAGCGCCTACCATGTTGCGGTTGACGTAGAGGTTACCGGCATGAGCCTTGTCCACCACCTGAGCGATAGTCTCGTCGATACGGGTATGCACGCCGAGCGTCAGGCCGTAACCGGTAGCATTGATCTGATCCATCAAGCGGTTCAAGTCCTGGCGGGCGAAGCGCACCACGTGCAACACCGGGCCAAAGATTTCGCGCTCCAGCTCGTCCAGACTTTCCAGTTCGATCAAGGTTGGCAACACAAAAGTGCCACGGTGCACGGCACCATCCTGAGAGCGAGCAACCTGATAGACCGAGCGGCCTTTGGCACGCATGCCCTGGATGTGCTTGTCGATATTGGCCTTGGCTTCCTGGTCGATCACCGGGCCGATATCCACCGGCAGGTTATCCGGGTTACCGATACGGCACTCCGCCATGGCGCCCTTGAGCATTTCGATAACGCGATCCGCCACATCTTCCTGCACACACAGTACACGCAGGGCCGAGCAGCGCTGACCGGCGCTGTCGAATGCGGAGGCAACCACGTCCATGACCACCTGCTCGGCCAAAGCCGAGGAGTCTACGATCATGGCATTCTGGCCGCCGGTTTCAGCAATCAGCGGGATCGGACGGCCCTGGGCATCCAGGCGACCGGCAATGTTGCGAGAGATGATATTGGCAACTTCAGTGGAGCCGGTGAACATCACGCCCTTGACGCGCTCGTCACTTACCAGCGCCGAGCCGACGGTATGACCCTGACCAGGAAGCAATTGCACCACGCCTTCCGGCACGCCAGCTTCCAGCAGGATACGCACGGCTTGGGCAGCAATCAGCGGAGTTTGCTCAGCCGGCTTGGCCAGTACAGTGTTGCCGGCAGCCAGCGCCGCCGCTACCTGACCGGTAAAGATCGCCAGCGGGAAGTTCCAGGGGCTGATGCACACGACCGGCCCCAACGGGCGATGGGTGTCGTTGGCAAAATCGCGACGAACCTGCGCGGCGTAATAACGCAGGAAGTCCACCGCTTCACGCACTTCTGCAATGGAGTTTGCAAAAGTCTTGCCCGCTTCGCGGACCAGCAGGCTGATCAGCGGCTGGATCTGCGCTTCCATCATATCGGCGGCATTGTCCAGCACGGCAGCACGCTGCTCTGGTGGAGTCGACTGCCAGATCGGTGCCGCAACCAAGGCGCTGTCCAGTGCGTTGCTTACGTCCTGCAGACTGGCATTCTGTACAAAGCCCACCACATCACGATGGTCTGCCGGGTTATGGACGGCCTGAGGAATACCAACCTCCGCCGTGCAACCCAACATAGGCGCTGCACGCCATTCGGTGTTGTGGCTGGCCATCAGTGCGCCGGACAAGGAGCCCAGACGGTGCTCGTTGGCCAGATCGATACCACAGGAGTTACGACGCGACGCGCCATACAGTTCAACCGGCAGCGGAATACGCGGGTGCGGCAGCCCCAGCTTGCCTTCCTGAGACGCCATCTGCTCGATAGTTGCCACCGGATCGGCCACCAGCTCTTTCAGCGAGATGGAGTGATCGGCGATACGGTTGACAAACGAGGTGTTTGCGCCGTTTTCCAGCAGACGACGTACCAGATAGGCCAGCAGGGTTTCATGCGTACCTACCGGTGCGTAGATCCGGCACGGACGATTCAGCTTGCCGTCGGCTACTTTGCCTACTACCTGCTCGTACAGGGGCTCGCCCATGCCGTGCAGGCACTGGAATTCGTACTGACCGGGATAATAGTTCTGACCAGCGATCTGATAGATGGCCGCCAGGGTATGTGCGTTGTGCGTGGCGAACTGCGGATAGATCACTTCCGGTACAGCCAGCAACTTGCGAGCGCAGGCCATGTAGGACACGTCGGTGTAAACCTTACGGGTGTAGACCGGATAACCCTCGAGGCCTTCGATCTGGGCGCGCTTGATCTCGCTGTCCCAGTAAGCGCCCTTCACCAGACGAATCATCAAGCGGTGACGGCTGCGACGGGCCAGATCGATTACATAGTCGATCACATAGGGGCAGCGCTTCTGATAAGCCTGGATGACAAAACCGATACCGTTCCAGCCAGCTAGCTTTGGCTCGAAGCACAAGCGCTCCAGCAGGTCCAGAGAGATCTCCAGGCGATCGGCTTCTTCAGCGTCGATATTGATACCAATATCGTACTGCTTGGCCAGCAAGGTGAGGTCCAGCAGGCGCGGGTACAGTTCATCCATCACACGCTCGTACTGAGCGCGGCTGTAGCGCGGGTGCAGTGCGGACAGCTTGATGGAAATGCCCGGGCCTTCATAAATGCCACGGCCATGGGAGGCCTTGCCAATCGAATGGATCGCCTGCTCATAGGACGCCAGATAACGCTGGGCGTCTTCTTCTGTCAGGGCGGCTTCGCCAAGCATGTCGTAGGAGTAGCGGAAGCCCTTGGCTTCGTAACGGGTGGCGTTGGCCAGGGCCTCACCAATGGTTTCGCCGGTGACAAACTGCTCACCCATCATCCGCATGGCCATGTCTACGCCCTTGCGGATGACCGGCTCGCCGCTCTTGCCGATGATGCGGTTGAGCGCCGAGAACATCTTCTCTTCATTGTGCGTTGCCACCAGCTTGCCGGTGAGCAGCAGGCCCCACGAGGCGGCGTTGACAAAGATCGAGGAGCTCTTGCCGAGATGGTCGCTCCACTTGCCATTGGCGATTTTGTCGCGGATCAGGACATCACGGGTGGCCTTGTCTGGAATGCGCAGCAGGGCTTCGGCCAGGCACATCAGCGCTACGCCTTCCTGCGAAGACAGCGAGAACTCTTGCAGCAGACCCTGAACAAGACCGGCACGGCCACTGGCGCCTTTGGCGTTGCGCAGTTTTTCGGCCAGCTGATAGGCCAGCTTGTAGGCAGCCTCAGCGGTAGCCTCGGGCAGACGCGCCTGCTCCAGCAGCATCGGTACCATCTCTTCTTCCGGACGGCGGTAGGCTGCTGTTACGGCGGAGCGCAGTGCAGATTGCGGCAGGATGCTTTCGGCAAACTCCAGGAAGGGCTGGTAAACCGGGTCGGCCAGCGCTTCGACAATCTCATTGTCGGCTTCGCCCAGACGCGCTGCCATGTTCTGCAGCTCATCAACGCTGACGCCTTTCTCCAGAGTTTCCAGGTAGGTGTAGATCGCCTGCTTGATCAGCCAATGCGGGGTGCGATCGATAAGGCGGGCCGCCTCTTTCAAGCGCTCACGGGTGGCTTCGTCAAGTTTCACGCCAAGCGTAGTGGTAGTCGCCATGTTGCCTCGCCTTATCGGTTGGGGTTGTTATAGTAAGGCGGCAAGAATAGAGGCAACCTCGCCCTGGTGCAACTAGGTGCAACCGCATTTAGTCGACCTATTTAAGCTGACCTAGTAAACGTGTAAAGCGCTCTGACCAGCGCTCATGCTGCGACACCTTACGATCAAGCCAAAAACTGTCTAGTTCAGCGGTTTCAAGCTTAATTTACTGACTTTTGTTTCCACAACTAAACGGTGCAACTTTTAAAACAAAAAGGTTGCACCCTAACCATATTCCAAGCAAACCAACCATACCGGTCTATATACGTTCCCGCCCCGTTTCTTGAAGTCATCCCCTCCTGAACCCTACTCTGAGGGCTCTCCTCGGCCAGATCAGTCCAGGCACGCCGCATCGAAATAGAGAAAGTGCGTGACTCCCGCCCCGCTCTCCCCGCATCATTCGGGCTGAATCATGACTCACGACCTCTTTGCCGATGGCTAAAAAACAACAGGAAGCTCCCGACGCGCTCGATGCGGAGGACAGCCGAGAAATCACCTCCCCCATTCTGGATGAAGTAATCGGCTATGCGCTGCGCCGTGCCCAGCTAAAAGTCTTCCAACATCTCATCACCAAACTTGAAGCGTTTGATCTGCGCCCGGCGCAGTTCACGGCCCTGACCTTGATTGAGCAAAATCCTGGACTTATGCAGGCCGAACTGGCACGTAGCCTTGCCATCGAGCCGCCGCAAATGGTCATCATGCTGAACAAGCTTGAATCGCTGGGCCTGGCGCTGCGTATCCGCTGCAAGCCAGACAAGCGCTCCTACGGTATTTTTCTGAGCAAAACCGGCGAAGCTGTGCTCAAGCAACTCAAGGACATCGCCCGGAGCAGCGATATCGAAGCGACTTCGGCCTTGACTGCCGAGGAGCGAACACAATTACTGCATTTGCTGCACAAGATTTATCGCTGAAGCGCCTGCCGGCATTTTTCCACCGAGAGCCTGATCGGGTTAAGCTGCGCTTTTGCCTAGCGTTGCAGGAGAGCCCGTCATGTCGGACACGTCAGAGCCGTGCGAACAGACCCGCCTGATTCATGCCGGTCGCCGGAGCGAAACCGGCAAAGGGCGCGGCTTTAACCCCCCGGTCGAGCGGCTTAGTACTGTGCTGTTCGACAGCCTGGCCGAGCTGCGCCACGCCTCGGCAGGCGGTGATGACGGCCGCGCGCTGGTCTACGGCGCACAGGGAACATCCACCACTTACGCCCTTGAAGACTGGATCACAGCCCTGGAGGGTGCCTATCGCACCCGTCTCTACCCTACCGGGCTTGCTGCCGTGGCGCAGATGTTCCAGGCCTTTCTGCGGCCCGGCCAGCATGTACTGATTACCGACTCGGTGTACGGGCCGGTCCGTGGGCTGGTACGCGAGTTCCTGGAGCCGTTCGGGATTCAATGCGAATTCTACGCAGCGGACGGCCACGATATTGAACGCCGGATTCGCCCGGAGACCCGGATGATTTATGCGGAGGTTCCCGGCTCGCTGCTTTATGAAATGTGTGATCTACCGGCCCTTTCCCGGCTGTGCAAGGAGCGTGGAATTCTGCTGGCTGTGGATAATTCCTGGGGCTCCGGACTGATCTACAAGCCGCTGGCGCTAGGTGCAGACATTTCCCTGATGGCACTGACTAAATACGTGGCCGGCCATTCGGACGTGATGATGGGCAGCGTCAGTACCACCGAGGCGCACTGGCCGGCACTGGCCCGTATGAGCCGGGCAACGGGCAATACCGTCAGCCCCGACGATGCCTATCTGGTTTTGCGTGGTGGCCGTACCCTGGCACCACGCCTCGCCTTGCATGCCAGCCAAGCCCTCCAGATCGCCCAATGGCTGGAAAGCCGTCCCGAGGTCGCCCGCGTGCTTCATCCGGCCCTGCCGAGCGATCCGGGTCATACGCTCTGGCAGCGGGACTGCCTGGGCAGCAATGGCTTGGTCAGCTTCGAGTTCAAAGATAAGGACGAAGCGCAGCTGGCACGGTTCATCGACACCCTGCGCCTGTTCGGCCTCGGCTATTCGTGGGGCGGCTTCGAGAGCCTGGTCAGTGTGGTGGAGCGCCAGGGCACGCGCAGCGTCACGAGCCTGAAGGATCGCGGCCCGATGGTTCGTCTCCACGTAGGCCTGGAAGCGCTGGACGACCTGATCGTCGATCTCGACGCGGGCTTTGCGGCGCTCCGCTAGCCTATAGACACGTCATCCGGCAGGAACGGTAACGGTGCCCGGCTGGCCTGCACCGCTTCGGCCTGGCGTTCCAGGTTAACCAGCAGGTAGTCGTATACATAGGTGGCCGTCTCCCATTTACCTCGGTAGAACGGCTGCTCACGCTTGGGTGCAGCCAGCCGCGCCGTACGCGCCCAGGCGAAGGCTAATCCTAGCCAGCCTAGCAGGCGAAGGTAATCCAGGGCGGCACGGTAAGGGTGCTCAGGATCCTGCGAATCCATCAGGTCGTCCGTCAGATAGCGTACCCGCTCGCACTGCTGAATCAGGACATCACCGAAACGCCTGCAACTTTCGGTCTGACCGCATAGCTCCGCTTCGCCTCGAAAAGTATCCAGCAGATTGCCCAGTAGAGGTTCTCGGGCACCGAGCACTTTACGGATCAGCAGATCGTTGGCCTGTATCTCGTTGGTGCCTTCGTAGATCATGGTGATGCGGCTATCACGCAGGGTTTGCTCAATACCAAAATCGTTCACGTAGCCATAGCCGCCAAACACTTGCAGCGCTGCGCTACTAAGCTGAAACCCCTGCTCGGTAAAAAAGGCCTTGATGATTGGCGTTAGCAGCGAAGCCAGCTGATGCGCCTCGGCACGCGCCTGTGGCTCCGGTGCATGTTCGGCCTGATCGAGCAGGTGTGCTCCCCAATAGCCCAACGCACGCAGGCCCTCACTGACGGCACGCAGCTCCAACAGGGTACGTCGCAGGGCAGGATGCTCTTGAATCAAGTCAGCTGGCTCGACCGAGTTGGCCGAACGTGGCACGGCCCGCATCTGCCGACGCTCGGCTGCATAGCTCCTGGCCTGCTGCCAGGCAGATTCAACATGTCCAAGCCCTTGCAGCCCTACATGCAGGCGCGCCGAATTCATCATCACGAACAGGGCGGCCAGACCTCGCTGAGGCTCGCCGATCAGCCAGCCCTGTGCCCCCTCGAAACGCAAGGCGCAGGTGGCGCTGCCCTTGATGCCCATCTTGTGTTCAATCCCTTCGCAATAGACGCCATTAAGCCGCTTCTCGAGCCGCTTCGGCACAAGAAACAGGGACAGCCCCCGGCTACCGGCCGGTGCATTGGGCAACCGTGCCAGAACAAGATGGACGATGTTATCGGTCAGGTCGTGCTCACCACCCGAGATGAAGATCTTGTTGCCCTCAAGCTGGTAACTTCCGTCGCCTTGGGGTTCCGCACGGGTACGGATCAGCCCCACGTCACTACCCGCCTGTGGCTCGGTGAGACACATAGTCGCCAGCCATTCACCACTGACGATCCTGCCAAGGTAAGCGTCCTTGAGTTCTGGCGACGCATGGGCGCGCAAGCACTCATAGGCGCCATGGGCGATGCCGGGATACATGGCCCAGGCATGATTGGACGAGGCCAGCATTTCCTGCAAAGCGGCATCAAGCAGCTGCGGCAGGCCCTGTCCACCCCAGGCGGGATCACAGGCCAGCGCTGGCCAGCCATTGTTTACATAAGCTTGATAGGCTGCGGCGAACCCTTCGGGCGTAGAGACTTGGCCCTTCTCTAACTGACAACCCTGACGGTCGCCTTGGGCATTCAAAGGGGCCAGTTCCTCGGCGGTAAACCGTCCCGCCTCTTCCAGTACCTGACGCGATAACTCAGCGTCCACCCCCCTAAAAGAGGGTATTACTTTCCAATCTGCAGGTGCGTTGAGCCATTCTTCAATTACGAACTGCATGTCTCGCAGCGGCGGCTGGTAGGTCATGTCTGATCCTTTAGTTCAATGAATACCGTCCGGATTTTCGATCAGCACGGCCATGCCCTGCCCGCCGCCAACACAGGCCGCTGCGACGCCATAGCGGGCTTTGAGTGCACGCAACTGTCGCGCCAGGGTAAGACTGAGGCGCAAGCCGGTAGCGGCTAGAGGATGCCCCAGGGCAATGGAACCGCCGTGAATGTTCAGCCGATCCAGATCAAGTTCCAGTTCACGCTGGACGGCAAGTACCTGCGCACCCTGGGCTTCGTTGATTTCGAAGCAGGCGATGTCATCCAGGCGTAGCCCGCTGCGCTCAAGTAGCAAACGAATCGCCGGCGCGGGGCCGATCCCCATGAGTTCGGGCGGCACGCCAACGGCTGTCGCGGCGATCAGTCGTCCCAAAACCGGGCCCTGATGTCCCTGCCCTTTCGACACAATGATCGCAGCGGCGCCATCTACCACGGCGCAACTGTTGCCTGCTGTCTGGACGCCGCCTTCATGAATCGGACGTAGCCGGGCCAATGCATCAAGTGAGGAAGATCGTGGATGGGTATCCGTATCGACCGCTTCGGTCTTTCGCGGCAAAGCAATTCCACGCGCCTGGTAGCCATTCAGACTGAATCGCTCGGCCTCTACAGCAACGATCTCCTCGGCGAACCAGCCAGCCTCTTGGGCAGCCAGAGCGCGGTCAAAACTGCGCAGCGCATACGCATCAACGTCGGCCCGCTGGATACCATAATGGCTGGCAAGATTTTCAGCAGTACCAATCATGTCGACTCCGGGCGCCGGATCAACCAAGGCTTCCCATAGGAAGTCCTTGAATTCCACCGGAGCGCCCAGGCGAAAACCCGTGCGGTGGGTATAGGCCGCAATCGGATTGCGCGACATGGACTCACTTGCTACGCATAGTACTCGCTCGACCTCGCCTCGCATGATCTGCTCGCCCGCCTGGCGTAGCAACTCGAAGCCTGTGCCGCAGATACGCTGGACCTGCAAAGCGGGCACTTCTACCGGCACACCCGCATACAAGCCGATATGCCGCGGAAGCAAATACGCATCGAAACTGGACTGGGCCACAGAGCCTGCCAGTACGCTGTCGATCTGTTCGCCCGGCAGAGCGCAGCGCGTCAGAGCTTCGCGAGCAACCTTGATACCTAGATCAATAGGCGATACCTGACCCAAGGCCCCGCAGTAATCCACCCAGGGCGTACGCACGCCACCCAGCAGGACGACATCATTGAAGGCTGAGTATAGCCCTTTGCGGCCAGTCATATACGCCTCCTAGCTCGGTAATCATGCACTACTTGAGGCGGTACACTTTTATCAGCACCGCATTACGCTGCGGTTTCAAACTGGTCAGCGTTCCGACATACACGTAGCGATTCAGCCATTCGTACTTGCCGCTTGGCGCCGTAATGTCAACATGAGAAAAGGCATAGCGCTCGGCATCCAGCTCGTGAATCAGTACCCGATTACGAACAGTCAGGATGACGCCATCGGTGGTCCGCATCTCATAGAGTGCATCGAGTTGCCGGACGCCATCCGCACGAATGAGCTGGCGATCAGCACCGCCCGGCAACACTTTGCCCCGTAGTCCAGCCCCGTTGAAACGTCCTCCAGTGATAGGAACCATACGGCGTTCGCCAAGCGGCCCCTTGCCTAATGACAGGGTTTCGGCAATCTCGACGGTTGCCTCGTACACTAGCTCGGTTTTCGGCGCCTCCTCGGTAGCGGCCTGAGCCACAGCGTGGAGCGAAGCCATGAGTACAGCGTTAAGCAGGCCTAACAGAGCAAACCTGTGGTGTTTCTGACGACGGATCATAGGGACTCCTGTGCCTTCAGATCGGCTATTAGTCATGATGCAGACTGAATGACAGCCGGCTCTTCGCCCCGATACAACGCGTCGACCAAGCCAGCCCGCCGTTGCAAGACAGCACGCTGATTGATCGATCCCTTGTCCGTGATTTCACCACGATCAATGGAAGGCGGCTCGGTCAGCAGGCAGGCCCATTCCAGGCGGCTAGCATTGCCGGTCGCCTCGCTATTGATCGTAATAAGCAACTGGGAGAACCAGTCGCGAACGGCCGGAGCCGCTAGGGTTTGCTCAGGCGTTGCGTCATCACCCAGACCGGCCAGAGCGCGGCACTCCGGCAGCCGCGGAAAGATCAGCAGGCCCAGGTATTCACGGTCCGGCCCGACCGGAACCACGTCCTGCACATAAGGCGAACCGGCCAATACGATGCGGGTGCGCAAGGGGCCAACACTGACGAATACGCCAGACGATAGCTTGAAGTCCTCGGCAATGCGCCCATCGAACATAAAGCCCAGCTGTGGCTGCTTAGGGTCCGCCAGTTTCAACGCATCGCCGGTGCAATAAAAACCTTCGCTATCAAACGCTTCGGCATTTTGCTCCGGGGATCGCCAGTAGCCGGGCATTACATGCGGCCCCCGAAAGCGGGCCTCAAGCTTGCCATCCACGGGCACCAGTTTCACTTCGCACCCCGGCGCCGGCAGGCCAACATACCCCGCCATGGAAAGCGGCCCGGTGGTAAAGGTGCAGGACGGCGCCGTCTCGGTCATGCCGAGGCCGGCCATCATGCGAATGCGTTCGCCGCACTGCTGCTCGGCAACCCGGTCCAGGCGGTCCCAGACGCTTTGGGATAAACCGGCCGCCGCAAAGAAGAACAGCTTTATCCTGGCAAAGAATCGCTCGCGCAAAGCAGCGTCTTTTTCCAGAGCGGTCGCCAGCTCTTCCCAGCCTTTGGGTACGGTCAAGTAAGCGGTAGGAGAAATCTCCCGTAGGTTGCGCAGGGTTTCGGCTATACCTTGCGGGGTCGGCTTCCCCTCATCCAGATAGAAGCTGCCGCCGTTGTAAAGCACGATACCGACGTTATGGCTGCCGCCGAACGTATGGTTCCAGGGTAGCCAGTCGACCAGTACCGGTGGTTCCTCACCAAAGGTAGGAAAGGTCTGCAACAACATTTGCTGATTGGCGCAGAGCATGCGCTGCGTAGTAACCACGGCTTTGGGCAACTTGGTCGAGCCCGAGGTAAACAGGAATTTGGCAATGCTGTCCGGCCCGGTGCTGGCAAAGGCGGCTTCGGCTTCGGGACCGCCGGGTGTAGCGAGCAGGCTGTCAAAGGACAGGCAGAGCCGTCCTGGAACCTGCCCGCGGGTCAGAACGACCGGGATTTCCGTCGGGATACGCGCCTCGATGGCGCGCCGGTAGAGATCGCCGTCACAGGCGAAGACTAGGCCCGGATCCAGCAGATCGACGATGTGCTTGAGCTTAGCCAAATCCTGGGACAACAGCGAATAGGCGGGCGAGACCGGGCAGAACGGAATGCCGGCGTACATGGCGCCCAGGCACATCTGCAAGTGTTCCAGATCGTTGCCGGACAGAATAATCAGCGGGCGTTCAGCTGAAAGACCAAATCCCAGCAAGGACTGTGCAATGGCACGAACACGCTGAAGCATGTCGGCATAGGTGATCCTACGCCAGTCTCCCCCATTTTCACGCGCAGCAACAAAGGTGTGCTCCGGCCGTACCCGAGCCCAATGCACGAGCCGGTCAAGCAGCCGCCGGGGTAGCGGCGCCAGTGGCTCCAGGGCGCGCATACGCAAAATACCATTGGCTTCGTACTGAACTTCGACGTCAGGATGACCGATCGAGACAGGACGGTATCGGGGTGCAGGTGCTGCCTCGTCACTGGACACCCTTGTCCGGGGATCGATCCGCAGCTCGGATTCGCAATTCACGTCGCGTACCTCCTGTTAGGCATGCGTAGCCCTTAGTCGCACAGACAGCACGACCGCCGAGGCCCTCACGCATGGCCAGCCCGTTTGGTCCGGGCCGGTATTGTCATTGTTGTCGTCAGGAATAGCGTTTAAGTCGGACTTCTAAATCGGATAGTGCCGAGGAGTGGTCTGCAGGGTAATCCAGCGCAGCTGCGTGAAATGCTCGATCGACGCTGAGGAGCCAAAGCTGCCATAGCCGCTGCCCTTGACACCGCCGAAGGGCATTTGCGCTTCGTCGTGCACGGTCGGGCCGTTGATATGGCAGATACCGGACTCGATCCGCTGGGCCAGCCCAAGCGCGCGGTTTACGTCACGGCTGAACACGGCGGCCGACAGACCATACTCGGAGTCGTTTGCTACTCGCAGCGCCTCCTCGTCATCCTTTACACGAATGACCGACACCAGCGGCCCAAAGGATTCTTCGCGGTAGAGCCGCATCGCAGGTGTTACACCGTCGATTACCGTCGCCTGCATCAGACACCCCTCGATCTGGCCGCCCGCTGCCAGCCGTGCGCCCTGGGTCAGCGCATCATCCATCAGGGCCTGCAAACGTTCACCCGGGGCGCGGTCAATCAAGGCACCCAATACCGACGTGCTGACTTGTGGATCGCCCGCCAGCAGTGTCTTGGCCTTATCAGCCAGCTTGCTGACAAAGGTATCGGCCACTGACTCGTGCACGATCAGCCGCTCCGTGGACATGCAAATCTGGCCCTGATTGAAGAAGGCACCAAAGGCCGCAGCCTCGACGGCAGCGTCCAGGTCAGCATCGTCCAATACCAGCAGTGGCGCTTTGCCGCCCAGCTCTAGAACGGCGGGCGTGAGATGCCGCGCGGCCATCTCACCGATGATTTTGCCAACACGGGTCGACCCGGTGAAATTGACGCGGCGCACGGCAGGGTTGGCAATCAGGCGCTCCACAATGGCCGGAGCGTCTTCCGGTGCGTTGTGAATCACGTTAACGACTCCATCGCCCAAGCCGGCTTCCTGAAGCACTTCGCCGATCAGGCTGTGCACGGCCGGGCAAAGCTCGGAGGCCTTTAGCACCACGGTATTGCCACAAGCGAGCGGCATGGCAATGGCGCGCGTTGCCAGAATGACAGGTGCATTCCATGGCGCGATGCCAACCACGACGCCGCAGGGCTGGCGCACCGCCATGGCCATCGAGCCAGGCAGATCGGAAGGAATGATCTGGCCGGTGATCTGGGTCGTCATGCATGCCGCTTCACGCAGGATGCCGGCAGCTAGATGCACGTTGAAACCGTACCAGTTCGGCATGGCGCCGGTTTCCACTTGCCCCGCTGCAATAAACTGCTCGGCGCGGCCGGCCATGAGATCGGCCGCCTTCAGCAACCGGGTACGTCGCTCATTCGGCCCCAGGGCAGCCCAGGCAGGAAAGGCGGCGTGAGCCGCAGCAACGGCGGCATCCGCATCCTCCAGGCTGGCCGCGGCGGCGCGGGTCACCGGTTGTTCGGTGAGCGGGTTGCGCCGCTCAAAACTCTGGCCGTCAGAGGCTTGCAGCGTCTGACCGCCAATCAACAAAGGCACTTCATGCATGATGCGATCCTCGTTCTTGTACTTATCAAGGTCTGCACAGGCACCGCTTCCGGTGCCCTTGAAGTATCTGCTTAACGACGGTAGGTCTGAAGCCCCGGCTTGATGCTCTTCTCATCCAGGAATTGCTTCATGCCCTGTTCACGGCCGCGCTCGGGATCACGCAGTTGCGACTGATCCAGCTTGGCATACAGGTAGTCCTCGTTCTGCTCCCAGTTCAGCTCGCGGCAGCGCTTGAAGCCAATCTTGGCAGCCCGTAGTACAACCGGGTTCTTTTCCAGCAACTCACGCGCCAGGGCAATGGTTTCTTCACGCAGCTGGGCCAGCGGTACACTCTTGTTCACGAGCCCCATCTGTGCGGCTTTGACGCCGTCAAAGGTACGGCCGGTCATGATGTAGTAAAGCGACTCACGGTGGCCTACGGTATCAGCCATCGCCTTACTCACCAGGTTGCCGGGCGGAATACCCCAGTTCACTTCAGAAAGGCCAAAGGTCGCCTCGTCCGCCGCAATGGCCAGGTCACAGGCCACCAGCGGGCTGAAGCCGCCGCCAAAGCACCAGCCGTTGACCATGGCGATGGTAGGCTTGCTGTACATGCGCAGGAGCTTCCACTGCCATTCGGACGCTTCGCGGCGAATCTTTTCCTGCAGGATTTCAGGGCCGGCATCCACCTCGCGGAAGTATTCCTTAAGGTCCATCCCTGCGGTCCAGGCCTCGCCGGCGCCGGTCAGCACTACGACGCCAGCCTCCGGGTCCTGCTCCAGCGTTTCCAGGATGTCGCGCATTTCACGGTTCAGCGTAGGGCTCATTGCATTACGCTTTTCCGGGCGATTGAGGGTGACCCAAGCAATACCCTCTTCGACCTTTACGTCTACCGTTGTCCAACGACCTTCATAGCTGTTCATAACAGGACCCTTATGTTGTGTTTCTTGTGAAGCTAACGCTAAAGCAGGAAAATAGTTATGTCAATTAACTATTTTTAGAAATCTCTATCTGCTTTCACTTTAGCCCCAGAAGACATAAGTCTTACGTCTTATGTCTTCACTGTAAAAGTTAATAATTACAATTTTTCGATACATCCACTCTACTTGAGCAGGTAGGCGTCATATACCACGGCCTTGCCCAAGCGCATGGCACTGCCCACGCCTATGGCACGGTTAAGCCAAGCATATTTCTCGGAACTTGTCTCAAACGTCATCGTGACCTTGAAAAAGTATTTGGTTGGATCGACCGGTTTGCCAGCAGCCACGTCCTTCATTACCTCCGGCGGGCCATAGCGATACCCCTTGGTTTGCAGGTAGACGAGTTCACCGTCATCGGTCTGGAGCAGATAGCGCGTGTCGATAATGGCTAAACCGTCTTCCGTAACTACCTGCCAGTCGGCACCATTGTTCAAAATCGTGCCTTTAAACGTTGGCCCTTCGAAGCGCCCGCCTGTGATCGGGATAATTCTTCGAGTACCCAATGGGCTGGTCTTGCCCAGCTCCCAGACAGGAGCAACCAAATCCACCTCAAAACGGGCCAGTCGCTCCACCTGTAGCGGCGGTGGATCATAGGGCACCGTCTCGCGCGCGTCCTCAGCGCTTGCGCCCCCCATCATCAGCGCTCCGAACCCTAGCAACACAACAGATGCGATACGTTTGAACATATCTTTCTCCTTAGTGTGCCGGCTCGCCCGCCATCACCGTGCCCGCTGGCTGCTTGCCCGCCTGCCGATTCAGCAGACAAAGCACGGAAACCGCTGCGATAACCACGCCGGGCGACGTTGCAGCAACCAGCGTAGACGCTGCGCCTCCCATGGCCAGTATCTGCCCGGCCAGAAGCGGGCCTGCCATGGCGCCCAACCGCCCTACTGCTACAGCTGAACCTACGCCCGTAGCTCGAATCACGGTGGGATAAACCTGTGGCGCTAGCGCATACAGCACCAGTTGTCCGCCCACGACAAAGAGTCCGGCCACAAACCCTGCCACAATGACCCCGACAAAGCTGGTTGATAGCCCCAGACCGGCAAGCCCCGCCAGGATGCCGGCATAGATCGACACCACAACGAATTTCGGACGCCACCGATCCATCAGCAGACCGAATAACACCGAGCCGATGCCGCCGCCGATGTTGAACAGGATCTGTACCGTTACGGCCTGACTCCGGGTAAAGCCTTGTCCGACCAGCAGCGAGGGCAGCCAGTTGAGCAACATGTACATTACGGTGAGCGTAAAAAAGTAGCTGAGCCAGAGCATTAGGGTAGTCGAGGCCCGGACCTGACGGAACAGACCGTCCCATGTCCCGACGGCACGCGCCGTCTTTTGCCGATTAAGGCCGAGCTGAGCCGTTTCCACCAGATAGACAGCCAGCAACGGCGCTACCAGTAAGGGCGCGATACCGCCCACATAAAAGACCGTCCGCCAGCCCAGGCCGGTATCCAGCAGCCCTACGACAGCAGCCAGCGCACCTCCCAGCGGCACCCCGCAATACATCAGACTGACTGCCGTATTACGTGCGCGCTCACCGGCCGACTCGGACGACAGCGCGATCAGGTTTGGTAGCGCACCGCCCAGGCCTATGCCCGTCATAAAGCGCGCCACCAGCAGGCTAGACATGTCCCAGACATGGGCGCTGGCTAGCGAAAACACGCCGAACAGGATGACCGAAGCGATTAGTACTTTCTTACGCCCAATCCGATCGGAAAACCATCCTCCCAGAAAGGCACCGGGCAATAACCCTAGAATACTGGCGCTAAATACAAGTCCCATTTGCCCTGGTTCGAACCCGAACGCTGCCGCCATGCTGGGCGCCGCGATTCCCATCGCCTGTAGATCCATGCCTTCCAGCAACGCGACGATAAAGCACAGGCCAATCGTCAACCGTGTCCGCTTTTCGGCCGTTCCAAGCGTATTCATAACGAAACCTCGCTAGTTATAGGACCGCCAAGAAAAGGCGGCCGGTTAATGTCAGAAGCGAAACGTGGTACTGACCATTCCAAAATGCGTATCCGAACCATCAGCTTGGCGAATCGCCTTGCCTGCCTGGAAATAGCTGTACTCCAGGTCCACTGTCAGGTTTGAGGTAGGCATCCAGCGCAAATTGTTACGAAACAGGTTGCCGGTCTTCGAAGAGGAGCTGTTTGGTGTCCCCGGCACAAAGCTCATGCCTGGCATGTATACGCCGTCATTGGTACTCTCGCGCCATACTGCGAACACCCCTGACTCCAACTGCAGGTAGGAACGCGGCGCGAAGGTCACCAGCGGACCGATCAAATAGATATTTGAAAGCGTGGTCAGCCCTGAATCGCCGTAGAAACCGTTCTTGGGAAACAGCGGGTCGAAGGTGCCGACCTTATCATCGCCAAAGCGGTCATCCCCGCTGGCCGCATCGAACCGTACGGCCAGCCGGGGCTTCCAGGGATGCGAGAAGGTATAGCCCGTCTCACTGCTTATCCCCCACGCCTGGATGCTGGCGTCCTCAAGGTGACCCCCTTGATAGGCGAAATCCCAGGTCCAGTCCCAGCCCGCTTGCTTGCCAAACAGCCGCACACCACCGGTATAGCGTTTTTCACTACCGCTAAGTCCCGCCAGGGTGCGCTCGTCGGTTTCCAAATCAAAACCATAGACGTCAAGCATGAGGGCCGATGTTTTCGGCAACGTGCCGTATAGTCCATAAAACTTCACATTATTGTTTGAACCGTCATCAAAGCTGTCTTCGCTCGTGGTAACAGGCCGCAAGGCGAAAGCGTCAAGCTTGTAACCACTGGCCCCGCTATAGCTCAATCGCACCCCATCGAAATTCAATCGAATATTTCGGGCATCGCGGTAGGTGACGAAGGCCTGGTTGCCGTAGGCCAGTTCCTGTCGACCCACGCGGGTCATCAGTTTGCCGCCTAGCATCTCGCTGTTCACATCAATGAAAGCCTGATGCAGCTCCGTACGACTCTCGTCATAGGGCCCGTAAAGCGCTTTATTCCACATCTGGGTATTTTCCAGCTGGACGAAGGCCCGGACCCTGTCATCAAACAAATGCAAGTCCCCATGCACCTGGAGACGCTGTTGGATATAGGAGTCCTTGTTGACGCCTCGCAAGCCAAAGACCGGATTATTAAAGGTGTCCGCCCGATAACGCATCTCTGCACCAAACTGCACCCAGGCAGACTCGGAAAGACGTTGGTAACGGAACGGATCGAAAACGTCTGTGCGCTTGGACGCATCGTCCAGAAAGCGATAGTCCTCAGCCCAGCGCGGCGGCCCTGGTGGCAGCGGACGGGAATTTTCAAGTGAGTTGGGCGGTGTTGTAGGCCGCGTTTGCTCCAAGGTCGTAGAGGGTGCGGCCTGGGCAATACCTGCTGCCGTCAGCATTAGTAACGTCGTAGCAAAACACACCGGTGCCAGTGCTCCAGCACCATAGGGGAACGATGAATACATGACCGATTCCTGCTTTTTTGTTGTTGTAGTTCAGTGTTACGGAGCGTGTATCAGCGCCTGGACGGCCAATATGCCCACGGCCCAGGGGACAGTTGGTAGGCGTATGACGAAAGGAAAAAGGAACTGCGCGAGTTATCAGGGGAGATAAGCATGATTGAGCCCTTTAATTGTTTTTATTGTTAACTTTATTTCTGCTAGCCCATAGGAGGTGATTAATCACTTCCTACAGGATCATCGTGTTCTTTTGCTCTTTTCAACGTCAACAATTAAAAGGCACATTGTTCGCTTATCGAACGTTATATCTATTAACTATTTAGACACCTAATAAATAGGATGCCAATACGCGGCACGGTCACTATGGCTGAGAAGCGATGCAGTGGGGTTTGTACAACAGATTGCCTGAGCACAGCAGAGGAAGGGCGAGAGCAACGCTTTACTCCCGAGAACTAATACATCTCGGGAGTAAAGAAAAAGATAGAAATTAGAAAGTCAGCTTGCCAGCCCCTGCGGTATCAGGGACGGAGGTCGGTACCAGTGAAGCAGCTATCTTGGTGTAGGAATACGGCGGCGTCCAACCAATGCTGCTATTCCAGGAGCACTTCATCGAGACGCCGTTGATCAACGAACCAGAGTCCTTATAGACCGTCCCGCCATTCTGGGCCGTAACCTGATCGCAACTACTAATGCCGGTAATATTGAAGGCGTTGGCTTCTGACAGGATCGCCGACTCCTTGCCTACCCCATGGGCGGAGCTGAACGGATAAATAGCATGACTCTTGCTGCCGACATGCAAGTTGTTGTACAGGTGCACCTGCCCAAAGCGGACCCGTGGCGCTCGCTGCATTACGTTCTCGAACAGCGTGTTGTGAATAGTGACCTTGAGTTTGCCCTGGTCGGTTGATGTGGCGCTGTCACTAGAGCCGATCAGGATGTTCTTGTCATGCAGCTTGAAGACCGTATGGGAGATCGTGACGTAATTGGCCCCAGTCTTTACATCCAGCGCCCCGTCATGATGCTGCACATGACGGCCATTCTCGATTTCGTCCGGATCGTCCTGGCGGGTACCGTCGGTAAAGGTCATGTGATCGATCCAGACGTTGCTGGCCCCCTGGATAGTAACCCCGTCGAACTCGGAATTCCAGTTGCCGGCTGAACCATCGTCCGGATCCCAAACCGGAGTTGGGTCCCAAGGGTTCTCGATAGTCAGGTTACGCATGATCACGTTATTGGCCTTGATCATGAAATAACCATTGCGAATCTGGGCATTAGTGCCCATACCTACGATAGTGGTGTTAGCCGGCACGCTGAGCAGCGCGCGCGTTTTCATATCGGCAGTACTGGTATAAGCCTTCCCCTCGCTGATATCGAGCGTGCCGGTAATCTTGATGATCCGCCCGCCGCTTCCCGCCGAGGCCTTCAAGGCATTTCGTAACTGCGTTACCGTGCTAACCGAGTACACATCGGTTCCAACGGCTGAAGCGCCTCCCTTGGTACCTCCATTCTGCGTCGCCCACCCCGTCGTTGCGGCCTCGCGAACATCGGCTGCAAAACTGCTGGCCATGAATACCATCAGCAATGTGCCGGCGCCCATCGTCGACCGTCGGGACAGCCCTATCTTCGTTATCATCGTCGAATCCTATACTTTTGGTTTTGTGGTGATCGCACGCAAAGGCTCTATGTCGAGCCGCTTCGAGACAACGCTGGCATTTTGATTTTTAGCGAGACTGTAGAAACGATCTCACTTCAAATGAGGCCTCATCGACGCTTTATGACGATAAGAAGCTTTGCACGCGTCCTTCAATCGGCCCTGAGAGACGGGCCTAACGCTATCCGTCCCGGAAGACAGATAGCAGTATTCAGCCATTCCTTTAGAAATTGATCTTGCCAGCGCCGGCGCGTGTAGCGACTGTTGCCGGGACCAGGAAGGCAGGCAACTTGACGTATTGATAAGGAGGCGTCCAACCAATGTTTGGGTCCCATGAGCAGGTTATGGACTTGCCATTCACCAGCGAGCCGGAGTCCTTGTAAACCGTGCCTTTATAGTTAGCAGCGATCTTTGTACAACCACTGATTCCTTCAATGTTGAATACATTTGCCTCCGACAGAATCGCCGAATCCTTACCGACACCATGGGCATAGCTGAAGGGATAGACAGGGTGCTGGGTGCTTCCCAGATGCAGATTGTTATACAGGTGCACCTGTCCAAAGCGAACCCGCGGAGCACGCTGCCCGATATCATGAAAAACAGTGTTATGGATGGTGACCTTGAGCTTGCCGGCGTCGGTATCACCGGTGTTATCGCTGTTACCGATCAGGATGGTCTTGTCGTGCTGCGTGAAGACGGAATTGGAAATGGTCACATAATTCGCACCGAGCACTACGTCCAGCGCACCATCATGATGTTGGATATGCACGCCGTTACCGATCTCGTTGGGATCGTCCGGGCGGCTACCGTCGGTAAAGGTGACATGATCGACCCAGACATTGCTGGCACCACTGATCGTGACCCCATCGAACTCCGAGTTCCAGTTGCCAGTGGAGCCATCGTCCGGATCCCACGCTGGGGTTGGATCCCAGGCATTCTCGATGGTCAGGTTGCGCATGATCACGTTATTGGCCTTGATCATGAAATAACCATCCACGATTTCAGCTTTTTTGCCTACGCCGATGATCGTCGTGTTGCTCGGCACGCTCAGTTCACCGCGACTCTTCATGTCAGCGGTGTCCGTATAGGGCTTGCCATCGCTGATATCGATTTTGCCAACAATCTTGATGATACGGCCACCGCTCCCGGCTTTAGCAGTCAATGCGTTACGAAGCTGGGTCGCCGTACGTACTGTATAGATATCAGTACCAACGGCCCTCGAACCTCCTGTAGTACCACCGTTCTGAGTGGCCCACCCGGTTTTGGCAACCTCTCGCATATTTGCAGCAAAGCTGCTGGCAGCCAGCGTCATTAACAGCACACCGGCACCCAGCACTACCGGTTTCTTAAGCAGACCTGCGTTGAGGGTCATACGATTGTCCTTCTTATTTGTATGATGTCTTACCGCACATACAGGATTAGCCTATTTTCGCCAAGAAACAAGAGCAAATTAGCAATTATTAAAACCAGTCATCATACCTTCATGCTTGCCCCCATGAATACACTTCAGTCTGGCGATCCAAGTGCTTATGTAAACGGCCATCATGGTTGTTTTTATGTGGTATAGGCAGCACGCCCTGAAAGGGCTGTCCTGCCTTAGCCCATGACCATGCCATGTCCATAATGAGATGTAGGTGGCAGCCCAACGGTTTGAATAGGACGGATAAGAAAGGAATAAGGAGATACTTTATCCAGGCACATTAAATTATCTACATAACTATTAAGTGTAGAGTTTTAATTTAATTTGACGCCTTAAACCATTACTCAAGTAACATGCCGGATACATTTAAAATAACACCTTCCGCCGCCCTTATTTTCTACGTGATCACGACCACAAAATTGGAAATTCCAACTAAACAATCCTCAATCACATGGTAAATATCTATTCCGCCGCATCCTCTCGACATCAAGCAGTAGTCTGGGAAAACAATGCGCGCCAGCAACCTTGCGTCTCTAACCGTTAGCGGCTGACCCATACTTGCTCAGGGTTCCCGTCAGATGGTTATAGCCAAGAACAGTTATAAGTTATTGCTGGCTAAATAATAGTCCACATACCTTATGAAGTTTTACATCAGCACGGCCGTTATACGATCAGGGTCGACTCCCCTCATAGCGTTATCTATCGACAGGCCCTCTCCTCATGGCGGCCCAGCCAGATTCACTCATTATGAACAATATTCTTTTCAGCAGATTAGATGATTCGTGAACGTCCCATCGACAAGACGGCCAGGCCGTTTCAAGGTGAGTCAAGGCAATATAAAACAAAGCTTTTTAATGCCCTGACTTTGTCTTTGTTGAGCATTATAAAAAACGGAGTTTTTAACAATTCCGGAATTATTTACATCATGACACTAAACCGAAACCATAAAATCAAAAAATATACTATCCAACCATAGTTAATATCAGGCAGACAGAATGGAAACGGCCAGAAAAAATAGCAACATAGCTTTTTGCGCACTGCTATTTATTATACTCACCCTGCACTTTTCTATATTTGAAAAAGCGCCACAAAACCCTATCGGTATAAAATATGTGAGCGAGCTTTATCTAACGGTATGCATGGGGTTCAGCTTTTTATTCCTGCTAGGCACCGTTAATGCTCGAAATAAACAAGACTATAATCTTGTTATGGGTCTGGGCTTGTTCTCAACATTTATCTTCATGTTTTTGCCCGCGCTCTTTGCTGACTTGTTTTATGGACAACCTCTCGTTTATGGATTGATTGAAGAGCGGCGTGTTTTGTTCTGCTTTAGCTTTGTGTTGCTTCTGTATATGGGCAAGCGCGTCGGTGCCAGTGAGTTCGAAAAAACCATCCTGGCGGTAGGACTGCTGGCAGTCGCACTATCCTGGCTAAGCTATTTCGACATTCTGCCCGACCTACGAGATAGAACGGATATGGATCTAAGCCGACCCGACCGTGCTTCGGTCGGCGCTACGGTACTTATTATCTCTTACTGTCTATGTATCTACTTCTGGGGAAAAGGCAAGTCGCCACTGGACGGGCAACCTCGTCATAAAATGAACTACCTGATCCTGGCCGCGCTGTATTTCGCCACGCTGGTATTTGTTACCCAGACCCGGCAAGTACTCTTGGTATGCGCTATTTTTACGCTGCTGTGCCTGAAGCAGAAATCAATTATCTTTGTCGCTCTTGGGTTACTGATCATAACGCCCTTTATGATCAACCCTCATTTACTTGAGGCACTGGGCGTCAACGTCGATTTTTATATGCAGTCGGCCCAGGAGGGCGCAACCGATAACGTACGCGAAAGTACCATCGCCCAGATTTTCGACCACCTTAGTCGGTACAACTGGGAACCCAGCGGTAGCCTCAGCCTGATGTGGAATAACGGATTCAAGAGTTATTTCAGCTATTACTTTTTCCTGTCCGACGTAGGCGTTATAGGAACACTTTTTCGCTTCGGCTTCCTGGCCCCGGCTGTTATCACCGTAACGTTGTTTCTTTATGCAAAGATTGCCAAAAAGCTCAATGCCAACCTGGACTTTACGCTGGCACTTTTTCTGGCTTATCTCACTATTTGGCCGTTGCAAGGTCTGTTTGAATACCAGGAAGGCTTGACTGCTTTTTTATTCGTTATCCAGGCTCTGAAAACGTTTTATCAATCCTCTACCGCTATGGTACTGCCTTCGCCCGTTGAGGAAAAATCGGCCGCCTTGATGTCATAAAATATGCCTGACGGCATTTTCTGCCTTAACGTCAATGTGTCAGGCCCAGCGCTGTCATTGGAAGAAAGCGCTTCACTCACGCCAAGGGCACTCTACCCTTCTTATGCCCTGCTTAGACTTTCCTGCCGCTCACGCTGAAAGCGATAGGCAGCGCCAGCGCCGGATGCGTCTTATCTGCACGGAGACGATACCCAATGGAAAAACGTAATTACGACCTGCTCGAAGTGGCCAATGGCAAGCCCATCAAGATGTGGACGCATGGCGTGCCGGTCGAAAGCGATGCCAAACAGCAATTGATGAATACGGCAAAGATGCCTTTCATCTTCAAACACTTGGCTGTCATGCCGGATGTGCACCTGGGTAAGGGCTCGACCATTGGCAGCGTCATTCCTACCGTGGGTGCCATCATTCCAGCCGCTGTAGGCGTGGATATTGGCTGCGGCATGATTGCCGCACGCACTTCGCTTATGGCCTCTGACCTGCCGGACAATCTGCACCCCCTGCGTAGCGCGATCGAAAAGGCCGTGCCCCATGGCAAGACCTTTGGCCGCCGCGATCAAGGTGCCTGGCAGAACGTCCCCAATGCTGCCGATCAGGCCTGGGCGCCTCTGGCCAAGCGTTTCAAAGCCATCACAGACAAATATCCCAAACTACAAAACACCAACAACCGTAACCACCTGGGTACGCTTGGCACCGGCAATCACTTCATCGAAATTTGCCTGGATGAAGCCCAGCGCGTCTGGTTCATGCTGCACAGCGGCTCGCGTGGCGTGGGCAATGCCATAGGCAGTCTGTTCATCGAGCTGGCCAAGAAAGACATGCAGCAGCACATCGCCAATCTGCCGGATCGGGACCTTGCCTACTTCGAAGAAGGCAGCAAGCACTACACCGATTACGTAGAAGCTGTGGCCT
The DNA here is from genome assembly GCF_007830155.1 of Pseudomonas duriflava. GTDB lineage: Bacteria > Pseudomonadota > Gammaproteobacteria > Pseudomonadales > Pseudomonadaceae > Chryseomonas > Chryseomonas duriflava. The sequence goes on from NZ_VLKY01000005.1 coordinate 311,565, forward strand.
GGGCACAGGATTTTGCCAAGCAGAACCGGGCGCTGATGATGCATGCCGTGATCGAGGCGGCACGCAAGGTGATCACCAAACCCTTCGAAGCCAGCCTGGAAGCGGTGAACTGCCATCACAATTACGTACAAAGGGAACGCCATTTCGGTCAGGACGTGCTGATCACCCGCAAGGGTGCGGTCTCGGCAAAGAAAGGCGAACTCGGCATTATCCCCGGCTCGATGGGCGCCAAGAGTTTTATCGTGCGCGGCCTGGGCAACGAGGAGTCATTCTGTTCGTGCAGCCACGGCGCCGGTCGCAGCATGAGCCGGACTCAGGCGAAAAAACAGTTCAGTGTGGAAGACCAGATCCGCGCTACCGCTCATGTCGAGTGCCGCAAAGACGCTAACGTAATTGACGAGATTCCCATGGCCTACAAGGACATCGACCGTGTCATGGAAGCTCAGCGCAGTCTTGTGGAAGTCGTGCACACCTTGCGTCAGGTCGTGTGCGTAAAAGGATAAGGAAGCCCCTTTTACTGAATGGACATAATAAGGAGCCCTCATGGAAGAACTAGACATTGACGGTACGATTGGCGGCGGCCAGATCCTGCGCAGCGCTTTGAGCCTGTCGATGATCACCGGCCGGTCGTTTCGTATTGACAACATTCGCGGCAAACGCAGCCGGCCAGGCCTGTTGCGGCAACACCTGACCGCCGTACAGGCGGCTGCTCAAGTGTGCGGGGCAACGTTGGAGGGTGCAGAACTGGGTTCGCTCAGTCTGCGCTTTCAACCAGGCCCTATCCGTGGCGGCCACTATGAGTTCGCGATCAGCACGGCCGGCAGCTGCACGCTGGTTTTTCAGACCGTACTGCCCGCCCTGCTCCGAGCGCCCGAGCCGAGTCACCTCCTGCTGACTGGCGGTACGCACAACCCGGCCGCCCCACCGGCGGATTTTTTGCAGAAGGCCTGGCTTCCGCTTCTCCAACGCATGGGCGCACAGGTTGAACTGACCCTGATCCGGCATGGATTCGCACCGGCCGGTGGCGGTGCAATCGAGGCCCACATAGTACCCAGCGCCTTGCAACCGCTGTATCTGGAGCAACGTGGTTCCATCACCTATCAGCAGGCTCAGGCCTTGGTGGCAGGCCTACCCGCGTCTGTTGGGCAGCGGGAGCTGCGGCGCATCGCCGAGCGACTGGGCTGGCCACGCTCGGCATTGCATAACATTGTGCTGGCTCAGGCCCGTGGCCCCGGCAATGTGGTATTAATCGAACAGGGCTACGAGGCCGTCAGCGAAATTTTCGTCGCTTTTGGGCAACCGCGCGTACGCGCCGAACCTGTGGCGGATCAAGCTATCGCCGAGGCGCAGGCATTCGAGCGCAGCGCGGCGGCCGTAGGTGAACATCTAGCGGACCAGCTGTTGCTGCCGCTGGTTTTGGCAGGCGGAGGCCGCTTTACCTGTATGCATGCCTCAGATCATCTACGCAGCAACGCTGAGATCATTGCTCGCTTCTGCCCTGTCCAGATCAGAATCGAACCGTTGCATGACAACTGTTACGCCGTCACCGTCACCACATAAGCAAAAAGGCGCTCTAAGCGCCTTTTAATCTCGATAACACACCTGTTACGCCTGTGCCTGCAACCGCTCCAGCAGCGCCGCTGTCTCAGGCGCGCCCATGCGCTGGGCCGCCGCAAGAGGCGTTACACCATTGGCGTCTTGGGCATGAATATTGGCACCTTTTGAAATCAGGTATTCAGCAATTTCGGCGCGATTGAACATGGCAGCCATCATCAGCGCTGTCTTGCCATCAGGCGAAACGCCTTCGATATCCGCCCCACTGTCTACCAGCAGTTGCACCATGGCCAGGTTGCCTTTGAAGGCAGCTCCGGCAATCGGGCTCTGTCCATTGTCGTTACAGATATTCGGATCAGCACCATGGTCGATCAGGGTTTTCACCGCATCCAGGTGACCGTGATAACTCGCCAACATAAGCAGCGTATCGCCCTTGCTGGTACGCAAATTAGGAGGAAGCCCCCTGTCGAGGATACGGCCCAACGTCACCGCATCGCCGCTACGCGCCAAGTCGAGTACTTGATGAGCGAATTCAATCGCCTGGTCTTCGGTGATGTCTGCGTCGTTGCGGTTCTCATCCATCATGATGCTTCCTTGTATAAGGTAACGTAGCGTTTTCGCATTTAGCGTAGTCGCTTTGTAATTACGCTTGAAAGCGTAGGTATTCAATAAGCCCCATTAAAAAGTCGTATGCCCTGCGTGCAAGCACAACAGGGCATACAGAACTGCTCGGACAATAACTACTTGCCTTGCATTTTCTTGGCGGTCGCCATGCCAGCGCCCAGATCGGCACCCGTCATGGGATCGTTAGCTGGGTCTGACGAGGTACGGGCAGCCATCTGGTTTACGATCTTCATGTCCTTCTCGGACAGGCTAACCGTAGCCAAACCGTCACCGCCATCTACAGCAGGCTGGGGCGTCTCGACATACTCCCACTCAGGCCCTTGGTTCCACGGACCACGCATATTGCCCTCGCCCTGCGACATGCTGAAATACACGCTGGCGAATTCCGGCTTTCCGGGGAGCTTGCCCTGTGGGAAGTTGGGCTGCATGGAATGCAGAGCCTTCTCAAAGGACTTCTGGTGAGCGATTTCACGCGTCATCAGGAAGTTCAGCGCGTCTTTGATGCCAGGATCGTCAGTGATATTGATCAGGCGCTCATAGATGATCTTGGCCCGGGCTTCAGCAGCGATATTTGAACGCAGGTCCGCTGTAGGCTCGGTAATGGTATCAATATAAGCAGCGGTCCACGGTACACCCGCTGAGTTGGTCAATGGTGCGCCACCGCCGTACAGAAGCTGGGTGATATGCGAGTCATTGCCCGAACCGGTCAAGGCGCGGTACATGGCGGCCTCTTCCTCAACGCCTTCAGCCATTTGGCCTTTAGCGCCCTTGTTCAGCATACCAATGATCGAACCAATGATTTCCAGGTGACTAAGTTCCTCGGTCGCGATATCCATCAGCATATCTTTACGACCTGCATCGTCCTCGGCCAGACCTTGGGTGAAGTAGCGCATGGCTGCTGCCAACTCGCCTTGGGGACCGCCGAACTGTTCAAGCATAAGATTAGCGAGCCCCGGATTAGGCTCGGCTACACGTACCGTGTACTGAAGTCGCTTGTTGTGGACGAACATACTGTTCTCCTGTTCAGAGTTAATCACGCTATCCCTATCTGAACTGCGTCCTTTCTGTCTTAGTGTGCGGTAATGCACCGTAACTGACGTATCCCTAGCATTCGCAGAAAATCGCTGAAGTTGTGGACACGCTCTGTAGAAATGGAGAGGTACGATGCCCTGATAGTTCAGAGGAAATGACTATCACCCTGAAAGGCTAAGTCTATGAAACGATTCCGCCGCTTCGCTTAAAAAGCTATAAGACGCTTAATTAAAGTCCTTTAAATTCAAAGTGTTACTGAGTACACAGCAAAGCAAGAGAGCCGTCTGACCGTGAAGCGGTAGCACATTTTTTGCGTGAAAATAACCTTACCATTTATCGACTTATTTCAAGACGTTTCATTAAAAGCCTGCCCTTTTTACAGACTCAAGGCACTCCACGATCTGTTTATGGCCTTAGTAGAGTGATGGCCTATCCGCCCGAAGCAACATGGGCTAAATACTGGCTCGCTACCTGTCTAAATGGACTATCCAAAGCGGTTGGCCAGACAACCCCTGTAACAGTCTGGATGGATACGCCATCGCACCGTAACGTCAGGCCACTCTCAAAGCAGTAGCAACTGACGCTCCGTCACGCCACCATGAAATACTTGGAGGGCTCATGTCCGATACATCGTCTACCTCCCGCGGTGCTCAACAGGCCGCCTGGATCGGCCTGGCGCTGGGGCCCATACTCTTGTTGATCTGTTTGCTGACCGAGCCTCCAGGCGATCTGTCCCGGGCCGCCTGGAATACGTTGGGCCTGATGTTGCTCATGGGTGCATGGTGGTCTACTGAGGCCATTCCAATTCCGGCAACTTCCCTACTGCCGATTCTCCTCATTCCGCTGCTAGGCATCGACACCATTCAAAAGGCCACCGCGCCTTATGCCAACCCGATTATTTTTCTATTTTTGGGTGGCTTTCTGCTTGGCCTTGCCATGGAACGTTGGAATCTGCACAAGCGTATCGCACTCGCAACGCTCCTGGCCGTCGGTAGCCAGCCGAGCCGGCAGATTGCCGGTTTCATGCTGGCTACCGCCTTCGTCAGCATGTGGGTGAGCAACACCGCTACCAGCATCATGATGCTACCGATCGGCCTATCCGTTATTGGTCTATTGGTTGGAAACGGCGAAGAGCGGGAACGGCAGCGCTTCGCCACGGCCTTGTTGCTGGGTATCGCTTACGCCGCCAGTGTGGGAGGAATTGCTACTCTTATCGGCACTCCGCCCAATGCGTTCTTGGCAGGTTTTCTTCATAACAGCTACGGCATCGAAATCGGCTTTGGCCGCTGGATGCTACTAGGCGTACCCGTTGCCCTAGGCATGCTGGTCTTTATCTGGTGGTGGCTGACCCGGGGTGGCTTCCGGCTCGGCGAGACCAATAGCGAAACGTTGTTGCGTGAAGAAAAAAACCGCCTGGGCCCGCTTTCCAAGCAGGAAAAGCGTGTCGCTGTAATTTTTCTGCTCGCTGCCCTGGCCTGGATCTTTCAGCCCTTGCTGGCCAGCTATATCGACGGCATCAATGACACCAGCATCGCCATCGCCGCTGCCATGACCTTGTTTCTCACCCCAGCCAACCTTCGCAAGCGCGAATTTATCATGGACTGGAAGCAGGCGAACAAGCTGCCTTGGGGCGTTCTGCTGCTTTTTGGTGGCGGACTTTCTCTGGCAGCGGCTATCAGCAGTTCAGGCCTGGCGGAATGGATCGCCCGTGGCCTGGAAGGATTCGGCAGCCTGCCAATGATCCTGATGATCGGCCTCGTCACCTTCGTTATCGTCATGCTGACTGAAGTCACGTCCAATACCGCCACGGCGGCAGCCTTTCTGCCGCTTCTCGGCGCACTGGCCGTCGCCCAAGGTTTGCCGCCGGAAATGCTTGCCATTCCTGCCGCCATCGCAGCCAGCTGCGCCTTTATGATGCCCGTCGCTACACCACCAAACGCTATTGTCTTTGGTACAGGGCATATGAGCATTCAAGCGATGATCAAGGCTGGCTTCATGATCAACCTGTTCGGCACCGTGCTAGTCACCCTTTTGTGCTATGGGCTGATTGGGGTGATCTGGGGGAGCTAAGAAGCGTATCCATTACGATGAACAGACGGCTCAGACATGCGCTTTAGCTCTGTTTGAGCTTGTCTTCCACAAAAGACAATTTGGGAAAGAGCCATATGGATCGATCCAAGCACCGTGGGGCTTGTGAGCGTTCTTTTGCAGTACATCTGGATCACTATTGATAAAACAAGGGCGGCCATATCGTCCATAAGGGCTGCCCTATTACTCGTTTTCCTTTCCCCGGCGGCTTAACTGCCTACTCCCCATAGGTTACTCAGGTCCCCTAACAGCGAAGCATCAATATTCTGCTGCCCCAAGTATTGTAGGATGACATTGGCGAACTGACTGCTCATACCGCTATTCATGCCCAGCGCATCAAAGGTTTGATCAACCTCTTGCTGGTTGTCGATATGATCCAGCAGCCCGCTCAGTTGCCCCGTAATGTCTTTGGCATTACCGCCCAGCAGGCTACTCAGGCCTCCTAGCTGACTCAACCCGCCAAGCGCATTGTCCCCTGCCAGTTGATCCAACCCAGGAACCTCTTGAGCTAATTGATCATACTCACCGCCAGTCAGCTTGTTCTGCGCTAGCCCTAACAAGGCCCCTATACCGCCCACTGCCTGCTGCGGCGAAACATCTAGCTGCTCGGTTAGCGCTTTAATCAGCCCTTGCGCCTCAGGAGTGCTGGCGGCAACAGCAGAGGCATCCTGCTGACTATCAGTCGCTGCCTTTACAGCATCGTTCAGATTGAAGGCTAACGCAGGAGCACTGGCTGTAAGGATCAAGGAGATAAGAAGCGTACGAGAGATCAAGTGCATGAGAGTTCCTAGGTAGAAAAGACAAACCCTGTAACTGTAAAGGACACACAATGGCACGTTGCTGAACAAAACTCAGATTGTCTGATAGATAAACTAGGCTAACCTTAACAGGGCTGACGCCAAGAGCGGATCACGGCTGACAGCGGTTACCAAGCCCTTACCGTTTGCGTTACTTTACTCAGAAGCAATCACAGTGCCCTACACCGGATTGCGCTAGTACTAATCAAAGCTTTTGCTGATTCGCCATAAATCGTATGTCATCGAAACTCCATCGAGGAGCCGACCATGTCATATCGCTCTCGCATTACTCGCACCCTGGGTTTAGCCGTCCTTATCACCGCAGCGCTGGCTCCCCTAGCTGCTGCCCATCATGGCTGGTCATGGGCTGAGGCCGAGCAGATCCAGCTAAACGGCACGGTCGTCAAGGTCCAGGTGGCACCGCCCCACCCTTGGCTTGATGTAAAAACAGCGGAGGACGAAGTCTGGCGCGTCGAACTCGCCAACCCTGCCCAAACGCAACGCGCGGGATTCATAGAGGGCTCAGCCAAACCCGGCGACACCATTACGGCGACTGGCAACCGCTCTCAAGACGCCTCAGAAAAAAGAATGAAAGCGGTGCAGATCGAGGTGAATGGCAAGACCTACACGCTTTATCCCGAACGCATCCGGTAAGTGGTGGAGGAAGGCTTTTGGGTAGCTCTCTCAGGGTGGCCTCCCGCAGTTCTCTTGCGGCAGTCGAGCGTTGCCTATCTGCTGGTGAACGCCGCGCACATCGCCTCGTTTGGCATACTGCTGGGTTCCATCGTCTCGCTTGATCTACGGTTACTTGGTGCCTTTCGCAAGGTCCCCCTGGCAACGCTAGAGCCTTTTCTAACTCGCATCGCGGCCTGCGGTGTGGTTCTGGCGTTCCTGAGTGGCTTTTGGCTTTTCACGGTCAACGCACAGGATTACATCAGTAACCGGGCCTTTCTTATCAAGCTGGGCCTGATAGGGCTTGCGCTGCTCAATGTACTTCTAAGACATACGGCTTATCGGCAAACCTGCCTGCAGGAAGGTAAAGCCGTGCCTCGTGCCCTTCAAGCTCATGCGTTATTGTCTCTGACGTGCTGGCTGGGTGTTGTACTAGCCGGGCGTTGGATTGGTTTTATATCGGCTATTTGAAATATGCCCCTTATTTGATATGTGGACTGCTACGTTTGAAATCCCCTGTCAAATTAACTGGGCTTAGCTACTACTCTGTACTTACAGAAATTTTCTTTTATATCGGCCATAATGAGGCATCGTTAGAAAGGCCAATACTCTGTTACGAGACAAATTAATTTTAAATTCAGCCAATTGAAAAGCATTGAACATAGCAACTTCTTAACTAGCATATAGCCAAGGTATCTCCTACTACCCTTAAGTATTAATTAGCCAGTACGCATTACCTCAAGGGGGCCGACAGTCTAAACCACAAACAAGTCTTACAATTTTATTGTTAATTAACTTTAGCAAAGGTAAAGAAAATCTCGCAAACTCAGCAGAGCTTCATGTAAAATCCGTGAATTTAATCACATATTTCCGCATGGATTGATAAATGCTTTATTTACATAAGCATGGAGTTTCACTACCCATCAAACGACGCCTTAAAGAATGGATTCTTTATTCTAAAACAGAGGAATCCAATAAATTTATTCCTTTCGTCCAGAGCTTAATCAACGACCGTAATAAAAGGGGCCAAGGCAATCGATCATTCAGTACACTTCGCGTAAATCAAAAAAGCTATTTCATTAAAACAACTGAGATTACTCAACTACAAGCCCAACTTAGAGCTACTTTCGGTTGGCGAAGGCGAGTAGGTGGTTACGGATGGCCCATATCAGAGATTATCAATACTAATCACGTCATACAAAAAGGGCTTAATACACCCCAACTTTATGGCTTTGGTTACAAACGATCTAGAATAGGGTTAGTGAATGAGGTATTTCTTGTTACTGACTGGTTAGAAAACCATGTTAATGGCCTAGAATGGCTAAATAGTGGCAAGGCCGAGCCGCAGCAATTCTTTAAGGTTTTTTTTCTTTCTATGCTAGATATGCATAGAAAGAAAATCTGGCACTTAGACTACTGGGTTGAAAACGTAGTGCTTTCTCCATCGAACCCTAGCACAATAAATATAATTGACTTCGAAAACTGCTATATAGGCGATAATGCCTATATTTCTGAAACATTAGGCTTTCAGTTTGGCTTTATTTACTACATGAAAGCCAGTTATTATATTTCAGAAAAAGCTTATGATGAGACAGTAGCTGAAGCACTGAAAGCCTACAAAAACATTAATGAAGAAGCGTTTCAGATTTTTTACAGCTACAGCAAAAAGAACCATATTGGTAGAAAAGAGCGCAGAGAAATACCTTTGAAAGGAACCTTTCCTAGGGATCGAGCAAACCTATAGTTAAAAAGCAGGCCCTATATAAGTATTATATAGCCTTCTACCCAACCAGTTTTTTATTGCAGACTTATGAGCCACATAAAACATTATAATATTTTTAAATTTTTATGCCAATGCAGGCGGTGCAAAAGCACCATTCATTGAGCAGGAATCACGATTTACCAACTACTTATAAAAAATAAGCAAGAGCACGTTACATATTTTAATTTACAAGCGCTTTAAGCCAATTGTAATTAGGTCCATGTTAAATACACAATCATGCGGTCAATAACAAGCTCGAAGATAAGACGCTTTACACAGAGGACTCACATGAAAGGATATACAGGGATGGCAGCCGCCGTGCTGGCACTGACAGGTACGCTGGCTCACGCGCAGGAGAGCGCAACGACGGCTTCTTTGGGAATCGGTCCTAAGCCATGTCGGGTCTTGTTGCAGGAATGGGACACGATTGAGCCTTACGCCAGCGCCTGGGTCTCGGGCTATTTCTCGTTTTTCAACGAGACGACCCGCAGCGGGATCAAGAATGTTTCCGAGGGAATGGACGCTGATCTGCGTATGCAGTGGATTCGTGATCATTGCCAGAAAAACCCGGTCGATACCTTGCAGGACTCCGCTGAGGCCCTGGGTAAGGAACTGGTGGACTACCGCGCCGGCCATTAACCACCCTGCTAGCCTGCTTTTACTGACCGAGACGCTTGACTGCCGCCGCCGCGCAGTCAACTCTCAAGGCTTTCCCTCTGTTTGGAGCGCTCATGTCAGTATCCCTTGATCAGCTCGCCCCAGCGGCTGTGTTTCGCCATTTCGCTGCCCTTTCCGCTATTCCGCGCCCCTCTTTTCATGAGCAAGCCGTAGCGGATCATCTGATGGCATTCGCAGGCCGCCATGGTTTGGCCGCAGAGCGCGACGCGCTGGATAACGTCATCATTCGAAAGCCAGGCAGCCCAGGTTACGAAGACGCGCCCGTCACCATCCTGCAAGGCCATACAGACATGGTCTGCGAGAAGAACGAGGGCAACCCTATCGATTTCACCCGCGACCCGATTTCGCTGCGGGTAGAGGGCGATCTGCTCAAGGCCGATGGCACAACGCTGGGTGCTGACAATGGCATTGCCGTAGCTTTTATGCTGGCGTTGCTGGAAAGCACTGACATTCCCCACCCACCGCTGGAAGCGGTGTTTACCTCCCAAGAGGAGGTTGGGCTTCGAGGTGCCGCTCAACTGGACACGTCCGGCTTAAAGGGACGTCTGTTCCTGAACATCGATAGCGAAGAAGAAGGCCTGCTGTTTGCCAGTTGCTCGGGAGGCAACCGCAGCGATATGCGTCTGCCGATCCAGTGGATCGACTCGGCAGCGGATGCCGTAGCCATGACGATACAAGTGCGAGGCCTCAAGGGCGGGCACTCCGGGCTGGATATTCATACGCCTCGCGGTAATGCCATTTTGCTGCTGGGTCGCGTCCTGCACGACTTGCAATCCAGGCACGCCGCGCAAATCGCTTTTATTCAGAGCGGCTCCGGCAAGAGCAATGCCATTCCGCGCCGGGCCGAGGCGACGGTGTTGATTGCCGCCAGGGATCAAGAAGCAGTTCAGACGACCCTTTCGACCTGGCGTGAGCGACTGACGCAAGAATATGTAACGGCCGATCCTGGTTTTGAACTGGCCTTTGCGTCCCAGCCCGACGCACCGGTTCACAGCTTTAGCCCGTCGACCACCCAGGCTCTGTGCCAGGCGCTCATGCTGATGCCGCAAGGCGTGCAGCGGATGAGCCCGGATATCCCCGGACTGGTCGAAACTTCAACCAATCTCGGAACGCTTGATATCGTTGGCGACGAAATCAGCTTTGGTAGCGCCAGCCGTAGCTCACACCCTTCTCAAATGGAGGCGACAGTCGCCAAGCTTCAAACCCTGGCAGCCATGATCGGTGCCCGCTTTGAACTGCACGACAGCTACCCGGCCTGGCCTTTCCGGCCCGAATCGCCGCTGCGTGAGCTGTTCGTGGAACGGTTCACGGCGCAATATGGCCGTAAGCCGGAGGTTGCCGGTATCCATGCTGGCCTGGAATGCGGCGTGTTCAGTGCCAAGCTGGATAATGTAGACATGATCTCTTTTGGCCCGGATATCCGAAACGCACACTCGCCGGATGAGTGCCTGAGCATTGCCTCGACCGAGCGAACCTGGGCGCTGTTCCTGAATCTGCTCGCGCACATTAAACCAGGCTTTCCCACACCATGAGTGGTCGCTGCGCCTTCGAGGGTGCAGCTTTACCGTTTCTCCGCTTCCTCTGATCATTTATAACGCTCATGATCCGGGTCAATACTTAGCCTGCCTGTCAGGCTAAGCTAGCGTTAGCCCTCTCCTTAACAAGCAGGCCAGATGCCTGAATAGTGAGTATGGAAAGCTCTATGACTAAACCTCTTTCGCCTGAAACCCTTGCCATCGTCAAAGCCACCGCCCCGATGCTACAAGAGCACGGCGTTGCCATCACAACACGCATGTATGAACGCCTGTTCGTAAACCCCGAGATCAAAGCGCTCTTCGACGAGGCTGCACATATCTCCGGCGAGCAGCCCAAGCGACTGGCAGCGGCCATTGTGGCCTATGCGAAAAACATCGATAACCTGGATGCCATTCAGGGTGCCGTAGACAAGATCTGCGCCCGCCATGTGGCCACCCATGTGAAGGCCGAGCACTACCCTGCCGTAGCTGACGCCTTGCTGCCAGCTATCAAGGACATCCTGGGCGATGCTGCGACGGACGATATTCTAAATGCCTGGGGCGAAGCCTACTGGTTCCTGGCAGACATCATGATCGAGCGCGAGAAGGCACTGTACGGTGAAGCGCATTGATCAACTAGCATAAAAAAGCCCGCATTTAGCGGGCTTTTTTATCTGGACGAGAGGTCACAGCCTGGCTTACCGGACGCTTACCAAAGCACAGCGTGCTAATGGCGCGCCCTTTGTATGATGGGCTTACTCCTCAGCGTTTCCAGGCGCGGCCTGTTCTTCCGTAACACTAGTAACTTCTCCTGCCACTAACGTCTCTGACGCGTCGGATGGCTCAACCACCGCACCTCGTAACCGCTCCAGTTCATGGATGACCGGGTCCAACTGAGCACGCGGGTTACGAAACCAGTCCACTGACCAGATTCGCCGGATGCGCCATCCCAGCTGTTCGAGCACGCTTTGCCGCAACCGGTCGCGGTCACGGGCGGACTTGGCCGAATGGTAAGCCGCGCCATCGCACTCGATACCCATGAGGTAGCGGCCCGGCTGTGCCGGGTCCCTTACGGCCAGATCAATAAAGAAGCCGGCCACGCCTACCTGTGGCTCACAGGTATAACCGTGACGGGACAGTGCTTCCATAACTGCCACTTCGAAATCGCTGTCCGGTGCCCGACTGGTTTCCGAGAGGCGTGGCAGGTAGCCCGTCTCGGCAAAGTGCCAGAAGTTGCGCAGCGCCTGCACACCCTGGCTCGACGTACCGGTTACCAGCACATCCGCCGCCGTGAACGAGGTGAAAACGTGCATGCGTTTCTTCGAGCGGGTGAACAACACGTTCAAGCGGCGCCACCCTGAGTCACTATTGATCGGACCGAAACGCTGCGGCACCCTACCTCCGGCTTCCACCGGGCCATAGGTGCCTGAAATGTAGATGACGTCCCGCTCATCCCCCTGTACGTTCTCAAGGTTTTTAATAAACAAGGGCTCGGGCTGCCCGGCATTCTGCTCAAGCGCCATTTGAAGCGCGGGATTCTGTTTGGCCCGCTGCTCCAATAAGCGCTCGATCTGATCCGCCTGTTTGACGTTCATGGCTACCACGCCCAACGACTCGCCCGGCTGCTCCAAGACATGCCGCTCGATTGCCGCGACCACAACTTCGGCCTCTTCCACGTTGCGCTGTTCGACGAAGCGGCCCTGCGCCACATGCTCGAACTTTACGCCAAACTCGGGCGACTCCTTATACGGTGATGGGTAAACCACCAGATTACCGTCATAAAAGGCTGCGTTGGAAAATGCGATAAGGCTTTCGTGACGCGACCGGTAATGCCAGCGTAGGCGACGCAAGCGGAACAGCGGCATCGCAGCGTCCAGAATGCTTTCGGAGTCCTGAGCCAAAGACAGGTCCTCGTCTTCGCTATCGTCCGCTGAGCCCTGTCGGGCAAAGAAATTGGTGGGCGGTAGCTGCTTCGGATCGCCCACCACTACCAGTTGCCGGCCCCGCGCGATACTGCCCAGCGATTCTTCCGGGCGCATCTGCGAAGCTTCGTCCATGACCACCAGATCGAATTCCACCTCACCGGCAGGCAAGTACTGCGCCACCGCCATAGGGCTCATCATAAAGCAGGGCTTCAGCGCTTGCAGAGCACTTGCAGCGCGCTGCATCAGGCTTCGAATCGGCTGGTGGCTGCGCTGTTTACTAGCCTCATGCTCCAGCAACGCCAGTTCGGTACGCTCCTTTACCTTGCCGGAATTGTTGCCCACCGGCACTTCATTCTGGTCGATATCGTAGGCAATTTCCTCGCGCTGAAGCCCCTTGAGCGCCTGATCAATTTCAGCGAAACGCGCCCGAATGGCGTCCTGCTCCTTGCCGGAAAACTGCCCCAGCGCCGGATTCTCTTCCAGAATCTGGCAGGCCCAGCAGTCAAGCAGCCCCAACAGGCAGGCGTCGGCACAACGGTCTGCTGCCAGTTGCTGCCGCTCGATTGCAACCACAGTTGCCGCAAAGCCCAGCGCCACCAGACGACTACGCAGCCGCCGGTACTCGAACCAGTGATCCAGCAGGTCTTCCCGCTCGGCAGCGCGGGCAAGCCGCTGCTGAAGACCGGGAAAGTCTCGCTCCGCCAGGACTTGCCACCACTCGTCAGGCTCGATGTCACCCTGGACAAGAAATGCATCGAGGCTGTCTTCCCATACCGCAATGGCCTGCTGAACGGGCGCAGACTGAGCACGCCATTGCTGGATCAGCGCTGCAGCCGCGTCGGTATCCCTTTGCGCCAGCCGAGCCGCCAGTGCTGTACCAATCGGCAAGGCCAGGACTGGCTGCATCAGCTCAACCGTATGCCGCCAGGCATTGAGGGTGGCACGTGCGGCAGACGCCTGTTCCAGCGTGGGCAGTTCACGACCCGCAAGCGCCACAGTAAGATGCTCATCCTGCCGCAACTGCGCCGCGTTCTGCTGCCAGCTTTCCAATGATTTGAGCCGTTCCTGAAGACCCTGAAGTGTTGGATTTTGCTCGCGCACATAGGGCAGCAAGGATTTGAGCGCGCCGCCAGCACTTTTCAACAGACGCATGAACTGGCCATCTGCCATTAGCAGAGGCCGGTTGCGAAGGTCGTGGGTGTCAAAAGGAAATACCGTTTCGAGAGCCTGACGCAGGTCGTCAACCTCGTCCAGATAGGTCAACGTGGCCTCAGAGGCCTCACGCAGTGTATCGATCGTTGCGGTATCAGCCTTGAGCAGGTAGTCGGCAATCCATACCTTGGCGCCAAAGCCACGCCCACAGGTTTCACGGAGCTGCCGATACCAGCCGCGGAGCTGTAGCAGAGCGTCAACATCGGTTTCCATGCCTTGAAACAAGGGCCCGAACTTTTGCGTATAGACGGGGTTATCCTGCAGCAGGGCTTGCTCGCGCTGAAAGCCAACTGCCGCGGGTAACGCCGCGATTCCTTCGCCCAGCTTGACCCCAGGCCGCACCAGGGTCAGCAGTTCGGCCTTTGCTGCACGCCATTCACCCTTGAACCAGCGAAAAAGCGAACTATCTGCCAAGACCCGGTGCAAGTCCTCCAACCGCTGGCTGTCTGGCAAACGGCTAAAGCTGAATACCTGGGAGAGCTGCTCACGCTGCTGCCGGAGTTCAGGTAGCTGGGTAGCCAGATCGGCCAGGAGACGATCAAGCGCCTCGTCTTCAAAACCTTTCTGCCGCGCCTCTGCTAGTTCAGCAGGCAGAGCCTGTACCAGCCGCAGCAGGGTGCCCAGCTGTTCAAGCCCCTCACGATCCGTAGTCAGCTCCAGCGCTTGGTCATGCGCCTGTATCTGCTTGAGCAAGGTGGCAACCTGAGACACCGCCTGCATGAGGTCGCGCGTCCGCTTCATCAGCTCCAGCGCGTGGGAGAGGTCCAGATCTTCGCCAGTATGCAGGCGCAGTGTTGCACAGGCCTGGGTCATGGCCTGCAAGGCCTCCGCCGAGGCAATCGCATCCGCACGGAAACTGCGTGCCAGGGCTTCCTGTCCGGCGAGCAGGCTGTCGAAGCGCTCCAGCCAGGCGCTTAACGCCTTACAGGTATCTGTGTTCAGCACGCCAACAAGGGACCAGTCCTCATCCCCTTGAGGCAATACCAGAGAGGGCAATCGATCCGCCAGATCCGCCAAGGCCTCGGGAGTAAAATGGGCTACCTTCGGTGCGCCGAACAGCTCCGCAAGCGGCGCTCTTGCCTGGGCCAATGTGTTCAACCTGGCCTGCGCCTGCTGTAACGATGCCATGAGAGCTTCACGCTCGGGTGCAGTCAGGTGCGTCAGCTGGCACCCGAACCAGGGGTGGGTCTCAAGCCTGCCCGGCTCGCCTGCCTCCTGGGCCGTCTTGTGATAGTAGCGGGCATAGAAGCCGGCCTGCTCTTCAAGCTGTACCCGGGAAACTGGCTGATCCCCGGTCGGGTGCAGAACGGCCGGTGTCAACGGCAGGCTTTCCCGCAGCCGGGTCGCCTGCATCAATATTTGATGCACCGTCATGCCCGTCTCGTCGAACTCGCTGTGCAGGTGCTCGACATACCCATTGAGCTGCTGTTTGAGTCGCTCGTAATGGGCAATCTGCTCCTGTCGCTGTTTAGGTGAGCGGAAAGTGCCGCGCTTCTGGATACGCTCGCGAATGCTACCGATCACAGCCTGCTTCTGGCTTTTGTGGCTATGCAGCTCAAGACAGAAATCGCCAAGCCCGGCGCGGGTCAGCCGGTTCTTTACCACCTCCAGCGCTGCCCGTTTTTCCGCCACGAACAGCACTTTCTTTCCCTGCGCCATGGCCGCCGCAATCATATTGGTGATCGTCTGTGATTTACCGGTGCCGGGTGGCCCCTCGATGACCAGGTTTTCGCCGCGCATCACATCTACCAATGCGCTGTGCTGGGAGCTGTCTGCATCGTCGATCAAGGGGTAGCGCTCGTGCACATCCTCCAGACGGTCGATCAGGTACTCGGCACTAAAGCCGCCCCCGCTGCTGCCGCTTTCACGCCTGTCGGCAGCGGCGCCAATCAGACGTTGTACCAAGGGGTGCTCGCCAATCTGCTCGCCAGCCCACCGCGCCGGATCAAGGTCCAGGTACATCATGAGCTTGCCGAACTCGAACAGCCCGAGCGAGGCGAAACGGCGAACCTGCCAGGCTGGTTTGGTACGCAGTACCGTATCTGTGATCTGCGTGAAATAGGCTTCGGGCGTCAGGTCTTCCGTGATATCCGGCAGCGCAATGCCAAAGTCGTTTTTTAGCTTTTCCCGCAGGGAAAGATTGGTAAGGATATCTTCGCCGGTGTACTGGATACGGTATTCGAACGTAGCCGTGTCGGCGTTGAGCTTGCCTTTTTCCAGTTGCACAGGCACCAACATGAGCGGCGCGAGGCGCGTACTGTTGGTACCTGCTACAGACTCGTCCCACTCAAGAAAGCCGATGGCGAGGTACAGGATATTCGCCCCGCTCTCCTCCAGTGCCAACCGTGACTGCGCATGCATGATGTGCAGGCGCGACTCCAGCTCAGCCGGAAAGTAGAGGCTCTGAATGGATTCGTCTGTGTGCTTTCTACTTTGGGTTTCTGCCGGCATGGGCAGCTCATAACTGGCCGCCATTCCCAGTTGGGCAGCCCACTCTTCAGCGGTAGGCCGTTTCTTGGCTTCCCGGATCTCGCCGGTGCACGCATCCCTTACCAGGAAACCGTGCTCCAGCAATTGCTTTTCGGTCGGTTCGGGTACTGGGGCAAAGCGCATGGAGCGCTCAGAGGTCAAAGCTTCGAACAGCTGATCCGGCAGCTCGTCGATAACACGTACGAAGCGCTTGCTGCGCGCATGGGAAAAACTGAGCAAGCGGTTACGAGCGCTCAGGTCAAGCAATCGGCTGCGCAGCCGTTCGAGATTCGAAAGAGGGCTGACGGATGCGCCTGAAATGTCGTCCACGAAAAAACATCCTCAAAAAACAACAGGCCGGCTGTTACACACCGGCATTTATTCGACAGACACTGGATAAGCACTTCGACGCGCCTGGGACGACAACCGGCGAATCCGCAGGGTTCGAAGAAAAGGTGATAACGCTTTGTGTAAAAGCGCCGTAAGGCCAGTGCCCAAAGACCGCTATGCGATTAAACCTGACACTCTACCCGGATCTGTTGCCTACGCACGCCAAAGCCTGGAAATTTATGACCTTTCCAGCTTAAAAAGGCGAATTCGCAGGTTTTACGTTTATCCTTTTCACCCATAGCCCCGCCTTTCCGCTGAGGCTGGTCAAGAGCCTGCCTGGTCATTTGCCACGGGCGGTACACTATGCCCATGACCTATTCGCCCATGATGAAAACCGACACCCTAACTCTGCCGAACGGCCTGCGCGTCACACTCGAACATGTCCCGCGCCTGAAACGCGCAGCGGCGGCCGTGCGTGTCGCCGCTGGCAGCCATGACGCCCCCAGCGCCTGGCCGGGTCTGGCTCACTTCCTGGAGCACCTGTTCTTCCTGGGCACCGCCACCTTTCCTGCCGACCAGAGCCTGATGCCTTATGTGCAACAGCATGGCGGCCAGGTGAATGCCAGTACCCGCGACCGCACTACAGACTTTTTCTTCGAGCTGACGCCTGCCGCGTTCGAAGGCGGGCTGGCCCGGCTGTGCGATATGCTCGCGCACCCTCGGCTAGCCCTGGATGATCAGCGCCGTGAACGGGAAGTGCTGCATGCCGAGTTCATCGCCTGGTCACGAGAAGCCACCACCCACCGCCTGGCCTGGCTGACCGCTCCTTTGTCCAGACAGCATCCCGCTACCGGTTTTCACGCGGGTAATCGCTATAGCCTGCAAGTGCCCAACCCCGCTTTTCAAGCAGCGTTACACACGTTTCATCAACGCTACTACCACGGCGGCCAGATGACGCTGGCTCTTGTGGGGCCGCAGTCACTGGACGAGCTGCGTGAGTTGGCCGAGCGCTATGGCAATGACTTTTCCAGCGGAACACATTTCCTGCAGGCATTGCCGCCCCCACTTCGCTCCAAGACGAAAATAACGCTGCCTGCATTCGATCCCTCACGCCTCAACCTGACCTTTGCCCTCGAAGGCCTGCCCGCTGGCAGTGAAGAGGCGCTGAGGTTTCTGTTTACCTGGTTGACCCGTCGCCATGCTGGCGGCCTGCTGAATGTTCTAACGCAGCGTGGCTGGATCGATGCCGTAAAGCCCGAAGTACTGTATCGCTTTGCCGACCAAGCCCTGGTAACCATCGAATTTACCCTTACCGAGCAAGGCCAATCGGCGCAAGGCTGTATCGCCGGTGCTTTTTTCGACTGGCTCCGCGTTCTGGCAGATCAGGATGACTGGGGTTCATTACGTGAAGAATACGCCTTGCTCAAGGCGCGCGAGCGTCAAACGGCACCGGCTCTGCTGCTTGCGCGCGGCCATGTTGAGTCGCCCCAGTACAACCTAGAGCTATCGGCCGAGAGCGTCCAAGCCCTGCGCGCCCTTCTCAACACCCTTTGTCCCGAGCAGCTTCTCCATCCTGTTGAAATCGCGCCTGAACAATCGTTGCCAACCTGGGCATTACCCCCGGCGAACCCCTTCCTAAGGTCACCTGATTCTACTGCCTTCCCGGTACCGCTCCCGTCAGCCCTGCATGTCAGCCAGGCGCTGTCCTCTCAAACGGGCGAAGGCGCGCTTTATCTGCGCTGGAGAGCCGAGTCTGCCGTTGCACCCGATACACGACGCGCACTGCTACGCACCATGACCGCTTCGCTCAAGGGTTTGACCGAAGAAGCTGGCCAAGCCGGTGTGGACATGACTCTGACTGCGCTCGGGCCATATTGGCAGCTCAAGCTGGCAGGCTACAGCGAGCCCATACCAGCAGTCCTGGCCGCGTTGACGTCGCACTTAACCTCTCCAACAACAGATGCCTGGGCCTCGTTCACTCAGCCTGAACCCGAAGCGCCAGCGGGCATGCCCATTCGAGCGTTACTGAATGCACTACCGGATAGCGTGGCAAACCTTGCCACACTGTCACCTGCTTCTGTCAGCGTTCAGACCGAAACGAACGGTCCAGCGCTCCTAGCGGACATCTGGGCTCGCAGTCACTGGGATGGCCTGGTAGCTGGTCTGCCCGAGGTATCGCTTGCGCCACTCGGCACCAGCTTGGTCAAGCTGCCTGGAAAGCCTGCGCCTGGCCGCCCACAGCCCGGCCACATCTCGTCCGGGCATTACTGGCAGAAGATTTCCACATCGTCTGTCGAACACGCCATTGTGTTGTTTTGTCCCGCTCCCCCAGGCGATCTTGCCCGGGAAGCCGCCTGGCGTCTGCTGGCTCAACTTGTCCAATCACGCTTCTATCAGCGTATGCGCGTCGAGCTGCAGTTGGGTTACGCCGTCTTTTCCAGCTTTCGCCACATGGAAGGCCAGCCTGGCTTGCTGTTCGGCATACAGTCGCCCGCCATCCCAACAGCCGTGTTGTTAGCTCATACCCGTAAGTTTTTCGAGGCGCTTACAACACATAACGCTCCGTCTCTGGCTGAATGGACGGCAGCCCAACAAGCCCTGGGCGATCAGTTCAACGAAGCCGTGCTGGAGCCGCGCAGCACGGCTGAGCAACTCTGGCAGGCCTATCTGGGTGGCCACTCTGCCAGCTATTTCGAGGCACTGCGGCGCGCTATCGAGCACCTGACACCTGCCGACTTCAAGAACGCGTGTCAGGACCTCACCGCAGCCACCCATGGCTGGCTCTGCCTAGGCAACCATCCGGCGCCAGAACCTATTTGGCGGACGATGTGACTACATGTCGCGCCTGATGGGTAGTAGACTATGCATATACGCCGACAGGAGGTCGGGCCAGGAACCGCCTTTCCTGAACGTATGAATGGAACGCAAGACTAAGTAAGTCGGACAGACTCCGACAGTAACCCTGAGGTAATGATTATGTGGACTAAGCCTGCTTATACCGATCTGCGTATTGGTTTCGAAGTGACTATGTATTTCGCCAATCGTTGATTGCGTGAAAGGCGCCCCGGTTAACCGGGGCGTCCTTTTTCTAGTCCCCTGTTCCTGGCCCGCTTAGAAGTTGCCCTGGTCTCGCCGACGCAAGTCCAAGCGACTACCCTTGCACACAGTCTCCTCTGTACCGCGGCAAGTTCTAAACTGGCCCTAGATTATTGACCCATGTATATCCAGATTCTTGGCTCCGCTGCGGGCGGCGGCTTTCCTCAGTGGAACTGCAACTGCCCCAACTGCCGTGGCGTCCGCGACGGCAGCCTGCGTGCGCAACCTCGTACCCAATCCTCCATTGCCTTGTCCGACGATGGGGTGAACTGGGTCCTGTGCAACGCCTCCCCTGATATCCGAGCCCAACTGCAAGGTTTCGCCCCGATGCAGCCCGGCCGCGCTCTGCGCGACACCGGCATCCGGGCAATCATCCTGCTGGACAGCCAGATCGACCACACCACCGGCCTGCTTAGCCTGCGTGAAGGTTGCCCGCATGATGTCTGGTGCACCGATATGGTCCATCAGGACCTCACCACCGGCTTTCCGCTGTTCAACATGCTGGAGCATTGGAACGGCGGCCTGCGCTGGAATCGTATCGAGCTGGAAGGCAGCTTTACCATCCCGGCCTGCCCGAACCTGCGTTTCACCCCGCTGCCTCTCCGTAGTGCGGCGCCACCTTACTCGCCGCACCGCTTCGACCCGCACCCTGGTGACAATATCGGCCTGATTGTTGAAGACCTGCGCACCGGCGGCCGTCTGTTCTACGCACCGGGTCTAGGCAAAGTAGATACTGCCCTGCTAGCCAAGATGGCCGAAGCCGACTGTCTGCTGGTCGACGGCACCCTGTGGGAAGATGATGAGATGCAGCGCCGTGGGGTCGGCACCCGTACCGGTCGTGAAATGGGTCATCTGGCACAGAACGGTCCTGGCGGCATGCTTGAGGTGCTCGACCAACTGACCTCGCCGCGCAAGGTGCTTATTCACATCAACAACACCAACCCGATCCTGGACGAAGACTCACCCGAGCGAGCCGAAGTTGAACGGCGCGGGGTGGAAGTGGCCTGGGACGGCATGAGTATCGAATTGTAAGAATCTGCCCCTTCCAGGCGGAAGCAGTCGATACTAAAGATAACGTGCGGTGCTTATATCTGGTCTCAAGACCGGCGGCACCCCGCCTTTACGCCAGAGGAATGACCTATGCCGCAAGCCCTTACGCCCGAAGCGTTCGAGCAGGCTCTGCGCGCCAAAGGCGCGTATTACCATATCCACCACCCTTATCACGTGGCCATGTATGAAGGCCGCGCAACGCGTGAGCAGATTCAGGGCTGGGTAGCCAACCGCTTCTACTATCAAGTAAACATCCCACTCAAAGACGCGGCGATTCTTGCTAACTGCCCCGACCGCGAGATTCGTCGGGAGTGGATCCAACGCATCCTCGACCACGATGGTGCGCCCGGTACTGACGGCGGCATCGAAGCCTGGCTGCGTCTGGCTGAGGCAACGGGGCTGAATCGCGAGCAGGTCCTTTCCCAAGAGCTGGTTCTGCCCGGCGTGCGCTTCGCCGTGGATGCCTATGTGAATTTTGCTCGCCGTGCGTCCTGGCAAGAAGCCGCCAGTAGCTCACTGACCGAACTGTTCGCCCCCCAGATTCACCAGTCGCGCCTGGACAGCTGGCCTCAGCATTACCCCTGGATCGACCCGGCCGGTTACGAATACTTCCGTACCCGCCTTGGCCAGGCGCGCCGCGATGTGGAGCATGGTTTGCACATCACCCTGGCGCACTACACCACCTACGAAGCCCAGCAGCGCATGCTTGATATCCTGCAGTTCAAGCTTGATATCCTCTGGACCATGCTCGACGCCATGAGCATGGCCTACGAGCTGAAGCGGCCGCCTTACCACACCGTTACCGACCAGCGTGTCTGGCATAAAGGGATTCCATTATGAGTTTCGACCGTAACCAGGTGCCGCGCTGGCGCTCCGGCTATCGTTTTCAATTCGAGCCCGCGCAGAACGGCTTCGTGCTTCTCTACCCCGAAGGCATGATCAAACTGAACGAAAGTGCCGGTGCTATTGGTGACCTGATCGATGGCCAACGCACCGTTGCCGCCATTATTGATGTCTTAAACGAACGATTCCCCGGCGTCCCGGAACTCGGCGACGACGTGGAGCAGTTCATGGAGGTTGCTCGTGCAGAGCACTGGATCCAACTCGGTTAATACGCCAGGCAAGCCCGGCATAGGCTTGCCCCTCTGGCTGCTGGCAGAACTGACTTACCGCTGTCCCTTGCAGTGCCCCTACTGCTCCAACCCGCTGGACTTCGCGGCACAGGGCAAGGAACTGACTACCGAGCAGTGGTTTACCGTCATGCAGCAGGCCCGCCAGATGGGCGCGGCGCAACTGGGCTTTTCCGGCGGCGAGCCGCTGGTACGTCAGGACTTGGCCGAGCTGATCGGCGAAGCCCGCCGCCTGGGCTATTACACCAATCTGATCACCTCAGGCATCGGCCTGACCGAGCAGAAGATCGCCGCCTTTCGCGACGCGGGGCTGGATCATATTCAGATCAGCTTTCAGGCCAGCGACGAAGAGGTAAATAACCTGCTCGCCGGCTCCAAGAAAGCCTTCGCCCAAAAGCTGGAGATGGCCCGTGCCGTAAAGGCCCATGGCTACCCCATGGTGCTCAACTTCGTCACACACCGGCATAACATCGACAAGATCGACCGTATCATCGAGCTGTGCCTAGCGCTGGAGGCTGATTTCGTCGAGCTCGCCACCTGCCAGTTCTACGGTTGGGCACAGCTCAATCGGGTTGGCCTGCTGCCAACCAAAGCCCAGCTGGAGCGTGCCGAGCGCATTACCAACGAATACCGCGCCAAGCTGGAAGCGGAAGGCCACCCCTGCAAACTGATTTTCGTCACGCCGGATTATTACGAGGAGCGCCCCAAGGCCTGCATGAATGGCTGGGGCAGCATTTTTCTCACGGTCACCCCGGATGGCACCGCCCTGCCCTGCCATGGCGCACGTCAGTTGCCGGTCCAGTTCCCAAACGTCAAAGATCACAGCCTGCAACACATCTGGTATGACTCATTCGGCTTCAACCACTTCCGTGGTTATGACTGGATGCCTGAGCCCTGTCGTAGCTGCGATGAGAAGGAAAAGGACTTCGGTGGTTGCCGTTGCCAAGCGTTCATGCTGACCGGTGATGCCGCCAATGCCGACCCGGTATGCAGCAAGTCGCCTCATCACGACGTCATTCTAAATGCCCGTAAAGAAGCAGAGCACGCGACCCAGACCATTGAGCAACTGAGCTTTCGTAACGAGCGGAACTCCAAGCTTATCGCCAAAGCCTGATAAAGACACTGCTCGCCGCTGTCGTGGAGGACCTGATGAATTCACCTGCCCCGAATACGACCTTTACTGCGGAGCAGGCTGTTGCAGCCGGTATCGACTTCGCCGAACTTCACGCCTCGGATCTGGGCCTGTTTTGGAACCAGTACGATCCGGCCGACGGCGCTTGTCGTCTATGGCGCTGGGTCGACGGCCAGGCACAGTGTCTGACGCCGGACGGGTACAGTGCACGCAGCCGCGTCTATGAGTATGGCGGCGGTGCCTTCTGCCTGACCGACACGGAAGCCCTCTTTGTCAACGAGGCGGACCAGCAGCTGTACCGTCAGCCGTTGGATGGCAGTACGCCGGTGGCTCTCACGCAAGGCAAATACCGTTATGGCGATCTTCAAGCGGCGGCCGGAGCCATCATGGCCGTCGAGGAAAGTCATGAAGGCGAGGCCGTAATCCACCGGCTGGTCGCAATTGGTCTGCTTGATGGGCGCCGTCAGGTATTGGCGGAAGGTGCAGACTTTTATGCCTCACCAACGCTAAGTCCCAACGGCAAACGCCTTGCCTGGATCGAGTGGAGCCGCCCTGACCAACCCTGGACGTCTACACGCCTCATGTGTGCCGAACGCCTCGAAGACGGCCGCTGGGACACACCCAGCCTGATTGCCAGCGGTGCGGAGGAATCCCTTCAACAGCCACGCTTTGATGAGCTTGACCAGTTGTATTGTCTCTCCGACAAGAACGGCTGGTGGCAACCTTGGGGCGAGTCGACCTCCGGCTTTACTAAACTGTCCTCAATCGACGCCGACCATGCCGCCGCACCGTTTCAACTGGGTGGCCGTACGTGGTTGACCCTGGGCGGCGACGCTTATCTTGCGACCTGGTTCGAGGACGGCTTCGGGCACCTAGGGCTGCACCATGGGCCTCATCAATTGCAGCATTTCGCCTCTTCTTTCACACGCTTTCGCAGTTTCTCACGGCATGGTCACCGGCTGTATTGCATAGCCGCTGCCCCCGATAGGACTGCCGCTGTCGTGTCCATAGACCTGAATGACGGGACCGTACAAACACTTGCTGGTGGCCTTTCTCCTCTACCACCCGCATCTATCAGTCATCCACAGCCCTTGCGCTACCCAACAGGCGCAGGCCACGCCTATGGCTTCTTCTACCCAGCCTTGAACAGCGTTGAGCCCCCTCCGCTCGTGGTTTTCATCCACGGCGGGCCAACCTCTGCCTGCTATCCCGTATTCGACCCTCGCATCCAATACTGGGCACAACGGGGGTTTGCTGTTGCCGATCTCAACTACCGAGGCAGCACTGGCTACGGTCGCGCTTACCGACAAAGTCTGCATCTGAGCTGGGGCGAGGCAGATGTCGAAGATGCCTGTACTGTTGTTGCACACTTGGCTGAACGCGGCTTGATCAATGCCCAACAGGCATTCATTCGGGGCGGTAGTGCCGGCGGATACACCGCACTCTGTGCGCTGGCTTTCCATCGGGTCTTTCGTGGCGGCGCCAGCCTTTATGGGGTTACTGACCCAGCCGCTCTAGCGCGTGTTACCCATAAGTTCGAAGCGGATTATCTCGATTGGCTTATTGGCGACCCCAGCGCCGATGCCGAGCGCTATCGTGCCCGAACTCCCTTATTACATGCCGACCGGATCAACGTGCCGGTCATCTTTTTCCAGGGCGAGTTAGACGCCGTGGTTGTTCCTGAACAGACCCGTGCCATGCTCCGGGCATTGAAGGATCGCGGCGTCCCGGCCAAAGGTTATTTTTATCCAAACGAGCGTCACGGCTTTCGTCAGGCCAAGAACCAGGCGCATGCACTGGAGCACGAGTGGCGTTTCTACCGAGAGATTTTGGACCAGAACACCTCAATCCAAACATAGCGCTGGAAAATTGATCGTTACTCTCCCCGACGACGGGCTGCCCGCTCGTCTCCTCGGCGGGGCGTACCTCTTGCGTCGGCCTGCCAGTCGAGCTAAATCTCTCTCTGAGCGTTACCTTTTACTTGGATATCACTTCGAGGCTGATCGCGATGGAACCGCAATTGAATGCTATACCTGCTCCTCGTCCCTTCTATTCCTCTCCCTCCGAAATCTATTCCGACGAAAGCCCTGATGTCATCCAACGTTTACTCAGCCGCTCCGAAAGTCGTATCGCCGAGCTGATCGAGCTCGACAACATGAGCGCCCATCTCAAACTGATTCATCTCCAAAATATCGAGTCGATGATTACAGCGGCCACTCGGCAGAGTAATGACCAGACTCATCTGACCCGCGCTCAGATCGTCTTGATGTGCTGCGAAGAAGTGCGTAACCGCCTTCAGCTCCGCTGAGGACGTGCCTGTTCAACTGCCAATCAGGCGGCCTTTAAGCTGTGAGAGCCCGCTCGTTTTCATAATAAAGGTCTGTAGTGCCTCTTTGGCGTTGAACTTATCCGATATCATCTGGCCGCATCGTATTGATATGAGAACCAAGGAATGGACTCATCATATAAACAGGCTTTTTGTCGTTTGCTTATTCCAGCCGCCCTGGTCGCCGGCTGGTGCTTGGGGCAGGTCACGCCTCTTCATTCACCGCCCGCTCAACTAAACAACTATCTGGCCCAGCCTGTCACCCAACTGACCCATGTTACCTGGCAGGAGCAGGACAAGCGTCCACTGCCCCCCGCCCAACCGGCCGTCACACCGGCAGCCAAGCCCTCGTCGCAGCGCTGGATCTTTTGATCAGGTACGGCCTGAATACTCAGGCCGTACCTGTGGCCTCTCTTACCGAGCGCGTACGCGCCGCGAAGTACAAGACCACCCCAACTGCCAGCAAAATTCCGGCACGAAGCCAAGTTTCCAGACTTTGCTGGCTCAATAAAATCAAACACGACAGAATCGCCAGGACCGGGATGAACGCAGGAACCCTGAAATGAGGCTGATCTACTCGGTCCCGTCGCAGCACGAGCACTGCAACATTGGTACTCAAGAAGACGAAGAGGAGCAGAAGCACCACCGTTTCAGCAAGGGCAGAAAGTGTTCCAGTCACTGTTAGAGCCATGGCAACAAGCGTAGTTACCACGATAGCCACCCAAGGTGTCCGCCGCTGAGGCAATACCCGACCCAGTACTGGCGGCAGGAGCCCTTCCTCTGCCATTCCATAGGCCAGTCGACTGGCCATGATCATGGTGAGCAACGCCCCGTTTGATACGGCAATTAACGCCACGAAAGCAAAAAGCGTAGGCGGCACGCCATAGCCGGTTGCTTTAACCACATCTAGCAGCGGCGCGGAAGAAGCAGCTAACTGCTCTGCCGGCAGTACAAGCGAGGCGGCTAGCCCTACCAATACATATACGATTCCGGCAATCAGTAACGCACCAAACAGGGCGCGAGGATAGATCCTGCGCACATCCCGGATCTCTTCTGCCATATTGGCCGAGACCTCGAACCCTACGAACGAATAAAACGCCAACAAGGCAGCCCCTAGCACCGCGATGGGCGGAGACGTCCCCTCCGTAAATTGTACGACCCGTCCCGGATCACCCTGACCACTGCCGAAGTACAGGGCAGCCAGGACAACAACCAGTAACAGCCCCGATAGCTCAACCACGGTCATGACCAGATTTGCACCCATTGACTCCTTGATACCTCGCGCATTCAGCAGGGCCACGAGCGTTAGGAAAATGAGTGCCGTCACGAGAGGCGGTGAGGTGATGAAGGTTCCTAAATAGTCACCGGCAAAGGCCAGAGAAAGCCCAGCGGCACTAGTGACGCCAGCCGCCAGCATAGAAAACCCCACCAGAAAGGATATAAGCGGCGATTTGAAGGCCCGTGCTGCGAATACAGCTGCACCGCCTGCCTTCGGGTACTTAGTCACCAATTCAGCATAAGAGGCGGCCGTCAGCATCGCGAACCCCAACGCCACCACAAGCGGCACCCAGATCGCTCCACCCACCTCGCCGGCAATCTTGCCGGCTAAAGCATATACACCTGCGCCCAGCACATCGCCCAAAATGAATAACAACAGCATGGGCCCTGTAATAGCACGCCGCAGCTTGGTATCGGATGCTGTAGCAGAGGTATTCATAGGCGAACGCTCCATCATTGAACCCTGATCAGAGATGTCGATCGGCTAAACCGGATCAGGGCTGGACGTCAGTGCAACACCCAGCACTTTCCTAGTGGCCCGTGCCTTTCGGTTCGGTAGCCAAGCGCTGGACAAACCATGACGCTCAACTACCCCGATTCATCGACCGCACCATCAAGGGATCAGTTCGATATCAAGACCAAACCCAACCTTATGATTCATTGAACCTGGCAGCAGGCCGCATGACCAACCTTGAGAATGAATCATTACTTCTGGAAGACTAGTCCAATGACCAATCATGCTGTGGAGAACCCTATGTCAGCTTCAAAAGTCGCCTTGGTTGTAGGCGCTAGCGGAATCATCGGCAATGCCCTCGTTGAAACCCTAGTCGAGAATCCAGAATGGCGTGTCCGCGCTGTACGCCGTACGTTCGTACCGGGTGTCGAGACGCTCGAACTGGATCTTAACGATGCTCAGGCTACCGCCGATGCTCTACGCCATGCCGGCGATACCACTCATGTGTTCTATGCCGCTTTGCGCCCCGATAGTAGCCTCGCCCGCGAAGCGGAAATCAACGGCGCCATGTTGCGCAACCTCCTTGATGGTCTGAAGGCAGCTGGAGCCAAACTGGAACGTGTCGTCCATTATCAGGGCGCTAAAGTCTATGGTGTCCACCTAGGCCCGACGACAGCTCCTTTTTATGAGGATGATCCACGACACCTTGCTCCAAACTTCTATTACACCCAGGAAGACTTGCTGCGTGAGCGCGCCGCACAGGGTGAATTCGAATGGTCCATCCTGCGCCCGGATGTTGTGGTAGGTGATATTGCAGGAAACCCCATGAATATCGCCTTGGTCATCGGCGCTTTTGCTGCGCTAAGCAAGCAGGCTGGTGTCCCTCTGCGTTTCCCTGGCTCAGTAAAGGCTTATCGTGGTGTTCTCGCTCAATTGACAGATGCCCGCTGGCTAGCACGCGCCAGTATCTGGGCTGCACTGGCCCCTGCCGCCCGTAACGAAGCCTTCAATCTGGTTGGCGAGCCCTTTCGCTGGGAGCGGCTATGGCACAAGGTCGCAGAGGCATTCGATATGCCAGTGGCCGAACCGCAACCCTTCTCCCTGGCCGCACAAATGCCGGCAAAGGCTGCCGTCTGGCAAGAACTGGCCGAGCAACAGGGCCTGCAAGCGATCCCTTATGAAAAGCTGATAGGATGGAAATTCGGCGACTTCGTTTTCAATACCGAATTCGACATGATTTCCGATATGGGCAAGATTCGCCGTGCAGGCTTTACCGAAGCAGTCAGTACAGAAGACAGCCTGATCGGTGCGATCAAACGTCTGCAGGAAAAGCGCTACATACCTTAAGAGGCAGTTTCGCCCAGCGTTCAGCACTGGGCGAACATCACCACTGATGTTTAGTTTGCAGCGTGCATGTCTTGAGCGGTAGGTGAGACCCGCAAGGAGCTCTCCAATGACTGGACGGCTTTCCAGGCTGCTTGTTGCAGCGTGGCAGCGGTCGCTTTCTCTAGCCGCTTGGTTTGCGCGGCGCTCGGCTGTGGTGGTTTTTTACCGTAGATCAAGGAGTAGAAAACTGATGCTCCAATATATGACCCGGTAAAAGAAGGGTGGCTACCATCAGGCAGAAACAAACTTGGTCGAGGTGTTGCGGCCAAAGCCGTCTGCCACGCCTGCCCTACTGGAGCCAGCAAGGCACCACGTTCTTTAGCGATGGCTGTATAAGCTTGGTCTAGTTTGGCTTGCATATCCGGATTGTTCTGGCGCGCCCACGTTAAGTAGAAAATGGTCTTGGCACCTTTCTTTTTGATTTCATCATCCATCAGCCGCGCGTATTGGTACATCAGATCCAGGTTCTTGACCGGCAGCATGCTGTGCTCTTGCAGAACAACATAATCCCAGTGTTCATCCTTCAAAGCCTGCTGGATATCACCCTTTTTCCAATGCAGTTCAAGCGAAGCACCGGAGAACGCCAGGGTTTTTGTCTGGATAGGCCGCGCTTGACGCGCTTGGATAGACATTTCACTCAGAACCGCAGGCAGATCATTAACGTACGTATAACTATTCCCGACAAAAAGAATCTTGATCGGTGCGTGGGCATCGGCCTGCGTTTGCTGAGCCGCTGACGCGTACAGCGTACTGGTCAGATAAATGAACAAAAATGGGATAATCGATCGGATACTGATGCGCATGCATGTCCTCTACAATGCCGATAAAGCGATAGATGCTTAGGCAACAGGCAGCCGAGCCGCCAATCGTTGCCACTGTCGTCACTGTGACAGGCATCGCCCTGCTTTTGTTAGATGCCAATCGTGCATTGGCTCTCACAACAGAGTATTTCTCCATGAGGGAGCGGCAGTAAGGCCATAAGAAACATAGGCTAGCTTTCGGCATTACATTTGATCAGACCGGCCGAGAGGGGTCTCGTTATTACCGAACGACACGTAACCAACTTGCACACGTTTATTGATGCCCGCAATCAATAAAAAAGGGCAGCTTAAAGCTGCCCTTTTTTATTGAAACATCCTGAATGAACTAACGATTAATTATCATTACAGCTCATTCCAGAAGCTTCATATTCTAATATATGGATATGATTCTGATGGTCTTCATACGTCATTCTGATCGGGCGTATACCACAAAAGCTGCTCAAATCAGGTGTATCGATAACCCGCTTGATATCCAGATGATCGGAATAAGAATAATGCTCTACAGCAGGCGATACCTTGGCCAGATCGTTCTGTTGAGCAGCAACGGCAGAACCGCTGGCTATCACCAAAACCATGAGTAACCCTATAGAGTGCTTCATATTCATCTTTACCTGTAGCGATTAACTCCGTGAAGACATGCTGCAACTACACCGCTCATATATTCGGAGTCTGTAATTGAAAGCGATTGCAGAGATTGTGGAAGCAATGATTACAGAAAGCGCGCTCCCAATATAATCGTTAGCTTGCAAAGCATTTTTGTGTAGAGGGAAGGGAATCGTGCAGAAGGAGCTATGGTCATGATTCTTTATTGAGCTGTGTTTACGACCCCAATACATTTCCAATAGACCCGCCAAGCTTTATTCAGCCTTTTGACTGATACGAGTCCTCCTTATATGGAAAACGACGCTTCTCCTCGGTTATACCGTCAAATGCACGAAGCTTGACTGACGAAGCCGTTCTCACCTTCTTGAACCTATGCTCTGTACAAGCATGCCCTGTTCGGCCGCGATAGACCTTGATGCAGGAGTTACCTCGGTAAGTTCTCGATTGCCTAGGAGTTGCTGGAGCACAGCAGCTCCAGATGATCAGCTTGCACCAGTCACTCACCAAGATGGCTTTTAACGCTAACAAGGGTCTGCGGCTTGATAAAGAGCTTGGTTTTTTTTCAAAAACTGTTTCTCCTTGTGAAAAGCTGAACCCTTACAAAGCCAGGCCGGTCACAAAAAGACACCGGTCGCGTGCGGCTTAATTGCCTACCTCTTCGTCCGGCGTAATCGCAGCATTACTGACTGACCTAAGCCAATACGGCTTACCAAGAGAGCGTTTAATGATGAAAATGCCTACCAAGACCCTTCTCGCCGGCAGCCTAAGTCTTCTGCTGGGTGCCATGGCTACCACCACCTATGCAGCCGACCTGAGCCCAGCTGAGTTCGTCAACCAAGCCTCTGCTCTGGGTATGGCCGAAATCGAAACCGCCAAAATGGCAAAGGAAAAAGGTAGCTCGCCGGACGTAAACACATTCGCTCAAAAAATGATCGATGATCATACGGCGTCCAATAAGCAGCTCAGCGAAATTGCCAAGCAAAAGAAACTAGAGGTTTCAACCGAGGCGGACTTGATGGATAAGGCGAAAGCCATGATTCTTAAGGTACGCCAGGGTGAATCCTTTGATGTAGCCTATGCTAATAATCAAGTGGAATCCCACGAAAAGACTATCGAACTGTACCGCCAAGAAGCGGAAAGCGGCCAAGATTCCGAACTCAAGAGCTTTGCCAAATCCACACTTCCAACATTGGAACATCATCTGAAAATGGCCAAGGCTTTGCTTGAGCAGCAAGAAAAACAGTAATAGACAGTGCTGCCGCCTGTTCACACAAAGCGTCAGTACTTTGCGACCTTCCTTCCCGTCAAGATCAGCAGGAAGGTTACAATCTTTTGATTTACAAACGATTAATTTCTCAAAGGGGGTTGACACAGCTCCTCTCTCCGAGAATAATGCGCGCCTCGGATGGCTACGTAGCTCAGCTGGTTAGAGCATAGCATTCATAATGCTGGGGTCCGGGGTTCAAGTCCCTGCGTAGCCACCACCTCTTTCTAGGGTCTAGCTTCGGCTAGGCCCTTTTTTATTTCAGCTCTACTACCAAGGCGCAACTAGCGTCTGAACTAAAAAGGGCCAGCTCCTTATAAGGAGCTGGCCCTTTTTAGTTCAACATACCCTTTAGGCGACTGGCGCACCTACTGCTCGAAGCGTAGTCACGGTACCCGCTTCTGCACCTACCTTAACGCTGCGCAAATCCTTCAAGAAATTATCGCGCCAGGAAGCCAGATCATTCTTGCGGATGATCCGCATCATGTCCTCGTAACGCGTTTTACGTTCCTCAAGGGGCATACGTATCGCACGATCCAGCGCTTCAGCCATACCAACGACATCGTAGGGGTTAACAATCAATGCCGAGGTCAGCTCACGCGCTGCGCCAGCAAAGCGCGACAGCACCAGCACACCCGGATCTTCTGGGTCCTGTGCTGCCACATACTCTTTTGCGACCAAGTTCATACCGTCGCGCAAAGGTGTCACAAGCCCTACATCAGCGGAGCGGAACAAGCCCATGATCGTCCTGCGATCGTAGCTTTTGTTGGAATACCGAATGGGTGTCCAGTCCAGCTCTGAGAAACGACCATTGATATGACCCGCCTGAGACTCAAGCTGCTTACGGATGTTCTGATACGTTTTTACATCAGAGCGTGAGGTCGGTGCGATCTGAATGAACTGTGCGGCCTTGCGATGTTGCGGGAAACGCTCCAGCAATGTCTCGAAGGCACAGAAACGCTCGACTAACCCCTTTGAGTAATCCAGACGATCAACACTAACAATCGTCTTGTAAGGAATCCCTTCGATACTGCGGGAGATAAAGTTTCGGCGAGCGCGGTAGGACTCGGCCTGCTTGATAATATCGTCAGGTACCGTCCCAATGGGATAGACGCCCATATGGAAGTTATGACCATAGGCCGTCAAGCTACCATCGTTTTCCAGAACACCACGCACTTCACGGGTAATGTAATCCTGAAAGGCTAGCTTGTCGGTATCGGTCTGGAAGCCGACCAGATCGTAATAGCACAGCGTTTTTAACAGTTCGTTATGTGGCGGAATAGCCGTCAGGATTTCCGACGCTGGGAAAGGAATATGCAAAAAGAAACCGATCCGATTACGAATGCCGATCATCCGGCACTCCTCGGCAAAAGGAATCAGATGATAGTCATGCACCCAGATGATGTCGTCAGGCTTGAGCAAGGGCTTCAAACGCTGCGCCATCGACGCATTTACCCGGCGATAGCCGTCATATTCCTCTCGGCTGTAACGCGATAGATCCACGCGGTAATGGAAAATCGGCCACAGCGTTGCATTTGAGAAGCCACGGTAATACTGATCATAGTCTCGCTTGTTCAAGCCGAACGTATGGTAAGTAATATTGCCCTGAGTCTGGTTTTTGCCCGGAGGCACCTCCTCGGCCGTTACGTCACCATTCCAGCCAAACCAAATACCACCCGATTGACGCAAAGCGTCCAGTACCCCTACCGCTAACCCGCCAGTACTTGCCTTACCCGGCTCAATAGGGGCCACGCGGTTAGAAACCACCACTAAACGGCTCATGTCATTTCCTCTTGTTGTATGTGTGGGTCGTCAGCCAGTTGCGCCAGACCACACAGCCAATCCGCAACAGCCTCGACCGATTCCAGTCGCTGCTGAGCCAGGGTCGAGCCTTCACCGATCTTGATGGAAAGGCCTCCTAATGCATTCACGACCTCGAAGCCTGCCTCATCGGTAAGGTCGTCTCCCAAGAACACGGGCAAACGACCTGCAAAGGGTGTTTCCCCCATGAATGTACGAATGACAGCCCCTTTACTAGCCCCTTTCGGCTTTAGCTCGAACACGCATTTGCCGGGCTGCAGAGTTAGTTGATCGGGATAGCGCGTCACGAACGACTCTGCAATACACCGCGTTTCACTTTCGAGCTCCGGTGCCTGCCGGTAATGCAAGGCGAACGCCATACCTTTACTTTCGAGATACAACTGCGGATACGGTTCGAGCGCAGCGCTCAACTCGGACGCGATCCGGGTTAGTACGTCTGTATCCAAAGCCAGCCGATGCAGGGTGCCAGCAAAATCGCGGCGCTCGGCACCATGCACACCGGCGGCAGGTAGCGTTAGAGGTTTGATCAAGCGGTCAATATCATCAAGGCAGCGCCCTGAGACAACCGTTACAGGAATACCTTGGCGAGAGAGTCGATCAATAGCGGAAAGAGTTTTTTCAGGAATAAAGACTTGCTCGGGGCGGGGCTGTATAGCAGCGAGCGTTCCGTCCAGATCTAAAAACAACGCACATTGGTGCACGGGTACAGGTAAAGCGAACTCTAAAGTAGTCATATGAAATGTGACCCCAGATTTCCTCTATCGTTCGCAGGGTCTTTCCTTAAACGCCTGCCCCCCTAAACCTTGCAGGCCTATCTTCAGGCAAAGGAATCCCCCCGCCGGAATGGAGTCACACCTACATGCCCCGAATTCCGGGATGAATGACGTGATAAGGAGGCGCTCATGAAAAAGCCTGAGACTAACCCCAACCCTTTACCCATTGATGACAATGAAGACCGCATGGGCGGTATGAAGGAGCTCGATTTCAACGATGAGCTCTTTCATGGCAAGGATCGCGGCGAACGGACCGAGGAAGATTACGAAGGACAGTTCCCTCCCGAACGCGTCAGCGAAGCAGGCATGACGGAAGGTGAAACAGTCGATCACCATGTCACCATGGACGACCTCACCCCCGAAACACTGCTAGATGATACTGGTGCACGCAATCCGGAGGAGTACGGTGACGCCTGGCCGGTTGATAAAGAGCTGACCGTAGTTGATAGCAGCGATATTGGCGGTGGCGTTGGGATGGACGAGGCGGAAATGGGCCGTACACTTCCCCTTGACGGCGAAGCCTGGGATGGTAACGCAGATGAACCCAACGAAACGGACGTTCGCCGGGCTGAAAAATCAGCGGATCTCGATGCCACAGACCAAGATATCACTCAGCCCGCTGACGATTTCGACTTGAACGAGAAAAAGCCCGGGCACTAATTAGTCCAGCAGCGTGCAGGCCATGACCAATGCATCTTCACGGCCACCCGCCGCCGGATAGTAATCGCGGCGGCGACCGATCTCATTGAAGCCATAGCGCTCATAGAGCCGGTAAGCCGCCTGATTGCTCTCGCGCACCTCTAGAAAGCACTCATTGGCCTTGGCTTCTCTAGCCTTGGACATCAAGTGCTCTAGCAGTCGATACCCAAGCCCCCGCCCCTGGCTTTCCGGCTTGATAGTAATGTTCAATAGGTGTGCCTCGTCAAGAATGACGTTAATCACTCCATGACCAACTTGCTGCTCCCCTTCGAACATCACCCAACAATCATAAGATTTGAGCCCATCCTGAAAAATGCCCCGGGTCCAGGGATGACTGAACGCGGCGTACTCAATTTTGAGTACGGTATTGAGATCGGCCTCAATCATAGGCCGGAAACGAATAGAGTCAGTCATTTTGCATCGGTCCAACGGGGTCTTAGTCGCTTCATGGCTTGCCAAACGTCTGCCTTTAGCCTCGGTTCTTCTAGTAGCGCTTCAAGTCCCGGCACTATCCAGGCAGAGCCTAAACTGTCCAGCCGGGCCTCCTGGCATTCGATTTTCAGTGCCTCATCAGCGGCGAAGCGGGTAGCCGCGCTGCCCATGAGCCAGAGGCAAAGACTGGGGTGCTGCTCCTGATACGAAGCCACTACGCTTTGCACAAAGCTCCGGGCTTCGGCAGGCCCCTGATCCACGCTTGTCGCCCCCGCCAGAATTGGCCAGCGGATCGGCTCGCCAATCGCTTGTGGGCTGTCTGGCAGTCCTGCTGCACGTAGCATGTTCCGAAGCAGGATATACGCTGGCTCACGCCCCGCCAATGAAGCGCCTGTAGGCAAGTCCACTAGCAGTAAACACCCGCCAGCACGTAATAGTTGCAGGGTAAAGCGCGGCGGTGCCTCCCGCTTTACCGGCTCGGCCGCTACCGGAGCCGGCTCAGGATCGGGCTTAGCCGCACGAACCTGAGAAATTTTAGGCAACTCAGGACGCACCGGCCGAGCTACTGCCGGAGTAGCCGCTACAGCGGCTGGCTGCTCGGTTGCTGTCTCAGAAGGTAATGCCGTAACCGGCTGCGCGTCGAAACTCAAGAGCTCCGGCCGCGACGGTGCGGCGAAAGGTAACTCCATCCTCGGTAGCCAAACGTCCACCTGCATGGCGCGCAGATAGGCGCGGCGTCGCGCTTCGGCCATCATCACACGTGTTCTGCCAACAGAAAAAAAGTCATACAGCTCATCAATTGCCGACGCCCAGTAACGGCGCCATTAGGAAAGTGATTATCGCGTGCCTTGCTTCTAACGAAAAGGCCAAAGCGCGCCTGTTCTGCAAACCAAACGACCATGTGTCAAACGCTACCGTCAGCTCAAGGCCTTTGCAGTACAATCGCGGCTTTTTGTGCAGACGGCCTTGCCATGATCGATCCCAAGCGCGTCCTTCGCGCTCTTGCCGAACATTGGGCGCACCTCGACCCGCTGTGTGAGCATTTCGACAGCGGCACGCTAAGCCTTGTCGAGCTGCGTGCGCGGCTCAGCGCCCAGCTCCCGGATAGCACCCCTGCTGACATCACAGCCCTGCTCGATAGCTGGATTCGCCTGGACATTCTGGTTCCGGTCGCGAAAAGCCCAAACCGCTTTGAGCTCAACGCCCAAATTCATGACTTTCTGGGTTACTTGCGTCGCGAGCACCGCCTGGGACTATGTCTAGAAATTGAGGCATACCTTCGCCACCTGGAACGACTGGCCAGTCACATTCAGGAAGCCTTCGACATGCGCGACGGCAATGAGCTGGCTCGTCAGCTACGCCTGCTCGATATGCGTGTACGCGATGTTCTGAAAAAACTCACCAACGATGAACATGCCTTGGTCGGTGTGGCTGAACGCGCCAAGACCAGTGATCGGCAAATTCCCCTGCGCCAACGGTACGCTGAAGTATTGGCTACCTGGGACGAATACGTCGAGCCGATGATTCAATTGGTTTCAGCCGATGGGGTGTTTGAAAAAGGCGTTCATCGTGTAGAACATGTTTTGCTACGCCTGATGAGCGAGCAGCATCGTCTGGGCCAACTGGTCGACGATGACCTTTTGCTGCGCACCCATGCTCGAATTCTGGAAATGCAAACCACAGCGCAACTTTCTTTGCGGCGTGCCCGCGAATTACTGCTACCGCTTCGCGAAGAAGCCCGTCGGCATAATGCGGTTACCCGTGGAGCCGCCTTGGCACTGGCAGCAATTCGCCGGAAGGGATTGGACGCGGTACCACAGGCCGCTCTACCGCTCTTTAGCCGGCCACAGAGCGTCTTTCTCGGTACAGCGTCACAAGTAGAAAGCTATGTCTATGCTCTGGCACGTTTCGAGCCCAAACCCGCCCAATTTCCCAAGGCCAGCGAGACACGCAAGGACGCAGCCAAACCCTTGGCGCCGCGCACTGCACGCGAAATGCTGGAGCGCTGCCAACAGGCGTTACCCCTGCCTGATCTGATGGTTTGGCTACTGGATCAAGAACCCGAGGGCGCCACCGATGAGCTGCTCTACTGGTTTTCTCGCTTGTCCCGCGACACCCGTTTCCGGCGCACGCGCCTGACACGCCGTGACTACGATACCGCTGAGCACCGGATCAGCCTGTGCTCTTTCGCCCTCTCCGACCGAGACACTGCGAGCGACACCCATGCATCTTGATTTAACCGAACTTTCTCTGCTCACCCCGATTTTTCGCGAGCTGCTTAAAGGCTTCCATATCAGCCGGCGCGACCCGGAGCTATACGCCCAGCTTTCCAACCTTCAAGACGCCTATCGTGCCTTGTTCAAGGCCCTTGGTTTCGAGCTGGTGTGCGACACGCGTGGCTTCTACTACTTTGTCCCGGACCAGATGGGCACGCAGGTCAACAAGACAGCTCAACGCTTGGCCTTATTTACCTTCATCATGGTCGAGCACCTTGCTGACCAGGGACGCGACCCGTTAGCCGTGCTCGACGGTGGCAGCCTGGGCCGCGATGAGCTTCCACCACTTCTGGAAAAGTACCGTGACCTTTTCTTACAAGCCGAAGTGCAAACCCAAGACGAGTTGGAAGAAAAAATTCTCCGTCGCCTAGCACAATTGGGCTTTGCCTCTGAAGACAACGGCCTCTATCGTTTTCTGCCACCCATGCACCGCTTCCTGGACGTCTGCTTGGCTGTCCAACAGGACCGGGACCTGGCCGCTACCCTGCATAGCGACCTGCCGTTACCTGTCCCTACGCTGGTTGACGATGAGACGGAGCTTTCTCCCTTACTGAACGAAGACGATGAATTAAGCCGGGCCGTCGCTGAAGAGCGCGCCTATCAGGAGGCCGAAGTATGAGCCAAACCCGTTACGGCATTCGCCGCTTTGCCCTGCTTAATACCGCCGGTTATAGCTTGGGTCTCTTTCCGCTAGAGCATCCACTATCCGTCTATGGAGCCAATAACCTCGGCAAGAGCGCCTCAATCAACGCGCTTCAGTTCCCTATTCTGGCACGCATGTCAGATATGAGCTTTGGCAAATACAACCTGGAGCAATCGCGCAAATTCTATTTTTCGTCCGACACCAGCTACATATTGGTCGAACTCTCATTGTCCCATGGCCCTCATGTCATTGGCGTGGTGGGACGTGGACCGGGCGGCGGCTTCGGCCATCAGTTCTTTGCCTATGCCGGTGCGCTAGACCTGGCCCATTATCAAAAGAACGGCACCTGTCTACGCCAGCGCGAGCTATTCAAAAACCTGGAACGTGAAGGCATCAAAGCTTATGAGGTCAAACCCGAAGAGCTGCGTCGGTTACTGGTAGGTGGGCATACCTCCATCCCACTGGACCTGACCCTCATTCCGCTGCGCTCCACCAGCGAGCAAAGCCTCAAGACCTTCCGCGCCCTGTTTATTAACCTTCTGCACATGCGGGAAATCACAGCCGCCAAGCTCAAGCAACTCTTCTTGGACGCCTTTGAGCACAGCCTACGTTCTGGCAGTGTCGACTACATTGCCGCAACTGAAGAAGCATTCCGTGATGTTCGCCGTATGGAGCAGGATTACCAGGCACTAATAACAGCTGGCCCGCTGGTTGAGGCTCTAGCCAACGGTATGCAACAGCGCGACCGTTTGCGCGGCAAGCTACATCGCTTATCCCCCCTGCTTGATGGCCTGTTAAGCACATGGCAGAGCTACTCAGAAGACCGTCGCGATGAACTCGTTGGCCAAGCTGAGCACTTCCGCACAGAGCAGGATCGCCTGCAAAACACGCAGCGCAACAGCACCCAGGAGATGATGCGCTTGGAACGCCAGTTGAGCGACATCCAACGCTGGTTAGGTGAATTATCCGTCTTAAAAAACCGCTTCGCGTTGGTCACCTCTGCTGATCAACTTGAACAGCAATTGCTGGCTGCCAAAGATGCCCACGACGAGTTGGCAGGTGCGCTGTCCCAGTCACGCCAGTTCAGCAGTGACGATCTCGACGAACGCGTCCGCGAGCTGGAAAAGCGTCTTAAACTGCTTCGTCAACAGCTCGATCATGCGGACAATAATAGCTATGCTCGGCTGCGTGAAGAGTTTTCTCAACAGGATGTCGACCGTCTGATGCGCCTATTCAATGGCGCACTGTTTAGCCTTCCTTTGGGTGAAAAAGGCATCACTATAGAGGGGGAGCAGTGGATCAAGACCTTGAATAGTCTACTTGAGGCGTTCAAAGGTGAGCGCTTCGAGGCACCCGGCTTCAGTATTGATCTTTCAACGATCGAAGCGCCTGCATTACAAGCCCTAGCTGACCGTGCCGCCCTTCGTGAGCAGCGTGACCGGCTAGAACGAGAACTCAAGCAGCTTCAAACTCAAAAGTCCGTTGCAGCCGATCGTGCCTCCAGCAAGGCACAGTCAGAAAAACTCTACCAGAATGTTCTCGACGCGCAAAAAGGCTTAGAGGATTTTCGCCGCTACCAGACCTTGGCCGCTCACGAAGCCGAGAAGCTTGAGCAGCTCGCTCAGCTCGAGGCCACTCAAGATGAACTCAAACGCTCTAGCGATGCGTTCACCGAGCGCGTCCAACAGCTCTCTGCCAAACTTCAACTCATTGCTCGCCAATTGGCCGACCTAGAAGCCAAAAATCGTACGCTTGAGGATGCCCTGCGTCGCCGTCAGTTGTTGCCTAAGGATCTCCCTCAAGGTCTTCCCTTTATGGAAGCCATCGACGACTCCATGGATAACCTGCTGCCGCTTCTCAACGACTATCAGGATACTTGGCAGGCGCTGCAGCGCATCGACACACAGATCGAAGCGCTCTATGCGCAGGTTCGCGTAAAAGGCGTCGCCAAGTTCGACAATGAAGAAGACCCCGAGCGCCGCCTCATGCTGCTCGTGAACGCTTATGCTCATCGCCAGGACGAAGCCCTGACCCTGGCCAAGGCCCGTCGTGCCGCTGTAACTGATATCGCCCGTACGCTACGCAATATCCGCAACGACTACGATAACCTTGAGCACCAGCTCGGCCTGTTTAACCGTGAAATCAATCGGCGTCAGGTATCCAACCTGGAGAGCTTCCGCATCGTACTGGCACCAAACAAGGAAGCTCTTAAGCACATCGACCAGATCATCCATAGCGCTGGTCAATATGAAGAAGGCGAAACCCTTTCAGTCTTCGATTTGAGTCAAAGCGCCGAGCAGGACGCTAAGAACGAAGAGGCCAAAGAATATTTGGCGCGCCTGGTTGCTGCCAACCATAACCAACTAGGCCTAAAGGATTTGTTCGAGCTAGCCTTTGAAATCACCAAAGTCGGCGGCCAACCTGTCATCCATACCGATATCGATGGCGCAGCCTCTAATGGTACGACGATGACCATCAAGGCGCTGACCAACATGTACTTGTTGCTGCACCTGATGGATCGCGAACAGGCCAGCCGCGTCCGCCTCCCCTATTATTTGGATGAAGCGGCTGATATTGATGAGCGCAACCAGCTTGCCCTAATAGAAACCAGCCGGCAATTAGGGTTCGTTCCGATTTTGGCTAGCGTCAAACCGCAAGTATCGGCTCATGTAGCCATTGACCTTGAAGGTGGAAGCGGGCCGAACGGTATTTATATTGATGAGGACGACTGGAAATATATTCATCGACGCGAAGAGCAAGTGATAAACGAGCCAGCATAACAGCAAGAGGTGGATAGGCTTGCTCTACCCACCCCTCTCACACACGCACTACCCATCATGATTTTTAACGGCTTTCCCAATCCCACTCATTGAACAGCAAAGGTGTGGTTGGGCAATGTAAGCCAGCCAATATCCGCTAACAGAGTGGGACAGATAACTTTTTTTGAAAGAAACAGTTATGCAGCTCCCGCTTTTGAACAGCGCGGGGTTGATGGTTACACACCACGAGTTGTTTCTGACTGCATAGGCGCGCATAGCTCAATCCAATATGAACAAGCATCCGGTTCTTCTCTGAACTAAGCTCCAGGGCTGACTCTTTCTACCATCAAACCGAATCCCATTTCAGCGCCTGACCTACCTGTCAGCAAAGCGGGCTGACCTTTAGCCTGGGCGGCAGATTTGTACGGCTTGAGAGCAGTGGTATTAACGTTGTTGGCCCAACTCTAGGCACTACTGTTAAAGCAGAGGCCCTATCACCAATCCATAGCCAGCCCATTAACTCTTAAGATCAAGTCCTGGCACTGCAATAGAGACTTAGCCAAAACGTTGGTATAGCCATGCTGTCTGGCTTGGAACCTGCTCCAAATTTGGCCGCCCTTGCCGCTCAGTTCTGGGCTCTGAAAAGACAAAACCCCCGGGCCGTTAGGCCTGGGGGTTTTGGGTATAGGTGCTTGACGATGACCTACTCTCACATGGGGAGGCCCCACACTACCATCGGCGATGCTTTGTTTCACTTCTGAGTTCGGAATGGGATCAGGTGGTTCCAGAGCTCTATAGTCGTCAAGCAATTCGGGTGAGGAATCGCTGTTACTCGCTTCCTCGAATGGGTATGTGATCAGGTAATTGCGGGTTCGCAAGCTTTCGGCTTTAGGCGTCTTCCCGTAGGCAATCTTTACAGATTGTTTGGGTG
>NZ_VLKY01000006.1 GCF_007830155.1 Pseudomonas duriflava
CAGAGCCAGAGCCAGAGCCAGAGCCAGAGCCAGAGCCAGAGCCAGAGCCAGAGCCAGAGCCAGAGCCAGAGCCAGAGCCAGAGCCAGAGCCAGAGGCAGTTGTAGCAGCTGCTGCACCTGAGCCAGCCAAGTTGGGGTTTTTTGCTCGGCTAAAGCAAGGGCTGAGCAAAACCAGTAGCAGTATTGGCGAAGGCATGGCCAGCCTGTTCCTGGGCAAGAAGGCCATCGATGATGATTTGCTGGATGAGCTGGAAACCCGTCTCCTGACAGCAGATGTAGGGGTCGAAGCCACTACGACGATCATGCGTAACCTCACTCAGCGGGTAGCTCGTAAGCAATTGGCTGACAGCGAGGCGCTTTACCGTGCATTACAGGAAGAGTTAACCGGCCTGCTCGTGCCGGTCGAGCAGCCGTTGGTTATCGGCAAGGGACAAGCACCCTTTGTCATTCTGGTTGTAGGTGTCAATGGAGTTGGCAAAACCACTACCATCGGCAAGCTGGCCAAGAAACTACAGCTTGAGGGTAAGAAGGTCATGCTGGCTGCAGGCGATACCTTCCGTGCCGCGGCTGTTGAGCAATTACAAGTCTGGGGCGAGCGCAATCGTATTCCGGTCATCGCTCAACATACAGGAGCAGACTCGGCCTCGGTCATCTTTGATGCTGTTCAGGCGGCCAAGTCCCGCGGTATTGATGTGCTAATCGCCGACACGGCAGGTCGCTTGCATACCAAAGACAACCTTATGGAAGAGCTACGCAAGGTGCGCCGCGTAATAGGCAAACTTGATGAATCCGCTCCTCATGAAACCCTGCTCGTACTTGATGCCGGTACTGGTCAAAACGCCTTGAATCAGGCGAAGCAGTTTCATGCGTCCGTACCGTTGTCCGGTTTGGCGCTAACCAAACTCGACGGCACGGCCAAAGGCGGCGTTATCTTTGCTCTCGCCAAGCAAATGAGTATTCCGATTCGTTATATCGGTGTTGGTGAGGGGATCGACGATTTGCGCGAATTCGAAGCCAAGGCATTTGTACAAGCTCTGTTTGCGGAGCGGGAGACGACATGATTCTTTTCGATCGGGTCAGCAAACGGTACCCGAACGGTCACATTGGCTTGCATGAATTGTCGTTCCGTGCAGAGCGAGGCGAGATATTGTTCATTACTGGGCATTCAGGCGCTGGCAAAAGTACCTTGATGCGCCTGATCCTGGCGATGGAGCGCCCCACCAGCGGTAAGCTGGCCCTGGCGGGGCAGGATATCTCGCGGATCAGCAATGCGCAGATCCCCTTTTTGCGCCGGCAGATTGGCGTAGTGTTCCAAAATCACCAACTGTTATTTGATCGTACGGTATTCGACAATGTAGCCCTGCCGCTGCAAATCCTCGGCTTGTCGAAGGTAGATATCGCCAAGCGGGTTACGGCTGCGCTCGAGCGTGTCAGCTTGAAGGATAAGATCGATGACTATCCGGCCGATTTGTCTACAGGGCAGCAGCAGCGTGTCGGTATCGCCCGCGCAGTGGTGCACCGCCCAGCATTACTTCTCGCAGACGAGCCAACGGGTAATCTCGATCCGCGGCTAGCCTCGGAAATCATGGGTGTATTTGAAGACATTAACAGTCTAGGCACGACCGTGCTGATCGCCAGTCATGACCATGCTCTTATTGCCCGTTTGCGTCATCGCATGCTGACTTTGCAACGCGGCCGGTTGATCGGTGACGAGGAGAGTCCTACATGAGCGCCAAGGAGCTTCCACGGGGCGAAGTGCAAGGTGAAAAGCCGCAACGTCCTAAACACAGCAAGCCTGCTAAGCCCACGAGGGATTGGCGCAGTCCGCTGCATGCCTATTTCGAGGCTCATCGTACCGGTCTTCGCGACAGCTTGTGGCGTATGGCTCGGCAACCAATCGGCAGCTTTTTGACGTGCTTGGTGATGGGAATTGCTTTGGCGCTTCCCATGGGCGTTTCGCTACTGCTCAGCAATGTTGAGCGGCTAGGTGGTTCTTGGCAACGGGCAGCGCA
Organism: Pseudomonas duriflava; assembly: GCF_007830155.1. Classification (GTDB taxonomy): domain Bacteria; phylum Pseudomonadota; class Gammaproteobacteria; order Pseudomonadales; family Pseudomonadaceae; genus Chryseomonas; species Chryseomonas duriflava. The sequence continues at coordinate 2,013 of NZ_VLKY01000006.1, forward strand.
AATCTCAGTATTTCTGGATTTGAATATTCAAGAAGAGCAGGGCAAGCAGTTGCAGGAGCAGATTACTGCACTGCCTGATGTTGTCAATGTCCGCTGGATTGGGCGAGACGAAGCCTTGCAGGAACTGCAGCAGCAGGCTGGGCTGGGCGAGGCGCTAAAAGAGTTACCGGAAAATCCATTGCCTTCAGTCATTTCCGTGACTCCACGTGAAATCGACAAAGGACGTTTGGATATGCTGCGCAGCCAATTGGCTGAATTGCCTGGCGTACAGCAAGTGCAGTTGGATATGCAATGGGTGGAACGGCTCACAGCCATCCTGAAGTTGGGTGAACGCTTCGTTTTTGGGCTGACGGTCATATTGATCGTGGCATTGCTTCTGGTGATTGGTAATACAATTCGTCTGGCAATTGAAAACCGAAGAACCGAAATCGAGGTCATAAAACTGGTAGGCGGTACGGACGGTTACGTACGGCGTCCCTTTTTATATATGGGGGCCCTTTATGGTGTCGGTGCAGGTGTAGCCGCCTGGGGGTTGCTAGCGTTCGGCCTTGACTGGCTGAATGAAGCTGTTATTGATTTGGCCGGACTTTACGGGAGCGATTTCGCCTTGGCGGGCGTTTCGTTCGATGAGGGTATGCAGTTACTCATTGGTGCAATATTGCTGGGCTACATTGGTGCCTGGCTGGCAGTTGCTCGTCATTTAAGAGAGCTGGCGCCCCGCTAAAACCTGAGTTTTAACTTAATAAAAAGCTCTTGTAATTGTTCACTGTGGACTATCAATTCGATTGATAATTAATATCCAACTCGTTGATTTAAAAGGTGAAAAGTTAATTTTTAGGGAACTGTAAGCCCTATTTTATGTCTGATTCTTCAGTGATACACTGCCCTGTGCATAAGTGAATCGGAGGATTCGCATGACCAATTCTCTGCAACCTGTTCCAACATTGGTTCCCGGCGCGAGCCTGGAAGCCTATGTCCACTCGGTCAACAGTATTCCCATGCTGACCCCGGAGCGGGAGCGCGAACTGGCCGAACGCCTCTTTTATCATCAGGATTTAGAGGCGGCGCGGCAAATGGTGCTCGCGCACCTGCGTTTTGTCGTACACATTGCCAAGAGTTATTCAGGCTATGGTCTGGCGCAAGCCGATCTGATTCAGGAAGGCAACGTTGGCCTGATGAAGGCTGTGAAACGCTTTAACCCGGAAATGGGTGTGCGTCTGGTTTCCTTTGCCGTTCACTGGATCAAAGCTGAGATCCATGAGTTTATCTTGCGTAACTGGCGCATTGTGAAAGTGGCTACTACCAAAGCTCAGCGTAAATTGTTTTTCAACCTGCGCAGCCAGAAAAAGCGTTTGGCTTGGCTGAACAATGACGAAGTACATGCGGTTGCGGCTAGTCTGGGTGTCGAGCCACGTGAGGTCCGTGAGATGGAGAGCCGCCTGACTGGCCAGGACATGGCATTTGACCCGGCTTCTGACGCCGACGATGATGCAGCCTTTCAATCTCCGGCCCAATACCTAGAGGACAATCGTTACGATCCGGCTCGTCAATTGGAGGAGTCGGACTGGACCGATAACTCTACGGCTAACCTACATGAAGCCTTAGAAGGCCTGGATGAGCGTAGCCGCGATATTTTGTATCAACGCTGGCTGGCCGAGGAAAAGGCGACGCTGCATGAATTGGCGGCTAAATACAACGTATCGGCCGAGCGTATTCGGCAGCTTGAAAAAAATGCCATGAACAAGCTCAAAGGACGTATCGCCGCATAAGTTAGATATAAATCGGAACCCCGCTTAGGCGGGGTTTTTTATTTCCGCGGGTCAACGAAACGCCGAAAGGTGGACAGGCTCTAACGAGTCGCCAGAAGATATCCCATGGCCGTAATAGCAGTCGGTACCGGGAAGGAAATTGTTAAGGTCAGGTAAGTACCCGCTCTGGTAGGGGCTGCTTTGTCCGATAAGGAGTCAGGAATGACGTTTCGTATATTTGTCATTGGTATCTGCTGTCTGTTCATGGTGGCATGCAGCAAGATTACCCAGGAGAACTACAATCGGCTCAAAGCCGGTCAGAGCAAGACCGAAGTTGAAGAGATACTGGGTAAACCGGCCGACTGCTCAGGAGCGTTGGGCTTGTCGAGTTGTACTTGGGGAGATAAGAATTCATTTATCAGTGTCCAATACGTCAACGATAAAGTCGTCATGTATGCAGGACAGGGGTTGCGATGAAGGCATCTACTAAATGGTTGTTCTTAGCCGGGGCGGTAGGTCTTCTGGCTGCGTGTGCCAGTGCGTCCAAGACGTCTGCACCGCCTGCCACAGTGGGGGCTTTGGATCTTGATCGCTACCAGGGCACTTGGTATGAGTGGGCGCGCCTCCCTATGTTCTTCCAGCGCAACTGTGTCGAGTCGGAAGCGCATTATCGTTTGCGAAGCGATGGCCGCATTGACGTGCTTAATCGCTGCCAGACGCGCTCAGGTGAGTGGGACGAGGCAACAGGTATAGCAGCGCCTATTGCTCCTGGAGTGACTGACCGCCTGGAGGTGCGCTTCGATACATGGTTTAGTGGAGTCTTACCCAACGTAGCTAAAGGGCCTTACTGGGTTCTTTATGTGGATCCGGACTATCAGACGGCCTTGGTGGGTAGCCCAGACAGAAAGTACCTTTGGCTACTGGCGCGCCAGCCTAATGTGATGGCTGCTCCGCGTGATACCTTGCTGCGTATCGCGCATGAGAAGGGCTATGACACGGCTAAACTGGTTTGGAGAGGAGAAACCTCCTCCCAATGAGCATGGAGATAAACATGATCAATACAGATTTCCGCCTATGGACCGAGGCGTTTGCTGATAACGGATTTATGACCAAGCGTCAGGAGTTTGATGTAGAGGCATTCGGTGCATCGGGTGAAAACGTTTCGCCAGCGTTGAGATGGGAAAATCCGCCTGCTGGAACCAAGAGTTTCGCTCTGACCGTTTATGATCCGGATGCGCCGACAGGCAGTGGTTTCTGGCATTGGGTTGTAGCTAATATCCCAGCCGACGTTCGTGAGTTACAGGAGGGCGCAGGTAGTGCGGATGGCAGACTGCTTCCCGCAGATGCCATCCAGGTACGGAATGACTACGGTACAGTAGGTTTTGGTGGTGCTGCACCGCCTAAGGGCGACAAGGCGCACCGCTATATCTTCCAGATTCATGCGTTGGGTGTAGAGCGTTTGCCGTTACCGGAAGATGCTACTAATGCTGTAGCGCGCTTCATGATTCATCTTAATCAGATTTCCTCGGCCGTTTATACCGGTCTATACGCAATTGATTAACTACGGTTTCGTCGTGGTCAGACCGTTCGGGCCTGACCACGATTTACTCTATGCTGTCATGAGTCAGTAGTCGCACTCCACGTGCTTTCATCTCGGCCAGAAACTGTTGCCCTAGCGCTTCGAAACCTGGTACCGCATGACTGCAATCGCACAGCAAAACCAGCTTATGCAAGGCATCGTCACCTAGATGGCTTGCAATGTCTCTTACCGTTCCGGCTACACAATGCGAGAGGGCTTCGCCAGCGATCAGGATGGTTCCTGCTGCTGCCAAACGTTTTAGTAAAGTGAGGTTGGTTTGAGTGCCAGGGTCGTTTGGGTCGATTACTTCCGCGCGGATCGCTGAGTAATGTTCGGTTCCAGGATTGCTTCCCTTGGCAATGAAGTCTACCGCCTTGAGTTGCTCTCGACCCCAGATATGCAAGGCATCGAGTAGGTCGGCTTGCACATTGTGTCCCCAGCTACCGATCAAGCAGTGTTCTGGCCAGATCGTCAGTTGGTAGCGTCCGCCTTCGGCTAGTCTCGTGAGGTAGTCCAGGCTATGGGAGTGTTGTCCTGGGTCACGAGCGCTCCAGCGGCCCTGTTTGAGATCATTCAGGCTGATCACTGTGAATGGAGAAGGTGATAAGCCCGCCTCATCATGCCACCAGTTTGGGTGGGCAATATGCAATGGATGATGTGAGTCAAGCGTTACATGTATGACATCGAGGCGGCTCCCCAGTCGACCAATAAGTTCTGCAACGCGACGTAGATCATCCGTCGCGCCAGGTACAGGCAAACTGGCACCGGAAATATCGCAAAAGTCATTTTGAGGGTCGATGATCAACAGGTGAACGGGGGTGGCTAGTGGCATGTTGAACTCCCGAGGCAGGCTAGCAATAGAGGGTAACCCTTAGAGTGTCATTGCCAGTCCAGGCGCGCTAGTTTCCAGTCGCCTCCTTCTCTCCACCACTCCATTCTGACTCGGTAGTGACGTGCTGCGTCGGGAATCAAGCCTTCCGCACCTGCCAAGCCAACATCGGCATCGGTATAGCCCTTGTTCGTATAGGTTGGGTCGAGCTGACTGTTCTTGCTAAAGGCTAGGATTTTTATTTGACGATAGCGCAGGAACAATCCTGTCATGGTCTGGCGCGCCCATTGCCGGTCGTTCATCTGCTGAGCTAGAAACTGGGGATGTAGCTGGTCGAATACAGCGCTGGTTTTCTTAGCTTCCAGATTAGCCTGCAATTGCTCGACAGCTTTGTCGAGCGCTGCCTGAGGGTCGTCCTGGCAACCGGAAAGAAAAAGAAAGGACAGCAGGAATAAGAGTGGAAAAATGTTAAAACGCATTGAGAGAATTCCTTTTCAATAAGTGGTTAGCGCTATGATGGGTAGAACCGGTCCATAAGACGACAAAGTCGCCATCCAAGCAAGCTTGAGGGGAAGTTTAATGCACAGCCTCTATCCGGAAATTAAGCCCTATGCCCGACACGAGCTCGCAGTAGAAGAGCCTCATACGCTGTATGTTGACGAAAGCGGTTCGCCTGATGGGGTTCCGGTGCTTTTCGTGCACGGTGGCCCAGGGGCCGGCTGCGATGGGCTAAGTCGAAGATTTTTTGATCCGAGCTTGTATCGTATCGTCACGTTCGACCAGCGCGGATGTGGTCGCTCAACGCCTTATGCCAGCCTTGAAAAGAATACAACCTGGGATCTGGTCGCGGATATGGAACGTATCCGAAGCGAGTTAGGCATTGATAAATGGGTGGTCTTTGGTGGGTCCTGGGGTTCTACATTGTCGTTGGCTTACGCCCAGACTTACCCTGAGCGGGTTCATGCCTTGATCCTGAGAGGCATATTCCTCTGTCGTCCCGAAGAGTTTCAGTGGTTCTATCAGGAAGGTGCCAGCCGCCTGTTTCCTGACTATTGGCAGGACTATGTTGCGCCGATTCCAGAGAATGAGCGAGACAACCTGATTCAGGCTTACTACAAGCGTTTGACCAGTTATGACGAGATCGCCCAGATGGGCGCGGCTAAGGCATGGTCATGCTGGGAAGGACGTACGGCCACGTTGCGACCGAGTTCCGATGTTGTGGAGCGCTTCACCGAGCATGCTTTGTCCATTGCCCGGATCGAGTGTCACTATTTTGTCAATAATGCGTTTCTAGAGCCGAACCAGCTCTTAAGAGATATGGATAAGATCGCCCATATTCCCGGGGTCATTGTCCATGGTCGCTACGATGTGATCTGCCCGCTCGAAAATGCTTGGGCGCTGCATAAGGCTTGGCCAAACAGTGAGTTGCAGATCATTCGGGACGCCGGTCATGCAGCAGGGGAGCCGGGGATCTGTGATGCTCTCGTGCGCGCAACTGATAGGATAGGGCGGCAACTGCTCGACCTACCGCCGGAGGCCGAATGAAAGCGTTGATCCAACGTGTCACTGAGGCACGTGTCGATGTCGAGGGGCATACCATAGGGGCTATTGGCCCAGGGCTGCTGGCCTTAATTGGTGTAGAACCCCACGATGATGAGTCAATCAGCGAGCGTATGCTGCACAAGCTACTAAACTATCGCATCTTCAGCGACGAAGCCGGGCGTATGAACCGTTCGCTGAGTGATGTAGGCGGCGGATTGCTCTTGGTGTCTCAATTTACTTTAGTAGCCGACACCCAAAGTGGGATGCGTCCCAGCTTCTCTACTGCAGCACCGCCAGCTCAAGGCGCCGCGTTGTTTGAATATTTGGTTGGCTTGGCACGGTATCGCCACGCTGATGTAGCAACCGGACAATTTGGAGCCGATATGCAGGTTTCGCTGACCAATGATGGCCCAGTAACATTTTTATTGTCTATTTAAGCAAGAGACTCTTACAGGATTTCCTGAAGTGTCTATGATTGCGCAGTTTGAGTGGACGGGCACGACTTGCGCGGAATCATTCTCGAGCTCGTCAGTCCGAGAATTGCTTATCCGTAATGGCCATGCGGTCATTCAACGTATTTGTACGCTGATTAAGGGGGCTGCGTTGTTTTTGAAAATTAATTCTAAGCCAGGTAAGGCTAAAGCCATTGTACTGAGCTTCACGGCCCTTATGGCCATGTTTGGAGCCAAGGCTTGGGCGTTCAGCCTCGATGATGTATCAGCACAGGCCAAAAGCTTGGCCGAGCAGAAGTTCGTTGCGCCCAAGAGCAATCTGCCGGCCGTCTTCCGAGACATGAAGTTCGCGGATTACCAAAAGATTCAATTTCGCCAGGACAAAGCCTACTGGGCTGGCGAGAAAACGCCGTTCGAGTTGAATTTCTACCATCAAGGCATGCATTTCGACGTGCCGGTCAAGCTCAATGAGGTTACGGCAACGGGTGTTCATGAAATCAAGTATGACCCCTCGTTTTTTAACTTCGGCGATCTTACGTTGGATGAGGCCGCACTCAAGGATCTCGGTTTTGCCGGTTTCCGTGTTATGTACCCGCTTAACAAGCCAGACAAACAGGATGAGTTGATGACCCTGCTGGGTGCCAGCTACTTCCGGGTCATCGGTCGCGATCAAGTCTATGGGCTGTCGGCACGTGGTCTGGCTATTGATACAGCGCTGCCTTCTGGGGAGGAGTTTCCACGCTTTCGAGAGTTCTGGATCGAGCATCCGCAGCCTGATCGCCGAAATCTAGTCATCTATGCTCTTCTGGACTCCCCTCGTGCAACGGGCGCTTACCGGTTGGTCGTAACTCCCGGCAGTGACAGTACCGTCGACGTGCAGGCTCGGATTTTCCTCCGTGACAATGTGGGCAAGCTAGGCATCGCGCCGTTGACCAGTATGTATCTCTTTGGATCGAATCAGCCCAGTCCACAGATCAACTATCGCCCCGCATTACATGATTCCAATGGCCTGGCCATTCATGCCGGTAATGGCGAGTGGATCTGGCGCCCCCTCAATAATCCGAAGCGTCTATCGGTCAGTACTTATCAGATCGAGAATCCTAAAGGCTTCGGATTGCTGCAGCGTGGCCGCGACTTTGGTCGTTATGAGGATCTGGATGATCGCTATGACTTGCGCCCTAGCGGCTGGGTAGAAACTAAAGGCGATTGGGGTAAGGGCCGAGTAGAGCTGGTTGAGATCCCAACGCCTGATGAAACCAACGATAACATTGTGGCATTCTGGACACCCGAGAGCTTACCGCCTTTAGGCGAGCCTCTCGATTTGAGCTACCGTCTGCATTTCACTACGGACGAGCCAGCCTTACATTCGCCAGATATCGCCTGGGTTCAGCAGACCCGTCTATCTGTAGGTGATGTGAAACAGCCGAACCTGATTCGTCAGCCGGACGGCAGCACAGCCTTCATTATTGACTTTGCAGGGCCTGTATTGAAAAACCTGCCTGAGAACACTCAAGTGGCCTCTCAGGTAAGCCTCAATGAAAATGGTGAGCTGGTCGAAAATACGATTCGCTACAACCCTGTTACTAAGGGATGGCGTCTAACCTTGCGCTTGAAAGTAAAAGACCCAACCAAACCTGTTGAAATGCGCGCGGCGTTAGTGGAAGGCGACAAAACGCTGACCGAAACGTGGAGCTATCAGTTACCTGCCAATGAATAACCCAAACGATGTAAACCCGGTCGAAACCTACCTCGAGCGCTTACCGCTCGAGGATGTTAATCGTCGTGCACTGGCTGATAACCGCATGGATACTCTTCATGCGGCATTGGGTGGCGTTGCCGTGGCATCGGCAGAGCCGGCACTGGATTCTGTCGAGACCCGCCTGAAAATGGGGTGGGGGCATGCGATCCAAGAGGGTCAACTGCTGACGACGGATGCTCAAGGCCACGTTACCTTGAAAACCATGCCGCCTATTACGCGCTCTCAGATGCTTCCTGAGCCCTGGCGTACCAATCCGGTTGTGCGGATGTGGCATCGTCTGTTAGGGCGTAAAGAAGAAACGCGTATCGCGCCTGATGAGGAGGCCGACACTCACGCTCACTGGCGTAAAGTGGGTGCTTTCCGCCGCTTCATCCTGTTGATCTTGATGTTGGTACAGACGGGTGTTGCAACGTGGTATATGAAAGCCGTTTTGCCATACCAAGGATGGGCGCTAGTTGATTTGCAGGAAGTAATAGGGCAAGGGTTCTTGGAGTCTGCCCGTCAGGTGCTTCCTTATATCCTTCAGACCAGCATCCTATTGTTGTTTGCCATACTGTTCTGCTGGGTCTCAGCAGGCTTCTGGACAGCCCTGATGGGCTTCTGGCAGTTGTTGGGCGGGCGTGACAAGTACAGTATTTCTGCCAGTACGATAGGCAACGAGACCATTGAGCCCAATGCGCGTACAGCGCTTGTAATGCCTATTGCCAATGAAGATGTGGCTCGTGTATTCGCGGGCTTAAGAGCAACCTACGAGTCCGTAGCTGCCACTGGGCAACTCGAGCATTTCGACTTCTTCATTCTTAGCGATAGTAACAACCCAGACAAATGTGTAGCTGAGCAGAAGTCCTGGCTTGAGTTATGCGAGGCCGTAAAGGGGTATGGCAAGATTTTCTATCGTCGCCGTCGCCGTCGGGTGAAACGTAAAAGCGGCAATATCGATGATTTTTGCCGTCGGTGGGGTAGCCAGTATCGCTATATGGTGGTTCTTGATGCCGATAGCGTTATGAGCGGTGAGTGTTTGACCAGTCTGGTTCGCCTGATGGAAGCCAATCCACGTGCGGGTATTATCCAAACAGCACCCAAAGCCTCAGGTATGGATACACTCTATGCCCGTCTTCAGCAGTTTGCGACACGGGTTTACGGCCCGCTGTTCACCGCTGGACTGCATTTCTGGCAGTTGGGAGAGTCCCATTATTGGGGGCATAACGCAATTATCCGGATCAAGCCCTTCATAGAGCATTGCGCTTTGGCGCCCTTGCCGGGCAAGGGTTCTTTTGCCGGAGCGATCCTTTCCCATGATTTTGTCGAGGCAGCATTGATGCGTCGGGCGGGTTGGGGAGTATGGATTGCCTATGACTTGCCTGGTAGTTACGAAGAATTACCTCCTAACCTGCTGGATGAACTCAAGCGTGATCGCCGCTGGTGCCATGGCAATTTGATGAATTTCCGGTTGTTTTTGGTTAAAGGTATGCATCCAGTGCATCGGGCAGTATTCCTGACAGGGGTAATGTCTTACCTGTCGGCGCCGCTATGGTTCTTGTTCCTGGTGCTTTCGACCGCACTATTGGCAGTCCATACCCTGCTTGAGCCGCAGTACTTTTTTCAGCCACGCCAGTTATTCCCGGTTTGGCCGCAGTGGCATCCTGAACAGGCAATCGCCTTGTTCTCGACGACGTTGATTTTACTGTTCCTGCCCAAGTTGCTTAGTGTGATCCTTATTTGGGCTAAGGGTGCTAAAGAGTTTGGCGGAGGCTTTAAACTGCTCTGTTCCATGCTTTTGGAAATGCTGTTCTCGGTGCTGTTGGCACCGGTGCGCATGCTTTTCCATACGGTTTTCGTCACGGCAGCGTTTCTTGGATGGTCCGTCCAGTGGAATTCACCTCAGCGTGATGATGATGCAACGCCTTGGGGCGAAGCCTTTCGGCGGCATGGTTCACAGATGCTTTTAGGTATTATCTGGACAGCAGGGGTCGCTTGGTTGGATCCACGCTTTTTATGGTGGCTCTCACCGATTGTTGTTTCGCTTATTCTTTCGGCATTTGTTTCTGTAATTTCCAGCCGGACCAACTATGGTCTAGCCACGCGTCGCTCGAAGCTGTTTCTAATACCCGAGGAGTACAATCCGCCACGAGAGTTAGTGGCTACGGAGGAATATCTGCAACAGAACAACCAGACGCTGTTGCGCCATGGTTTCCTTCAGGCAGTGGTAGATCCGCTAGTTAATGCATTGGCATGTGGTATGGCCAAAGCACGACATGCCAAGGTAGTACCCCAGGCGGAGGCGTTGCGTAGCCTGCGTGTGGAGCGAGTATTGAAAGACGGCCCTGATGCGCACTCGGATGCCCAATGGGCAATCTTGAGTGATCCCTTGGGTATGGCGCGTCTGCATCAGCATGTTTGGCAGTCGGCTGAGATACGGGAGCGCTGGTTAAGTGCCTACCGCCATGTTTTGCCAGCGCCTATGGCACATACTAATTCGGACGTTGCTCTCAATACAGTTGCTACCTCCTCATTAACGCCTAATCCGACTCGGTAGTCAGATCAAGGGATTAGCAAAAAGGCCTGGCTTAAACCCAGGCCTTTTTGCTTTAGCTTGCGACAACCACTGTAGATCTAAACGCTTTTTTCAGGCGAACCTAAACTGCTTGTTCCGTTAATCCTGGTAGAAAAGAAGCGTTTAGACGGTCCAGGTTTTTCTTAAAGATGTCCTTGTTAACTTAATATCGGACATATGAAGAGTGGACTTATTAGAGGCTAAAACGGTGACTAAAACTTAGGGCTCGTAATCACCGTATAAGGCATCTGCATGCTTTGTTGAGTTCAGCATATAGCGTGCCGCGTGGCTTTTATGAGCAGGCAAGGTTTTACGAGGAGTTACAGAGAAGCCTGAGGGAAAAGAATAAGATAAGGCAACATACTTAGAGTCAATCTAGAGCTAGCAGCTCACTAAAGTCAGAACAGACGTGCCAAAAGCGCCGTCACGGCATTTTCCACGCGTAAGATACGCTCACCGAGCTGGACTGGTTGCAGGCCCGCTTCTTGGAGCTTTTCGATCTCATAGGGAATCCAGCCGCCTTCCGGGCCAATAGCGAGTGTAACGGGACCTGTAACTGCACGAGGGCAGGCAGCGTAGGGACCGGGGTGGCCAACGAGGCCAAGCGTTTCGCAGGTAAGCTCTGGTAGTCGATCTTCGGCGAAGGGTTTGAAGCGCTGCTCGATAATGATTTCGGGTAATACGGTATCCCGGCCTTGTTCCAGCCCAAGAAGCAATTGTTCCCGTGTGGCATCAGGCTCTAAAAAAGGCGTTTGCCAGAAGCTTTTCTCTACTCGATAACTATTGAGCAAGATGAGGCGAGGAACCCCCATGGCTGCTACATTCTGCAGGATTCTCCGAAGCATTTTAGGGCGGGGAAGGGCCAGTATCAGTGCCAGCGGAAGCTTAGGAGGAGGGAGTTGGTCGAGGCTTACACTCAAGCGGGCATGGCGGTCATTGATTTCAATAACCTGTCCTTTGCCCATTCGGCCATTCACTTGCCCTACACGAAGCGTATCTCCTTGTGTTGCGCGATGTACCTCATTGAGATGCTGCAATCGACGCCCCTGAAGAACGACTTCATCAACGCTGACAAAATCGTCTGTTTCAAGCAGAAGTAGATTCATGGATGCGTCGCAGGGGGCTGATCTTCCTGAGTATCTTTTTTCTCATCAGGATCACGTTTACGTACCAAGCGGCCAAATACCAAGCCGACTTCAAACAGAAGCCACATGGGGATAGCTAGCATGGTCTGTGATAGTACGTCAGGTGGTGTAAGAATCATGCCCACTACAAAACAGCCGACGATAACATAGGGGCGGATCTTCTGAAGATAGGCGACATCGACGATACCTATCCAGATTAATAAAACAGTAGCTACAGGAATTTCAAAGGCTAAGCCAAAGGCAAAAAATAGGGTCAGAATGAAGTCCAGATAGCTGTTCAGATCCGGCATCATCATCGCGCCTTCAGGCGTAATGCTGGAAAAGAAATGGAAGATCACTGGAAATACCAGAAAATACGCAAAGGCCATTCCTGCGTAGAAGAGCAGAATGCTGGAAATCAAAAGCGGCAAGGCTACGCGCTTCTCATGCTTGTACAAACCCGGTGCGATAAAGCTCCATACCTGATGAAGGATGACCGGCATGGCCAAAAATAGAGAGACGACTAGCGTTAGCTTGAAAGGGGCCAGGAACGGCGACGTAACATCCGTCGATATCATGGTGGCTCCTTCCGGTAGGAAGCGCCTGATCGGTTCCGAAGCGAAGGCATAGATCTTTTGGGCGAAATAAAATAGGCCTGCAAAGATCAGAAAAGTAGCCAGCACGCAACGCAGCAAGCGCGAGCGCAGTTCGGTCAAGTGTGAGACCAGGGGCATTTCCTGATCTTCATAGTCGGGCTTTTGTTCGCTCATGGGGTTCGCGGAGGAAGGGGCGTATCCTTGGGTTCGGGCGGTAACGTCGGGCCGGCAGTAGGAGCCGGTGGCCCGGTGGTTACTTCACCAGAAGTGGCGGGCGTGTTGCTCGAGTCAGTCTGCTTCTCGCGCTTTTCCCAGGACAGCAGATTTTCGTTATGCAGCTGCCGGCGTATCTCGTCGGCACCGATTTCCCGCTCGACTTCCTGGCGGATCGTATTAAAGCTGCGTTTCAAGCGCCCGATCCATAGACCCGCCGTCCGGGCAGCGCCGGGCAAACGTTCGGGGCCTAGTACCAACAAGGCTACTAGGCCAATCAGGACTAATTCACTGAAGCCGATACCAAACATGAAGTGGGCTCAATCCTTACGGGCAGGCTCTTCGACCTTGTGATGGTGCGCGTCAATAGTATGAGGCTGATTGAGCGGAGGGGCAGGCTTGGTATCCTGCGGCTTGTCTTCCTCGTCGGTATTAACCGCCTTACGAAAGCCCTTAATCGCTTCGCCTACGTCCGATCCCAGATGTTTCAGGCGCTTGGTCCCAAAGACCAGCACAACTACGATCAGAATGACGATCCAGTGTTTCCAGTCAAAAATTCCCATCACGTTACCTCATCAAATCAGGAGTTAGAGCGGGCTGCCTTTTCAGTATGCCCGGACAGGCCAAAACGCCGGTCCAATTCGTCGAGTACCGCCTGTGGATGCTGGCCTAGAGCGGCCAACATGACCAAGCTATGAAACCAAAGGTCTGCCGTTTCGTAGATAAGGTCGGTTGAATCGCCGGTACTGGCTGCATCTTTGGCTGCCAGAATGGTTTCTATGGATTCCTCGCCTACCTTTTCAAGAATTTTGTTCAAACCCTTATGATACAGGCTGGCCACATAAGAACTTTCAGGTGCCGCTCCCTTACGGGACTCAAGCACTTCGGCAATCCGGTCTAACGTTTCACTCATGGCCGTGTCCTGCAACGTAAATAGCATGTGGATCTTTCAATACAGGCTCCACGGTTACCCACTGGCCTTTTTCGAACGTGCGATAGAAACAGCTTTCACGTCCAGTATGACAGGCAATGCCGCCAATCTGCTCAACCACGAGGATGACTACATCCGCGTCACAGTCCAGACGCAATTCGTGAAGTTTCTGGATATGCCCTGACTCTTCGCCCTTGCGCCATAGCTTACCGCGCGAACGTGACCAATAAATGGCACGATTTTCAGCTACCGTCAAAGCCAAGGCCTCACGGTTCATCCAAGCCATCATGAGCACACGACCGGTCCGGTAGTCTTGGGCGATTGCCGGTACCAGCCCGTCGGCGTTCCACTCTATTTCTTCAAGCCAGTCTTTCATCGTTTACCCGGCGCTTTGTTCAGAAGTCTAGTCTGCCAGTACCTGGCGATACTGCCTACCCACGAATAATCAGATACAACCCGCTGACTAGCATTATCCAGGCTGGCCAACCTTCTGGAGTTGACTGCAGACCCGTTTGAAAGGCACCGCCCAGCAAGGCAATGCCAATAACCTTCGGCAGCCAGGCATTCTCTCTTCTGTCCCAGGGGCGCGGAGGATCATTGCGGTGGGGGTGGGTGATGCGTTCGAGCGTATCACGAGTCATCTGAGCCAGGTGTGGGATCTGCTCAATCTGTTGCTGCATGTTACGCAATACCTGAACGGGGCCCATTCGTTCACGCATCCACTTTTCGAGGTAGGGCTTGGCCGTTGTCCAGAGATCAAGGTCCGGATAAAGCTGACGTCCAAGTCCTTCGATATTCAACAAGGTTTTTTGCAGGAGTACGAGTTGCGGCTGGATTTCCATATTGAAACGACGGGCTACTTGAAACAGGCGCAGCAGCAACTGACCAAAGGAAATGTCTTTCAACGGTTTTTCGAAAATGGGTTCGCACACTGTGCGGATCGCTGCCTCGAACTCGTTGACCTGAGTATTCGCCGGTACCCAGCCTGAATCAATGTGCAACTGCGCCACTTTGCGATAGTCGCGTTGGAAGAATGCCATCAAATTGCGGGCAAGGTAGTTCTGGTCCTGCGGGGTCAGGCTGCCAATGATACCGCAGTCCACAGCGATGTACTGTGGGTCCCAGGGACGAGTCGTACTGACAAAAATATTGCCTGGGTGCATGTCGGCATGAAAAAAACTGTCCCGGAAAACCTGGGTAAAGAAGATTTCCACACCGCGCTCAGCCAACCGTTTTAGGTCGGTACGCTGATCCTGTAAGGCCGCCATATTGGTAACTGGAATACCGTAGATCCGCTCCATGACCAATACTCGAGGACGGCACCAGTCCCAGTAAACCTGAGGTACGTAAAGCAGCGGTGAGTCTTCAAAGTTGCGGCGCAGCTGACTTGAATTAGCTGCTTCGCGAAGTAGATCAAGCTCATCGTAAATCGTTTTTTCATAATCGGTAACGACCTCGACGGGATGCAGACGGCGGGCCTCGGCCGATACTCGTTCGGCCAGACGGGCTAAAATGAATAGCCAGGCCAGGTCTTGAGCAATGATCGGCTTAAGGCCAGGGCGAACTACCTTAACGACAACTTCTTCGCCAGTCCTTAACTGTGCTGCATGCACCTGTGCTACCGATGCCGAGGCCAGCGGTTGACGGTCAAAGCGGCTGAACGCCTGCATGAGAGGAACACCTAGTTGCGACTCAATCAAGGCGACTGCCTGGTCGGCAGGGAAGGGAGGTACCTTGTCCTGCAAATACATGAGCTCGTTGGCGACATCTTCGGGCAGTAGGTCCCGGCGTGTTGACAGGATCTGTCCGAACTTGATGAAAACCGGCCCCAGGCCTTCTAGCGCGAGACGCAGGCGTGCGCCACGAGGCAAGCTTTTACGAGGCCGTGGCAGCCATCGCCATGGCATGAAATAGCCGGTCAGGCGTAGATACCAAGGCAGTGGAAGTGCATAGACAAGGTCATCCAGGCGGTAGCGGATGACAACAAGAAAAATGCGTAACAAGCGGCGAAGGGCGGCGAACAGCTTCATGCGTTAGGTACGTCTGCGTTGTGCAAGGCGCTCTAAACGCGCCTCGAGTCGATCGACAGCCAGGCGCAAAGCATCTATTTCGGCGAAGCGTGCTTCACCTTCACGTCTGCCTACTAGCGTGCGGCTCTCTTCTGCCAGCCAGTCAGACAGGCTCCGCTGCAGGCTGGCTTGGCTTTGTTTTGTCCAGTCGCCCGTATTGCGGGCAAAACGACCAATCAGCGCGGCACCAACGGGGCCAAGCCAGCGGGACAATTCGTACTCCCAGTCCAATTCAAGACCTTGCAGAATGTCAGAGAGTTCGATCAATGCAGTGCTATCACCCTCAAGGATGACGTCGTCACTGTGTAGAATGGCCGTTTTGTTTTGAGCCAACGCCAATTGAGTCAGGCGCGTCATGGGCGCACGTATAGTACAGTCGACATCGGCCTCGTGATGAGCAGCAATATGAAGGCCATCGCCTGCTGGCAGTAGAAACAAGCGAAAGGCGGGCGCTGGACAATCGATAGCAATAACAGTGCCTTGAAGGGCAGCCAGGCGTGTCAACGCCACGGCGTCCATAGCGAGCACTGAATTAAGACCGCGTTCGAAGGCGGCCAGAACGGCCTGGGTTAGGACAATCATCAGGGTTTTATGCCGCGATGCAAGGCTACGATACCGCCAGTCATATTGTGATAAGTGACGCGTTCGAAGCCTACGTTTTCCATCATGGCCTTGAGGGTATTCTGGTCCGGATGCATGCGGATCGACTCGGCTAGATAACGATAGCTGGCCGAGTCGTTGGCAATCAACTTGCCCATCAGAGGCAGGAAACTGAACGAATACGCGTCGTAAGCTTTAGAGAGCAACGTACTGGTTGGCTTGGAGAACTCGAGGACCAGCAATCGACCGCCGGGCTTGAGTACACGGAGCATGGACGCAATGGCTTCGTCCTTGTGGGTGACATTGCGCAGACCAAAGGCAATCGTCACGCAGTCAAAATAGTTATCGGGAAAAGGTAGCTTCTCCGCGTCCGCCTGAACGAAACGCACATTGTGAGCTACTCCTTTATCTAATAAGCGGTCACGCCCGACCTTGAGCATCGAGTCGTTGATGTCGGCCAGTACAACCTCGCCACTCGGGCCTACCAAGCGTGAGAACTGCTTGGTCAAATCACCCGTACCGCCCGCGATATCTAGTACTCGATTGCCGCTGCGCACACCTGACAGCTCGATGGTGAAGCGCTTCCACAGGCGATGGATGCCCATGGACATCAGATCATTCATCACATCGTACTTGGCGGCAACGGAATGAAAAACCTCGGCGACTTTATGAGCCTTCTGGCTTTCCGGCACGCTTTGGTAACCGAAGTGGGTGACGGGATCGGCCTCGGGGCCCTTGCGCTGATCGCTCATGACGCTTCACCTGCATTTGAATAGACGCTCATTCTAGCAGTGCTAATGTGCCCTGATGTCGATTCATGCGCTAGAAAATCGGATAAAAAGGCTATTGCTGGATTGGGTGCCGTACGTATTGTGCCAAAGGCTTGGCGGGTCATGTCGCCCTCGCCTATAGTCGCGAAATTATTTTTGGAGCCTTTTTCTATGTCACAAATTCGTATTGAACGTTCCCATTCTCTAGGACGGGAAAACGCCCGTGCCAAGGCCGTTGCCCTGGCTGACAAACTGACCCGTGATTACGGGGTAGAGTGCCGTTGGGAGGGTGATACGCTAGAATTTTCCCGTAGCGGCGTTGATGGGCGTATCGAAGTAGGTGACGACACCGTTCGTGTCGATGCCACTTTGGGCTTTTTCTTTTCTGCCATGAGCTCCCAGATCGAGCGCGAGATTGAGAAAAAGCTGGATAAAGCCCTTCAGGCCTGAGAAAGCTGGGCACTCTTAAACGTGCTCACCAGCGTTAGAATATTCTGAACGCCAAGCTGATCTGCATATTTTCTTACGCTACTCAGGCTTCAGGAGTATTGAATTAGGGCCATCAAGATCGGTTTCTGCCGCGGTAGATGGCTTTTCAGTCTTGCGTCAAAGCATAAGTTTGACGACTGAAACGTCAGGGTCTCGTGACTTGCCTTCCCGGGCCAGTGCAAATAGGTACTCGGCCCACATCTGTTCCTGATTCCTACCCATCTCGTACAAATAATCCCACGTGAAGAGGCCGCTGTCGTGACCATCATCAAAAGCGATTTTCAGAGCATATTGGCCGGCAGGTTCCACTTGGCTGATCCCTACGTTCTTCTTGCCAAATTGCAGTACGGGATTACCGTGCCCCTGCACCTCCGCTGAGGGTGAGTGCACGCGAAGGAACTCGGCTGGCAACGTAAAGGTTGCATCGTCGTACTGTACGGTAAGAGTCTTGGATGCTTTATGTAGCTGAATAGCAGTAGGCAAGCGCATGGAGAAGTTCCGAGAAAGAGGCTCGCAGCCATCAGGCTGCGAGCGGTAGGCTGTCAGGGCGCTTATAGAATATAGCGTGACAAGTCCTCGTCTTGTGCCAGTTCGCCAAGGTGGTTGTTAACGTAGCCGGCATCGATACGGATAGGCGCTCCATTTTGCTGGGTAGCCATGTCTGCTGCACTAAAGGAAACTTCCTCCAGTAGGCGTTCGAGCAGGGTATGCAGCCGGCGCGCACCGATGTTTTCAGTCTTCTCGTTGACCTGCCAGGCGATCTCGGCGATTCGGCTGATACCGTCGGGAGCGAACTCGACTTCCAGGCCTTCAGTTTTGAGAAGCTCACGGTACTGCTCGGTAAGCGAAGCGTGGGGCTCGGTCAGAATACGCTCGAAATCCTTAGGCGTTAGTGCTTTCAACTCGACGCGAATCGGCAGACGGCCCTGGAGCTCCGGTACCAGATCGCTAGGTTTGGACAGGTGAAACGCTCCTGATGCAATGAACAGGATATGATCCGTTTTAACCATGCCTAGCTTGGTATTGACGGTACAGCCTTCGATCAAAGGCAATAAATCGCGCTGTACCCCTTCACGGGAAACATCGGCACCGCTGGTGTTGCCGCGCTTCGCTACCTTGTCGATTTCATCAATGAAGACGATGCCGTTCTGCTCTACGGCTTCCAGCGCACGGCCTTTGAGCTCCTCCTCATTGACCAGACGAGCTGCTTCTTCATCACGGATCAGTTTGAAGGCTTCTTTAACCTTAAGCTTGCGAGACTTCATCTTGCCTTTATTAAGGCCGGAGAAGAGATTTTGCAGTTGACTGGTCATCTCCTCCATACCTGGCGGCGTCATGATTTCAATACCGGCAGGCGCTTCCGCTACTTCGATATCGATTTCCTTGTCGTCAAGCTGGCCTTCACGCAGACGCTTGCGAAACAGCTGCCGTGTACTGGAGTCTTCGTTGCGTACAGGCTCCTCGCTGAAGCCCACCGAGCGTGCCGGTGGCAACAGAGCATCCAGGATACGCTCCTCGGCAGCATCTTCGGCGCGATGGCGAACCTTGACCATCTCCTGCTCGCGCAGCATCTTCACAGCAGCATCTGCAAGGTCACGAATGATGGATTCCACATCACGTCCGACGTAGCCCACCTCGGTAAATTTAGTAGCTTCAACCTTGAGGAAAGGGGCATTGGCCAGTTTGGCCAGGCGGCGAGCGATTTCGGTTTTGCCGACCCCGGTTGGGCCGATCATAAGGATATTCTTGGGCGTTACCTCGGCACGAAGCTCCAGAGGCAACTGCATCCGCCGCCAGCGGTTGCGCAAGGCAATGGCCACGGCGCGCTTAGCGTCGTCCTGACCGATGATGTGACGATTAAGTTCGTGAACGATTTCACGTGGTGTCATTGACATGTCTTTGCTTCCGGCTGGACTTAGGACGCAGTGTCCAGTTCTTCGATAGTCTGGTTGCGGTTGGTGAAAACGCAAATATCGCCCGCAATGTTCAAAGCTGTTTCAGCAATTTCACGCGCACTGAGCTCGGTATGCTGCAGTAGGGCGCGAGCAGCTGCCTGGGCAAAGGGGCCTCCTGAGCCCATGGCGATCAAGTCTTCTTCAGGCTCAACGACATCGCCGTTGCCTGTAATGATCAGAGAGGCGTCTTTGTTGGCAACAGCCAGCATGGCTTCCAGACGGCGCAGCGCGCGGTCAGTACGCCAGTCCTTTGCTAGTTCTACGGCGGCACGCACCAAATGGCCCTGATGCTTCTCCAGCTGCTGCTCGAACCGTTCAAACAGCGTGAACGCATCGGCAGTACCACCTGCGAAGCCAGCCAGTACCTGGCCGTGATAAAGACGACGGACCTTGCGTGCATTCCCTTTCATGACGGTATTGCCCAGGGAAACCTGGCCGTCGCCGCCCATCACGACTTTGCCGTTGCGGCGCACTGATACGATAGTGGTCAAGAGTGTTCTCCTGCTATGCCTTTAGGCGTTTGCCGGAGATATGGGGACGGCTGACAAAAGCTTCAAGCCTTACCAGCCGTCAGATGTTACCGAGCTTGTCGCTGTTGCAGCAGTAGACTCTTAAAGCCGTTGCTGGCCAATTGCTTTTGGGCCTGGGTAAGTTTGTTACGATCCGAGTAAGGCCCAACCAGTACCCGATACCAAGTCTCATCCTTGACCCTGCCGGATTCTACACGCACATCCTGACCGAACAGAATGATCTGCGCACGGACCCGATCGGCGTCCGCCTGGGTGCGAAACGAGCCGGCTTGCAGGAAGAACAGGGTAACCGGTGGTGCAGCACCTGGCTTAACAGGTTGTGCTGGCACCGCTGAACTTACCGGAGCAGCTGGTTGCGTTGGTGGAGCAACCGGAGTAGTCGGGTTGGGGTTGGGTGCTGGTGGAGTAGACGCCGTTGGTGTCTGCGGTACGGCATCTGGAGGTACGATTACCTCTGACTCTGGCAATAACGTATAGAAATCATACTTTGGCTTGACCGGAGTCGGAGTGGGTGCTTCGGTTTTCGGCTTGCTTTTCGCCTGAGCGGCTTCCTCAACCTTGGCCCGGCGTACGGCATCGCTTCCCGGCTCAAGCTTCATCAGGAAAACCACAAAGCCGCCAATGGCCAGCCCTGAGGCTAGCCAGACCCAGCCGGGGATCGGCTGGCGTTTGGCTGCGGGCTGGTTACGGCTGGCGCCTCGCTTGGGTGCTGCTTTCTTTGCTGCCATAAGGATCCGTTTACATGCGTTCCAAAGTGTTCAGGCCCAATAACTCAAGGCCTTGCTTTAGCGTGCGCCCCGTTAGAGCGGCCAGGCGCAGGCGGCTTTGCTTCTGTTCGGCATCAGCAGCTGTAAGGATTGGGCAGTTCTCGTAAAAGCTCGAGAATAGGCCGGCAATGTCGTACAGATACGCGCACAGAAGGTGCGGAACCCCTTTTTCAGCTACAGCATTGAGCACTTCACCAAATTGCGCCAAACGGGCGCCTAAGTCCTGTTCCTGTGGTGCCTCAAGACGAATGTGCCCGGAAATCTCGGTATAGTCTTGGCCCAGCTTGCGGAAAATGCTGGCTACTCGTGTGTAGGCATAGAGCAGATAGGGCGCGGTATTACCTTCGAAGCTCAGCATTAGCTCGAAATTAAAGCTGTAATCACTGGTGCGGTGCTTCGAGAGGTCAGCATATTTGACAGCGCCGATACCAACGGCTCGGGCTATCTCGCGTAGCTCGTGCTCGTCCAGCGAAGGGTTCTTTTCCTTGACCAGACTATAAGCTCGTTCTTCCGCCTCATTGAGAAGGTCGATGAGCTTTACGGTACCGCCATCACGGGTCTTGAAGGGGCGGCCGTCAGCACCGTTCATAGTGCCAAAGCCCATGTGCTCAAGGCTCATGGATGGCGTGACGAAGCCCGCACGGCGAGCGACCTCAAAGGCCATCTGGAAGTGCAGGGCTTGACGTTGGTCAACAAAGTACAGAGCGCGATTAGCGTTCAGTGCCTGGCTGCGATAGCGCATGGCGGCAAGGTCGGTTGTGGCGTACAGATAACCCCCTCCAGCCTTTTGCACAATAACTGGTAGAGGATTGCCTTCGGCATTCTTGAACTCGTCTAGGAATACGCAGCGCGCACCATCGCTTTCGGTCAACAATCCCTTGTCATCTAGCGCAGACACAATACCTGGCAGCTCGGTGTTATAAGCACTTTCGCCTTTGACATCGGCTGGGGTAAGTTTGACATTCAGTCGATCATAGACCTGTTGGCAGTGGCTCAGAGAAATATCATTGAAGCGTGCCCACAAACGCAGGCAGTTTGGATCGCCTGCCTGCAGCTTGACTACCAATTCACGAGCGCGTTCGGCAAACTCAGAGGATTCGTCGAAGCGTTTCTTGGCGGCCCGGTAGAATTGCTCCAGGTCGGACAATTCACTTTCTATGGCAGCGGGCTGCTCTTCGAGGTAAGCGAGCAGCATACCGAACTGGGTGCCCCAGTCACCGACGTGGTTTTGTCGGATTACGTCGTCGCCTAGATACTCCAGAACTCGCGCAACCGCATCACCAATGATGGTAGAGCGCAAGTGCCCTACATGCATTTCTTTAGCAAGATTAGGCGAAGACAGGTCAACAACGACACGCTGCTTCGGGCCTGCCTTAGAGACACCAAGGTGATCGTCGGCCAAGGCGGCATCGAGACGCTGTGCCAATTGCTCGTGGTTCTGGAAGAAATTCAGGAAACCGGGTCCTGCAATCTGAACCTGACGAACAGAAGGGTCACTAGGAAGTGCGGTAATAAGCTTTTCTGCCAAGTCGCGAGGTTTCATACCGGCGGGTTTTGCTAGCATCATGGCAATATTGCTGGCGAAGTCGCCGTGACTCTTGTCTTTGGTATTTTCAACCTGAATCGCAGGCGACAGACCTGTGGGCAGAACGCCTTCGGCGGTCAGGCGCTCCAATGCGGTCTGGATAAGCTGGCGAATAGTGTCTTTCATGATCGTCTGCCTTTGGCTCGCGCCTGGGCGCGTAATGAAAACCCTGCATTATCCGTAGCCCTGGCGCTCTTGCCAATGCATAAGCGATATCGGAGCAAGGTTATAGAGTAATAACGGGCCGAACCATGATCTCTGGCCTTTCTGAATATCAATAGAGATCAATCGGATCTACATCCAGTGACCAGCGTACTTGGCGGCTGCTCGGCAAGTATTCAAGGCGCTGACTTAGTGGTGTAAGGATGCGATGCAAGGGTGCACGTAAGGACGCTTGTAGTAGCAGTTGGGCTCGAAAGCGTCCGGCTCGTCGTTCCATGGGCGCAGGTACGGGGCCCAACAATTCGATGGATGGAATGCACATTTCTTCTGCCAACTGCTCGGCTTCCGAATAAGCCGCCTCGAGAAATTCCTCGGCTTGGCCTGGTTTATGGGCTTCGGCGCGCAGTAAAGCGAGATGCGTGAACGGAGGAAGTCCAGCAGCACGTCGTTCGGCCAAAGCCTGCTGTCCAAAGGCGGCATAACCTTGTTCTGTCAGTTGGACTAATAAAGGATGCTCGGCCAAATGAGTCTGGATGAGAACTAACCCTGGTAGCTCGGCACGGCCTGAGCGTCCGGCGACCTGGACAATTTGTTGGGCCATGCGCTCGCTGGCGCGAAAGTCGGCAGAGAAAAGACCTCCGTCGGCATCTAGGATGGCTACCAGAGTAACGCGTGGGAAATGGTGCCCTTTAGCAAGCATCTGGGTTCCCACAAGAATACAGGGCTCGCCGCGCTGGACTGTAGTAAACAGAGTTTGCATGGCTTCCTTGCGAGCCGTACTGTCACGGTCGACACGCAACACTGGATAATCGGGAAAAAGGATCTTGAGGCGCTCTTCGGCGCGCTCGGTACCAGCGCCTAGCGGGCGCAGGTCCAGCTTGCCACATGCAGGGCAATGCTGTGGGGGGTAACTACGATGATCGCAATGATGACAGCGCAACTCACGAGAGCGCTGATGAATAGTCATTCGGGCATCGCAGCGAGGGCACTGTGCAACCCAGCCGCAGTCATGGCAGAGCAGGGTAGGGGCAAAGCCGCGGCGGTTGAGGAAGACCAACACCTGATGGCCTTTTTGCAACGTATCGGCAATCGCTTGAGTCAATGGTTGTGACAGGCCATCGTCGAGAGGGCGGCTGCGTACGTCTAGTCGCTGAAAGCGTGGTGCTGTAGCGCTTCCTGCCCGTTGCGTGATGCGTAGCAGGCCGTAGCGCCCGATCTCTGCATTGTGCAAGCTTTCTAGAGAAGGCGTGGCCGATCCTAATAGTAGTGGAACCTTTTCCAACCGGGCCCGGACGACCGCCAAGTCGCGTGCATGGTAGCGCAGCCCCTCCTGTTGCTTGTACGAGGTGTCATGCTCTTCGTCGACGATAATCAGCCCAGGATTCTTAAGCGGAGTAAACAAGGCGGAACGTGTGCCTATTACAATATCCACATCGCCTTCCCGGGCCGCCAGCCAGGCATCCATCCGTTCACGATCTGTCAGTGCCGAGTGCAGCAGGGCAATCCGTGCGTTGAACCTTTTTTCGAAGCGAGACAGGGTCTGCGGGCCAAGATTGATTTCAGGGATAAGGACCAGTACTTGATGACCGGACTCAATAACCTGTCGAATTAATTGAAGATAGACCTCCGTTTTGCCACTTCCTGTCACGCCTTCTAATAGAAAGCAGTGAAAGTAACCCAGGCGGGCTCGTACGGCCTCAAAGGCGATACGCTGCTCAGGATTGAGCGGTAGCTCCGCCTGGGCCAGCCATGCCCCCTGATGCCGGGGTGACCTGATCATTCGGGTTTCGATTTTAACCAGGCCTTTTTCCAGCAGGGTATTAAGGCTTTCCTTGTTTAGCCCGAGTTGGCCAATCAACTCATGTGCCACGCCATGAGGGTGCTGCTTAATGATAGTAAGCGCTTCTCGTTGTCGAGGCGCGCGTGTAAGGCGAGGGTCTGTTGTCTGGGCTTCTGGCTCGGCCAGCCAGAAGCGCTGTAAGCGGCGCTCGGCAGGTTCACCCTGACGCAAGAGACCAGGCAATGCCCAGGAAAATGTGTCGCCCAGGCTGTGTTGATAATACTGTGCCGCCCATTTGCATAGTTCCACCAGAGTGGCTGGCATAGGGGGCACGGCATCTAACAGCTCCAGGGCGGGCTTGAGCTTATCTGCCGGAACATCGCTGTGCGTAACAAGCTCCACCAGAACGCCGATAACCTCGCGCCGGCCAAACGGAACTCGTACTCGGATACCAGGACGCAGTGTAGAGACGTCGACATCAGCCGGTGCGCAGTAATCGAATAGACGGCGCAAGGGTGATGGTAGAGCTAAGCGCAACAGGGTTTCAGGCACAGGCAGGTGTCTAGGTTAAAAGTGTCTGATAGTAACAGACCGTTGGTGTCTTTGACGGCTTGCATCGGATGGGCCCTCTGCTATGATGCGCGGCCTATTTCCGTGCGGTATTCGGCAATGACGCCGAGTGGCGGCACGGCATGAACCTGAGGATTTGTGATGAAAAACGATATTCATCCTACATATACCAATATCGATGCTACTTGCAGCTGCGGTAACGTGATCAAGACACGCTCCACGCTGGCCAAGAATATCAGCCTTGACGTGTGCTCCGAGTGTCATCCGTTCTACACCGGTAAGCAAAAGGTGTTGGATGCAGGTGGTCGTATCGATCGCTTCAAGCAGCGTTTTGGCGTATTCTCTACTGCCAAGCAGTAATACAGATTTCACCGTCCAGGTACTTACTGTTTTGGACGTGTTATCGAAAAGGCGTCTCCAAAAGGCGCCTTTTTTATTGCCTGGAATTTTGTAGTTCTTTATGGCGTGGTTGAGAGCGGATACTAAAGTAAGCCATATTCTTTCCTTTTCCTTTTCCTTTTCCTTTTCCTTTTCCTTTTCCTTTTCCTTTTTGCTTTGTAATTGAATGGGGCAATTACAACCTGCCAGAAAGATGTCAAAACAAGGCAACTATCGCATAATTGGAAAAGGGCAGGCTGATCACTAGGGGCAGTCCAGTGCTCCGGTACCCGCACAAGGGGAACATTATTCGACAACGCTTCGCCAAGCTGGCTCGTGGTGCAATTCCGTTTATCGCAGAGGCTTGTTGACCGTACACGGCGAGCGCTGGATGGGACAAACCGTTCCCATCAAGATGTCGATGACTTGCCTGGATAGCACGCAAAAAAGAAGGAGTTGCTCTTAAGCGCGCCAGACTAAAGTCGTATCTATTGGGTATTGACTATTGCTTCGATTGCTTGTGAGCCATTGCCTTCTTGCGTATTCTCCATCCACTTTTTGACCCCAACACACCATAGCGGATACTTATAATGTCTGATTTGAAAACAGCCGCTCTCGAGTACCATGCCCAACCTCGTCCCGGTAAGCTCAGTGTCGAATTGACCAAGCCCACCTCGACTGCACGTGACCTTTCTTTGGCGTATAGCCCAGGTGTTGCAGAACCCGTCCGTGAAATCGCTCGTGATGCTGAACTGGCTTACCAGTACACCGGAAAAGGTAACCTAGTTGCCGTGATCTCTGACGGAACTGCAATTCTCGGGTTAGGTAATCTAGGGCCTTTAGCCTCTAAACCGGTTATGGAAGGCAAAGGGGTCCTCTTCAAGCGTTTTGCGGGTATTGATGTATTCGATATCGAAGTCGATGCTGAAAGTCCTCAGGCTTTTATCGATACGGTCAAGCGTATTTCGATTACCTTCGGTGGCATCAATCTGGAAGATATCAAGGCGCCGGAATGCTTTGAAATCGAGCGCGCCTTAATCGAGCAGTGCAATATTCCGGTTTTCCACGACGATCAGCACGGCACAGCTATTGTGACAGCCGCTGGTATGCTCAACGCTCTAGAGATCGCTGGCAAGACGCTTGAGGACGCTAAAATCGTTTGCCTGGGCGCTGGTGCTGCTGCGATTTCATGTATGAAGTTGCTGGTCAGCATGGGCGCAAAGGTAGAAAACATCTACATGTTGGACCGTCAGGGCGTGATTCATTCCGGCCGTACGGATCTAAACCAGTACAAGGCTGTTTTTGCGACTGAAACCAGCAAGCGCACTCTTGCTGAAGCACTCGAAGGGGCTGACGTGTTCGTCGGCCTGTCAGGCGCGGACTTGTTGAGCGCTGATGATCTAAAGCGGATGGCACCTAACCCAATCGTTTTCGCCTGTTCTAACCCTGATCCAGAGATCAAGCCTGAGCTCGCACATCAGACCCGCTCCGATGTCATCATGGCAACTGGTCGATCTGACTATCCGAATCAGGTCAATAATGTTTTGGGGTTCCCGTTTATCTTCCGTGGTGCCTTGGATATTCGGGCAACGGTTATCAATGAGGAAATGAAGATTGCTGCAGCTTATGCGCTTCGTGATCTGGCCAAGCTGCCGGTTCCTCAGGAGGTCTGCCAAGCCTATGGTGTTGATGAGTTGAGTTTTGGGCGCGGTTATATCATTCCGAAACCAATGGATCCGCGCCTGATTACTATCGTATCAGATGCTGTGGCCAAGGCAGCCATCGAGACGGGGGTAGCGACACGGCCTTACCCGGCCCACTATCCGCTGAAGTCGATTAGTGACGTTTTTAGTCACTGATCTATAACGGAAAGCGCTGCGGCACACTGCTGTGCTGGCGTTGCTTATCCAAAAAGGGCCTGTCTAGCAGGCCCTTTTTTAGTGTTAAGCGTACTGATGGTCCAGTGAGATCACTCGAAAGGTTGGCTCTCAAAATTCAAGTTTCTTTGAGTCACTTCTATTTCTGAACTCTTGTCACGCTATCTAGTGGCTCCTGGCTTTCAGTGATTAACTTGCTACAGAATGAGCACTATCTTCCAAGAAAAAGGCCAGTCAGCATCAACTGACTGGCCTTTTTCTTGGAAGATAGTGCGTAGGTTTAGAACAGATCCATTGGTGCACTTTCATTGGGTGGTAGAGGTGTGCCGGGCGCGGTGCCAGGCCCTAATTCCTCCATAGAGGGAGGGGTGTCCTCGCTTTTAAAGAGCTCAAAGTAAGCGCCTGGGGTTCCGGGTGGTGCTGCACGGCCGCTAACCGGGTCAATGCGTAGGGTTACGATGCCATCTGGCTCAGGAGGCAAATGCTCTGGCTTGCCCTCAAGAGCACTGCCCATGTACTGCATCCAAATAGGTAGAGCGACATTGCCGCCAAACTCATGTCGGCCTAAACTTTCCGGCTGGTCAAAGCCGACCCAAACCGTCGTTACATAGTCCGTGTTATAACCAGAAAACCAGGTGTCCTTCGACTCGTTCGTCGTGCCTGTCTTGCCAGCCAAGTCACCTCGCTTAAGTTCAAGAGCACGCCTGCCTGTGCCGCGTTTGATTACGTCCTGCAGCATGCTGGTCATAATATAGGCGTTGCGTGGGTCGATGATCTGGGGAGCGATAGCAGGCGGTTGAGTATCACCATTTTGAGCAGATACGTTAGTCGGAATGATCTGGACGCCGGGTGGTGTTTCGGCTGTTTTAATGGCAGACGGAACACGAGGTGGGTTAGCTTGATAAAGCATTTGCCCGTCACGGCTCTCAATGCGAGCGATAACGTACGGAGTAATTTTATAGCCGCCGTTAGCAAAGGCAGTCCAGCCGCTGGCTACTTCCATAGGAGTCAAGCCTGGCGTACCTAGGGCTAGGGAGAGATTACGTGGCAGCAGGTCCTTCTCGAAGCCGAAACGGGTCACATAGTTAATCGCGTAATCGATCCCGATTGCCTGGAGCAAGCGAATAGAAACCAGATTGCGAGACCGGTAAAGCGCCTCGCGCAAACGAATCGGCCCTAAGAATGTGTTGGTATCGTTTTTGGGACGCCAAGCTTCGTCCATGCTGCTATCCATGAAAACGATTGGGGCGTCATTGACTAATGAGGCAGGGGTATACCCCTTGTCTAAGGCGGCGCTGTAAATGAAAGGCTTGAAGCTCGAGCCAGGTTGACGCCTAGCCTGTACAGCACGGTTATAATTGCTTTGCTCGAAGGAAAAGCCGCCTACAAGAGCCTGAATAGCTCCGTCCTGAGGATTAAGTGATACCAGGGCGCTTTGGGCTTTAGGGACTTGGACGAAACGTAAACTACCATCGGTGTCTCGTAAAATCCGTATTAAGTCACCTACCTTAACGACGTCGCTAGGCGTATTGGGTCGAGGTCCCATACTGTTGGAGCTGATATACGGGCGAGCCCATTTCATGTTCTCCCAGGCTACAGCTTCTTCCTTGCCATCACGCGTTATTACCAAAGCACCGCTTTTCTCTACCTGCGTCACGATAGCGGGTTCAAGGCCACCAATAGTTCTATGGGTTTCCAGGGTCTTGAGCCACTCATCGCGGGATTGGTTTGGATAACGTGCTTCCGGTCCCCGATAGCCATGACGTTGGTCATAATCGATCAGGCCGTTACGCACCGAAGCATTAGCCTCGTTTTGCAAGCGACTATCAATCGTTGTCGTCACCCGAAATCCTTCGGTGTAAGCATCGCTGCCATAACGGCCAACCATTTCAGCCCGGGCCATTTCGGCAACATAAGGGGCCGCGAGTTCTGGTGTGGCAACATGGTGATAGGCATCAATAGGCTCAGCGACAGCCGTTTCGTAAGCTGCTTGGTTGATATAACCTAGCTTGAGCATTCGTTCAAGAATCCAATTCCTGCGCTCTTTGCTACGCTCTGGATTTACGATGGGGTTGTACCGTGAAGGAGCTTTGGGCAGGCCTGCGATCATGGCTTTTTGAGCCAGGGTCAGTTCGTTGATGGATTTGCCATAATAGACTTGAGCTGCAGCCTCGATGCCGTATGCGCGGTTACCCAGGTAAATCTTATTCACGTACAGCTGAAGAATCTCATCCTTGCTAAGCTGGCGCTCTATTTGCAAGGCAAGCAGAATTTCAGTGAACTTGCGAGAGAAGCTGCGCTCGCTAGTCAGGAAATAATTTTTGGCAACCTGCATGGTAATAGTGCTGCCGCCGGTCTGAATGTGACCTGTTTTGACCAATTGGCCTGCAGCGCGCATAAGGCTTTTGACGTCGACGCCATAGTGATTGGCAAAATTGTCGTCTTCTGCAGAAAGCAGGGCATGAATGAAGTCCGGGGGAATCTGGTCAAAGCGCAAAGGAGAGCGACGCATCTCGCCGAATTCGGCAATAAGTTTGCCGTCGGCGCTGTAGATGCGAAGCGGAATCTGTAGCTGTACGTTTCGGAGCGCCTCTACTGAGGGCAGGCTAGGGCTGAGATAAAGAAAGGTGCCACTTAACCCTAGGAACACGCTGCAGATGATACCGATGCAGAACCACCAGAGAAATTTTAACAAACGCATTGGATATGGCTTTTTCAGCTATAAAGAAGTGAATCTGGCAGCATTTTTGCGAGCCAAGAAGTAGACGCATTATAGGCAGCTTTTGTAGTGGACCGCTATTTGAGCCCGTCCCAAGTCTGTCGATTAATGCCTATGAATTCGAATCGCCCGCTGAGTGGCGACTGCTGATAGGGAAACCGTTGTGCTAGGGCTATTCACGAAAAAAACGAATACGCTGCTGGGAATAGATATCAGTTCAACTTCCGTCAAGTTGCTTGAGCTCAGTCGATCGGGAGGGCGCTATCGGGTCGAGGCCTATGCGGTTGAGCCTTTGCCGCCGAATGCAGTTGTTGAAAAAAATATCGCCGAGCTAGAAGGCGTAGGACAGGCGCTGGGTCGTGTTCTGGCCAAGGCGCGAACCAATGCTCGTAGTGCTGCCGTGGCTGTTGCCGGTTCGGCTGTTATTGCTAAGACCATCGAGATGGATGCAGGGCTCTCCGAGGATGAGTTGGAGAATCAAATAAAGCTCGAAGCGGATCAGTATATTCCGTATCCATTGGAGGAAGTGGCTATCGACTTCGAGGTCCAAGGTGTATCGGCACGTAACCCAGGACGTGTAGAAGTACTGCTTGCGGCCTGCCGTAAAGAAAACGTTGAAGTACGGGAAGCAGCTTTAGCGCTGGCTGGCCTTTCGGCTAAGGTCATAGATGTAGAGGCGTATGCTTTGGAGCGTGCCTATTCATTAATGGCTGGGCAGTTAGGGGGGAATGTTGATGAGCTAACGGTTGCCGTTGTCGATATCGGGGCTACGATGACGACCCTGAGTGTCTTGCATAATGGCCGTACCATTTATACCCGTGAGCAGCTGTTTGGCGGTCGGCAACTGACCGAGGAAATTCAACGGCGCTACGGATTGTCGTTCGAGGAAGCTGGTCTAGCTAAGAAGCAGGGTGGCCTGCCCGATGATTACCAGGCGGAAGTGCTAACGCCTTTCCGTGAAGCTGTTGTGCAGCAGGTTGGACGTTCGCTGCAATTCTTTTTTGCAGCCGGGCAATATAACGATGTGGACTATATTTTGCTTGCTGGCGGTACTGCGTCAATTTCCGGTCTGGATCGTCTGATCCAACAAAAAATTGGCACACCCACTTTGGTAGCTAATCCTTTTGCCGATATGACGCTCAACAGTAAAGTCAACGCCAGTGCCTTAGCCAGCGACGCGCCTGCATTAATGATTGCCTGTGGTTTGGCCATGAGGAGCTTCGACTGATGGCTCGCATTAACCTTTTACCCTGGCGTGAGCAGTTGCGTGAGGAGCGTAAGAAGCGCTTCTTGGTCATCATGGGCGGAATGCTTGCCCTGTCGGCAGCTATCCTGTTTCTCAGTGGAAAGTATTTGACGGCGACCATTGAGCATCAGGATGCACGAAACGCCTATATTCAAGGAGAGATTGCTGTTCTGGATGCCAGGATCAAAGAAATAAGCGAGCTTAGAACACGGCGACAGCAGCTTCTTGAGCGAATGAAAATTATCCAGGATCTACAGGGCAACCGGCCAGTGATAGGTCATGTATTCGACCAGTTGGTACGTACACTGCCAGATGGTGTCTATTTCAACAGTCTCAGTATGCAGGGCGACACGTTGGCTATCGTAGGGGAGGCCGACTCTAATAACCGTGTTTCTAACCTGATGCGTAATCTTGATGCTTCTGACTGGCTCGCCTCTCCCAGCCTGACCGAGGTTAAAGCGTTAAGCACAGCTGAGCAGACTAATTCATTCCAGATGACTGTAAAGCAGACCAAACCGGATGCTGCCGTGACGGTGCAAGGAGGGAAGCCATGAGTCTGGCAGATACACTGGCGAGTCTGCGCAAAATAGATCTGAATGATCTTGATCTGGAAAATCTCGGGGGTTGGCCGCCGGCTGCGAAAGTCATTGCGTGTTTTCTTATCGTTCTGATTGCTCTGGCGTTGGGGTACAACTTCTATCTGAAGGATATGCAGACCGAGCTTGAGCAAAAGCAGGCTCAGGAAGAGACCTTAAAACAGCAGTTTGCCACTAAAGCTTTTCAGGCGGCCAACCTGGATGCCTACAAAGTTCAGATGCAGGAAATGGAAGAGTCTTTTGGTGCAATGCTGCGGCAGCTGCCTAGTGATACAGAGGTGCCTGCATTACTGGAAGATATTACCCGCACGGGCTTGAAAAGCGGTCTCGAATTCGAGCAGATCCGTTTGCTCCCCGAAAATATGCAGCAATTTTATGTGGAGTTGCCAATCCAGATTACGGTTGTAGGTGACTACCATGATTTGGCTACGTTCGTGAGCAGTGTATCGAGCCTGCCTCGGATCGTGACCTTGCATGACTTCGATATCAAGCGCGTGTCCTCTGAGGGTAGCGGGTCACAGCTGCGCATGAATATACAGGCTAAGACGTATCGCTATAACGATAAGGGATTGCAGCAATGAAGGCCCGAATTCTGCTAAGTGGGCTTGTGCTTACTATCCTTTCAGGCTGCGGTAGTGGGGATGACGTATCCGATCTGCAGAGTTACATGGATGAGGTAAGAGCAAGGCCCAAGGGCTCAATCGAGCCGTTGCCGCAGTTTCAACCCTATGAACCGTTTTCCTACAGTGCAGCAGGGATGCGTAGCCCTTTCCAGCCGCCGATCAAAATTGATCTGGCTGCCCGGCAAAAGGGCTCGAAGAACATCAAACCGGATGAGAATCGACCCAAGCAATTCCTTGAAGGCTTCAATATCGATACGTTCCAAATGGTAGGCACGCTGGCCAATCAAACCGGCCGCTACGCTCTGATCAAGGGAGCAGGCGGCGTTCATAGAGTAAAAGTAGGCGATTACCTGGGGCAAAACGATGGACGCATCATCGCTATCACCGATAGCCAGATCGATGTTGTCGAAATCGTCCCTGATGGAGAGGGCGGCTGGCTCGAAAGGCCCCGTACTCTTTCGCTAATAGAGGGTTCCTAAGGGCGGGGCATATGTTGCATAAGAACATTCTACGAAAGATTGCAGGGAAGAATGCCCTGGGGGTTGCGATACTCCTGAGTGGAATCTGCCCATCATGGGCGATGGCCGCTAACCTTCAGGCGCTCAATGTGGCTTCGCTGCCAGGTGACAAGGTCGAGCTGAAGTTGTCATTCGATGAGCCGATTACAGTCCCGAAAGGGTATACCATCGAGCAACCGGCCCGAATCGCTCTGGATTTGCCTGGCGTATCCAGTCA
This sequence comes from Pseudomonas duriflava, assembly GCF_007830155.1. Taxonomy (GTDB): domain Bacteria; phylum Pseudomonadota; class Gammaproteobacteria; order Pseudomonadales; family Pseudomonadaceae; genus Chryseomonas; species Chryseomonas duriflava. The sequence goes on from NZ_VLKY01000006.1 coordinate 34,791, forward strand.
ACTGGGCGTTCGGAACAAGGATCTGGGCTCAGGTAATGCCCGTAGCGTAACGGTTGTCGAGGCTGGAGATCGTACTCGTCTGATTGTAAACCTGACTACCTTGGCGCCCTACACGACTAGGGTTCAGGGCAATGACCTGTACGTTGTGATTGGCGGCGAGCAAGCGGCTCGGGTCAGCAATTCGGCACTCGCTACGCCAGCCTTGCCGCGTGCCGGGACAGCATCTGTACCTGTTTCCGGACCAGCTACAGTCTCGCCGTCTGCTGTTTACCCAGCACAGTCTGGAGCGGCACGCCAGCCTGTTGCAAACGTCCCGGCGGGCAAGGCCATTCGTAATATTGACTTCAAGCGTGGGGACGATGGTGAGGGTAATGTCATCATTGATCTTTCTGAATCTGGGATCAGTCCAGATATTCAGGAGCAAGGCGGTAAGATTCGTCTTAGTTTTCCACGGACGCGCTTGCCAGATGCCTTACGTGTGCGTCTGGATGTCAAAGACTTTGCCACACCTGTACAGTTCATTAATGCTGCTGATGAAGCTGGAAATACAACGATTACAATTGAGCCGTCTGGTGTATATGACTATATGGCCTATCAGACGGACAATCGTCTTACGCTAAGCGTCAAGCCATTAACAGCTCAAGAAAAGGAACAGCGCGCAGCGGATCGGTTTACCTATACCGGTGAAAAGTTGTCGCTGAACTTTCAAGATATTGATGTTCGTTCCGTGCTTCAGCTGATTGCTGACTTTACCAGTCTGAACCTCGTGGCTAGTGACACAGTGCAAGGTAATATCACCCTGCGCCTGCAGAATGTACCTTGGGATCAGGCGCTGGACTTGGTGCTTAAAACCAAAGGGCTTGATAAGCGTCAAGTAGGCAACGTCTTGCTGATTGCTCCCGCTGATGAGATTGCGGCTAGAGAAAGACAGGAGCTTGAGGCGCAAAAGCAAATTCAGGAGCTTGCGCCTCTACGTCGAGAGTTGATTCAGGTCAATTACGCCAAAGCGGCTGACATGGCCAAGTTGTTTCAATCGGTGACGGGGGCTACCGGCAGTCAGAACGAGAGAGGTTCCATTACGGTCGATGATCGTACGAACAGTATTATTGCCTATCAGACCCAGGATCGGCTCGATGAGCTGCGCCGAATTGTTTCTCAGTTAGATATCCCGGTCCGCCAAGTCATGATCGAGGCGCGTATTGTTGAGGCTAGTGTCAATTATGATAAGAGCCTAGGGGTGAATTGGTCAGGCTCGGGCACAAGTGGTAATTATACGGTTAGCGGTGCGAGTGCCTCAGATAGCACTACGTTTGTAGATATGGGGGCAACCAGTGCTACTTCGGGAATAGGTATTGGTTTTCTGACGAACAATGTCACGCTTGATTTAGAGCTGAGCGCGATGGAGGCCACAGGTAATGGGGAGCTGATCTCGCAGCCTAAGGTTATTACGTCGGACAAGGAAACCGCCAAGATCCTGCGAGGGACAGAAATCCCTTATGAGGAAAGCACGTCCAGTGGAGCTACTAGCGTAAGTTTCAAGGAGGCAGCACTTTCGCTTGAGGTAACTCCGCAAATTACGCCAGATAACCGAATTATCATGGAAGTTAAGGTTAATAAGGATGAGCCAGACTACACCAATGAGGTCAATGGTGTTCCGCCTATCAGTAAAAACGAAGTGAATGCCAAGGTGCTGGTAAGCGATGGCGAGACGATTGTAATCGGTGGTGTTTTCACAAATAACCAGACGGTCTCGACAAGCAAGGTGCCTTTGTTGGGAGATATGCCCTACGTGGGCAGGCTTTTCCGAAGCGATACTGTTAGCGATGAAAAGTTTGAGCTTTTGATTTTTCTTACTCCACGTATTATGAACACTCAAGCCATTGCTGTTGGTCGCTAATACGTGCTGAATGTGTTTCTTGTAGGCCCGATGGGTGCTGGTAAAAGCACCATCGGGCGTCTCTTAGCCAAAGAGCTTCATCTGCCGTTTAAGGATGCCGATAAGGAAATCGAACAGCGGACAGGAGCCAATATTCCATGGATCTTTGATGTAGAGGGCGAGCAAGGTTTTCGCGAGCGTGAGCGGGCTGTGTTAGAGGATCTGTGTCAGGCATCTGGTTTGGTGCTAGCGACAGGAGGAGGGGCTGTTCTTCGCGAAGATAATCGATGCGCGTTAAAGGCTGGCGGGTGGGTAATCTATTTGCATGCCTCTGTCGAACAGCAGATTGAACGTACCGCGCGCGATCGCAGTCGCCCCTTGTTGCAAACAGCCAATCCGGCCCAGGTTCTAGCCAGCCTGATGGCGATACGCGATCCTCTCTATAGAGAAGTAGCAGATATCATTGTCGAAACGGATGAGCGGCCACCGCGTATTGTCGTGCAGCAAATACTCGAACGTCTGAAAGCGTTGGCACCCCATTAATGGCATTGATGTTCTGCGTTATCCTAGCGCCTTTTTATTGGGGGATTTATGCGGACACTCAACGTCAATCTCGGCGAGCGTAGTTATCCCATTTATATCGGCCAGAATGTGCTGGCTGACAGTCATTGCTTCCTGCCGTACATCAAAGGGCGTAAGGCTGCTATCGTAACCAACGAAACGATAGCGCCGTTATACCTGCAACGTCTTATAGATTCTTTGCCTGGCAAGGACGTTACATCAATTGTTTTGCCTGATGGCGAAGCCTACAAGAACTGGGAAGTTCTGCAGACAATCTTTGATGCCTTGCTCAGGGACAGACATGATCGCTCCACTACCCTGATTGCTCTTGGGGGCGGTGTAGTTGGTGATATGACAGGGTTTGCCGCCGCCTGCTACCAACGCGGAGTCGCTTTCATTCAGGTACCGACGACGCTGCTGTCTCAAGTTGATTCGTCCGTTGGCGGGAAAACAGGCATTAATCACCCGCTTGGCAAAAACATGATTGGGGCCTTTTACCAACCTAAAAGTGTAGTTATCGATACGTCCGTATTGAAAACGCTTCCTGAAAAAGAGTTGTCCGCTGGTCTTGCTGAGGTAATCAAATATGGCTTGATTTGCGATGAGCCATTTTTGGTATGGCTTGAAGAGCACATCGAACGCTTGCGCCATGTAGATCCTGAGTCGTTGATCGAAGCTATTGAGCGCTCATGTGCGGCGAAGGCGGACGTTGTTGGCACAGATGAGCGTGAAGCTGGACTTAGAGCCATCCTGAACCTTGGCCATACCTTCGGACACGCAATCGAGAGTCATCAGGGGTATGGCGCTTGGTTGCATGGAGAGGCTGTAGCTGCCGGTACGGCTATGGCCCTGGATATGTCATGCAGGCTGGGGTGGCTTTCAGAGGCACAGCGGCAACGAGCGCTGCGCCTGCTCATTCGGGCAGGTTTGCCCATCGCGCCGCCAGGTGAAATGACGCCCGATGATTTTATGAAGTACATGGCTATCGACAAGAAGGTACTCGACGGTCAATTGCGGCTCGTACTGCTCAAGCAACTGGGCGAGGCAGTAGTGACGAGCGATTTCCCGTATAACATCCTCAAGGATACGCTGAGTGCCGACTATCAGGCGCTGGCAGAACAGCTCGGAGATTGAAAGAAGTCTTATGTCCAGTCTGCATGCCGATGAGGCCTTTCTTGGCCACTACGAACTTGCTCATGACCCGTTTGCGCCTCGTGTGCCGGGTTTCAAATTCTATCCTGCGCAGCGCAAGACGGTGCTGGGGCAGCTACATCATCTTGCACGTTACAGTCATCTCCTGTTAGCGGTTACCGGCCCGGCTGGTAGTGGGAAAACACTGCTGCGTCAAGCGTTAGTAGCAAGCACCAAGAAGGACAGTGTACAAACTGTTGTCGTGTCTGCACGTGAAATTGCAGACAAGGCTTCTCTGTTGCGTAGGCTCAGCCAGGGTTTGGGTACGCCACAGGCGAGTATTCAGGCTGTTCTTTCTCTTGTGGGACAGGTGGCTTTGAAAGAGCAGGAAGTTTATTTTCTGGTCGATGATGCCCATGAGCTTCCTGATGATGCGCTAGATGTTCTATTGGATCTAGCCGAGGGAGACGAAACAAGTCGCCCTCACGTTTTCCTGTTTGGTGATGCGGTACTGGTATCTCGCCTGGAGAGTTTAGCTCAGGGTGAAGAGCGCTATCATGCCATTGAGCTTCTTCCTTACACGGAAGAGGAAACTCAGGGGTATCTCGCTCAGCGGCTGGAAGGGGCAGGGCAGGGCCTGGATATTTTCACGCCTGAGCAGCTTGAGCATATCCATCAAACTTCCGGCGGTTGGCCGGGGGGAATCAATGAGGCAGCAAGGGATACTCTTATCAGCGCCATGCTAAGCCAACGAGGCGGAAAGCCGAAGGGATATGACTTTTTCTCTACGCTTCCTCGCAAGCACTTGGTAGTGGTAGCCGTTATTGCTGCCGGAGTACTGGCTGCGCTGTTAATGAAGGGGGGAGACAAGCCTGGTGTAGAACTAGCTTCTCAGTCTGGTGATACGCTGCCGTTACATGGTGGTGCGGTGCAGTCGGATAATCCTTCTATAAAGTTTGATGGTTCATCTCAGCCACTTCCTTTACCTTTGGTAGGTGAGGCTCAACCTGTTATTAGAGAGCCTTTGGCTCAGGCTGCAGGACGTGAGGAAGATGAAGGGCGGGCTGTCAGCGGGGCCATCTCAGTGGGAGATGAAAATAATGCTCCCTTGGTGGCTGAGATGCCTACGGGTCATGCGCCTGTCAGCGTTAGTGCACAGGCACAGCCGGCTGCTCCGGTTGCAGCGCCGCCTAGGCCTGCCTCACAACCGATTGTTGAGGCGCGTCCTGAGTCAAAGATAGAACCTGTGCCTGTAGTAGCTAAGGTGCCTGCAGTGGTTACGACCAAAGCGGCTGAGCCTGCTGGTGCTGTTAGCGGTTGGTATGGTTCGCAGACGGGGGCTAAATATGCATTGCAGGTTTTAGGGACCAGTTCTGAAAGCAGTGCCCAGACCTTTATCCAGCAACAGCCGGACAGTGCTAACTACCGTTACTTCAAAAAGATGCATCAGGGTAAAGTGCTATATGTCGTGACTTACGGCAGCTTTGCCAATCGGGCCGCAGCAGAGGCAGCTGTCAAAACGCTTCCTCCCCAAGTTCAGTCCATCAAGCCGTGGCCTCGAACGTTTGCTAGTATCCAGCAGGACATTGCATCGGTTCACTAAGTTATCGAGGCTTGTGTTTGATTAGCGCTGGTGGGTAATGACGGTAGTGCTGTGATAAATCATGGTAGAGCTGTAATCATGTGCCAGCATTGATTAACCATTATGTGGTCTAGGGCGTTAAGCCTCAGGCGCTTCGAGTCCGTTACCAGTTGGATCTTGAAGCGTCTTTCATTATTGGGACATTGATTTATAGCTTTGCGCCCAATTCTTTGTGTTTTTCTGTCGCTAATGTATAATGGCATCCCTTTGCCTGCCCTAAAAGTAGCGTCCTCAAGCGTCTGGCAGCGACAAAGGGATTACTAAGAATTAGATTGCCGGTGAGAGGTCCCATGAAAGCAGGCCTGTATAATCCTGAAACGTTCAAGGATAACTGCGGCTTCGGCCTGATTGCCCATATGCAGGGCCAGGCGAGTCACCATTTGCTGCAAACGGCCATCGAGGCCCTGACCTGCATGACCCACCGCGGGGGTATCAATGCTGACGGTAAAACCGGAGACGGTTGCGGTCTTTTGATACAAAAGCCTGATGCGTTCCTACGTGCTATCGCACTCGATACGTTCGGCGTAGAGCTACCCGCTCAATATGCCGTTGGCATGGTTTTCCTTAACCAGGATGCCAGCAAAGCCGATGTGGCCAGAAACCACATGAATAAAGAATTCGCTGATGCCGGTCTTACGGTTGTCGGCTGGCGTGAAGTTCCTATCGATACATCTGTGCTCGGGCGTTTGGCCCTAGAGCGTCTGCCGCGTATAGAGCAAGTCTTTATTAGTGGTGAAGGACTCGATGATCAGCAGTTCGGCGTCAAGCTATTCACGGCCCGTCGTCGCTCTTCGGTCGCTAATAAGGCGGATAGCGAGCATTACGTCTGCAGCCTGTCCCATAAGGTTATCATCTATAAGGGTTTGATGATGCCTGCAGATTTGGCTGCGTTCTATCCAGATCTGAGTGACGAGCGCCTAGCTACGTCCATTTGTGTATTCCATCAGCGGTTCTCCACGAATACCTTACCCAAGTGGCCATTGGCTCAGCCGTTCCGCTATTTGGCGCATAATGGTGAAATTAATACGATTACGGGTAACCGTAACTGGGCTAAGGCGCGACGCACCAAGTTCGTCAATGAACTTCTGCCCGATCTTGAGAGCCTAGGGGATCTCGTCAATACAGTTGGTTCCGATTCATCGAGTATGGATAACATGCTCGAGTTGCTGGTAACCGGTGGAATGGATCTATTCCGGGCAATCCGGATGATTATTCCGCCAGCCTGGCAGAATGTTGAAACGATGGATGCCGACCTGCGGGCCTTTTATGAGTTCAACTCCATGCATATGGAGCCTTGGGATGGGCCGGCTGGTGTCGTACTGACAGATGGCCGCTACGCGGTCTGCCTGCTGGACCGTAATGGCTTGCGGCCTGCACGCTGGGTAACCACCAAGAATGGTTATATCACCCTAGCCTCTGAAGTTGGCGTCTGGGATTACAAGCCGGAAGACGTTATTGCCAAAGGCCGTGTAGGGCCTGGTCAGATCCTGGCCATCGATACCGAGACAGGGCAAATACTCCAAACGGACGATATCGACAATCGGTTGAAGTCTCGCCATCCTTACAAGCAGTGGCTACGTAAGAGTGCCTTACGTATTCAGGCAACACTGGATGACAAGGATCATGGCTCGCCGTTTTACGATGCGGACCGATTGCGCCAGTACATGAAAATGTTCCAGGTCACGTTTGAAGAGCGTGATCAGGTGTTGCGTCCGTTGGCTGAGCAAGGCCAGGAGGCAGTGGGTTCCATGGGTGATGACACGCCCATGGCTGTTCTGTCCAAGCGCATACGCTCTAACTATGACTATTTTCGTCAACAGTTCGCTCAGGTAACCAATCCTCCAATCGACCCGCTGCGTGAGGCGATTGTGATGTCACTGGAAACCTGCCTAGGGGCCGAGCGTAACGTTTTTGAAGAAACAGCTGAGCATGCCAATCGAGCCATTCTAAGCTCCCCTATAATTTCGCCGGCTAAATGGCGCTCGATCCTGACGCTAGAGCGTCCGGGCTTCGACCGTCATATCATCGATCTCAATTACGAGGAAGGTGTTGGACTGGAGGCAGCGGTACGCAACATTGTCGAGCAGGCTGAAGAGGCTGTGCGTGCTGGTAAGGTGCTATTAATCCTGTCGGACCGCCATATTGCGCCTGGTAAGCTGCCTGTCCATGCCTCACTGGCTGTGGGTGCCGTTCATCATCGCCTGGTACAAATTGGACTGCGAACGGACTGTAATTTGCTGGTCGAGACGGCTACGGCGCGCGATCCGCACCATTTCGCTGTGCTACTTGGCTTCGGTGCGACGGCGATTTATCCGTTCCTCGCGTATGAGGTGCTGGGAGATCTGATCCGTACGGGTGAGGTACTAGGTGATCTCTACGAAGTCTTCAAGTATTACCGCAAGGGCATTACCAAGGGCTTGCTGAAAATCCTGTCGAAGATGGGTATTTCCACAGTGGCTTCCTACCGGGGTGCTCAGTTGTTCGAAGCTGTGGGCTTGTCAGATGAAGTTACGGATCTGTGTTTCCCCGGCGTGACCAGTCGAATTCAGGGTGCTCGTTTTACGGATATCGAGGCCGAGCAGAAACTGCTAGCCAACGAAGCCTGGAGCAATCGTAAGCCGATTCAGCAGGGTGGTTTGCTGAAGTATGTCTACGGCGGCGAGTATCACGCCTACAATCCAGATGTGGTTAACCTGCTACAGGCTGCCGTTCAGCAAGGCGACTATGCGCGCTTCCGTGAGTATTCGGCGTTGGTCGATCAGCGTCCGGTTGCCATGATTCGAGACCTGCTTAAGGTCAAGGTCAGCGATACGCCATTGGCGCTGGAAGAGGTCGAGCCGCTGGAGTCTATACTCACGCGCTTCGACTCAGCTGGCATCTCTCTGGGCGCTTTATCACCCGAGGCTCACGAGGCCTTGGCTGAGGCTATGAACCGACTGGGTGCTCGTTCGAACTCGGGCGAAGGTGGCGAAGATCCTGCCCGTTATGGCACGATTCGCAGCTCTAAGATCAAGCAGGTCGCCACAGGCCGCTTTGGCGTAACGCCTGAATATCTGGTCAATGCTGAAGTGTTGCAGATCAAGGTTGCCCAAGGCGCCAAGCCAGGCGAGGGCGGCCAATTGCCAGGTGGTAAGGTTAATGGACTAATTGCCAAATTGCGGTATGCCGTACCGGGCGTAACGCTAATTTCGCCGCCTCCCCACCACGACATTTACTCAATCGAGGACTTGGCGCAGCTAATCTTTGACCTCAAGCAGGTCAACCCTAAGGCATTGGTATCAGTGAAGCTTGTGTCTGAGCCAGGTGTAGGTACAGTCGCTGCCGGAGTCGCCAAGGCCTATGCCGACTTGATCACTATTTCCGGCTATGACGGCGGCACTGGAGCGTCTCCGGTAACCTCGATCAAATATGCGGGTAGCCCGTGGGAGCTCGGCTTGGCCGAGGCGCACCAAACGCTACGGGGTAATGATCTACGTGGCAAGGTACGGGTACAAACCGATGGTGGTCTGAAGACTGGCCTTGATGTGATCAAAGCTGCAATTCTGGGCGCCGAAAGCTTCGGGTTTGGTACTGCGCCGATGATTGCCCTAGGGTGCAAATATTTACGCATTTGCCATCTCAACAATTGTGCTACCGGCGTAGCGACCCAGAATGACAAGCTGCGCAAGGACCACTACATCGGTACGGTAGATATGGTGGTGAACTTCTTTACCTTCGTAGCTGAGGAAACCCGTGAGTGGCTGGCGCGTCTGGGGGTGCGGAGTCTAGGTGAGTTGATTGGCCGGACGGATCTATTAGAAATTCTGCCGGGCGAAACGGCAAAACAGCAGAATTTGGATCTGTCGCCTCTGTTGGGTAGCGACCATGTGTCTCCTGATAAGCCGCAGTTCTGTTTGGTGGATAAAAATCCGCCATTTGATCAAGGCTTACTCGCTGAGGAAATGGTCCGTCTAGCCAAGCCAGCTATTGATGACATGACGGGGGGCGAGTTCGAGCTGAAGATCAGCAACTGTGACCGCTCTATCGGTGCGCGTGTTTCAGGCGAAATCGCTCGCTGCCATGGTAACCAAGGCATGGTTAGCAAGCCGATCACATTCCGCTTCAACGGTACGGCAGGACAGAGCTTTGGCGTCTGGAACGCTGGTGGTCTGAACCTCTATCTCGAGGGCGACGCCAACGACTATGTTGGTAAAGGTATGACTGGCGGTAAGCTGGTCATCACGCCGCCCAAGGGGAGTCCCTTCAAGAGCCAGGAGTCGGCCATTATCGGTAACACCTGCCTTTATGGTGCTACAGGTGGAAAGCTGTTTGCTGCTGGTACTGCAGGTGAGCGTTTCGGCGTACGTAACTCTGGAGCTCACGCAGTAGTTGAGGGAACCGGCGATCACTGCTGTGAGTACATGACGGGTGGCTTTGTTTGTGTGCTGGGCAGAACCGGTTATAACTTCGGCTCCGGTATGACTGGTGGTTTCGCCTATGTTCTCGATATGGATAACAGCTTTGTCGATCGGGTAAATCACGAGTTGGTCGAAATTCAGCGCATCAGCAATGAAGCCATGGAAGCTTACCGAAGCCACCTGTGTCATGTGCTCGCTGAGTATGTTGAAGAAACGGGTAGCGAGTGGGGACGTCATCTGTTTGAAAATATCGATGACTATCTACGCAAGTTCTGGCTGGTAAAGCCGAAGGCGGCCAGTCTGGCTTCGCTACTTTCCAGCACCCGGGCAAACCCGCAATAAGAGCTAAGCATGTAACCCTGTATTTAAATGATACAGGGTTACATGCGACCGTGAGTTTCCTGTAGCGCCGGTCTTTCTCGTGCGCTACATCATGAGGTTTTAGGTAATGGCTGAACGTCTAAATAACGACTTCCAGTTCCTTGAAGTCGGCCGCAAGGATCCTAAAAAGAAGCTCCTGCGTCAGCGCAAAAAAGAATTCGTCGAGATCTACGATCCCTTCAAGCCGCAGCAGGCTTCAGAGCAGTCGCACCGTTGTCTGGGGTGTGGTAACCCTTATTGCGAATGGAAGTGCCCTGTTCACAATTTCATTCCGAATTGGCTCAAATTAGTCTCGGAAGGCAATATTCTGGCTGCGGCTGAATTAGTGCACCAGACCAACACTCTGCCGGAAGTATGCGGCCGGGTTTGTCCTCAGGATCGCCTATGTGAGGGAGCCTGTACGTTAAACGATGGGTTTGGTGCGGTCACCATCGGCTCAGTCGAAAAATATATTGCCGATACTGCCTTTGCGATGGGCTGGCGCCCGGACATGTCCAAGGTCGTTCCCACCGGTAAAAAGGTAGCTATCATCGGTGCGGGCCCGGCAGGATTGGGCTGTGCGGATATTCTGGTCCGTAATGGTGTAAAGCCTGTTGTCTTCGACCGTAATCCGGAGATTGGTGGGCTGGTTACCTTTGGTATTCCTGAGTTCAAGCTTGAAAAAAGCGTCATGATGCGTCGTCGTGAGGTTTTTACAGGCATGGGTATTGAGTTCCGCCTCAATACCGAAGTGGGCAAGGATATTACCGTAGAGCAGTTGCTGGCTGACTACGATGCCATCTTCATGGGTATGGGTACCTATACATATATGAAGGGTGGCTTCCCCGGTGAAGATCTGCCAGGAGTCCACGATGCGTTGGACTTCCTAGTTGCCAACGTCAACCGCAATCTCGGCTTTGAGAAGTCGCCTGAGGCGTTTGTCGATATGAAGGGCAAGCGCGTCGTTGTGTTGGGCGGCGGTGACACCGCGATGGATTGCAACCGTACCTCAATCCGGCAGGGCGCTAAGAGCGTTACCTGTGCCTATCGGCGTGATGCGGAAAACATGCCGGGTTCGCGTCGTGAGGTGAAGAATGCCAAAGAAGAGGGCGTCAAGTTCTTGTTCAATCGGCAGCCTATCGCTATTGTGGGCGAGGACAAGGTAGAAGGTGTAAAGGTTGTTGAAACCCGCCTGGGCGAGCCTGACGCACGGGGCCGCCGCAGTCCTGAGCCGATTCCTGGATCCGAGGAAATTTTGCCGGCAGATGCTGTTGTCATCGCGTTTGGTTTCCGTCCTAGCCCAGCAGAGTGGTTCGAGCAACATACCATTGCAATGGACAACCAGGGCCGCGTCGTAGCGCCATCGGTAGGTGAGTTTAAGCATCAGACCAGCAATCCAAAGATCTTTGCTGGCGGCGATATGGTCCGAGGTTCTGACCTAGTCGTAACTGCTGTGTTTGAAGGGCGTACGGCTGCAGAGGGCATTCTGGATTATCTTGGTGTATAACCGGTCATAACCTGACTTTACAGGCAAGTGGCGCGTGGCTAATGGCCGCGATAGATAAAAGGCACGGCTTCCGCCGTGCCTTTTGCTTAGGGCTCTGAGAAAATAACGCTACTTTCTCGACGGATATTTTCCATGACTGCCTTGAAGAACGATCGTTTTCTCCGCGCCCTGCTCAAGCAGCCCGTTGATGTCACGCCTGTGTGGATGATGCGGCAGGCAGGACGTTATTTGCCGGAGTACCGGGCTTCCCGTGCACGTGCAGGTGATTTCATGAGCCTATGCATGAATCCGGAAATGGCATGCGAAGTAACACTGCAGCCACTGGAACGCTATCCGCTCGATGCCGCCATTCTTTTTTCAGACATTCTCACGATTCCTGATGCCATGGGCTTGGGACTTTACTTCGAAGCAGGAGAAGGACCGCGCTTCCGCAAACGGATCGAAACTGCAGCCGACATAGCGGCCTTGAGTGTGCCGGATCCAGAGCGGGACTTGGGGTATGTGATGGAGGCGGTACGTACGATTCGTCGAGAGCTCAATGGTCACGTACCCTTGATTGGGTTTTCAGGTAGTCCGTGGACACTGGCGACGTACATGATCGAAGGCGGCTCTTCCAAGGATTTCCGCCGCAGCAAAGCTATGTTGTATGACAATCCTGAAGCCATGCATGCTTTGTTATCAAAATTGGCCGATTCGGTAACGACCTACCTTAATGGACAGATTCTGGCCGGCGCCCAAGCTGTACAGATTTTCGATACGTGGGGCGGCAACCTGTCGGCAGCGGCTTATCAGACGTTTTCCTTGGCCTATATGCAGCGGATCGTGAAAGGATTGATCCGAGAGCATGAGGGACGCAAGGTGCCTGTCATTTTGTTTACTAAAAATGGTGGGCTTTGGCTGGAAAGCCTGGCCGAAAGTGGCGCCGATGCGCTAGGGCTGGATTGGACATGCGACATTGGTGAGGCCCGGCGTCGGGTGGGGGATAAAGTCGCCTTGCAAGGCAACATGGACCCAACCGTATTGTATGCCAAGCCTGAAGCTATTCGATCTGAAGTAGGACGTATTTTAAGCAGTTACGGGCATGGTTCAGGCCATGTATTCAACCTAGGCCACGGCATCACGCCTGAGGTAGATCCAGCTCATGCTGGTGCCTTTATCGAAGCGGTGCATGAGCTGTCAGCGGTCTACCATCGCTAGGCTAATTTAGGGCTGTTGATAATGCCCAGGAGTTGTACCTGACTTGTGCTTAGGGATGCCTGTGACACGGATGTCATGGATACCATGAGACTCAGCCAATTGCATGATTTCTTCCGGAGCGGCATCGGCCGACGGCATGGCTAAACTATTTTCCGCATCGGCTTGGTGTTGTTCGATCAATTTCAGAGCTGCCTGATGTACTGGCATCTCATCGCTATCTGACTCGATCGTAGTAGCCTTGGGATCATTGTTATGTATGTAATTTACTTCATACAAATGGCTGGACATGCTGTCATCTCCTGATGATAAGGCGTGCCTGAAAAAAGTTGCGACGCTCTTATTGCGGACCGGTAACTGACAGTGCAGGTTCCATAGTTCGGATTAGCGTAAAGAGTGAACGATTAAAGCTGCTACCCCTGGCTATTTCTTATCAATAGCCAGGGGTAGCCTTTTTCAGTGGGCAACAGCTTTAACATTTAGCGGAAGGGCCGGAAGCCGGCTCAGATGCAGTGCTACAGCCAGGGCGGCTATCAGAAGTGTGCCGATAAACAAACCCACTCCATTCCAGCCAGCTTCATGCCAGAAAACACCGCCGAGTGTTCCGGCCACGCTTGAACCTACGTAATAGCAGAATAAGTAAAGTGAGGACGCCTGGCCCTTGGCCTGTCGTGCACGGCGACCGATCCAGCTGCTGGCTACTGAGTGAGCACCGAAGAAGCCGAAGGTGAACAGCAGCATGCCAATCAGGACCAGAGCAAGCGGCGTAAATAGGGTGAGAAGCAGCCCGCTGAGCATGAGCAGGATTACTGCCCAGAAGACGCGCCGACGGCCTAGTTTGTCAGCCAGAGAGCCGATCTGCGCAGAGCTGTAGATGCCCGATAGATATACTACTGACAAAACACCAACTACAGCCTGACTCATGTAATAAGGTTCGCCGAGCAAGCGGTAGCCTATATAGTTGAACAAGGTGACGAAGGCGCCCATTAAGAGGAAGCCTTCAAGGAACAACCAAGGCAAGCCTCCATCGCGAAAGTGCTGGGTAAATCCTCTGATTACATTATTCGGCTGCAACGGGGTTGGGCGGAAATGCCGCGATTCGGGAAGGCGACGCCAGAACATAATGGCTGCTATTAATGCCAAGGCGCCTAGAGCAGCCAATGCAACCCTCCATGAAACAAAGTCAACCAGCACGCCGCTAATAACACGACCGCTCATGCCGCCCAAGGCATTACCGCTGATATACAGACCCATCGCCAAGCCAATATGCTGAGGGTGGATTTCTTCAGAAAGATAGGTCATGGCCACGGCTGCCAGGCCGGACAGTGATAGGCCTACCAGTGCACGCATGACCAGGATGCCTTCCCATGTGGGCATGACCGCACTGGCTAACGTAAAGAGCGCTGCGGCGAACAGTGAAACCACCATGACTGGCTTGCGTCCGATAGCATCGGAAATCGGCCCGGTTATAAGCAGCCCGACAGCCATCATTCCAGTCGAGACTGAAAGCGCTAGGCTGCTACTGGCAGCTGAGATACCAAAGACTTGTGAAAAAAGCGGCATCATCGGCTGTACACAATACAGCAGTGCGAAGGTAGCGAAGCCGCCGCAGAATAGGGCGAGGGCAGTATGGATAAACTGACGTGTACCTTTTTCGATATACGGCTCGGACGCCTGATGCATGGTTTGATTGGCCGCCTCACCTACTAAGGGGCTAGGCGCAGGTTCTTCATCAGATGACGTGCACTCTGTAGCAGAGCGTACAGCAAACTTACTCACGATAACCTCATGACAATAAAGCAGAAATGAACGACCCCGGCGCAATGTGAAAACTACACTGCGCAGGCTAGGAAGATTGTTATTGGATAGAACAAAGGATATGTCGTGTTTTATTAGCTTTCCAATATATTGTTCGACTGCTTTGATATGTTTTACATATCATTAGAGGCTATGGAACTTAGACATCTGCGTTATTTTGTAGCCGTGGCCGATGAGCTGCACTTTGGGCGTGCAGCAGAACTCTTGGGTATTTCACAGCCTCCGCTGAGTCAACAGATTCAAGCGCTAGAGCAGGAGGTAGGTGCACGTTTGTTTGACCGAACCAATCGGCGTGTTTCGCTAACCGAAGCAGGACGACTTTTTCTTGATGAGGCCAGACTGGTACTTGCCCAGGCTGACAAGGCGGCAGATGTCGCGCGTCGTGCTCAGCGTGGTGAGTTAGGTGAGTTACAGGTGGGCTTTACCGTTTCGGCTCCCTTTGTAAGTACAGTCCCTCGCTCGATTTTTGCCTTTCGCCAACGATTTCCTTCCGTCCATTTGGCTCTTCAGGAAATGAGCAGTCGAGAGCAGACTGAGGCCTTGGTAGAGGGCCGTCTTCAAGTAGGGCTGATTCGGCCCATTACCCTGCCAGAAGGGGTGGTTGCTGTTGAACTGTTCAGCGAGCCGCTAGTCGCTGTCATGCGCTCCGATCATCCTCTTGCTCAAGGCAGTGAAGACGGACTTATGCTCAAGGATTTAGCTGAAGAACCATTCGTGTACTTTCCCAGAACCTATGGCACAGGCCTGTATAACCAACTGATCAGTCTGGCGCAGCGGGCCGGGTTTAGTCCCAATATTGTGCAAGAGGCACGTGAGACGACTATCATCATTGGGCTGGTAGCCGCAGGTTTAGGCGTTTCCATATTGCCGGCGACTTATCAACGCATGCGCATTGAAGGTGTGGTGTACCGGACCTTGCTTGATAACGATGCAACCTCTGCCGTCTGGCTGATACACCGAAAACACGAGCGCTCACCGCTGGCAAAGGCTTTTATCAAGCTTCTGATCAGCGATGCCGAGTTTCACGCCGGCACGAGTGGCCAGAAATAAGGAATAACAAGCAAGGCGACGATAACCATCAAAATATTGAGCGGAATTCCTATCCGCATGAAGTCGCTAAACCGATAGCCTCCTGCGTTATAGACGAAGGTATTGGTCTGATAGCCGATTGGTGTTGCAAAGCTTACGCTGGCAGCAAACATTACGGCCACTACAAAGGGGCGCGGATCTATACCCAGTTGCTGGGCCACGCCAATGGCAATGGGCGTCAGGAGCACACCTACTGCATTGTTGGATAAGAGCTCGGTTAGTACAGTTGTTAGCAGATAAATGAAGGCTAGCATGAACAACGGACTGTTATGAGGTAAAGCATTCATGGTGTGTTGAACAACAAGGTCAACCAGTCCCACCTTGTCCATTGCGATACTGATGGCAAGCATGCCGAAGATCAGACCCAGGATCTTCCACTCAACTGCTTTGTACGCTTCCTCTACATCCAGGCATCCTGTTGCAATAACCGTGGCGGCTGCAATCATGGCCAGTCCTTCAATTGGCATGACATTGAAGGCAGCCAGCAACATGACTGCGAGTGTAGCCAGTAAGGCAATAGGAGCCTTGTCTCGACGGTACGCACGTTCTTGAACGGCATTCAAGCTGATCAGGTCACCATTGTCGGCAAAGCGTTTAATCTGGGTCGGCGTGCCCTCAACTAACATTACATCGCCAAAATGCAGCTGAAACTCTTCCAGATTGGTTTGGATATTTTCAGCTTGACGATGCACTGCCAACAGATTGATACCGTAGCGGGCCGCCAGATCCAGATCGCGCATCGGGCGATGGATATAACGTGAGTTGCGGCCTACGATTGCCTCAACCAGAATCAGGTCCTCAGTGCTTAACGTTTCGAAGCCTTCACCCCGATGGAAGGTAAGATGGCCGCGCTCGCGCATTTCCACCACGTCCTTGACCTCGCCGTGGAGAACCAGTCGATCGTTTTCGGCTAGACGTACATCTTGATAAGGAACAGCCAACTCTTGATTGTTCCTCAATACCTTAAGGACCTGCAGGCCACTGTCGCCGTTTAGGCGAGCTTCGCTCAGGCTCTTGCCGATAACCGGAGAGTCCGACGGTACACGCAGTTCCGCAACAAAGGTGCGGCCAAGATCGGGGCGCAGCTGTTTCGCCAAGCTTTCACGATCGGGCAACAGACGATTGCTGAACAGCATCAGATAGACAAGGCCTACAACCGCGAACACTAATGCTGCTGGGGTAATTTCAAACATGCTGAAAGGTTCAAGGCCGGCCTTTCGGGCTACGCCATCCACCAAAATGTTGGTTGATGTTCCGATCATGGTCAGCATACCTCCCAAGATCGTGGCGTAAGACAGCGGAATCAGCAATTTAGAGGAAGCCGTATTCGCGCGGCGTGCCAAAGCGATGGCTACCGGGGTCAGGATAGCCACGACAGGCGTGTTGTTCAGAAAGGCAGAAACAGCTAGAGCTGTCAGGCTAAGGCCAGCCAGAACACGAAAAGGATCGCTACCAACCAGATTGCCTAACCAATTACCCAATTTATCGATACAGCCGGTACGCTCAAGCGCGGCAGATAACACGAACATGCAGGCAATCGTTGCGGGAGCAGAATTGGACAGGACGCTAAGAACTTCCTTTGGCGTTAGTATCTGCACTACCAGCAAAGCGGCTACCGCAACGGCTGCTACAACATCGGCACTCCATTTCTCTCTGAGAAAGGAAATCAGCAGCCAGATCAGTAAGCCAGCGACGAACAGCAATGAAAAGGTTTCCACAAGCTTCCTTAGACGCAACGAATCTCATGTGAGGTATCGGGCGTACCGGGACGCCTAGCCCGGCGCACAATAGAGTGCTGTTTAGAACTTGTCTAATATGATTTGAACAGTATCTTATTCCTTTGAGCTATTAAAAAAGAAATAAGATACTGCTTTTCTGGAAAGCGGCTCGCCTGAAGAATTAGGATGAGCAGCTAATTTCGAGATGTTTTCCCCAGTCCGGCGGCCGCTGGGCGAATCGATCGCAGCCAGCTTGAGACTCAAAGGGGCGAGTCAAAACTTTATGAAGCAGGCGTACCTCCTCATAATTACCTGCTTCGGCCTGCTCAATCGCTTGCTGAGCCAAATAGTTTCGCAGGATATACAGGGGGTTCACCCCGTGCATCCGGGAGCGTCGTGCGCTCTGATCGCTCCCTTCCTTTTCGACGCGGGCCAGATACAGCTTACTCCAGGCATCAAAACCGGATAGGTCGATAAAGTCGTTTCTTAGCGCTTCCAGGGCTTGTACTGGTGCTTCTTCGCCGAGACGACGAAAGAACAATGTGTAGTCTACCGAGCTACCCTGCATTAAGCCCAATAAGCGCTCGATCAATGTCGCATCGTCTGCTTGTTCAGTAACAAGCCCCAGGCGGCGACGCATCAGCGCTTGGTAATGCGTTTGATAAAGCGGCAGGAACAAGTCCAGCGTTGCCTTTAGGGTTTCGGTAGGAATCTTTGGCGTCAAGGTTTGAGCTAACGCTGCTAGGTTCCAATGGGCAATGGGAACTTGATTACTGTAGGAGTAGCGACCGCTGTAGTCGGAGTGGTTACAAATGAAATTGGCGTCAAAGTCGTCCAGAAAAGCATAGGGACCAAAATCGAAAGTAATGCCCAAAATGGACATGTTGTCCGTATTCATAACCCCATGGCAGAAACCATACGCTTGCCAATAGGCGATCAGTTCGGCATTACGTTCAACGACCTCGCGGAAGAAGGCCACATAAGGCTCTGGTTGCCCTAGGCAGTGAGGATAATGCCACTCCAGAACATGCTGCCCTAGAATATCAAGCAGATCATGGCGCTGGGTATAGTAAAAATACTCGAAGTGTCCGAAGCGAATGTGGCTCTGGGCTAAGCGCAGCACCATGGCACCGGTTTCGAGGCGCTCGCGAACAACTTGTGTTGTAGAGCCTGTAACGCACAGGGCCCGGCTGGTAGGAATACCCAGCGCGTGGAGTGCTTCTGATGCTAGAAACTCGCGAATAGACGAACGCAGCACGGCGCGACCGTCCCCCATCCGTGAGTAAGGCGTCATGCCAGCACCTTTCAAATGCAGGTCCCAATGTTCCCCCGCATCGTTCACGACCTCTCCTAGCAGTAGGCCGCGCCCGTCTCCCAGACGCGGATTGTAGGAGCCAAACTGGTGTCCCGAATACACCATCGCCCGTGGCTCGGCCGTATCCCATAACTTATGGCCCGAAAAGAGTTCGGTAAAAACGGTTTTTTCCGCCTCTGCACGGTTTAGGTCAAGCAGTGCCATAGCTTCGTCCGAGACGACTACCAGGCGCGGATTGTCGATGGGTTTAGGCTGGACAGGGGTCGAAAAATCGTCACCCAGGCGGGCGAAGCGATTATCGAACTCAAGTTCCTCAAGCGTTTTCACAGGCGTCTCCAGACAGCGAGGCTTTTTATTCGGACAGCAGGACGCGTCCTTCTGATCATGCCTTTTGTCCTGAATCCGGTGAAACGCCTGAGTTGCCAGCTATAGGTATCTGGATTCGGTTGAGTAATTGTTCGATACCGTCCATTTTCTTGACGGAAACTTCCAGCTGACGGAATGCGATTTCGATATCATTTTCCCGGAAGAGCTGTTCGATACGCCGGTTGATCTCATCCGTAGCGAAGGCGCGATCACCCAGCTCGCGTACATGAACGCGTAGCTCATGATTTAAAGTGCTTTCACCAAAGGCTTGGAACAGGACCATAGGCTCCGGATCACGCAATACTCGCGGATTATCATAGGCTGCCTGGAAAAGCAGAGCGCGGACCTTTTCAAGGTCTGAGCCGTAGCCCACCCCAATCAACAGCGTGACTCGCGTCATGGTGTCGGTCAGCGTCCAGTTGATTAGCTGGCTGGTCACAAAGGTCTTGTTTGGTACAACTACGGATTTGTTATCGGCATCGACAATATGGGTCGCTCGGATCTGGATACGCTTCACTGTACCGGTCACATTGCCAATGGTAATCAAATCACCGATGCGTACTGGGCGCTCGAACAGGATGATCAGGCCTGAAATGAAGTTACCGAAGATTTCCTGCAGTCCAAAGCCGAGGCCTACGGATAGGGCAGCAGCTAACCACTGAAGCTTATCCCAGCTGACACCTAGGGTTGAGAGTGCACTAATAACACCAATAGTAATAATCGCATGAGAGAGCAGCGTCGTGACAGCATAGGCGGTACCTTGGGCCAGCTGCAGGCGGGACAAGACTAGAACTTCAAGCAGGCCGGGCAGGTTGCGTGCCAGGGCAAAGGTTAGTCCAGCAATAAAGATGGCACTCAGGAAATCCCGTAGGGTAACCGGCACCACTGTAGCGGTTTCGCCGCTTCCTCTGGTGTTTTCATAGAGTGTGATGTTGTCAAGGTAAGAGAAAACAGCCACAACATCTGCCCAAACCCAATAGAGAACTCCTAGGAAGCCTAACCATAATGCGAGCCGGATCAGACGAAGCGATTGCTGGTTGACCTGCTCCATGTCTAGCGCAGGTTCTTCTTCTAATGTTTCACCCAGTTCGGCTGCTTCCTGCTGGTTTTGCCGCCTGGTTAGGGCGCGGTGATAGGCCAACCGCCGTGCCGCTACATTCAGGCCTCGGGCAAGGGCGGCTTCCATAATGATCCACGCCAGCAGTAGATATAGTGTATCGATCAGCCGGTCGGTTAGCTTCAATGACGTGTAGTAGTAGCCCAGGCAAACCGCCAGGAACAGGCCTGCAGGAATAGCCGTAATCATCAGGCCGAGCAATAACCGGATTAACGGTAGGCGTTCCCGCGCGGCTGCATTAAGCAGCGAGCGGCCTAGCATCCACGCCATACCGGCATAACAAACCAATACGATGAGGATGCCAATCACGTCCCCAGCTAGCCCATTGAGCTGACGTTCAGCTATGGCTACTACCGCCATCAGGGCCAACGCCAGAATACCCAGTCGGCGTACCAGACGACGTAGCGAGTCGACTTGAGTGCGCGCCCAGCGGAAGTGCGTCTCAGCCACGCCACCGCTTTCGAGTAGACGATAGACCGTATAGAAGATTAGCCAGCCAACCGCCATTTCCATTAGGGCTGCGCCAATGGCACCATTAAGGCCGCGCTTGTCACTTTCGAGGCCGACCCCTATGAGGGCTAGCGTCAGGCTGACGGGCATGGCGAGCAGAACGGTCAGTACAATAGCCAAAGGTGTATGCAACTGGCTGTCACGCTGGAAATGACCGATGTCCTTGTTCAGAGTATTCAACTTTTCGTACAAATAGTGCCGACGCCAGAGCAGTGTGGCTATTGCGACAACTAAGGGTAGAAAAATTAACAGATGATCCACCAGGCCGGCAGACAATGCCTTAAGGCTGTCCAACCAGGGAACTAGGGTAACTTGCCCCAGCAGGTGCTTGGGAGCGTCCTTGAGCCAACTCCAATCCAAAGGACGATTGCTTGGAATCCAGAACATCTGTTCATCCAAGGTGGCCCTAAGGCTCTCGCTAGTCTTAATGAGTTGCTTCTGACTCAGCTGCAAGGAAATGGATTCGCTGAGAAGAGCGCTGAGTTCAGTACTTAGACGGTCTTGCAGCTCGATACGGGTTTTGACCAGCTCCAACAGTTGCTTGCGCAGTTCAGGCGTAACCTGCTCGGGCGGTTGCTGTGCCAAAAGGTTATCAATATAACCTGTCAGATTTGCCACTTGGGCGCGCTGTTGATTGAGCTCGAATTGATAGAGGCGTAAGTCGGCAATATCGTCTGTTAGGTTCTTGCTGACTTCGACGGTAGGAAGCGATGCACGTTGCTGATAAAGCAATTTAGAGAGCAACAAGCTGCCGCGTAGCACATTAATCTGTTGATCCAGTGTTTCACTGGTTTGTCTAAGCTGGTCGAGTTGTTGTTTGGTTTCCAAGCTACGACGCGTCAGGTCGTTAAGGCGGTCCGTAGCACGTAGCAAATAGTCGGACAACGTCAGGTTAAGCTTGCTTTCCTGTGCCAGTACGTCGTTCGCATTGGCGGCCTGTTGAGATTCTCGGGATAGGGCTGCGAACGTTTCCTCGGATTGTTGGCGCCGCTTGCCGCTGATCAATGCCTGGAGGTCCAGGCTTTCTTGCTCCATGCGTTTGACACGTTCAGTGTAAAGCTCGCGTTGTATTGAGCCTAAGTCCTGCAAGGTACTATTGGCAGACAGTTCCTGCTGGCGCAACTGAATTAAGGCGTTACGCTCGGCCTGTTCGGCCAATAGCTGGTTACGCCGCTCCGGTAGGATAGGTTTGCCATTTTCCCTACCGGCCTTGAGCGTGTCGCTGATCGTTTGGAGGCGAGCTTGCGCATCGCCAATTTCCAATTGCGCCCGCTCCGGACGCGTTTGCGACGTAATAACCAGCGTATTGGCATCGTTCAGAGCATTTTGCCAGTCATTGAGCTGAACGCTGCGCTGGCTTTGCAGATTTTCCAGTTCCCGTGGGCTTAGATTACCGTAGCGCTGGGCTATAGGCTTGTCCGGCTCTTCCCGCAGTTTGGCCAGATCGCGCTGCGCATCCTTGATCAACTGTGGCGCCTGGGCGAGGGTCTTTTTGAGAGCGTTTAGATTCTGCTCATGCTGGGCTTTCTGATCCAGCAACTGCAGGGTTTGTTTCAACATATCCTGCAGGACTTGCTGGTCCGTTGCCGGTAATTTCCGGTCGGCCAGCGAGTCGAGATTCTGCTGGACCTGTTTGGCGTCGGGCAGGGTCGACGAGGTTTCTTGGGCTTGAGCCAGTGATGTGCAGAAGCACAGGCTTAGCAGGAGAAAGGACAGCAGGGGACGCAAGGCTGACATGGTCGAGTCTGATAGGCTGGAAAGGCGAGGAGGTTAATGGCCTCCTAGGCTATGCGCAACCGCCTCGCCATGACGAGCCGATCAGTGCACGTTTCAAAGGAAAAGTGCCGGACCCGAACGACCTTCCGGGAACTTCACGCCAATCTTGCGTACCCGGTGACCCTCAAGCGATGCTACTGTCCAAATGAGGCCGGCCCATTCTACTTGGTCGCCTATAACGGGTTCACCACCTATTCGCTGAGTCACAAAATGACCTAACGATTGGCTGCCGTCCACATTATCAAGATTGAGTCCATAGAGCGAGGCGACGGCGCGCAATTCGGCATCCGCTTCTAACACGAAATCACCAAAGAAACGCTGCCCACGCTCGGGCGCCTGACTAAACAATCTGCCTAGCGCTGGCAAGTCGTGTTCATGGCCTATGACGCACAGGATGTCGCCAGCTTCAAGAGTAGTGCTGCCGGAGGGATGGAGTAGCTGCTGCCCTCGGAATAAAGCTGCAATCCGTGTATTAGGTGGCATCTTTAGTTCACGCAAGGCTGCGCCGATGCACCATTTTTCCTTTCCTAGCCGATAGACGAATAGCTCCCATTCACTGGTGGGATGTACTTGCAGGCCTGCCCGAGAAAACGGGGCGGGTTCCGGAGGGACGGTAACACGCAACAGTTTAGCGGCTAGCGGCAGGCTGGAGCCTTGCAACAACAGGGAAACCAAGACGATGAAAAAGGCAACGTTGAAAAACAACTGTGCTTGCGGAAGGCCCGCCATCATTGGGAAAACCGCCAGAATGATCGGTACTGCGCCACGCAGGCCTACCCAGGAGATAAAGAGCTTTTCCCGGTCGTGAAACGCACGGAAGGGAAGCAGGCCCAGCATGACCGAGAGGGGGCGCGCTACCAGAATCATCCAGAGGGCAAGACCCAGGGCCGGCAGGGCAATTGGCAGTAGGCTGCGAGGCTCAACTAAAAGGCCAAGGACCAGGAACATCCCGATTTGTGAAAGCCAGGCCATGCCATCAAGCATATGTAACATGCCATGGCGACTACGGATAGGGCGATTGCCCATGACCAGTCCGGCCAGGTAAACCGCCAGAATGCCGCTACCATGCGCTGCATTGGTCAAGGCGAAGATCAGGAGCCCGCCGCTGACTGCAAGCAGAGGATAAAGGCCGTCCGCTAACTGTATCCGGTTGATGAGTTGCAGCAGCAGCCAGCCGCCGCATAGGCCTAGTACACCACCAATAGTGAAATCTCGAATGAAATGCCAAAGTAGCATCCAGCTCAGTTCAGTATGACCACTACCCAGCATTTCAATCAGGGTAACGGTCAGGAACACCGCCATTGGATCGTTGCTGCCGGATTCGATTTCCAGTGTTGCTGTGACACGTTCATTGAGCCCGCGTCCGCCCAGCAGCGAGAAAACGGCTGCCGCGTCGGTGGAGCCTACAATGGCGCCGATTAAAAGCCCTTGAAAAACACTCAGGTCGAATAGCCAGGCGGCAACGGCCCCGGTCAGTCCGGCCGTAATAAGTACACCTACAGTAGCTAAAGAAAGAGCTGGCCATAAGGCCACGCGAAAGCTGGAAACCCGAGTACGTAAACCACCATCGAGCAGAATCACGGCGAGCGCGAGGTTGCCTACCAGATAGGCCAAAGGGTAATTGGTGAAGTTGATCTGCCCAGGACCGTCCACGCCAGCAAGCATGCCTACGCCAAGAAAGATCACCAGAATCGGAATTCCCAGGCGGGACGAAAGGGAACTTACTAGGATGGAGAGGCCAACCAGCACCGCGCCAATCAAGAACAAGCTATTGATTGTTACGGCGTCCAAATCAGGGCTCCTGCGTCATTGAATGGGGCGCCGGGGCGCTTGAGTCTGGATTTAACCTGCTGGGTTGGCATGTTGTCAAAAATAATGCCAGATTCTTGCATATGCATGCGATGAGAAGGCTGCTCCGCTAAACTATGCGGCCCAAAGGAGTTCATCATGAATTATCGCCATGCCTTTCACGCCGGCAATCATGCGGACGTGCTTAAGCATTTTATTCTGTCGCGGGTACTTGGCCTGCTCGGGCGCAAGGAAACCCCATTGGCTTATTTGGACAGCCATTCCGGTCTGGGGTTGTATGATCTGATGGGTGACCAGGCCACGCGGACAGGGGAGTGGAGAGAGGGCATTGCACGCTTATGGGCGGCTTTTGATGTTCCGGCTCCGTTGACATCCTATCTAGACATAGTTCGGGACATGAATCCTGACGGTGAGCTGCGTTTTTATCCGGGCTCGCCTGAAGTTGCACGCCGCCTTACGCGGCCACAGGACCGTCTGCTGTTCAATGAATGGCATCCGGACGATGGTCAGCTGCTCAAGGCCAACATGGCACAGGATCGTCGAACGGTAATTCATCAGCGTGACGGCTGGCTGCTGCCGAAAGCACTGCTGCCCACTCAGGAAAAACGTGCGGTTCTACTGGTTGATCCGCCTTTTGAACAGGCAGACGATTGGACGCGTTGTGCGCTAGCCTTGAAAGAAAGCATTGGTCGTATGCGGCAGAGCGTGGCGATGATCTGGTATCCCATCAAGGATCAACGTCAGCTTAAACGGTTTTATCAAGAGTTGCAGAAAAGCGGAGCACCCAAGCTATTACGAGCGGAGCTTTCAGTTCACCCCGTCGACAATCCCATCGGTCTTAATGGGTCAGGAATGGCCATTGCCAATCCGCCGTGGGGACTGGAGGAGGAACTTCGGCAGGTACTACCCTGGCTGGCTAAGCAGCTATGTCAGAGCCAGTCAGGCTGGCGACTGGACTGGCTGATTGAAGAGCGACCGGCCTGACTCAGGCCGGTAGGCAAACCCCAGTGCCGCGAAGGCCGCAATAGCCGCCGGGATTCTTAGCCAAATACTGTTGATGATAGGGCTCGGCGTAGTAGAACGTGGTAAGCGGTGCGATTTCGGTCGTAATATCCCCATAGCCAGCCCGCGCCAATTCCGCTTGGAAAGCAGCATGGCTGGCTTCAATGATTGCTTGCTGGGCAGGCGTCTCGTAATAGATGGCCGAGCGGTATTGCGTCCCGATGTCGTTTCCCTGACGCATGCCTTGCGTCGGGTCGTGGGCCTCCCAGAAAACCTTGAGTAAGGCTTCTAACGAGGTCTCATGCGGATCGTAAACCACCAGGACTGCTTCCGTGTGGCCAGTCAGGCCTGAGCATACCTCTTCGTAGGTAGGGTTAGGGGTGTAGCCACCCGCATAGCCTGCTGCAGTGGTCCATACGCCCGGTTGTTGCCATAGGCGTCTTTCTGCGCCCCAGAAGCAGCCTAGCCCTACCACAAGCTGTTCCATATGAGTAGGGAAGGGGGGCTTGAGTGAATGCCCATTGACATAGTGCTGTGCGGGTACAACCAAAGGCGTTGCCCGGCCAGGTAGGGCTTGCTCAGCGGTAGGTAGTGCATTCTTTTGCGTCAGGATCTGTGAGCGCAGGACCATAGGACTCTCCACACTGTACATCGACGGCTTCGAACGTAGAGACGCTCGATGACCGGCGGATATTATTCATGGGCGGTAAATAGGCGCCCTGGTTTCAACGTGACGTCTTGATCTCCCGCATATAGCGGCGCAGGCTTTCCACGAGTTCTTTGCCAGGGATAGGACGATCGAACAAGTAACCCTGGCCTACATCACAGTGGTGACGACGCAGAAAGTTCAGCTGCTGTGTTGTTTCGATACCCTCGGCGACAACTTTAAGACGCAGGTTATGCGCCATGGCTACCACTGCGGAGGTGATCTCCATATCATCCTGATTATCGGGAATATCCTTAATAAAGCTTCGATCAATCTTAATGACGTCGATTGGAAATTTTTTCAAGTAGCTGAGCGACGAGTAGCCTGTACCAAAATCGTCCATGGCCAGCGAAAGACCGATCTTTTTCATATCCTCTAGTTGTTGTCGGGTCTCATCAGTGGCATCAAGCAACAGGCTTTCAGTCAACTCAAGCTCCAAACGATGAGGGGGTAGGCGCTCTTCCAAGAGAATGCTGCGGATGGAGTTGACCAGTTCCAGATCGGTAAACTGTTTGGGTGACAAATTGATAGCAATCTGCAAGCAGGGTAGACCTGCCATATCCAGCTGACGAATCTGCCGGCATGCTTCCCGGATAACCCATTTCCCTATGGGAATGATCAGTCCGGTTTCCTCGGCCACGCTAATGAACTGGTCGGGCCGGATCATGCCTTTTTCTGGGTGGCGCCAGCGAATCAGGGCTTCGAGGCCTAGCAATTGCCCGCTACGCAGACAAAGTTTTGGCTGATAGTGCAGCTCGAGTTCGTCAAGCTCGAGCGCGCGGCGCAGATTGTCCTGCATGAAAAGTTTGTAGCTGGCTTCGGCTACTAGGGTTTCCGTGTATACCTGAACCCGATTACCACCGCTGGCCTTGGCCTTGTGTAGGGCAAGACCGGCATGTTTCATAAGCGTCTGTGGGTCCATCCCATGATCAGGTGTAACTGTCAGGCCAATCGAGCAACTGACCAAGGTCGACAGATTGTCTACGTGAACAGGTTTGTCGAGTGTCATCAGCAGGGAACTGGCGGCATCGAGCCCCTCGCTAACCGTCTTGTCTTCCAGTAATACGGCAAACTCGTTACTGGCAATACGGGCAATCAGCGTGCCTTGACCCAAGGTAGTCTGCAGTCGTCGCGCCAGGGTTACAAGCAGGTTATCGCCTGCCTGGTGACCTAGGCTATCGTTGATGCGCTTGAATCGGTCAATATCGATCAGGAGTAGACAATTGAGATTTTCCTGCCGCTCGACCAAGCGTTTCTCGAGACGCTCAATGAAATAGTTCCGGTTAGCAAGTCCTGTCAGTGTATCGCGATGAGCCAGCTGCTCTATGCTTTGCAGCGCTAACTTGGCCTGAGTTACGTCTTCCAAAATGCCGATATAGTGGGTCAGCTCTCCGCTGTCGGAAAACACTTTGGAGAGGGACAGCTGGCCCCAATAGAGTTCATGATTCTTGCGCTCGCAGCGTATTTCACCCTGCCAGCTGCTTTGCTTTTCCAGCGCGGCATAGGCGTCGGGCAGGCAGTCGGACCAGTTTATGAGGGCTGGTAGCGTTGTGATCGGCTGACCACAAACCTCTTCCGAGGAATACTGCGTGATGGCAGTAAAACTAGGAGTGATGTATTCAATGATGCCTTCTCGATTGACCAGAAGAAATGCATTGGCACTCTGTTCGACTGCCCGTTGGAACAAGTGAAGAGCATGGGTTGCATTACGGCGCTCATGGCTGCTTAACACTTTTGCATACTGGTCGGCTAGTTCACAGACGAAGGTGATTTCATCGTCATGCCAGGGGCGCAGTGCTCCGGTTTGCTCCAGGCTCAATACGCCTACTATCTTGCCATCCACACGAATGCTTGCATCAAGTAGAGATAAAATGCCAGCTGGTATCAGATAATCCGAAGCTCGTTCAATGGTTCGCGGATCGCTCTGAGCATCGCTGGCATCGATAGGACCCTGTGCTAGGGCCTCCATGTAGTGTGGCAGCGCTGTCAAATCCCAGTAATCAGGTGTCGCAAGCCCACTGGAGACGCTTTCATACAAATAGATCCGCTGTAGACGATTCTCCACGACGCGCCAGATGCTGGCTCGTGTCACACAGCAGGCTTCGCAGCTCGCACGGGTCATTCTTTGCGCTGCTTCTAGCAAGGGATCGCTGGAGCGATAGGCCTGCTGAGCCAGTTGCATCAGGAGATGACGTTGTGCCTGGGTCCGCTCGATATGGGCCTGCTCATATATGCAGGATTGCTCGAGCAGAGCCAAAGAGGCTTTCAGGTCGGTATTCTGAGCGATCAACTCGCTCAGTTGCGGGTCGCTTGCCATGTCCCGCTCAAGCGGAATCATATAGCCATGAAGAAGTTCTCGCCCATGACGACGAATACTTTCTCCCAGTTCAATTAAGGTCACGACTCCGTCAGGGCAATGCAGAGAGTAGCGAACCGCATAGCGCTTGTTCTTAACCAGTTGATGCTGGATATCTTCATGCAGGCTATGACGTGCGACAGGCTCCATGAGGCTGGCAAAAGGTGAATCCAGTAACGAGCATAACGCATGAGCCGGAAGGCCAAGCCTCTGCTCACAGGACTGGTCCAGATAGAGAAGCGTCCAGCTGGGCTCGTTCAACCGCTCGAAGCACAGCATACCCAGCCGTCTAGGATCGGGCAGCGGCGTGACAGCCTCGGCCACCGACAGGGTTGTCGCATCTGGATGGCTCTTCATGCGAAAGTTCGTTTCAAAATGGCTACTCGACGTGCCAGGCGAAAAAAAGTAACCGAGCGGACTCGATCCATGAATAAAAAGACTGGCACGTCAATAAGCGAAGGGTACTCAATCCGGCGTCCTGCCAATCCAAACAATGCATTCGATAGGGCTTTCATCCAATGCGCAAGGTTGCATGAAGGACTCGGCGCTGGCAAGCCTCTCAGATAGGGCTTCTAACGTTTCTCTCGTATGAGCTGTATCGATCCAGCGCATCAGATTCTTTAAAAAAAACCCTGCCAAGCGACAGGGTTTCGGATAACTGGCCTTACGGCCAGTCCATTCCAGGCACACCATCTATCACAGCAATAAGCTGCGAATCTCTGCAAGCAGATCACCCAGACGCTTGGTGAAGCGAGCCGCTGCAGCACCATTGATCACTCGGTGATCGTAGGATAGCGACAGAGGCAGCATCAGGCGTGGCTGGAAAGCCTTGCCGTCCCAAACTGGCTGCATCGTGGCCTTGGAAACACCCAGAATTGCTACTTCAGGAGCATTCACGATTGGCGTAAAGCCGGTACCGCCAATATGGCCGAGACTGGAAATCGTGAAACAAGCCCCCTGCATGTCGTCTCCAGTGAGCTTCTTGGTTCGCGCTTTTTCGGCCAGTTGGGCCGCTTCGGCTGCGAGTTGCAGAAGACTCTTCTGATCAACGTTGCGGATCACCGGAACGAGCAAGCCGTCCGGCGTATCTACGGCAAAGCCAATGTGCACGTACTTCTTGCGGATAATGGCCTTGCCGCTAGGGGCGAGCGAAGCGTTAAAGTCCGGCAGTTCCTTAAGTACATGAGCACATGCTTTGAGCAGGAACGGCAGAACCGTCAACTTCACGCCGGCTTTTTCAGCGACAGCTTTCTGAGAAACGCGGAAGGCTTCCAGCTCGGTGACATCGGACTGATCGAACTGGGTCACGTGAGGCACGTTCAGCCAGCTGCGATGCAGATTGGTAGCACCTACCTGCATCAGACGCGTCATCGGAACTTCTTCGATTTCGCCGAACTTGCTGAAGTCCACGGTTGGAATCGGCGGAATGCCTGCGCCACCAGTAGCAGCTGCTGCAGTCGGAGCAGATTTGCTCTTTTGCAGCTGATCCTTCACATAGGCCTGGACATCCTCCTTAAGGACGCGTCCTTTCGGGCCGGTTGGTGTCACGTCGCTCAGCTCTACGCCAAACTCGCGTGCCAGCATGCGCACAGCCGGGCCGGCATGAACTTTCTTGCCAGGCTGCCCGGTAGGCGCAGCCGCTTGAGGCGCCTTGGCTGGAGCCGGGCTGGCCGGCTTTTGTGCCGGAGCTGCGCTCTGCTGAGCAGGTGCAGGCTTCTCAGTCTTTTTCTTCGGTGCTGCGCCTTGAACCTTCAAAGTCAGGATCAGATCGCCAGTTTTGGCCTGATCACCTACCTTAATGGAAACGCTTTCCACCACGCCCGCTTTGGGCGCCGGAATTTCCATGCTGGCCTTGTCGGACTCCAAGGTAATCAGCGATTGGTCCGCTTCTACCGTGTCGCCTGCCTTGACCATCACTTCGATCACATTGGCGCTACCGGTCGAGCCGATGTCGGGCACTTTGATCTCTTCAGTACTTTCGCCGGCTGGTTCTTCGTCGGCCGTCTCGTGCAGTTCAGGCTCGGCTGCCTGCACGGCAGGTTTGTTGCTGGTGGATTGAGCCGGCGCGGAGGAGGCGTTGCCGCTTCCCTTGAGGACCAGGATCAGGTCACCCGTACCGACTTCATCGCCCACCTTGACGGCAATGCTTTCAATTACGCCGGCTGCGGGTGAGGGAATCTCCATGCTGGCCTTGTCGGACTCCAGCGTAATCAAGGTCTGTTCGGCTTCGATACGGTCGCCGACCTTGACTGGAAGTTCGATGATGTTGGCCTTGCCACTGGTGCCGATATCCGGCACATGGATTTCCTGGGCGGCGCCTGTGCCTGCCTGATCGCCTTCCTTGGCGGACGCGGATGGATCCTCGTCGCCTGGTGGCGTCGGCATTTCGACTTCATCGTCAGCAGCACCTGCAGCAACAGCCATGGGCTCGCCTGCATCGGTTTCACCCGATGCTCCATCCTCCATGTCCAACAGCAGGTCGCCGGTTTTCAGCGTGTCACCTAGCTTGACGTGCAGCGCGGCGATCTTGCCGGCTTTCGGCGCCGGGATCTCCATGCTGGCCTTGTCGGATTCGAGCACGACGAGGCTTTGTTCAGCCTCGACCGTGTCGCCTACCTTGACCAGAATTTCAATGATCTCGCCTTCGCCGCTGCCGATATCAGGTACGCGAATGGTTTCACTCACAATAATTTCTCCTTTTCACCGGCGGCATCAGCAGTCAAGCGGGTTGCGCTTGAGCGGATCGATACCAAACTTGGTGATGGCATCCGCTACGACCGTGCGCTCGATGGCACCGCGGTCGGCCAGGGCTTGTAGAGCAGCCAGTGCGACCCAGTTGCGATCGACTTCGAAGAAGTGACGTAGCTTCTTGCGCGAGTCGCTGCGACCGAAGCCGTCAGTACCCAGCACTTGGTATTCCTTGGCGGGAACCCACTGGCGAACCTGGTCGGCAAACAGCTTCATATAGTCGGTGGAAGCAATAACCGGACCTTCGCGGCCTTCCAGACACTGCTGGATATAGGCTTTGCGCGGCTCTTCAAGCGGGTGTAGGCGGTTCCAATGATCAACTGCCAGGCCATCTCGACGTAGCTCGTTGAAGCTGGTAACACTCCAGATATCAGCGCCGATACCGTACTCGCGCAGAAGGGCTTTCGCTTCACGAACCTCACGCAGGATAGTGCCCGAGCCCAAGAGCTGAACACGATGCTTGAAGTCGCCGGTTTCTTCTTCCAGCAGGTACATACCCTTGATGATGCCTTCCTCGGCACCTTCGGGCAGGGCGGGCTGCTGGTAGTTCTCGTTCATGACCGTGATATAGAAGAATACGTTCTTCTGCTCTTCGGTCATTTGGCGGATGCCTTCACGAATGATCACTGCCAGCTCGTAAGCGTAGGTGGGGTCATAGGTGCGGCAATTCGGGATAGTCGAGGCCAGAATGTGGCTATGGCCATCTTCATGCTGCAGACCTTCGCCGTTAAGCGTAGTACGACCAGCTGTTCCACCAATCAGGAAGCCCCGCGCTTGGCTGTCGCCAGCGGCCCACGCCAAGTCGCCGATACGCTGGAAGCCGAACATCGAATAGTAGATGTAGAACGGCAGCATCGGTTGGTTATACGTGCTGTAGGACGTACCCGCAGCAATGAAGGAGCTCATGGCGCCCGCTTCGTTAATGCCTTCCTCAAGGATCTGGCCTTTCTTATCCTCGCGGTAGAACATTACCTGATCCTTATCGACAGGCTCATAGAGCTGGCCGACGGAGGAGTAGATGCCGAGCTGACGGAACATGCCTTCCATACCGAAGGTACGAGCCTCATCCGGGATGATCGGTACGATGCGGCTACCCAGATCTTTATCCTTGACCAGTTGCGACAGGATGCGCACAAAGGCCATGGTAGTAGAAATCTCGCGGTCGCCCGAGCCGTCTAGAATAGCCTTCAAGGTATCCAGCGGTGGTGTTGGAATGCTGATACTAGTCGTGCGGCGCTGCGGAACGGAACCACCTAGGGCTTCGCGACGCTTGCGCAGGTATTTCATCTCCGGGCTGTCTTCAGCCGGGCGGAAGAAGGGCAGGTCGGCCAGCTGGTCATCATTCAGCGGGATGTCGAAGCGGTCGCGGAATTTTTTCAGGCTTTCCACGTCGATTTTCTTGGTGTTGTGAGCGATATTCTTCGCTTCACCGGCACCGGTACCATAACCTTTGATGGTCTTGGCAAGAATAACGGTAGGTTGGCCTTTGTGGTTGACCGCTTGATGGTAGGCTGCATAAACCTTATAAGGATCATGACCGCCGCGGTTGAGTTTCCAGATGTCCTCGTCGGACATGTCCTCAACCATCTTCAGTAACTCAGGGTTAGCCCCGAAGAAGTGCTTACGGACGTACGCACCGTCCTTAGCCTTATAGTTCTGGTATTCGCCGTCGATGGCTTCGTCCATGCGCTGCTGCATGATGCCGTTTTCATCGCGAGCGAAAAGCGGATCCCAGAGACGACCCCAGATAACTTTGTTGACGTTCCACTGAGCACCACGGAAGACGCCTTCCAGCTCTTGGATAATCTTGCTATTACCGCGAACAGGACCGTCTAGACGCTGCAAGTTGCAGTTGATTACGAAAATCAGGTTGTCCAGTTTTTCGCGGCCAGCCAGGGAGATGGCACCAAGTGTTTCAGGCTCGTCGGTCTCTCCGTCGCCAATGAAGCACCAGACCTTCTGCTTGCCGGCAGGGATGAATCCACGATCTTCCAAGTACTTCATGAAGCGTGCCTGATAAATCGCCGTGATTGGGCCTAGACCCATGGACACGGTCGGGAACTGCCAAAAGTCAGGCATCAGGTGCGGGTGCGGATAGCTCGACAGACCATTGCCGTCTACTTCCTGACGGAAGTTATTCATTTGGTCTTCGGTCAGGCGGCCTTCGAGGAAGGCACGTGCATATACGCCCGGAGAAGCATGGCCTTGGTAATAAACCAGGTCGCCGCCGTGCTCTTCGGTCGGTGCCTTGAAGAAATAGTTAAAACCAATGTCGTATAGCGTAGCCGACGAGGCAAAGGTAGAAATGTGACCGCCAAGGTCAGGGTCGCGCAGGTTAGTGCGCACTACCATGGCCAGTGCGTTCCAGCGTACCAGTGAGCGGATCCGCCGTTCCATGAACAGATCGCCCGGCATCTGGACTTCTTTAGTCACCGGGATTGTGTTGCGATACGGGGTGGTGATCGCGTAAGGCAGTTGCGTGCCAGTCCGAGTTGCCAGCTCACCCATACGGGTCAGCAAATAGTGGGCTCGGTCTTCACCTTCGCGGTCAAGTACGGACTCCAGGGCGTCCAGCCATTCCTGGGTTTCGACGGGATCAAGGTCTTGCATGGCTTGCTCCATGGCGGAAAGGCTTCCAGAATCGGTTGCCTCGGTGTCGCCGCCAGCCTCTTGGGGGGCAGCGTTAATTCTTGGATGAAAATGACCGGATGGTTCCGATCAGCGTGTAGTTTTACTACAAATCGGTCATCGTTTCAGCTATTCAGGTCAATGTCCTTGCCAAAACCACGACAAAATGTCGCACAGATACTCTGTATCAGCCACTGAACGCACAGGATAGACCATGAGCCTGCCCGCTTTATCTGAGCTTCCCGACGTACTGTTACCCCTTTCCCGTCAGGCTCTGGCCGACTTCAAGGAGGCCTTGCAGGCGCATCCACAGGCTGCGGAGCGTTTCGAGCAATGGCCAGGAGCGCGACGAACGGTATTGTTACGTGTCGTGGCGGCCAGTGACTTTGTGGCAGAACAGATACGGCGCGATCCGTTGATGCTGCTTGATCTTGCTGACAGCAGTCTGCTGGAGAATAGTTTGGCAGATGGTGTCGTCCGGCAACAGCTTGCTGAGCGATTAAATGGATGCGACAGCGAGGCGGAACTGGGTCGCCAGCTCCGCCGATTCCGCACATGGCACCAGATTCGAATCGTCTGGCGTGATCTTTCGCGGCAGGCTGATCTGCAGGAAACCTGCCGTGACCTGTCCGCCCTGGCCGATGCATGCATTGACCTTGCGTACCATTGGCTTTACCAGAACCAATGCCGACAGTCAGGCGTTCCAACGGGGCAGCGCAGCGGCGAGCCGCAGTCCATGGTTATCTTGGGCATGGGAAAGCTCGGGGCCGGTGAATTGAACCTGTCATCGGATATCGACTTGATCTTTGCCTATCCAGAGGGCGGCGAGACTGTTGGTGCGCGTCGCTCACTGGATAACCAGCAATTTTTCATTCGCTTGGGGCAGCGGCTTATCAAGGCGCTGGACGCCATTACGGTGGATGGTTTTGTGTTTCGGGTCGATATGCGCCTGCGCCCGTATGGTTCCTCTGGTGCATTGGCTCTGAGCTTTTCAGCCATGGAG
Organism: Pseudomonas duriflava; assembly: GCF_007830155.1. Classification (GTDB taxonomy): domain Bacteria; phylum Pseudomonadota; class Gammaproteobacteria; order Pseudomonadales; family Pseudomonadaceae; genus Chryseomonas; species Chryseomonas duriflava. Next base: position 69,420 of record NZ_VLKY01000006.1, read on the forward strand.
CAGTACTATCAGGATCAGGGGCGGGACTGGGAACGTTACGCCATGATAAAGGCCAGGGTCGTTGGCGGTGATCAGCAGGCGGGTGCCCAACTGCTTGGACTATTGCGGCCCTTCGTCTACCGGCGGTATCTCGACTTTTCTGCCATCGAGGCGCTTCGCAACATGAAGCAGCTGATTCAGCAGGAAGTCCGACGGCGGGGTATGGATGAAAACATCAAGCTGGGCGCTGGCGGAATCCGTGAAGTGGAATTTATCGCCCAGGCTTTTCAGCTGATTCATGGAGGGCGGGAGCTGGCTCTGCAGCAGCGACCTCTGCTAACGGTGCTGAACGTCCTGCGTGAGCACGACTACCTTCCCGCTGCCGCAGTTGACGAAATGCGTGAAGGGTATTGCTTCCTGCGCTATGTCGAGCATGCGCTGCAAGCCATCGCGGATCGTCAGACCCAAATGCTTCCAGACAATGACCTCGACCGTACACGGGTTGCGTTCATCATGGGCTTCTCTGACTGGAAGGCCTTCATGGAGCGTTTGAGCGACTGGCGTAGCCGGATCGACTGGCATTTCCAGCAGGTGATTGCTGATCCCGATGAGGACGGTGGGGCTACAGTGCCCGAAGGGCGCGAGTGGCTACCTCTGTGGGAAGGCCTGTTGGAAGAACCTCTGGCGGTTCAGCAGTTGAGCGAAGCGGGCTTCAGTGCACCGGCCTCTGCCCTGGCGCGGCTGTTGTCTCTGGCGAACAGCAATCAGGTTCGTGCCATGCAACGTATGGGACGGGAGCGCCTGGACGCTTTTATGCCGCGGCTGTTGAGTGCGATCGCAACCCGTGAAGACCCTGATCAGGCGCTTGATCGCGTACTGCCCCTGGTCGAGGCCGTGGCACGCCGTTCGGCTTATCTGGTTCTATTGACGGAAAACCCCGGCGCGCTCGAGCGTTTACTCGACTTGTGTACGGCCAGTGCCTGGGTCGCTGAGCAGATTGCGCGCTTCCCAGCGCTATTAGATGAATTGCTGAACGAGGGACGCCTGTATCGACCTCCGCAAAAGCCTGAGCTGGTAGCCGAATTGCGCGAGCGCATGACGCGTATTCCAGAGGATGATCTGGAGCAGCAGATGGAAATGTTAAGGCATTTCAAACGGGCTCATGGCTTGCGCGTGGCCGCCTCGGAGATTGCCGGGACACTGCCGTTAATGAAGGTGAGCGACTATCTGACCTGGCTGGCCGAGGCCATTCTGGAGCAGGTATTAGCCTTGGCCTGGCGCCAGATGGTTCAACGCCACGGGCATCCATTGAGGACTGACGGCTCGCCCTGCGACCCGGACTTCATTATCGTAGGCTATGGCAAGGTAGGCGGCATCGAGCTCGGGCATGGGTCTGACCTGGACTTGGTGTTTATTCATGACGGTGATCCATTGGCCGAGACTGAAGGCGGCAAGCCCATCGATGGGGCCCAATTTTATACGCGTCTAGGGCAGCGCATTATTCACCTGCTGACCACTTCGACAACCGCTGGGACGCTTTATGAGGTTGATATGCGACTCAGGCCTTCTGGTGTGTCGGGTCTCTTGGTCAGTACGATCAGAGCCTTTGAGCAATACCAGCTTCACGAGGCATGGACCTGGGAGCATCAAGCGTTGGTACGTGCCCGTGTACTGGTTGGCTGCTCACAGGTGGCTGCCCGTTTCGATACCGTACGTGCTGCTGTATTGGGGCGTAAACGTGATGAAGAAACGTTACGCCGTGAGGTCGGTGACATGCGAGCCAAGATGCGTGAAAGCCTTGGTACCAAGGCTACACGCGGAGGGTTGTCGGCTAATGCATTTGAGGCGGGTGCTAGCTTTAACCTCAAACAGGACGCTGGCGGTATCGTCGATATCGAATTTATGGTGCAATATGCGGCTCTTGTCTGGTCTTGGCAGCATCCTGACCTGCTGCGCTTTACTGACAATATCCGCATTCTGGACGCCCTGGCTCAGGCTGGTTTGATGGCCGCTCCGGATGTCCAGTTGTTACAGGAAGCCTACAAGGTCTATCGCTCCGCTGCGCACCGTCTGGCACTGCAAAAACAACCCGGTATTGTGGATGGCACGCTTTTTCATGACGAGCGGCATGGCGTCATGCGGATATGGAAAACGCTCGGGCTTGCCTAGCGCTATTGAACATTACGAATCGCTCATGAGGATGCGCAGGACGACGATGACCTTTTCGAGGGTAGGGCAGATGCGTTCGTGTCATCCGTCGGCTCCCGCTTTTCAGGCATGAGTGGATGATGAACCGGTAAGCATCTCCAGGGAGTCTCCATGGGGAGGCCTCATCTGTTGTAGCATGACGTTATGAGAATTCTGATAATCGGCCCTTCTTGGGTAGGCGATATGGTTATGGCGCAGACGCTGTTCACAAGTCTGCGTCAGCAATATCCCGACTGTACTATCGACGTGCTTGCCCCGGATTGGAGTAGGCCGTTGCTCGAGCGCATGCCTGAAGTACATTCGGCGCTAAGCTTTCCGCTGGGGCACGGCGCATTCGAGTTAGCGACTCGCCGACGCATCGGGCGTAGCTTGCGCGGTCAATATGATCAGGCGATTCTGCTGCCTAACTCGCTCAAATCGGCGCTGGTTCCGTATTTTGCAGGGATTCCGGTGCGTACCGGTTGGCGTGGCGAGATGCGATTCGGTCTGCTGAACGATATTCGTACCCTGGATAAGGCACGCTATCCGCTGATGATCGAACGCTTCATCGCACTGGCCTATCCGCCGAATACAACGCTGCCTAAACCTTATCCGCGCCCACGGTTGCGTATCGACCCGGCTACGCGCGAGGCGGCCCTGCAGGCGTTTAGTCTGGAGTTGGATCGACCTGTGCTGGCCTTGTGTCCAGGGGCTGAGTTTGGTGAATCCAAGCGCTGGCCGGCTGCCCATTATGCCGAAGTAGCCGAGGCCAAGATCCGTGTGGGCTGGCAGGTCTGGCTGTTTGGTTCGCAAAAGGATCATGCCGGGTGTGAAGAAATTCGTGAACGTCTTATTCCCGGGCTGCGTGAAGAAGTTATGAACCTGGCTGGCAAGACGACATTGGCTGAGGCGATTGATCTAATGTCCTGCGCCTCCGCCGTAGTCAGCAACGATTCCGGGCTCATGCATGTGGCGGCGGCGCTCGACCGGCCTCTGGTAGCTGTGTATGGCTCGACATCGCCGGGTTTCACGCCGCCCTTGGCCGAGGAGGTAGAGATTGTCCGGCTGGGCATCGAATGCAGCCCCTGCTTTGACCGAACGTGTCGCTTCGGCCATTACAACTGCATGCGCTTGCTAGAGCCGACCATGGCCTTGCAGGCGCTGGATCGCTTGGTGGCCGATCCGGTCGAGGTTGAATAAGTGCGCGTATTGCTGATCAAGACCTCATCCTTGGGGGATGTGATTCATACCTTGCCCTCTCTTACCGATGCGAGCCGTATATTTCCTGGTATCCGTTTCGACTGGGTAGTGGAGGAAGGATTTGCTGAAATTCCTTCCTGGCATCCAGCGGTGGCACAAGTCATACCGGTCGCGATACGTCGATGGCGCAAAAACATGTACAAGACGCTTGCCAGTGGCGAGTGGGCGCGTTTTAAAACACGTATGCGTGAGACACCCTATGATGTGGTCATCGACGCACAGGGCTTATTGAAAAGCGCCTGGCTAACACGGTATGCGAAAGCACCTGTGGTGGGATTGAATCGTGCATCCGCACGTGAGCCCTTGGCCAGTCGTTTCTATGATCGAACCTGCCAGGTCGCCTGGGGGCAGCATGCCGTCGAGCGGGTCAGGCAGTTGTTTGCCCAGGCGCTGAGCTATCCATTGCCCGACTCGATCGGCGACTACGGTCTTGATCACGGGCGCCTGGCTCTGACTCAGCCAGATGTTCCTTATGTTATGTTCCTGCATGGCACGACTTGGGCTACCAAACACTGGCCTGAGCGTTATTGGCGCGAGTTGGCTGAGGTCATCCAGGCTAAGGGTTGGCATGTTCAATTGCCGTGGGGGAGCGAGTCGGAGCGTGCCCGCGCCGAGCGGATCGCTGTAGGCCTTGAGAATGTCACGGTGCTCCCCAAGATGTCTCTTGCGGGAGTGTCTCGTGTTCTGGCAGGTGCCAAGGCCTGCGTGGCGGTGGATACTGGGTTAGGTCATCTGGCAGCTGCGCTCGATGTTCCGACGCTTTCCCTGTTTGGGCCTACGGACGCCAAGCTGACCGGCGCATATGGTCGCTCTCAGGTTCATCTGACCAGTGATTGGGTATGCGCGCCCTGTCTGCAAAAGCAATGCACCTACGCACCTACCGAGGAGGACCGTCGACTCTTCAAGGTCGCTGAGGAACAGCCACTGTGTTTTTCCCGTGTGAACCCGGCGCGGGTCTTTGCTTCATTAGAGAAGCTGCTGGGCAATAAAGGTCAGCGGCTATGTTGATCCATCTGAATTCGTTAGGGACCGCCATCCTCCTCACTACCTTTGCTGGTACTGCGCAGGATGGCGGGTCGCCTCCATTGATGAGCATGTATTGATGCGTCTGGCTTTTGTTCTTTACAAGTATTTTCCCTTTGGCGGTTTGCAGCGTGATTTTATGCGCATCGCTCAGGAGTGCCAGCGGCGTGGCCACGCGATACGTGTCTATACGTTGATTTGGGAAGGGCCTGTACCTGAAGGATTCGACCTGCGTGTTGGGCCGGTGAGGGCTATGTTCAATCACCGACGCAATGAAAAATTCACTGCCTGGTTGCAGGCCGATCTGGCTAGTGACCCTGTCGATCGGGTTGTCGGCTTTAATAAGATGCCGGGGTTGGATGTCTATTATGCCGCCGATCCTTGTTTCGAGGAAAAGGCGCAAACCCTGCGCAATCCACTGTATCGTCGCTGGAGCCGTTATCGCCATTTTGCCGAATATGAGCGTGCCGTGTTCGCGCCGGAGTCAAAGACGGAAATCTTGATGATTTCTGAAGTACAGCAACCTTTTTTCGTCAAGCACTACGCCACGCCAGCCCGACGCTTTCATCTTCTGCCGCCGGGTATTGCCTCTGATCGTCGTGCGCCAGCAGATGCTCAAGAAGTTCGTGCAGCCTTTCGCCAGGAGTTTGGCTTGCAAGATGACAGTCTGTTGGTTGTACAGATAGGTTCCGGCTTTAAAACTAAGGGGCTGGATCGCTCGCTCAGGGCTATAGCTTCCTTGCCGAAGGCGCTCAAGCAGCGGACACGCCTGATGGTGATTGGACAGGACGACCCTAAGCCTTTCCTGATGCAGAGCAAGGCGCTGGGTATTTCGGATCAGGTCGATATTCTAAAAGGACGCAGCGATATCCCGCGTTTCCTGTTAGGCGCTGATTTGCTCATGCATCCTGCTTATAACGAAAATACCGGTACGGTACTGCTGGAAGCATTGGTGGCTGGCCTTCCTGTTCTAGTAACTGATGTGTGCGGGTATGCTCACTATATTCATGACGCCGATTGTGGTCGGGTAGTACCTAGCCCCTTCAATCAGGAGCAGCTGAATATCATGTTGGCCGATATGCTCACCGATGATGCCCAGAGGGCTGAATGGTCACGCCATGCGCTTGCTTATGCCGATACGGCTGATCTTTACAGCATGCCGGAGCGCGCCGCTGACGTGATCTTGGAGCCTCGTTCGTGAAACTTGTTCTTAGTGAGCCGTTCCGTTCATTGTGGGCGGGACGTGATGCGTTCGAGTCGGTTGAACAATTGCAGGGAGAAGTCTTCCGCGAACTGGAAGGGCGTCGTACGTTACGGACCGAGGTCGATGGAAAAGGCTATTTCGTCAAGATCCATCGTGGTATCGGCTGGGGAGAAATTGCCAAGAACCTGTTGCATTTCAAGCGCCCCGTTCTAGGCGCTGCTCAAGAGTGGCGAGCCCTTCGACGTTTGCATGAGGTAGGCGTGCCTACTATGACGGCTGTTGCTTTTGGTGAGCGGGGTAGCAATCCTGCCGGGCAACACTCCTTCATCGTGACCGAAGAATTGGCGCCTACGGTCAGTCTGGAAGATTACACGTTGGGCTGGGCCGCTCAACCGCCACCGCCTAGTGTCAAGCGGGCTCTGATCGCAAAAGTGGCTGATATGACGGGAACTATGCATCGTGCCGGCGTTAATCACCGGGACTGCTATATCTGTCATTTTTTACTGCATACGGATCGGCCGATAGAGCCCGGTTTCCTGCGCTTGTCGCTAATCGATTTACACCGAGCTCAGACTCGGGCCCAGGTTCCGATGCGCTGGCGCGACAAGGATCTGGCCGGCCTCTATTTTTCGGCCCAGGGTATAGGTTTAACTCAGCGGGACTTCTTACGGTTTTTGCGTGTGTACTTCCAGCGGCCGCTGCGGGACATCCTGGCCCAGGAAGCACCTCTGCTACGACGCCTGGAGCACAAGGCAGCGCGCCTGCTTGATCGTAAAAAGCGTTACGGAGGACGATTGTGATGGCCGATTGGCATATCGATCCCTCCGTAGAGCATATTCCGGCATTCACCTCCCTCGAAACGGTATTTGCTTTAGAGGGGGAGCGTCTGACCCGAGATCCGTTATCCGAGGTGGTTCGAGTATCCCATGACGGAGTTCGTTATTACGTCAAGCGTTACAGTGGTGCTGGAAAGGGCCTGAGACGTTACCTGGGTCGTCCGCGGGTAAAAGCGGAATGGCAGAATCTTAAGCGCTTTGCAAAATGGGGAATCCCCACGGCCGACGTCGTTGCTTGGGGGCTGGAGCGGTCTGGCGGACAGTTCGAGCGAGGCGCCATGATCACGCGGGAAATCCCGAACACTGATGATCTAGCCGTTATGGCCCAAAGTGATGACCTGCGGTTGAGCGATGCCGCTTGGGTTGACCGCTTAAGTTCCCAACTCGCCCATATTACTCGCCAGATGCATGATCATCATTTCGCCCATAATGACTTGAAGTGGCGCAATCTGCTGGTCGATCGCGAGGGTGTGCTTTACCTAATCGACTGTCCGAGTGGGACCTTCTGGTTCGGCTCCTGGTTAAGGCGACGGATCATCAAGGATCTGGCCTGCCTGGACAAAGTAGCCAAATACAAGTTGTCACGTACACAGCGGTTGCGCTTCTACCTGCGTTACAAGGGGCGGGAGCGTCTTCGAAGCTCCGATAAAGAGCGCATCGCGCGCGTGTTGAATTATTTCAAGGGGCGCGAATGAGCGAGTTCTTGGCGGCTGAGGATGCTGCCCTGTTGCAGCGTCACGGCCTGGCAGGCTTTGAGGCGCTCTGGTCGCTTCAATTGGATGCTGTAGATGAGCCTAATACTCGGCGTGGTGGGTGGAGTACGGTTTATCGTTTGCAGTTAGGTGAGCAAGCCTATTTTCTTAAACGGCAATGTAATTACCTGACCCATGACTTGTTCCACCCTCAAGGCGAGCCAACGTTCGCCCGCGAGTTTCGTAATATCCAGCGTTACCGAGCGCTAGGCATTCCTGCTCTGAGTGCAGCTTTTTTTAGTGAAAGAAAGCATGGCAGCGAATGGCAGGCCATCCTGCTGACGCGTGCGTTGGATGACTGGCAAGATCTGGACAGCTGGCTTGTTTCTTGGCCCGAACTGCCCGAAGTAACACGTCAAAACATTTTGTACAGTGTTGGGGAGCTGGCGCGAACGCTACATGCGGCTGGCCTTATGCATGGCTGCTTTTATCCTAAGCACGTCTTTTTGCAGGAGCGAGGTGAAGGTTTTGCCGCCCGCCTGATTGATCTTGAAAAAACGCGTCGCCTCTTTTTTGGAAGCAAGGACCGGGTCAAGGATCTGGAGCCGCTGCTCCGGCGTGTGCCCGAATGGAGCGAGGCGGAAGTCAGACTGTTTCTGGCTTGTTATCTTCAAGCCGAACCTGAAAGTCGCCAGGTCTCGACCTGGTTACAGCGGCTCGGCTCCCGACGGCGCTATAAGGAGTCCCGCGCATGAGGCTGGCCGAGTTAAGTCGGGCAGGGCGTTCGCCAAAGCTACCCCTTGAGGTGGAGTTGCCAGACGGCGTGTTAACGCTGGTGTCATTATTGCGCGTGCTTCCAGGACAGCGCTATGTCGGCGAGGCACGCTGGCAAGGCCGGATGGTCCTTGCCAAACTGCTGGTCGGAGCGCGTGCCGAGCGGCATTATCAGCGTGAGCGAGAGGGGTGTCTGCTGCTTGGGCAGCAGGGGCTGACAACACCGGATATGCTGGCAACAGGTCACGTAAGTGAACAAGGTGGATGGTTACTGTTCGATTTTATCGAAAATGCCAGTAGCCTGGACTGCCAATGGCAGGCTGTAGCCCAACAGTCGTTTCTGAGCGAGGCCCAGCAGCGCGTGCTGGGTGATGCGCTTGCAGCTATTGGAAAAATGCACAGTAAAGGCCTCTGGCAGGAGGATCTGCACCTCGATAATCTCTTGCAGCGTGGTGAAAAGCTCTACCTCATTGACGGTGCCGGTATCCAGGCTGAAACACCAGGGCAGCCGCTTCCCCGGAAGAGGGCTATCGCGAATCTAGGCGTTTTTTTTGCTCAGTTCCCTGCCAGTCTGGATGCCTATATGGAGGAGCTGTTAGTCCACTACCTGCTCGTCAATAGTGAACATGCGCTTCCGCTACAGGCCATCGAGCAGGAGACCCAGCGTGTACGCCGTTGGCGGTTGAAAGATTATCTCGATAAAGCCGGGCGGGATTGCAGTCTGTTTGCGGTTCGTCGATCCTGGCGTGAGTTATGTATCGTACGCCGAGACCAGGAGTCTGTGGTTGCCGGCTTGCTGGCAGAGCCCGACCGGTTTATTGCTGCAGGCCACCGCTACAAGGATGGCGGTACCGCGACAGTCGCTCGCGTAGAGCATCAAGGCCGTGTCTTTATCATCAAGCGTTACAACATCAAGCATTTCAAGCACCGCCTGAGTCGGTTTTGGCGGCCTAGCCGTGCCTGGCATAGCTGGATCGAGGGCAACCGCCTGCGTTTTTTAGGGCTTGGAACGCCACAGCCGCTTGCCATGCGCGAGGAGCGCTGGCTGGGTTTGCGTGGGCGTGCCTACCTCATTACCGATTATGCACCGGGGCAGGATATACTTGCCCGTTTTGAGCCGTACCGTGATAGTCAGCCCCCTGAAAATGAGCTGGCTGCCTTGGATGATCTGTTTGCCGGATTGCGTCGTGAGCGAATCAGTCATGGCGATCTGAAAGGTCATAATGTGTTGTGGCATGACAATCATTGGTTATTGATTGACCTGGATGCCGTCACCCAACATGAAAGTGCCACTCAGTTCGCCCGGGCTTATGCCCGAGATCGTGCCCGCTTCCTGCGCAACTGGCCCAAGGAGTGCGCCCTGTACCGGCTGCTTGATGAACGCATTCCCTCCCTGTCCGAGCAGGGATGACTACACTAGAGGTTTAACCTGTGGCACTGACGATTCTGGGCCTGTCCGGCGCCCTGAGCCATGATCCTTCCGCGGCGCTTTATATTGACGGTAAGTTGATCGCAGCGGCTGAAGAAGAGCGCTTCGTGCGTGATAAGCATGCCAAGAACCGCATGCCCTATGAGTCGGCCAAGTTCTGCCTGGCGCAGGCGGGCATCATGCCGAAAGATGTCGATGTGGTAGCTATTCCGTTCGCGCCGATCAGTCTGTTCGGCGAGGCCCGCTGGCACTACGCCAAGCGGTATGCCTATGCTCCGGACCGTGCCCTGGATGCCATTCTGTTCGGTAATCGTCGATACAAGCGCTACCACAAGCGCATCCAGTGGTGTCTGCAGCAGTTGGGCTTTGATCTGAAGAAAGTCAAAATCGAGCCTGTTGAGCATCACCTGGCTCACGCGTCCAGTGCTTATCATTGCTCGGGCTTTACCGAAAAGACGGCGATCCTGGGTATTGACGGTAAGGGCGAATATGCCACGACGTTTTTCGGTTACGGTGAAAACGGCAAGATCCACAAGATCAAGGAGTTCTACGATCCGGATTCTTTGGGCGGGCTTTATGGAGCTATTACTGAATTCCTCGGCTTCGAAATGCTTGACGGTGAATTTAAGGTCATGGGAATGGCTCCCTATGGCGACCCGACCAAGTACGACTTTTCTCGCCTGGCCAAATTCGAGAATGGCGAGCTGATTATCAATACCGATTACGCTAATGTGATCGGCTTCCGCCGTTACAAGGAAAAGGGCAAGGGCTATTACTTCTCGCCCAAGCTTATCGAATGGCTCGGTCCCAAGCGGGAAGGCGATATCGCGGACGATCCGTACATCCATTACGCGGCCAGCATGCAGGCGCTGTTTGAAAAGCTTGCGCTGGAGATGATGGATTACTACCTGGGCGATATTATCAAGCAGACAGGTAAGATCGCTTTTGCAGGTGGCTGCGCCCTGAACGTCAAGCTCAACCAGAAAATCATCGCACGGCCTGAGGTCAAGGAGCTATTCGTCCAGCCGGCCTCCGGTGACGCAGGGACGGCTGTGGGGGCAGCGGCTTATGTCTCTCATCAGCGTGGCGTGCCCGTTGAAAAGATGGAACACGTTTATCTGGGACCCTCCTACAGTAATGAAGATGTTATCGCCGCCTGTGCTCGCCATCCAAACGCACCCCAATGGCGCAGGATCGACAATGTTCCCCAGCGTATTGCCAAAATTATGGTGGACGGCAACCCCGTAGCCTGGTTCCAGGGTCGTATGGAGTTCGGCCCTCGCGCCCTGGGTGGTCGTTCAATCATCGGCTGCCCTAGCGTGCCGGGCGTAGCCGACCGCATTAATGAGCAAATCAAGTTTCGCGAGCGGTGGCGGCCCTTCTGCCCTTCGATGCTGGATACCGTCGCGCCGCAGATGCTGAAGGTTGATCATCCATCGCCTTTCATGACCTTTACATTCGAGGTTAATGATGAGTGGAAGAACCGTGTAGGCGAAGTCGTTCATGAAGATGGAACGTCCCGTGCTCAAGTGCTGGAGCGCCGTCATCATCCGCGCTGGTACGACTTGATGAAGGAACTGGAAAACCTGACGGGCAATGGTGTTTCGCTTAACACCTCATTGAACCGTCGTGGTGAACCAATGATCTGTTCACCAACAGATGCACTCAACATGTTCTATGGATCGGATCTGCAGTACTTGATCATGGAGGATATCCTCGTAGTGAAAGACGGTGCGGATGCCTATGACACGATCAGCTGAGCCACGCGTACTCCAGTTCTGTCACGGGTATGACGGTCCTTTTCTAGACTGTGCCCGACAGTATGCAAGCCTGTTTCAGGGTACTGAATACCGTGTTACTACGGTATTCCTGACCGGAGCTGCCGATGCCGACGTAGCGGCCCAGTGCGCTTCGGATGAGGTGCTTTTCTTAGAATACAGCTCTGCTGATGTGCGGGGGTTGAAGCTTAAGGCTATCCAGGACTTGCGCGAGATTGCCCGCTCGCGTGGGTTTCGTTTTTGCATCGCGCACCGCTTTAAGCCCACCTATATTGCCTGTCTGGCTACTAAGCTGCCGGTTATCGGAGTTAGTCATGCCTATGGTGACTACCAACGTTTCACCCGGCGTATGTTCGCTAAATTATTCCGGGAAAGGCTGTCTTTACTGGCCGTTTCTAATGCGGTGCGCGACGAGCTGCGTGCTGTGCTGCCGGAATGGCCGCACGAGCGTATCGAGACGCTGTACAACCGGATCAATGTAGAAACATTACGAGCACAGCAGCTAACCCGCTATGCTGCTCGCGAGCAGTTACGTCTGCCACAAGAGGCTTGGATCCTGGGCAATGTGGGTCGCCTACATCCGGACAAAGATCAGTCGACTCTTTTAAAGGGATTCGCCCAGGCGCTTCCATATTTCAACCAGGATGCACTACTGGTTATCATCGGTAGCGGCCGCCTCGAACAAGATCTTAAAGAGGAAGCCCGGGAGCTGGGGATAGCTCAACAGGTCTTGTTCATCGGTCAGGTGCCTAATGCGCGCTTATACTTTCAGGCTTTTGACACTTTTGCGTTGAGTTCGGACCATGAGCCGTTTGGCATGGTACTGCTGGAGGCCATGGCAGCCGATATTCCCTTGATAGCTACAGGCTGCGGCGGTGCGCGGGAGATTGTCGAAGGAGTTGGGGTTTTGTTCCCGTTAGGGGATAACCAAGCACTTGCCGAGGGGTTGATTAGTCTTTCTCAGCTAGATAAACGTCAAAGGCAGGCCTGCAGTATGGCCATGTCTGAACGTTTGAAGACGCTGTTTTCTTACGAGGCTGCCCAACGCCAGTTTTGGAGCCTGCCGCAGGTGGTGAAGTTGACGCGTAGTGTAGAATGACGGCTCCTTTTTCCATAGAAATGTCTTCCGCTTGGAAAAGTAAGGCCGCCGCGCTGGATCGTTACCGCTGGCGGCTCTTACGTGAGCATTATGGGCTTCTCGGAGCTCTGTTGCGCTTCATGAAAGAAGCTGTAGCAGATCTGTGGTTTGGCTACCGTGCTCGACGTTGCGTGAGTACGAAGGTAAATGCTGCGCCTTGCGATGTACTCATGCTGCAGTCAGCGGAAAAGGTTATTTCCTTTCAGCGGAAAAAAACCTTTTTGGCGCGCCTGGCCCAGCGATATCAACTGACGGAAGCGGCTCTTGAATCACGCAGCATGATCTTGCACGAGCGGCACTTGGTAGATCCGGGTGTAGCGGTGCCGTTGCGTTATTTCGGCTATGCAGCTTATGCCGAATGGATCGTCTCCTGTTACCAGCCTCGACTGCTGCTAAATGATCGCAACGGTAGCTTATACACGCCGTTCTTGCGTCTCTCGCTACGCCGGAGAAATGCTTTGCTGGTGCACTTGGCTCATGCCACAACTGTGGAGCATTCCCGTCGTCTGGGTATGAATGACTATGACTATTATCTGCTGTTCGGCCAGAGCTCATATGAAGCACTGAAGCGCAGACAGCTAATCTTCGGCGATTCTACTGTGCTTCTGGCGGGATCGCATATGGTCGACGAGGCCTATAACATGCCGCCGACTCACTGGACCAATAGAACGCTACTTATCCTGGGTGTTGGGCCAGATAAGGAAAAAGAACGCGGCTATCAAGCAACTTATGATTTGTTAGCGAGTTGGGCTGAATGCCATCCTGAGTACCACGTTCAGGTAAAGCGGCATCCCAGGAGTAAGGCCAAATACTGGAGCGAAACTTCGAGAAAGATAAGTAATGTCGTTCTGTTGCCAGAGGCCTGTACGTTAGCGGAGGCATTGAGAGGTGCCTCTATTGTAATCAATATCATGTCGAATGCTGTTATCGAGGCGGGACTGGCTCGACGGCCTCTTATCCATGTCAATCTCAGTGCTGATGAAGATATTTTTGAGCAGATACGCTTAGGTGCCGAGGTCAGGACGAAGCAGGAGCTTGATGACAGAATCGAGCAGATCGAGCGCGACTACGATAGCCAGGTCAATTTAGCTGAGCATTTTGCAGAGTACCACTTGGCCCATGGTGTCAAGGGATTGGAAACCACGCTAGAAATACTGGATGAGTTGTTTCGCAACGCTCGGGCTCCAGCAGGCATGGTGGCGTATCCTTTGAAAGGAACTGTTTGATTTTTTGATGCCTAGCGGCGCGTGAACTATGACCGATATTCTTTTTTTTTCCCTGGCCAAGCATCAAAATCGCTATTTCAAGGATATTTCCAATGTCCTAGCGGTAAGCAGCCAAGTCATTACTTTGCAAGATCTGCCTTTACCTAGTCTGAAGAGCCTTGATCGCGCTGTCTTAAGACTCGACTTTCCCAAGCTGATAGAGGAAAAGTGCCAGGAAAGACAGATTAAGGGAAAGTATCATGGCGTCTATTACAGGCTTGCTCTGCGCTTGGAAATGCTTTGGGTCGCGTTACGTATGCAGGCTTGGATTAAACGTAAAAAGCCCCAAGCTCTTGCAGTATGGAACGGGTCCAATCGTTATTGTCAGTTGTTTTCCGGCCTTCTTCCCCAGGAAGCCCCTCGGTTTTATTTCGAAAATGGCCTATTGCCTAATACGACCACACTGGACACAAAAGGGGTAAATTTCCATAACTCTGTACCTAGAGATGGACGTTTTTACCAAGACTATGCTGCCACTGTGGATTTGGCAGATCAGAGCCAGGCAGTAAAGCTTATTCCGCGCAAGCCGCGTGCAAGTGGGCAGCAAGAAGTAGCACTGCCCGAGCGATTCTTCTTTATTCCTTTTCAAGACGATAGAGATTCACAGGTCAGGTATTTTTCTCCTTATATCCGCAATATGCGTGAGCTGTTCAACTGGGCCCGTCAATTGAACCAAGTTTGCGGGATTCCCATCGTTTTGAAAGAACACCCCTCAAGTCGGGAGCAATATCCAGACCTGCACGATGCTACGCACGAGGGGCTTTTTTTCGCTAATGGAAACAGTACTCAAGAATTGATCGAAAAAAGCCTGGCGGTGCTTACCATCAATTCGACTGTGGGGCTGGAGGCTATTTTATTGGGCAAGCCCGTGGTAACGCTGGGGCAGGCTTTTTATACAGTAGAGGGTGTCTGTGAGCATGCTGATAGCCTCGAGTCGTTGATCGAGCTGGTCAAACGGTACCCTGACTGGATGCTAAATAGCGAAGTTCGCCTTGCGTTTTTGCACTATTTGTCAAATCAATACTGTGTGCCTGGACGTTGGCAGGATAGTGGCGATACACATTTACGAGAAGTCGCCAGACGAATGGAAAAAGCACTTTTAGGGCATTCAGGAAGCGAACATGATTGAGAGTAGGCTAAACAGCTATCTCTACTTATGGCTAGCTCTAGGTATGTTCGTTCAGTTGGCTGGCCTGTGTTTGATCGCCGATGGTAGCCGCTATGCGACCTTTGTAAACCTGCTTTTATTTTTACCCGTTCTGATGTCGCTGTGTCTTACTAGAGCCTATCGGCTTATTCAGTGGGATATAGGAAGCATATTTGTCGCGATAATGTTTTTCTGGGCTTTAGGTGTTAGTTATTGGAACCCTGGCTCAGAAGAGCATAGTGTGAAATGGCTAAAGATTCTTTTGCAAATTGCCTGCTACCTTGTTGCCATTATGCTGCTTTTGGAAAAAGAGCAATGCTTCGAGCGAGTAATTGGGGCTTTCGTTGCAGTAGCTGTCCTGTTCGCGGCAGTTAGCCTTATCGCGAACTTCATGGATCATGGCAATTTAGGCTATCGCGCATTTCGTATCTATAAATTAGGGTGGCAAGGGTTAGCTGATTTTAAAAATCCTATTATTTCCGCGCTTTATTACAGTATTGCCCTGATTTGCTTGGTATACCTTTTTCTTAATCATAAGGTGTCGTTGCCCTTTGCTGCTCTGCTCGTTTTGGCTGGGTGTGTTCTTCTGGCCTATGTGATTTATACATTTTCGCGTGGAGTCTGGCTGGCGCTCATCACTGCCGTTGTCGTCCTTTTTATTTTGTATGGAGGACGTAAGTCTCTACTAGCTATGCTGCTAGGTATCGGTGCGATTGGTGTGGCCTGTATATTTTTCTGGGGTCAGTTGCACATAGAGCGCACAATTGGCTTTTCGTTGCGTGATGTCATTTGGGCAGAATGGTTAAACCGTTTTGGTACCTTCTGGCTAGCGGGTGCTGGTGCTGGCGCCGCGTTTACTATCTGCATCGATAGCGTGGGGCGCTGTTTCAATCAAGCCCACAATTTATATCTACAATTCTTCTATGAGTACGGCATCATTGGCATCATGAGTTTGCTAGGCTTGGTCTCTTTTTTATTAATGAAAGGTATAAAGCTTAGGGCTCAGCCTATAGCGCGATTAGGCACTGCTTTGCTCGTTTTTGCAGTAGTCGCCGCTATCGCGAATTACCATGTAATTCTAGTGCGGCCTGGCGTTTATAGTATGACCTTTTGGTTGCCCGTCGGTATTCTGTTTTCCATAAGTATTTCGCGGAGTATTCCGATGCAGCGGGTCGAGGAAGTTACGGCATGACCGTGTATTCGCGCTTTGCTGAGCTCAAGCGGTACTGGCATATTGAAATTATTGGCGGGCTTGAAAAGCCGTTCTCCTGGAGTCGCTTGCGGCAGAAATGCAAGCGGAGTAATCGCTACGCCTACCTATTCTGGTTCCGTCTCGCTTATGTTTTGCACCAAAGTAAAAGTCAATTCTGGCGCCGCCGAGCGAAATTATTTAACGAAAGGTTAAGTCGGCGATATAACGTTGAAATTATGCTCGGTGCCACAATAGGAGAGGGGCTTTGGATAGCGCACCCCACAGGGATCGTTATCAGCGGCTACGCAGTAATCGGCAAGCATTTCAAGATCTGGCAGAATTGCACGATTGGGATCAAGAACGAGAGTGAGGAAAAGCGGATCGTTATAGGTGATAACGTCAAATTTTTCGCTCACTCTTGCCTTATTGGTGACAATATCGTGATTGGTGATGATGTTGTCATAGGTGCTGCTTCTTTTGTCAATAAAGATATACCTAGCGGTTGTACTTATATAACGCAAAAGCAGGCTGTAGTAGGGGCACGCGCTAGCGGCTAAGCGTTGGCGTGATCGTAATACTCTATCAGTGCTTGTAATGGGAAATCCTGAACTTTTCTCCGGATCAAGTAATTTTCCAAATGGTTAAAGTTGCGCTTAATTAGGGAGCGACTCAGCGGTCGTGGCCGGAACCGGATGTCCAGAAAGTCAATCAGACCAAAACTGCCATTCTTATATATGATGTTGCCTAAATGTAGTGATCTGAAATAAATCCCTTTTATGTGTAGCTGCTTTATAAAGTGTGCTAACGCTGGTAAAAGGCAGTCGAACTCTTGGCGTGCATACTTGAACAGGTGCTCAAGCGAGGTGCCTGGTAGAGGCTTATATAAACAGGCACTAACTGCTTGGTGACGATTCAGCCAACAACACTCTTCAATGTGAGGTGTCGCCACACCGCGCTCCTGTAAGGCTTTTGCATGTTGTGCAAAACGTTCCGCTTCTGGTGATAGTCGGGCTAGAAACGGTCGTCGGCGGCTGCGAAATATTTTCAAGAGCTGACCTGTAGTCAAGCGTATTACCTTCGGACCTTGACTATCTTTTTCCAAAACTTCGCCTTGGCTTAGCCAGACGTGCATTTCATTCGCTGTTACAATCCGCATCTTTTCTCTCTAGCCAGTCGTACGAGGCTTACCGAATGGCCAACACTATCCAGCAGTCCAGCCTGAAAATTTATATTAGGTTGCTGAGATACGTTCTGCCCTACTGGGGAGATTTCGCAATTAGCATTATTGGCTTTTTGCTCTTCGCTTCCAGTCAGCCGATGCTTGCCCATATCTTGAAATACTTTCTGGATGGATTGCAAAGGCCGAACGACGCTGTGTTCTTCAATATTCCCCTTGTGCTAGGCGTCCCATTGATGATCGTCTTTATTGCGCTTTATCAAGGGGTTGGATCGTACTTAGGAAATTATTTTTTGGCTAAGGTAGCTCGTGGGGTTGTGCATGATTTGCGCTGTGCATTGTTTGACAACCTCATCACGCTGCCTAATCGCTATTTTGACAATCATAATTCCGGGCACTTAATTTCACGTATTACTTATAACGTAACCATGGTAACCGGGGCAGCTACTGACGCTATTAAAGTCGTCATCCGAGAAGGTTTTACCGTGGTCTTTCTCTTTGGCTATTTATTGATTAGTAATTGGCAGCTCACGCTTATTCTAGTGGCTATTTTACCAATCATTGCGGTTATCGTGACCAGTGCGAGCAAAAAGTTTCGTAAGCAGAGTAAGAAAATTCAGGTTGCTATGGGAGACGTGACTCACGTGGCCTCTGAAACTATTCAGGGGTTCCGTGTTGTACGTAGCTTTAATGGGGAAAGCTACGAGCGTCAACGGTTTCATAAGGCTAGCGCGGATAACATGAGTCGCAGCCTGGGCATGACCCGGACGCAATCGATTTACACGCCTTTGCTACAGCTGGTCATCTATGTCGGTATGGCCTTGCTGATGTATATGGTCTTGTATTTGCGGGGTGATTCTACGCCTGGTGAGCTGATTGCCTATATTACGGCGGCCGGCCTTTTGCCTAAGCCTATTCGTCAGCTATCCGAAGTCAGCGCTACGATTCAGAAGGGGCTGGCAGGCGCTGAAAGCATTTTCGAGCAGTTGGATGAAGCTGCTGAGCGAGATGAAGGCACTGTAGTGTGTGATAAGGTTCAGGGACGTCTGGAAGTTCGAAATCTCACGTTCCAGTACGAAGGTACGGAAAAACCAGTCCTTCAGGACATTTCGTTTGTTGCCGAGCCTGGGCAGATGGTTGCTCTGGTTGGTCGCTCGGGCAGTGGCAAGTCAACGCTAGCTAATTTGATTCCGCGTTTTTATCAGCACGGACAGGGCGAAATACGCCTTGACGGGTTGGATATTCAAAACTATCAGCTATCCAACCTGCGTCGTCATATCGCGCTTGTCACTCAGCATGTCACGCTATTCAACGACACGGTGACTAACAATATTGCCTATGGTGATCTGGCCGGTGCTCCGTTCGAGGCGGTTAAACGAGCGGCGCAGGCTGCATATGCTGATGAGTTTATCCAGAATCTGCCGCAGGGCTACGACACGCTTGTAGGTGAAAATGGCGTTCTACTCTCCGGTGGCCAGAGGCAGCGTCTGGCTATTGCTCGAGCCTTGCTCAAGGATGCGCCTCTCCTAATTCTTGACGAGGCTACCTCCGCATTGGATACCGAGTCTGAACGGCATATTCAAGCTGCACTGGATCATGTCATGAAGGGGCGAACGACATTGGTTATTGCGCATCGGCTGAGTACCATTGAGAAAGCCGATTTGATTCTTGTCATGGATCAGGGGCGTATTGTCGAGCGTGGAACGCATGCCGAGTTGCTGGCTCACAATGGCTATTATGCACGGCTGCACAGCAATCAATTCGAAACAGAACCTACTCCGCCTAAAGAGCAAACCCAGCATAGCGTGTGATGGGCTTGTTCAGGATATGACGTGAACAGTGTTAGGAGTAAAGTCGACACGGCTCGAAGCCTTGGCAATGCTAAGGCGCGAGTTGTGGCACCCTCGACGCCATAGCCCGTCTTGCCAGCGTGATCTGTGTGCCGTTGCGCTATTTGGTAGGCGCCAAGTTAGTAACGTATAGGTATGAGGCGCTAATACAACCAGGCTATCAAGGGCGCTGGTATAGGAGCGCGACAGCGTTGCTATGTCCTAGAGCAACTGCTCGGTTGGGCCATGTAATAACGACAGTTATGCAGCGTATCTGAATGTGCTTCTTTCTTTAAGTAATGCTTGTCCGGCTGAATCCAAACGATAATGTTGAGTCGTCGTTGATCCCTGGCTGGCCGAGGCAAGTTTTCATAAAGCAATCCGTTGGCCTGATCTCTTGGGGTGCAGCAGGTGAAAAATGAGTCACTCGGGGCATAACAAACCGTGTGATATGATCCGCGCCATTTTTGATGTTTGGAGTTCGCCTCATGAAGCTGACCATGCCCCGTTTCGATCGAGCCCCCGTGCTGGTAGTTGGCGATGTGATGCTGGACCGTTACTGGCATGGAATTACTTCGCGGATTTCGCCTGAAGCACCTGTTCCGGTCGTGCGGGTTGAGCAGCATGAGGATCGGCCTGGCGGTGCCGCAAACGTGGCGTTGAATATCGCGGCGCTGGGAGCTCCGGCTTGGCTGGTTGGCGTTACGGGGCAAGACGAGGCAGCTGATGCCTTGACCGATAGCCTGAAGGCAGCAGGTGTCGAGGCGCGTTTCCAGCGGATCGAGGGTCAGCCCACGATCGTCAAGCTGAGAATCATGAGCCGTCATCAGCAGCTGCTGCGGGTGGACTTTGAAGAGGCTTTCAATACCGATACCCAGGCCTTGGCGGCAGATACCCGCTCCATGCTGGCTGGTGTCAAGGTGTTAGTGCTCTCCGATTATGGCAAGGGGGCTCTGCGTAACCACCAGGAACTGATTCAGCTGGCGCGTGCACGCAATATTCCTGTGCTGGCCGATCCCAAGGGTAAGGACTTTTCCATTTACCGGGGCGCTAGTGTCATCACACCTAATTTGTCCGAATTTGAAGCGATTGTAGGTGTGTGTAGCGACGAGGCAGACCTGGTCAGCAAGGGATGTCAGCTGATGGCTGATCTTGATCTAGGCGCCTTATTAGTCACCCGTGGCGAAAACGGGATGACTTTGCTTCGGCCCGATCAGGCGCCCTTGCACCTGCCAGCACGGGCCCGCGAGGTATTCGATGTAACAGGAGCGGGTGATACGGTGATCTCTACACTGGCTGCCGCTCTGGCTGCCGGTGAGGATTTACCTAAAGCTGTAGCGTTGGCTAACCTGGCAGCGGGAATTGTGGTTGGCAAGTTGGGAACGGCTTGTATCAGTGCACCGGAACTGCGCCGAGCAGTGCAGCGGGAAGAGGGTACAGAACGTGGAGTTCTGACGCTCGAGCAGTTGAAGATGGCTGTGGAGGATGCGCGGGCCCATGGCGAAAAAATCGTTTTCACCAATGGCTGCTTTGACATTCTGCATGCAGGCCATGTGGCCTACCTGGAGCAGGCGCGGGCCCTGGGTGACCGCCTGATTGTGGCGGTCAATGATGATGCTTCGGTTACGCGTCTCAAAGGGCCGGGACGACCAATTAACAGTATCGATCGTCGCATGGCGGTTCTGGCCGGCCTGGGTGCCGTGGATTGGGTCATTTCGTTTAGTGAAAGTACGCCAGAAGAGCTGCTCCGGCAGGTGCATCCGGATATTCTAGTGAAAGGGGGCGATTACAAGAGTATCGACGAAGTAGTCGGTGCTTCAATCGTTCAGGAATATGGGGGTGAGGTAAAAGTGCTGGGTGTGGTCGAGAACAGTTCGACCACAGCCATTGTTGAGCGCATTCGCAACCGTACCTGAGGCCTCTCCAACGTGGCGTCCACTCAGGACGCCACCTGCTTGCCTTTCTGCGTTGCGCTGAGTCGGTCCAGCCAGTCCTGCCAGCGCACCCGTGAGTCATGGACCAGCCAACCATGTTGTTCGGCAAAGCTTTCAGAAAGCCATAATCCTCGAGTACTGACAGGGAGCCGCTGCCCCTGGAACAACGTGAACAATTCGCCTGTGGGTCTTCCGTCTTGGACAGCCAATAAGTAGATGTCCGGCCGCCGTCGGTCCAGTCGAGCGATCAATTGCCCGTTTTCTTCTTTGTCATCCACATGATAAAGGCTGGGTTTACGAACGTCCTTGGGCAGAGTCATCTGCATGTCGTAGACCAGTTGCAATGAGGCTGTTGGTGTATGTATATAGGCCCGTGGCCGCTCGATCAGGGCCAGGCTGCCGCAATGCACAGGCCGGGCGGCCCCGGTGCGGGGTGTCAAGGTAAAGTGCCCGTTTTCCCGATAGCGCAGGGCGCCTTCATAGGGAGTTGGTAGCCAGGTGTCGAGAAATCGGCCTTGAAGCCAGCCTTCGGGTGTTTCAAACAAGCACTCCTCTGCAACTTCCTGTACGGCAGTCAGCAAAGGGAGGTTTAGCTCATGGGCCGGAATATAGCCTGAAATAAGTTTGAGGACTGTATCGCCCCGGTCCGCACGATGCTGGCGAACCAGCAGCCAATGGTCACAGCCTTGCCACGTCAGCGTTATTCGTACAGATACGCCCAAGTTGGCCAGTTCCTGGGAAAAGTTCTGACTGTCAGCAATTTCGACCGGCTGACGTCGGGCCAGCATCTCGGTAAAGTTCAGTGGCTTGCCCAAGGACTGGTAGATGAGTCGCTCGGGTGTGGCCTCTACCATTAACGGTAGTGTCTTGAATGTCTTGGGGTTCTGACGTGCGATCAAAAGGGACATGGCAGACTCCTGTTGTTATTAGAGCGTGCCGTATGCCTCCTCATGAGATCGAATAACATGGGCGGCGACACGGACATTATGCGACAGATGCAGCGGACTGATGGTTCCAACGATGGCACTGGCAACCCCTGGGTGACCCAGGACAAGCTTGAAGCTGGCTTCGACCGGATCTTCATTGGGCTTCAGGCAGATATGACCGCTGGCTAAAGCTTTCTTGACGAGAATACCTTTGCCCATTGAAGCGGCTTGATCGATAACCTTCTTCTCGCCTTGCTCGTTCAGGTTGTAGGTGACCATAGCGCAGTCGCCTTGGTCCAGAGCCAACAGACCACCGGCGACGGTCTTGCCTGATAGCCCGAATGCCCTGATCAAGCCTTCCTTTTTAAGCGTCTGAAGCGTTTCGTATACACCGGACTGTTCGAGAATTTCAACATCACGACCGTCCGAATGGACCAATACAAGGTCGATATGATCAGTTCGCAGCCTTTTCAAACTCCGCTCAACGGACAGCCGGGTATGAGCTGGACTGAAGTCATGATAGGACTGGCCTGCCTCGAACTCTTCGCCAACCTTGCTCACAATGACCCAATGTTCACGCTGGCCTTTGAGCAGTTGGCCTAGCCGTTCTTCGCTATGGCCGTACGCAGGTGCCGTGTCGATAAGATTGATACCGAAATCTCGTGCCAGACTCAATAACTGCAAAGCTTCCCGGTCATCTGGGATCGTAAAGCCGTTGGGGTATTTTACCCCTTGGTCGCGGCCCAGCTTGACGGTTCCAAGCCCTAGGGGGGAGACGGTCAGGCCCGTGCTGCCTAATGGGCGATAGAGATCATGGAGAGTAATCATACGAAGAGCGTGTCCCAAACCGGTTGGCCCAGAAGAGGCATAGCGTGAGGTGGTAGCGGCGCATGAACGCCGGGCTGAATGCCGTCACGGTCGAGTGCCGAAATGACCCGATCGGCAAAATCTGGAGCCAAAGCCAGTTTGGTTGGCCAGCCGACCATCAAATGATCCTGCTCCGCAAGAAAGGCGTTATCGGGTCGTACCAGGCTGGACTGTGCTGGCTCTGCACGATCGACCCGCACGGTTGCCCATTGTGCTTGGGATAGATCAATCCAAGGTACCAGCTTGTTCAACTCATGACGTGCGGTCGTGATCTGTTCGGCCTCTGACCGTGCTACGCCTTCTGCTTCGGCCAAATCCCCACCTAAGTACCAAACCCACTGACCATCCGCCGCTGGATGGGTTGTGACGGTAATCCGCGGCTTGGGGCCGCTGCCCAGGCAATGAGCATAGAGTGGTTTTAGGGTAGGGGCCTTGACCAGGACCATGTGTAGCGGCCGACGCTGCATGGCGGGTTGCTGGAGACCCAGCTGCTGGAGCAAGTCCTCTGTGCCGGCACCTGCACTAATTACGACCCGCTGCGCGTGGATCGGGTGACCATCAACGATCAGACCGGCCAACTTGCCCCCTTCGTTAAGAGGTTCCAGATGCCGTGCGGCCAGTAGACTGTCATCTGCCAGATCAGCCAGGCGTTTTATCAGGCTAGGCACGTCGAGCACGAGTTCGGCCAGGCGGTACGCCTTGCCTTTGAATGCACGGTCCTGCAAGGCGGGCGGGAGGTCTTGCCCTTTTACGGCCTCAACCCGGCCACGTACGGCCTTGCTGGCAAAAAAGCTGGTCAGGTTTCCTGCCAGCCCGCCGGGAGACCAAAGGTAATGTGCTTCGGACAGCACCCGCACGCCTTGTAAATCCAGCTCGCCGGTACCAGCAAGGCTTTCACGCCAACGCTGGGGCATATGGGCAATGGCTTCCGAGGCGCCGGTCAAAGCGCCGTGCAGCGCATATTTCGCTCCGCCATGAATGATGCCCTGCGACTTCATACTCTGCCCGCCGCCCAACGTGCCGCATTCGACCAGTACCGTGTCAAAGCCGGCACGGCGCAGTCGGGCGTTGAGCCATAAGCCGGCAATACCGCCGCCGACAATCAGGATGTCGGTGCTCGAAGCAGGGGTCATATACGAGACTCTCTTAAAAACAGGCGTGCAGTATAAGCCTTTGACGCCTATCTGAGAGGCTCCCCTTAATGGCTCACGCTTTTGGAGAAGAGCTGAATGACGACCACGCCGGTCACAATCAAGGCCATGCCCAGCAGTGCAGGCATATCGAGTTTTTGTTTGTAGATAAACAGGGCAGCCACGCTGACCAGAACGATGCCCATGCCGGACCAGATGGCATAGGCGACCCCTACAGGAATAGTTTTCACAACTTGGGACAACAAGCCAATAGCTACGCTATAACCGAGCACGACCAGAACGAGCGGCAGGGGTTTGTTAAAGCCATCAAGCGCTTTCATAGCTGCCGTAGCGATAACTTCCGCGAGGATAGCAATACACAGATAGACGTAGCCAATCATAAGTGTCTCCTAAGGAAGAAGGCAGTTTAAATCTTCTGCAGATGGGATAAAGTCATTACCTATCTATAAAGGAGATAGGTTGAGTGCAGTGGAGTTTTGATCAGGTACGTATCTTTGTAATGACTGCCGAGACCTGTTCATTTTCGGCGTCGGCTCGCCGCCTTGGACGGGCACAATCCGCAATCAGTACTACCATCGCTTTGCTCGAGGCAGACCTGGGGGTTGTGCTGTTTGAGCGTAGCAGCGGACGCCAACCCAAATTGACCGAAGCCGGGAGTGTATTGCTCGACGAGGCGCGAGAAATCCTTAAGCATTGCGAGCGGCTTGAAAGCCGGGCTCTAGGGCTGGTGCGAGGCGAAGAGGCCCGCCTGCGGTTAGCTTATGATGAGGCGATGCCCTATCAGCCAGTGGTCAATAGTCTTGAGGCGCTGGCTCAGGCGTATCCCTTTTTGGATGTACAGCTTGCCAGCAGTGCCCAGGGGGAAGTATCTCGCAAATTACTTGAGCGCCGGGCCGATCTTGGACTCATGTTTCATCATGAAGACGTACCGGATGCTTTGGAGCGCCGTCGACTGGATAATGTAGAAATGGTAACAGTCTGTGGGGCAGGACACCTGCTGGCCCTACAGCCGCGTGTGACCAGACAGCAGCTGGCCCAGTATCGGCAGATTCTTATCGCACCCTACAAGAGTGGGTATCCGGGAGGCGAGCCTATCAGTCCTCACGTGTGGCGGGCGGACAGTTTTTATGCCACAGCCGAGTTGTTAATGCGTGATCTGGGATGGGCTTGGTTACCGCGTCATGTAGCACGCTATCCCACCTATTTAAATCATCTGGTCGAGCTGGCTAGCGACTGGACGCCGCCGCCGCTGGTTGTGGAGTTGGTCTGGCGGCGCGATGAGCCGCTGGGTCCTGCAGCGCAGTGGTTGGCTGAACGCTTTGCAGTGGAGCTGGCCGCGATTGGTTAACATCGCCTTTCTGTGCGAAGCGAGATAAGCTCCGTGGCCATGAACAGAACTCTCTATAGCCTGCTTTTTTATCTGGCCTTGCCCGTTATCGCTCTCCGGCTGCTGCTTCGATCACGCAAGGCACCGCTCTATCGTCAGCGTCTGGGGGAGCGTTTTGCCTGGTCGCTACCGGCCATGCGCCCGGATGGTATCTGGGTCCATGCTGTATCGGTTGGTGAAAGTATTGCTGCCGCGCCCATGGTCCGCGCTCTGCTTGAGCGTTACCCCGATGTTCCTGTGACAGTGACTTGCATGACACCGACAGGTTCAGAGCGTATCCGCGCGCTATTTGGTGAGCGTGTCCAGCATTGTTATTTACCTTACGACGTGCCATGTGCCGCCGCACGTTTTCTGGATCGGTTGAGCCCTCGACTGGCCGTAATTATGGAAACCGAGCTGTGGCCCAACTATATCCATCAGTGTGGGCAGAGAGGGGTTCCGGTTGTGTTGGCAAATGCACGCCTGTCGGCCCGCTCGGCACGTGGCTATGGAAGGCTGCGTGGTGTAACGCAGCCCATGCTGGCAGCTCTGGACTGGATTGCCGTTCAAACGTCGACCGAGGCTGAGCGATTCTGTGCGTTAGGGGCGCGTAATGAGCATGTTAGTGTTACCGGGTCGATCAAATTCGACCTAGCCTTACCGCCGGATCTACCAGTGCGCGCCGCGGCGTTGCGCCAGACCTGGGGCAATCGTCCTGTTTGGATTGCGGCCAGTACCCATGCCGGTGAGGATGAAATCCTCTTGAACGTGCATCGCCGTGTACGAGAGCAGAGCCCTAATGCCTTGCTCATTCTAGTTCCTCGACATCCTGAGCGTTTCGATGAGGTGTTTACCCTGTGCCAGCGGAAGGGCTTCGAGACTCGACGACGCTCGCGGGAGCAAGCGGTATCGCCCGATACAGCCGTTTACCTGGGGGATACCATGGGTGAGTTGCTGTTTCTGTATGCACTGGCTGACCTGGCTTTCGTGGGTGGAAGTCTGATCGAGCGAGGGGGGCACAATCTGCTTGAGCCAGCGGCCTTAGGGAAGCCTGTACTGTCCGGGCCGCACCTGTTCAATTTTCTCGACATCGCTGCCCAGCTGCGTGAGGCTGGCGCCTTGCAAGACGTTTCCAACGCCGAGACATTGGCTAGCGCAGTACTTGACCTTTTTCAGGACGAGCCCCGAGCCGAAAAGATGCGCCAGGGCGGATTGTCTGTTCTCAAGGCTAATCAAGGTGCGCTTGAGCGATTGTTGACAGGCCTCGATGCGTTGTTCAAAAAGAGTTTCTGATCATTTAAGGCCGTAGTGATGGCCTCTGATCAGTACTGACAGGCTTATCCAGATCGGCTGGCAGAAAGTCTTTGTCGGGATCGTAGTCCGGCTTGAGATAGCGGGATAATTCAAGCAGATCATTGGGGCTAAGAATGCCAGCGGCCTGCTTTAACCGCAGGTTGTCCAGAATATAGTCGTACCGGGCCGTGTTGTACTCGCGTACTGCATTGTACAGCTGGCGCTGAGTGTTAAGCACGTCAACGATGCTGCGCGTGCCGACCTGATAGGCGATCTGCGTTGCCTCCAGTGCGCGTTGGCTGGAAGCTATTGCCTGGCGACGAGCTGTAATCTGTTCAATGTCAGTATTAATAGCGCGATGATAGTTGCGCGTGTTCTGGACCACCTCCCGGCGCAGGCTTTCGCGTTGCTGTTCGCTCTGGTCCAGGCGCTGATACGCTTCGCGAACCTGCGAGCTTGTCAGTCCGCCACTGTAGAGAGGAACGTTGATCTGCACACCGATACTTCGTTGGCTGACGGGGCTGTCAAAAATGTCCATGCCTGGATTGGGCAGGTTAAAGGCATCGTTGTCTCCACTCTGATAGCGGGCCACAGCATCGACCGTAGGCAGGTGGCCGGATTTACGCTGCCGCAAGGTTTCCTGGGCAGTGTTCACCGCGAAGTGAGCGGCCTGCAACTGCAGGTTCTGGCTAATCGCCCGGTCCACCCAAGCTTTGGCATCGTTTGGTAATGGCGGCAGGATTGGCAGGTCATGGCGTATGCCCTCCAACGCGTTGTAGTCGCGGTTGGTCAGTCGGACCAGGCCCTGAAAGGCGTCCTCAACGGAGCGCTGGGCCAGCGAACGATTAGCCTTGGCCATGTCGTAACTGGCCTGTGCCTGAAGTACATCTGTTTCATCGGTCAAGCCGACCTTGAAACGTTCACGCGTCTGGTCGAGCTGTCGAAAAAAGGCAGCCTCTTCTGCACGGGCTGTAGCCAATGCATCCTGAGCCCGCAGGGCGCTGAAGTAGCCCTCAGCTGTCTGCAAGATCAGGTTCTGCTGAGTGGCAGAAAATTGTAGTTCGGCTTGCTGCGTACCTGATTTGGCCGCTTGCCATTGAAACCAGCGGTCTGCCCGAAATAAAGGCTGACTTAGACTGGCCTGAATCATCTGGGCGCTACGGTCGGCCGAGTAACGGCCTCCCGGAATCCCTAGAGAGCTGTTTTGCTCAAGGCCAAGACTCATATGCGTATCGTTGACCTGAGCTCCCAGGTTGAGCTGCGGTAAAAGTCCGGCACGTGCCTGGACAATGGTTTCGCGTTGAGCGGCAAGTCCTGCCCGTTCGGCTGCCAGATCCGAATTGTTGATCACGGCTTCCTGATAAACGGCTAATAGACCTGTCTGCGGTGTGCTTGAAAGAGACGATTGAGCCAAGACCAGGCTGCTGGCGCAACTCAAGGCAGCAACAAGAAACGTACGTAGCATGATATGTCCAGGCAAGAGCCCTGCAGAGTATCAAGCGAGTGTAGCCTCTGGTGCCGTATCGCCCAAGGGTAGAAATACTTCGTGAACTGCTTGGTAACCGGCGCGTTCTGTGTTTACACTGCTGACGTTCTTGTCGGGGTGCGTCATACGAAGCGCTGAGATCGGGTAGTCCCGGATCCCGTTGAACCTGATCGGGCTAGGCTCGTCGTATACGACGTACCAACCCGCGTAGGGAACAAGAGGTCAAGCCTGTCTGGGCTGGCCACCTTTTCAGGCATCTGCCTGTTCCTGTGTATCAGGTTCTTCCTCCGGCAATACGCCTACCAGGAGAGCCTTGATGAACAAACAGAATAACGTCACCGATTTCGCACAGGTTGATCGTCAATCCACCCAGCCGTTTCCTAACTCCCGCAAGGTCTACCTGACCGGATCTCGCCCGGATATTCGTGTGCCGGTCCGTGAGATCAGCCTGGCCGAAACGCCAACGGCCTTTGGTGGTGAGAAGAATGCACCAGTGTTCGTTTACGACACGTCTGGCCCCTATACCGATCCGGATGTACGCATCGACTTGCGTCAGGGCCTGCCAGATGTTCGCTCACGGTGGATCGACGAGCGTGGTGATACCGAAATTTTGCCAGGGCTTTCCTCTGAATTCGGGCGTGCCCGGCTGGATGATCCAGGTTTTGATGCCTTGCGTTTTGCTCATGTCCGAACACCGCGCCGGGCTAAACCTGGGCATAACGTTAGCCAGATGCATTACGCCAGGAAGGGTATTATCACGCCGGAGATGGAATACATCGCCATTCGCGAGAATATGAAGCTGCAGGAGGCGCGTGAGGCCGGTCTTCTAGTGCAACAGCATGCAGGGCAAAGCTTTGGCGCGAGCATTCCGAAAGAAATAACGCCGGAGTTTGTTCGTGAGGAAGTGGCCCGCGGCCGCGCCATCATTCCCGCGAACATCAACCACGTCGAATTGGAGCCGATGATTATCGGCCGTAATTTCCTGGTAAAAATCAACGGCAACATTGGTAACAGTGCGCTGGGCTCCTCTATTGAAGAAGAGGTGGAAAAGCTTACCTGGGGGATTCGCTGGGGTGCCGATACGGTGATGGATCTGTCAACCGGCAAGCACATCCATGAAACGCGCGAATGGATCCTGCGCAACAGTCCGGTGCCGATCGGCACAGTGCCCATCTACCAGGCATTGGAAAAAGTAGGTGGTGTAGCCGAAAACCTGACGTGGGAAATTTTCCGCGACACGCTTATCGAGCAGGCCGAGCAAGGGGTGGACTATTTCACCATTCATGCCGGCGTACTCCTGCGCTATGTACCGCTGACAGCCAAGCGCGTAACCGGGATCGTCTCACGAGGCGGCTCTATCATGGCCAAATGGTGTTTGGCGCATCACCAGGAAAACTTCCTGTATACGCATTTCGAAGAGATCTGCGAAATCATGAAGGCCTATGACGTTAGCTTCTCTCTGGGGGATGGTTTGCGCCCAGGCTCTATCGCCGACGCCAACGATGCTGCCCAGTTCGGCGAGCTGGAAACCTTAGGCGAGCTGACAAAGCTGGCCTGGAAGCATGACGTACAGTGCATGATCGAAGGCCCTGGTCATGTGCCGATGCAGTTAATCAAGGAGAACATGGACAAGCAGCTCGAATGCTGTGACGAAGCCCCGTTCTATACGCTTGGCCCGCTGACCACCGACATCGCGCCTGGCTATGATCACATTACTTCAGGCATCGGCGCCGCCATGATCGGCTGGTTCGGCTGTGCCATGCTCTGCTATGTGACGCCCAAGGAACATCTGGGCTTACCAAACAAGGATGACGTGAAGACCGGTATCATTACCTACAAGATCGCTGCCCATGCGGCCGACCTTGCCAAGGGGCATCCGGGCGCGCAGATCCGCGATAACGCACT
Source organism: Pseudomonas duriflava (assembly GCF_007830155.1). GTDB lineage: Bacteria > Pseudomonadota > Gammaproteobacteria > Pseudomonadales > Pseudomonadaceae > Chryseomonas > Chryseomonas duriflava. The sequence continues at coordinate 99,258 of NZ_VLKY01000006.1, forward strand.
TAGCAAGGCGCGCTTCGAATTCCGTTGGGAGGATCAGTTCAATCTAGGCCTGGATCCTGACACCGCACGGGCTTTCCACGACGAGACGTTGCCCAAGGAGTCAGCCAAGGTCGCGCACTTCTGCTCCATGTGTGGACCAAAGTTCTGCTCCATGAAAATTACCCAAGAAGTGCGTGAGTATGCACAGGTAAACGGCCTGACTGACGAGCAGAAGGCCATCGAGGCCGGTTTCCAGGAGCAGGCAGCACGCTTTAAGGATGAAGGAGGCGTGATTTATAAGCAGGTATAACTTCTAGGAAGTAATCTTTGTACGGATAAAGCCGCATCATCTGACGCGGCTTTATCATTTCAGGCATAGCCGCTCTTTCTTTTTTACTCTGCGACCTGCGATTGGCTTTGCTGCTAGCAGGTGTTTTCGTGCCGGTTAACGTCGAGTATCTGGCCTTATGTTCGGGCTGCTCTATACATCCATCACCTCGTAGGTGCTCTAATCAAGCAAGCAGCCCCGTTGTGCTGCTCTGGCCAATGTCGCGCTGTGCTTGATGCCACGTCAGTAGTTTCGATTCCGGTCGATCTTCTCTGCCGATTGTATGGTGCGAATCGCTTTACGGTAGAGAAGAAAAAGCCTGGACAGAGCGCCTGTCCAAGCTCGGCGAATCAATGGCTACGGCGTCCCGGGAAGTATTCCGGGTGCAAAATTCCATTAAGACGTGGATAGGGAATCTTGATGATTGGATGGCCCATCGCATAGGGTCCGAGACTGCTGACATCGTATTTCAGCGTCATCGATCCAAAGTCGAGTGCAATATTAGTTGTACGCTCGAAAGGCCAGTTTTTGCGGAATTCAGTATTGTTCTGTAAGTCGTTCGCGACCAGCCAAGCCTCGTGCGCTGTCTGAGCCACTTTCCAGAAGGCACCCTCCTGTCCGGGTAGGAGCATGTCCTGTAGTGTAAGCACTTTCTGCTGCTGCCGATCGTAATTGAGCATGCCGCGGCCCGGCATTCCGTGGGCGCCGCCAGTGTCCAGGTAGGAAGACAGCTCAATAATGGTTAAGCCGTCATGCTGCTCACGGATACTAGCCTGCAAGTAACTGCTCCAGCCTGGCTGTGCCCGATTCAGAAAATAGTGCTCGTAGGCTTCGAGCGAGGCGGGTAGTGGTGCGTCTGGTTCGGTGCGGGTTTTCTCTAGCAATGCACGTACTATGGCGGCATTGAGTCGTTCATCATTGAAACGCAGCGTATCGATATTGACGAAGGGACAATCGCTGCTGGTACATCCGGCGGGGCGATGCTCCCATTTGATGTGTTCGGCCTCGAGGGGCTTGCTGAAGTTCGGTCCGAATAAACTTTGGCAGGCGCTCAATAAAAAAGCTACTGCGGTGACGATGAACAGTTTGTGCAGACGCATGGGGCTCCTTGGCAGGGTTGGGTCTGTTTTCGAAAGTGCTTCGAGTCTTTACGGCAGCCTGAGTTCGTTATCAGGCCGTGATCGGTATCCCTCTTTTCGCCTACCAAGCGGTAGAGCCGAGGGGCTGCATCGCGGCGGCGAGCGCGCTAGGATGGTGCGATTGTTCCTTAACGAAGTCCAGAGAGGCTCTGATGATCGAAGATAAGCGTCCAGCCCCAGGCGACTTCCAGGTTGAGCGACGTGAGGCCTGTTTTAAAGGTTTTTACCGTTTGGATCGTCTATATTTACGACACCGTCTCTTTTCGGGGGAAATGGGGCCGCTCATCGACCGTGAGCTGTTCGTCCGCCACGATGCTGTCTGTGTACTGCCTTACGATCCCCAGCGTGACATCGTCATTCTGATCGAGCAGTTCCGGGTCGGTGCGATGGATAAACATGTTACGCCCTGGCTACTCGAGCCGGTGGCAGGTCTGATTGATAAGGCTGACGAGTCGCCTGAAGCAGTAGCTCATCGCGAAGCTCAGGAAGAGGCTGGTCTTACCTTGCAATCGCTATGGCCCATCTCCACTTATTTCCCCTCGCCTGGTGGCAGTGACGAACTGGTGCACCTGTTTCTGGCCCGAGTCGATAGCGAGGGCGTCGGCGGCGTGCACGGTCTGGTTGAAGAAGGAGAAGATATACGGGTACATGCTCTTCCTTTCGAGGATGCGCTGGACGCCGTGAAAAATGGAAAAATCAATAACGCAGCGGCAATGATTGCCTTGCAATGGCTGGCGCTCAATCGCGCTGAGGTACGAGGTTTATGGGTTTGAAAGGGCGTGATCGCTACCGAGTTGACTTGCCGGGCCTTCAGGCTACGTGCGAGTCCAACTACATGCGCTTGATGCAGCTGCTGCCCAAGATGCGTGAGGCGCTCATTTCGCGGCGCGTTGCGCTTTCACAAGGGGAGCGGCTGTTGGGCGTATTAGCTTTGGAGGTGACCGAAGCCTGTCCCTATACGACGACGTTGCAGGTAAGTCAGGAGCTGGGGTTACCGTGGTTGCCGGCTCCTAAGTTGGAGGTGCGTGTTTATCATGATGCGCGTATGGCGGAAGTAGTCAGTGCAGGGGCAACCCGGCGGCTACGGGCCATTTATCCGTATCCGAACCAGTTGATGAATCAACCGGACGAAAAAACGCAGCTGAATATGTTTCTGGGAGAATGGCTAAGCCATTGTCTGGCATGCGGGCATGAATCTGAACCCGTCCTGCAGCGCTGATTGGCTGTTTTCCACCATCTGCTCCATAGAGCAGTATCCATTTCCTGCCAATGCTCAGTCTTGCTACGAGCCTTTCTATGAAGCCTCGCTGGTACGTTTTGGATCATTAAGGGTAGGGCCTTCGAAAGGAAGGCATATCAAAGTATCCTAAGTGTGAACTGTGCACCGCCTATTGGGTGCGCCTGCATGCACTCTGTACGTTGTTGTAGTCGCCGCGATTCAAGGAGACGGCTTTGGCTAAGTCGCCAGATTTTCTCACAGCACCGCTTGTGGTTCAGCTCACTGATAGTCATCTTTTCGCTTCTCAAGAAAGCCGCCTGTTGGGGCTGGATACGGGATATAGCCTGGAGCGTGTTGTCGAGCAAGTACGGATCGAGCAGCCGGACATTGATCTGATCCTGGCCAGTGGCGACTTGGCTCAAGACAGCACGCTGGAAGCCTACCAACGTTTTCATGATGCAACGGCCTCGTTGGCGGCACCCGCACGCTGGCTGCCGGGTAATCACGATAAGGTTGATGTGATGGCAGCGTTTTGTGCCGGTACCGACTTAATGGATCCGGTGCTTGATCTAGGTGCCTGGCGGCTGATCCTGCTTGACTCAACGATTAAAGGCGCAGTGCCGGGACGCTTCGAGCCTGATCAACTGGAGCTGCTGGAGCGTGCTTTGAGCGAGGCACCCGAGCGTCCTACCCTGGTCAGTTTTCATCACCATCCGGTGCCAGTGGGCTGCCAATGGATGGATCTTTTGGGCCTTCAGAATCCGGAGGCGCTGTTCGCTGTGCTCGATCGCTTTAAGCAGGTACGGGTCGTGCTTTGGGGGCATATCCATCAGGAATACGACGAAGTACGTAATGGCGTTAGGTTACTGGCATCTCCCTCTACCGGACTGCAATTCGAGCCGGGTAGTGACGATTTCAAGGTAGGTATACAGGCTCCGGGCTATCGTTGGTTACGACTTCAACCGGATGGCTCGCTTGAAACCGGTATATCGCGTGTCGAGGGCGTAGACTTTGGAATCGACTTTAATGGCAGTGGTTATTAATCGTCGGGCTTCAAGCGCAGCGCAAAAAAGAGTAAGATATACTGGTTATTCATACAGTGGAGTGACCGGTGCCATCCATCCTGTATATTCATGGCTTCAACAGCTCGTCCGCTTCGCTCAAGGCGCGTCAGCTGGTGGAATACATGGGCAGGCTGGGCTTGCAGACGCAAATCCAGGCTCCTGACTTACATCATAATCCCCGCCAGGCCATGGTTCAGCTCGAGAATGCCATCGCAGCGTTAGGTCAGCCTTTGCTGGTAGGCAGCTCTCTGGGCGGCTACTATGCGACCGTACTGGCTGAGCGGTATGGTTTGAAAGCCATACTAATTAACCCAGCCGTGCGACCTTGGAATCTGATCGACGATCACCTGGGACCGCAGAAGAATTACTACAGCGGCGAAGAATGGGTTCTGACGGAGGAACACGTAGCGGCCCTGGCTTCGCTGGATGTTTCCGCACCCTGTGACCCGGCGCGCTACCAAGTCTGGCTACAAACAGCTGACGAAACGCTGGATTATCGTGAAGCAGAAGCCTTTTATCATGGCTGCGCCCTGCGAATCGAGGCGGGTGGCGATCATGGTTTTCAGCGGTTTGCCGAACATTTGCCATCCTTACTATCCTTTGCCGGTTTCCCATCTGCGCTCTGGCGCGATACCGATTTTTCAGACTTCAAATAGAGACTTATGGCCCAACAAAACGCCTACACCGCCGAAGCGATCGAAGTCCTTTCCGGTCTTGATCCGGTGCGCAAGCGCCCTGGGATGTACACTGATACTACGCGACCTAATCATCTGGCTCAGGAAGTTATCGACAATAGCGTCGACGAAGCCCTGGCAGGACATGCACGTAGCGTACAGGTCATCCTTCATGAGGATAATTCGCTCGAAGTCATCGACGACGGTCGTGGCATGCCGGTAGACATTCACCCGGAAGAAGGTGTGTCGGGCGTCGAATTGATTCTGACCAAACTACATGCGGGTGGTAAGTTCTCGAACAAGAACTATCAGTTCTCCGGTGGCCTGCATGGAGTTGGTATTTCCGTAGTGAATGCCTTGTCTACGCGTGTCGAAGTCAAGGTTAAACGCGACGGTAATGAATACGCCATGGCGTTCGCCGACGGCTTCAAAGCCAGCGAATTAGGTGTAGTGGGCAGCGTTGGCAAGCGTAACACCGGCACTAGCGTGCATTTCTGGCCGGACCCCAAATACTTTGATTCGCCCAAGTTTTCGGTCAGTCGCCTGAAGCATGTACTCAAAGCCAAGGCCGTACTCTGTCCGGGCCTTGCTGTAGCTTTTGAAGACAAGGCCAGCGGAGAGCGTCTGGAGTGGCATTACGAGGATGGGCTTCGCTCTTACCTTGTGGATGCCGTAGGCGATGCGCTCCGCCTGCCAGAAGCCCCCTTCTTTGGTAGTCTCGCTGGTGAAAAGGAAGGTGTAGACTGGGCGCTGCTATGGTTGCCGGAGGGCGGGGAGTCGGTTCAGGAAAGCTATGTCAACCTGATCCCGACGGCGCAAGGCGGGACCCATGTAAATGGTCTGCGCCAAGGCCTGCTCGATGCTATGCGTGAATTTTGCGAGTTTCGTAACTTGCTGCCGCGTGGCCTGAAGCTCGCACCGGAAGATGTGTGGGAGCGGATCGCTTTCGTTTTGTCCATGAAAATGCAGGAGCCGCAGTTCTCTGGGCAGACCAAGGAGCGGTTGTCGTCTCGCGAGGCTTCGGCTTTTGTGTCCGGCGTCGTCAAGGATGCGTTCAGTCTCTGGCTCAACGCCCATCCTGAGTTAGGGCTGCAACTGGCAGAGCTGGCGATTAACAATGCAGGGCGTCGCCTCAAGGCTGGCAAGAAGGTCGAGCGTAAAAAGATTACTCAGGGGCCGGCCTTGCCTGGCAAGCTGGCGGATTGCGCTGGCCAGGATCCGATGCGTTCTGAGCTGTTCCTCGTAGAGGGCGACTCGGCTGGCGGTAGCGCCAAACAGGCACGTAACAAGGAGTTCCAGGCCATCATGCCCTTACGGGGCAAGATTCTGAATACTTGGGAGGTCGACGGTGGCGAAGTCCTTGGTAGTCAAGAGGTTCACGACATCGCTGTTGCCATCGGTGTCGATCCCGGTGTGGCGGATTTGTCTCAGCTGCGCTATGGCAAGGTGTGTATTCTGGCCGATGCCGATTCCGATGGGCTGCACATCGCGACGCTATTGTGCGCCTTGTTCGTTCGCCATTTCCGCTCTTTGGTAGAGGCTGGTCATGTCTATGTAGCCATGCCACCGCTGTACCGTATCGACCTTGGCAAAGAAGTCTACTATGCCTTGGACGACGCCGAGCGGGACGGCATCCTGGATCGCCTGGCCGCCGAGAAAAAGCGTGGTAAGCCACAGGTGACGCGCTTCAAAGGGCTGGGCGAAATGAATCCTCTGCAGCTACGCGAGACCACCATGGATCCTAATACCCGGCGCCTGGTACAGCTGACTTTGGAAGACGCGCCAGGCACTGTCGAAATCATGGACATGCTTCTCGCCAAGAAACGTTCCGGTGACCGCAAGAGTTGGCTGGAAAGCAAGGGTAACCTGGCCGAGGTGCTCGTTTGAGGAAGTGGAAAGCCTGGCTTTTTCTATTGGCTTTTAATGCCACAGCAGTATCGGCACAAGCCATCGACGAGCTGAAACTGGTGGCTGAGTATCCTGTCGAGGGCATGCGCGGCGGTAACTTGTCAGGGCTGGCGGTGTGCCAGGGTAATTTCTGGGCAGTATCTGACCGGGATGATGATCGCTATTACCGATTGCATTCGGAAGGGCCAATCTGGAAGGCTGAGGCGCATGCTATTACGGCCTTGTCACCGCCTGAATCTCATTTGCCCTGGAATCAACGCGTGTTTGTTCGCATCGCCGAGGGGCGGCGTGGCGGTAGTCTGGATCTTGAAGGGATTACTTGTGACCGTGCCGGTAATCGTTACCTAGTCAGCGAAGGCTTTGCAGCCGTATTGCAAGATCCGGTGCAGGGAAAGCAATCTTGGATCAAGTGGCCGGATCAGTTAATGTCCGAAGCGAATCGCCGTGGCTTGTTGACTCAGTTCAATTCTCTCTATGAGGGTCTGACGGTTAGCCCCGATGGTCAGGAACTTTGGCTAGCTGCCGAACGGCAGCGCCGAGGTCTTCTGACGTTATTCAAGCAGGGCGACGGCTGGGTATGCCAAAAGCAGTGCGTTATCTTTGCGGAAGGTGGTACCAAGCCTATTCCGCCAGCGCTCGGCAAGCGTGGCCCGCTACCTGTCGACTTTTCCGATATCGCCTACTACCAGGGCAAGCTGTTTACCTTGGAGCGCGCAGCCCATCAGGTATGTCGACGTGACCCCAAAAGCGGGCGGTCCGAGCGCTGCTGGTCCTTTGCTGCGACGCTACTGGCACCCACGCGGCATTACAAGCAGAACTGGGGCTTGGCCGAAGCCTTGTGGATTGACGAGCGCGGCGCTTGGATTGGGCTTGATACCGGTGATCTGGCCCGTGCCGACGGCGATACCCGTTCGTATGTCTTGCATTACGCAACACCAACTGGCGGCTGGGTTTTACCGTGAGCGGAAAGGCAGCAGGGCAGCGGCTAGGCCGGGTCATGCTGATCCTAGCGTGGGGGCTGGGTCTCTGGCTGCTTACGCGTTGGTTTGGTGACTACGAGATGCATCGGCAGAATCCAAACCAGGCGCCAGTGTCCCGGCATGCCGAAGGCTATGTTGAAGTCAGCCTGCTCAGTAATAGCTCCGGCCATTTCGTGACCAGCGGCTCCCTCAATGGGGAAAGCGTAACCTTTATCGTTGATACCGGGGCTACGGATGTCGCACTGTCGGCTGAGCTGGCTGCCAAGCTGAAGTTGCCTAGGGGAGGAGCTGTCATCTTGAGTACGGCCAATGGCCGTGTACAAGGCTGGCGTACCCGGATCACGGAGCTGCGCCTAGGCGATATCGTACTAAATGATGTCCGCGCCCTGGTCGCGCCCAATATCGATGGAGAGCAGGTGCTGCTCGGCATGAGCGCCCTGCGCCAACTTGAATTCACCCAACGCGGCGGCACGTTGCTGCTGCGTCAGCATACGACCCAAGAGTGACCCGCATGAGCGAATCCCTCGATCTGAGCATGGACGGCGTTGAGCGCCGCTCCTTGGCCGATTTTACTGAACAGGCGTACCTGAACTACTCCATGTACGTCATCATGGACCGGGCCTTGCCACATATTGGTGACGGGCTAAAGCCTGTGCAGCGCCGCATCGTTTATGCAATGAGCGAGCTGGGCCTGGACGCTGATGCCAAGCACAAGAAGTCAGCCCGTACGGTGGGTGATGTGCTTGGTAAATACCATCCTCACGGCGATAGCGCTTGCTATGAGGCCATGGTGCTTATGGCGCAGCCGTTTTCCTATCGCTATCCCCTTGTGGATGGCCAGGGTAACTGGGGGGCACCGGACGATCCTAAGTCTTTTGCCGCAATGCGTTATACCGAGGCACGTCTGTCGCGCTACTCCGAGACACTTCTCTCAGAGCTGGGACAGGGTACAGCTGATTGGGTACCCAATTTCGACGGTACGATGAACGAGCCGGCTGTCTTGCCGGCCCGCTTGCCCAACCTGCTGCTCAACGGCACGACAGGCATTGCGGTAGGCATGGCCACGGACATTCCTCCACATAACCTGCGAGAGGTAGCTGCTGCCTGTGTGCACCTGCTGGACGAGCCACAGGCCAGCGTGGCGGTATTGGCGGAACATGTACCTGGCCCCGACTTTCCTACCGAAGCCGAGATCATTACCCCGCGTGCTGATCTTCTGAAGTTGTATGAAACCGGTCGCGGTTCTGTGCGCATGCGGGCTGTTTACCGTAAGGAGGAGGGCGAGGTTGTAATTACGGCTTTGCCGCATCAGGTATCGGGGTCCAAGGTGCTCGAGCAGATCGCCGGTCAGATGCAGGCCAAGAAGCTGCCCATGGTGGCGGATTTGCGTGATGAGTCTGATCATGAAAACCCGACCCGTATTGTTATCGTTCCGCGCTCCAATCGTGTTGATCTCGATGAGTTGATGCAGCACCTGTTTGCCACGACAGATCTCGAATCCAGTTATCGCGTCAACCTGAACGTCATTGGTCTGGATGGCAAACCCCAGGTCAAAAACCTACGCCAGTTGCTGGGTGAATGGCTGACCTACCGGATCGGTACGGTACGTCGACGCTTGCAGTTCCGCTTGGACAAGGTCGAACGTCGCCTGCATTTGCTGGAAGGCTTGATGATCGCCTTTCTTAATCTGGATGAAGTCATCCACATCATCCGTACAGAAGAGTTTCCCAAGCAAGTTCTCATGAAGCGCTTCGAGCTGAGTGAGACCCAGGCCGACTATATTCTCGACACCCGTCTGCGGCAGTTGGCCCGACTCGAGGAAATGAAAATTCGTGGTGAGCAGGACGAGCTCCTGAAAGAGCAGAAACGCTTGCTGGCATTGTTAGGAAGTGACAAAAAGCTGCGTAAGCTTGTTCGTGACGAACTGGTAAAGGATGCCGAAACCTACGGCGATAATCGTCGCTCGCCCATTGTCGAGCGAGCCGAAGCTCGGGCTTTGTCCGAGACAGAGCTGATGCCGACCGAGCCGGTTACTGTCGTATTGTCTGAGAAAGGATGGGTGCGTAGTGCTAAAGGGCACGATGTAGACGCTACAGGTTTGTCCTACAAGGCTGGTGATGGTTTCAAGGCTGCTGCGCTGGGGCGCTCCAATCAATTCGCTGTCTTTATCGACTCGACTGGGCGTAGTTATTCTCTCGCTGCGCATTCGTTGCCTTCAGCGCGTGGTCAAGGCGAACCCTTGACAGGACGTCTCATGCCTCCACCGGGAGCAAGCTTTGAAACAGTGCTCTTGCCTGAAGACGGTCAGTTATATGTTATGGCTTCTGATGCAGGGTATGGATTTGTCGTCAAAGGCGAAGATCTACAAGCGAAGAACAAGGCTGGCAAGGCATTAATCAGCCTGCCGAGCGGTGCTCGGATCATGGCGCCGCGGAGCGTGCGTAATATTCAAGAAGACTGGCTCGCTGCCGTTACTACGGAGGGACGGTTGCTAGTATTCAAGGCGGCCGACCTGCCGCAGCTTGCTAAGGGCAAGGGCAACAAGATTATCGGTATTCCAGGGGATCGCGTAGCCAGTCGAGAAGAGTATATGGTGGACTTTGCTGTTGTGCCCGCTGGAGCCGTACTGGTCCTGCGGGCTGGAAAGCGAACCCTCTCCCTCAAGGGGGATGATTTGGACCACTATAAAGGCGAGCGTGGCCGCCGTGGTAACAAATTGCCCCGTGGCTTCCAGCGAGTAGATGCTCTAGATATCGAAAATTAAAGGAGTGGCTGGCAGACGGGGCGAATTTCTAGGATGATTTCCCGTCTCCTTTCGTCTGAGGTGCTCGAGTCGCGTCGATGCGGTTCGATAATGGGTTTTCGATGAAGCGAACGTATAGGACTGCATTGGGGGCAGTCGCTCTTTCCATGGTGCTAAGTGGTTGTGCCAGCCTGTATCCAACACACTATTACCAGTTAGGCAGTGGCGCAGCGACTGCACCCACAGCCAAGGCAGGCATGGCAGTGCAGATCCGCTCGGTGGACATTGCCGACTACCTGAGTCGCTCTACGCTGATGCAGCGTCAAACGGATGGTAGCCTGTCGTCTAGTCATGCACGTTGGGCTGGCTCTTTCTCAAAGGACTTGCAGCAAGTATTGCTGCGTCAGCTGGCTTGGCGGCTTGATAGCAATCGCGTGATCATTGGCGATGCGCCAGAGGGATACAAGCCTGAAATCGTAGTGGATTTGGATATTTTGCGGCTGGATTCAGGGCCCGAGCAGCCGGCGATACTCGATGCACGCTGGCATTTACTTGACGGTGATGTACGGCTCAGCGGTAGTCGTCTGGTACATCTTCAACAGACGCACGATGGCAGCGAAGCCGATCAAGTCAAAGCTCAAAGCGTGCTCTTGCAACAGCTTGCCAAGCAAATGGCAATGGCAGTAAGTACTGCCCGGCAAGCAGCTCTAAAGGTAAAGAAAACGGCTGTACCTAAACCGATCAAGCCTCAGGTGACACAGGAGGCCGAGATACCTGTACAGGGCGTTCCTCAGGTCATGCCTATCCGCACCGGAGCCGAAGTGTATCGGTTCTAACAGCGTGTTTTTTCGCCTGCTATTGCACGTAGTGGGCGATAAGACGTCAATAACAGGGTACCGTTGATAGTCGAGGCGTTTTATGAACTTACCCTTGTTTCCTCTCTCGACGACGCTTTACCCGGGTTGTCCTCTGGATCTGCAATTATTCGAGCCCCGCTATCTGGACATGATCAGTCGCTGTCTGAAACAGGGCAGTGGGTTTGGGATAGTAACAATATTCGAGGGGCGAGAAGTGGGTGCCGCGCCTAGTCAGTTAGGTGAAATAGGCTGTGAAGCCATCATCAAGGACTGGCAGCAACGCTCTAATGGTTTGCTTGGGATACGTGTTGAAGGTGGACGGCGGTTTCGTATTCTCGATACGGACGTGCAGCGCGATCAACTTGTCATAGGTGAAATCGAGTGGTTGGAGGAACCGGGTGAGCGTCCCCTGACTGCACGTCATGACGACCTGGTCGCCTTGTTATCCGCCCTCGTGGATCATCCTATGGTTACTGCCCTGAATATGAAAGGTGATGCCAGCGGACAACAGGCCCTGGGATATCAATTGGCCTATTTGCTGCCATTCGAACCGGCTGAAAAAATAGAGCTGCTTTCCCTGAGTGACCCGGGAGAGCGGCTTGACCAATTGCATGCTTTGTTATCTACCCTGCAGGAATAAGTACGGCTGGCATATAACGCTCGATAGCGGCAGGCAAGGCCCAGCCAGCGGAAACGGCGAATACTGCAATCAGTAGCGGTAGCAAAATCCACCAGAAAGGCTGTGTGATGGGCGTCAAGCGTGCTTCACGTTGAACCAAGGCCAGGCTCAAGGCGCAGCATGCACCTGCCAGCAGGGCTCCCGCTAAAACATCGGTTGGCCAATGCACGCCCAGGTATACGCGTGTTGTTGCAATGATCAGGGCTGGTAGTGCCGCTATGATAAGCCAGGCCAGACGTACCCGTGGTGAGTGATGACGTGCAGCAAGAATGCCCAGGGTCAGAAAAAAAGCGAACGAGGCCGAGCTATGGCCGCTGGGTAGGCTATAGGTGGTTAGAGGCTCGGCCAGGATATCCGGACGTGCGCGGGCTAAGGTGTTTTTCAGCGTTCCGTTAGCAACAGCAGTGCCCAGCAAGGCTCCAATGGCGAGGCACATACCACGCCAGTGTCGGAAAAAAGCCAGTAACAGGATGAGCACCACGGCGACGATCAGTTGCGTTTTAAAATCGCCCATCCGGGTAATAGTAACGGCCAAGGCATTTAAATAAGGTTGACGATGTTCTTGGACAAGTGTCATGAGCCCTTCGTCAAAGGCGCGCAAATGACTCCAGCCTAGCAGTAGCGCCAGGAGTGCAACGCCAGTAAGGCCAGCGGAGATAAAAGTCGTTCGGCTGTGCCCATGTAGCGTGGCATGCATGATGACCAGAAGAAGCGCTGTAACGCTACCAGCGATAATAGCGGTTTGTGGCCAGAAGCCTGGGGGCAGTGGAAGCCGAAACGCAGCACCCGTCATCCAGCCTGGTAGGAGGTAGGCAACAGACCATCCCGCAGCGGCTACCAGACTCACCAGCGCAAAGCGGAGGAATGGCATGTCGAGCATTCCTGCCACCATGGGTAGCATGGGGCGCAAAGGGCCAATGAAGCGTCCTACTAACAGGCTAACCACGCCATTGCGTTGGAAAAAATTCTCTGCCGAGCCAATCCACTCCGGGTGGCTGCGCAGGACGGGCAGGGCGCGGATGTTCTGATGAAATGTTCGGCCCAGAAAATAGGAAATGGCATCGCCTAAAAGCCCGCCTAAAAAGCCGAGCAGCAGCGTTGCGCTCAGATCAAGCGCGCCCGTGCCGGCCAGTACGCCCATCCCGAACAGGATGAAGGTGCCGGGTACGAGCAGGCCGGCTAGAGCAAGGCACTCTAGACAGGCAGTTAGGAAAAGAGCGATTCCAAGCCATTGCGGATGGCTGCCAAGCCAGGCATTAAAGCTAGAAAAGAAATCGATCATGTCGCGCTAAAAAGCCAAACGGATAAGACTGCGTGTTCGACTGACTATGCCATTGACGGTTCAGTAGGTCAGCCAGTCGGGCTGTAAAAGATCGTGACAGATTCATGACGTCACTTCGAGAAAGAAATATGACAAACATCCATTGATCAGAAGGCCCTGGCGTTTGACAGATGAAAAGGATGCTGGGCGGCGTGCTCATACACCGCTATAATTGTTTACTTTTCAGCCAAATCCTATCCGCCATGACTGAGTCTGTGCTCGATTACATGATCCGTTTGGGCCGTGCGGCCCGCGAGGCGTCGCGTTTGCTGGCTAGGGCTTCGACGGCCCAAAAAAATCAGGCCCTGCTGGCTGCTGCCGTTGCGCTGGATCAGGCACGACCGTCACTTATCGAGGCAAACGAGCAGGATCTGGCTGCGGGACGTGCTGTAGGCCTTGAGCCTGCACTATTGGATCGGCTGGCACTAACGCCTGCACGTATCGATGGCATGATCGCCGGGCTCCGCCAGGTTGCAGCTTTGCCTGACCCGGTTGGTTCGATCCGTGATATGGGGTATCGCCCTTCCGGTATCCAGATTGGAAAGATGCGTGTACCGATAGGCGTCATTGGTATCATTTACGAGTCTCGGCCAAACGTCACGATCGACGCCGCCAGTCTTTGTCTGAAATCCGGTAACGCCACTATTCTGCGCGGCGGCTCTGAAGCGATTCACTCCAATCGTGCCATTGCCGTCTGCATTCAGAAAGGCTTGGCCGATGCTGGCCTGCCTGCGGCGGCGGTACAGGTGGTTGAGACGACTGATCGCGCTGCGGTTGGTGCCTTGATTACCTTGCCTGAATATGTGGATGTGATTGTGCCACGAGGCGGCAGGGGGCTGATCGAGCGAATCAGCCAGGATGCGCGTGTACCAGTCATCAAACACCTGGACGGTATATGCCATGTGTATGTGGATGAGCAGGCGAACCTGGAAAAGGCCTTGCGGATTGCTGTTAACGCAAAATGCTATCGCTACGGGATCTGTGGAGCTATGGAAACCCTACTAGTGCACGAGCAGGTCGCCGCTGATTTCCTGCCTGGGTTTGCCGCAGCGCTGGAAGAAAAAGGTGTCGAGATACGGGGATGTACTAAAACCCGTACTGTCATCAATGCGCAACCAGCCACCGAAGAAGACTGGAGTACCGAATACCTGGCTCCCATCCTGTCAATCAAGGTTGTACAGACACTGGACGACGCTGTGGCTCATATCAACCACTATGGTTCACACCATACAGATGCGATTGTCACTGAGCACTTGGGCCATTCGCAGCGTTTCCTGGCTGAAGTGGATTCCAGTTCGGTCATGGTAAATGCTCCTACATGCTTTGCTGATGGCTTCGAGTATGGGCTTGGAGCCGAAATCGGTATCTCTACCGACAAGCTACATGCCCGTGGGCCGGTCGGTCTGGAAGGACTTACCAGTGAAAAGTACATCGTAATCGGTGACGGTCAATTACGCTCCTGATGGTTAGACGTATCGGATTATTCGGTGGCACCTTTGATCCGATTCATATCGGGCATCTGCGTAGCGCGCTTGAAGTAGCCGAGTTGCTTGGCCTGGATGAATTGCGTCTGATTCCGGGTGCCCGTCCGCCGCACCGGGGGGAGCCTCAGGTTTCTGCCCGGCAGCGTTTGGCAATGGTCGAGCTAGCGGTTAAGGATGTTGAGTGCCTGAAGGTTGACGACATCGAGTTTCGCCGTGAGCGGCCGTCTTACACGATTGAAACGCTAGAGGCGCTAAGAGACGAATTAGGGCCTGACGTACAGCTGTTGTTGATGCTGGGATGGGATGCTTTTTGTGGCTTGCCTGGGTGGCATCGCTGGAAGGAGTTGCTAGAGCTATGCCACATCTTGGTATTGCAACGGCCGGATGCCGACAGCGAGCCGCCACAAGTGCTGTGCGATCTGATAGCCGCACGTACTCAGGCAGACCCGCATGATCTCGCGGGGCCGGCCGGGCAGATCACTTATATATGGCAGACACCGTTGGCGGTATCTGCTACTCAAATCCGAGGCCTTATTGCTGCTGGAAAATCCGTTCGCTTCTTGGTGCCGGATGCAGTGTTGGCCTATATCGAAAGGTACGGACTTTACCGTGCCACGACTTGAATACGAGGTTAGGTTTTAATTTATGCAAAGCGAACAATTGGTGCAGCTGGCGGTAGATGCCTTGGAAGACATGAAGGCCCAAGACATTACTACCCTTGATGTGCGGGACAAGACCAGCGTAACGGATGTCATGGTTATTGCCAGTGGCACGTCCAGTCGCCATGTGAAATCCTTGGCGGATAACGTATTGGAAAAAGTAAAGCGGAGCGGTGTGCAACCTCTGGGTAGCGAGGGGTTGGAAGCTGGCGAGTGGGCACTGCTCGACCTGGGCGATGTGGTCGTTCATGTCATGCTGCCAGCTACACGCGAATTTTATGATCTTGAGCGTCTCTGGCGAGGCGCCGAGCAAAGTCGTGCAGCTCATGGCGAATAAGTGATTTTGTGCGCCTGCGCCTGATTGCCGTCGGCTCACGCATGCCGCGTTGGGTCGAAGAGGGCTGGCAAGAATATGCCAAGCGTCTCCCGCCTGAGCTGCCGCTGGATCTGGTAGAAATTCCGCTTAATACGCGCGGCAAGAATGCCGACGTAACTAGGCTGATTCGCCTGGAAGGTGAAGCTATGTTGGCAAAGGTTCAGCCTGGAGAGCGTATAGTGACGCTGGAAGTTGGAGGCCGACCGTGGAGCACGGAGCAGCTGGCTGAAACACTTTCCCGCTGGCGACTCGATGCCCGTAATGTCAACCTTATGGTCGGCGGCCCGGAAGGGCTGGCGCCTGAGGTCATGGCGCGAAGTGAGCAGCGTTGGTCATTGTCACCATTGACCTTGCCTCACCCGCTCGTGCGCATATTGATCGGCGAGCAGATTTATCGCGCCTGGACCTTATTGGCTGGGCATCCTTACCACAAGTAATACCTTCTCTCGTCGATGCCGCAACCGATTCGTCTCAAGGATCATGAAAAAGACGCTCGCCAAGTTCGCTCGCGCGTAATTGTTGGCGTGGTGGCGATTGCGTTGCTGTCATGTGTATTGATTGCACGTATGTATTACTTGCAGGTCATGCAGTATGACTATCACTCAACGCTTTCGGAAAACAACCGCGTCCATGTCCAGCCAATTCCGCCTACGCGTGGACTGATCTATGACCGTAATGGCGTTATTCTCGCGGATAATCGGCCTAGCTTCAGCCTGACCGTTACGCGAGAGCGTGCTGGTAATTGGCAAAAGACGCTGGATGCCATTATGGAAATCCTGGAGCTGCCGCCCGAAGACCGGGATCTCTTTGAAAAACGTATGCGCCAGGGCCGGCGCCCGTTCGAACCGGTGCCCATCCTGTTCGAGCTGACAGAAGAACAGATAGCGCGTATCGCCGTAAATCAGTTCCGCCTTCCAGGCGTTGACGTAACCGCTCAACTGGTCCGGCATTATCCCCTAGGTGAGCATTTCGCCCATTCGGTCGGCTATGTCGGCCGTATTAATGAACAAGAGCTTAAAAAGCTTGATCCTGTTAACTATAGCGGAACACACCATATTGGTAAGACAGGCGTCGAACGCTTCTATGAAAATGAACTGCACGGCGAAGTAGGATACGAAGAGGTTGAGACAAATGCCCGCGGGCGTGTGCTGCGGGTACTCAATCGGACCGACCCTAAGCCAGGAAAGGACATTATTTTAACGCTGGATGCTAACTTGCAGGCTGCGGCGGAAAAGGCCCTAGGTGGCCGTCGTGGCGCTATTGTTGCTATTCAGCCAAGCACGGGCGACGTGCTGGCGATGGTAAGTCAGCCCAGCTACGATCCCAATCTTTTCGTAACCGGCATCAGTTTCAAGGACTACTCCTTACTGAGGGACTCCATTGACCGCCCCTTGTACAACCGGGTTCTGCGCGGTCTTTATCCGCCAGGCTCCACTATTAAGCCTGCGGTTGCTTTGGCAGGCCTTGATGCGGGTGTAATTACACCCAGTACACGTGTCTTTGACCCAGGTTTCTATCAACTACCCAATTACGACCACAAATACCGCAACTGGAATCATGGCGGTGACGGTTGGGTGGATATGGAAACCGCTATTATGCGATCCAACGACACCTACTTTTATGATCTGGCCCACAAGTTAGGTATCGACCGGCTACATGATTACATGTCTCGCTTCGGCATAGGCCAGAGGGTGGCACTGGATATGTTCGAAGAGGCGTCGGGGCTTATGCCGTCCCGTGAATGGAAACGCGCTACGCGTCGGCAGGTCTGGTATCCCGGCGAAACGCTTATTCTGGGAATTGGGCAAGGATATATGCAGACGACTCCGCTGCAATTGGCTCAGGTTACTGCCCTGATTGCTAATCGTGGTAAATGGATCCGTCCGCACCTGGCCAAGACGATTGAAGGTGTACCGCCCGTTGACTCTAATCCGATGCCTAACATTACCTTGAAGGATCCGGCCAACTGGGACCGAGTCACCCGGGGAATGGAAATGGTACTGCATGCCCCGCGCGGTACTGCACACAAAGTAGGGGCAACCATGGCCTATCATCTTGCAGGCAAGAGCGGTACTGCCCAGGTCGTGGCAATACGGCAGAACGAGCGCTATAACTCGGCTGCTTTGCGCGAGCGTCACCGGGACCATGCTTTGTTTGTCGGCTTCGCTCCTGCCGAGAATCCCCAAATTGCTATAGCCGTCATGGTGGAAAACGGAGAGTCGGGCAGCGGCGTGGCCGCTCCTGTTCTAAAGCAGGTAGCTGATGCCTGGCTATTGGATGACAAGGGACAGCTCAAGGCTGAGTATGCCAAGTCGGTGGTAGCCAAGGCGGACAGTCCATGAATTCTAATTTTGACCGTACCTTGCCGGAAGGCGATGTTATGCGTCGCCGTGCCTCGCTCCTGCAGCGGATGCATATCGACGGCCCGCTGTTGCTCATTCTATTGATGCTGGGCGCGGTTGGGCTGTTTGTACTTTACTCGGCCAGTGGCAAGAACTGGGACCTTGTTATCAAGCAGGGCACCTCGTTTGGGCTAGGTATCGTGGCGATGATCTTTATTGCCCAGTTCGAACCCCGATTCATGGCACGCTGGGTACCACTGGGCTATTTCATTGGCGTGGCCTTGCTAGTTGTCGTTGACGTTATGGGGCATAACGCCATGGGGGCCACGCGCTGGATCAACATTCCAGGGGTTATCCGGTTCCAACCGTCCGAGTTCATGAAGCTACTAATGCCAATGACGGTGGCTTGGTATCTTTCCAAGCGCAGCCTACCGCCGCAACTCAAGCATGTAGTCTTGAGCATTATTATGATTGGCGTTCCCTTCGTCCTGATCCTGGATCAGCCTGACCTGGGAACTGCCATGTTGATTCTGGCCTCCGGGGGATTCGTTCTGTTCGTGGCAGGTCTACAATGGCGCTGGCTGTTAGGTGCTATAGCGGCCGCTGCTCCTGTGGCTGTCGCCATGTGGTACTTCGTAATGCATGACTATCAGAAACGTCGTGTACTGACCTTTCTTGATCCTGAAATGGATCCCTTGGGAGCAGGCTGGAATATCATCCAGTCCAAGGCGGCCATTGGTTCCGGTGGTGTCTTTGGCAAGGGTTGGTTGCTTGGAACTCAATCTCATCTGGATTTTTTGCCCGAAAGCCATACGGACTTTATCATTGCTGTCCTCGGCGAGGAATTTGGCATGGTAGGGGTTTGCCTGCTGCTCAGCTTGTATTTGTTATTGATCGGCCGCGGCCTGACCATTGCTGTTCAGGCACAGACCTTATTTGGTAAGTTGCTTGCTGGTAGCGTCACCATGACGTTTTTTGTTTACGTTTTCGTAAACATTGGTATGGTCAGCGGTTTGCTGCCTGTAGTCGGCGTACCGCTACCGTTTATCAGTTATGGTGGTACCTCGGTGGTGACACTGTTGTGTGGGTTCGGGGTTTTAATGGCGATTCATACGCACCGGAAGTGGATCGCTCAAGCGTGATTAAGTGAAGGACGCAATGCTGACACCGTTTGGATGGATAGGCCGCTGCCTTCAGTGCGTTGGCCTGATTGGGACACTGGTTATAACAAGTGCTGCCTCGGCAGGCGATTACGATAATTCTCCCCAGGCCGCGGATTTTATTAAAGAAATGACGCAAAACTATGGTTTTGCTCATGAACAACTGACGGACCTGTTTCGAGAGGTTAGTCGTAAACAATCCATTCTCCAGGCGATTTCCCGTCCTGCCGAGCGGGTAAAGTCCTGGAGTGAATACCGGCCCATCTTCGTCACCGATAGGCGCATCGCTCAAGGCGTTGCCTTCTGGAACGAAAACGCTTCAGCGCTAGCTCGTGCCGAGCGAGAGTATGGTGTGCCAGCTCAGTTCATAGTGGCCATTATTGGTGTAGAAACCTTCTATGGTCGCAATAAAGGCAATTACCGTGTCCTCGATGCCTTGTCCACGCTGACCTTTGACTACCCCCAGCGCGCGCCTTTCTTTCGTAGCCAGCTACGTGAGTTCCTCTTGTTAAGTCGTGAGCAGCAGCTTGATCCACTCAGTCTCAATGGTTCCTATGCCGGCGCCATGGGGCTGCCGCAGTTTATGCCAGGTAGTTTTCGTGCCTATGCAGTCGACTTTGATGGGGATGGCCATATCGATATATGGAGCAATCCTGCCGATGCGATTGGTAGCGTGGCGAATTATTTCAAACGGCACGGTTGGACTGCTGGAGATACTGTGGTTGCGCGAGCCCAGGTCAAGGGCAGCAGGATTGAAGAAGGTGTCGTTCAGAGTATTGAGCCAACAAAAAGCGTGGCAGAGTTGCGCGATTTAGGGTGGACCAGTCAGGCTGAGCTCCGCGACGATCTGAAGGTCACCTCGTTCCGTCTCGATGGCGAGGCTGGTCCGGAATACTGGATGGGATTGCCAAACTTTTATGCAATCACTCGTTATAACCGCAGCGTCATGTACGCGATGGCTGTCAATCAGCTGGCTGAAGCCATTGCTGTGCGTCATAGCCGTGAGGTTGTCCAATGAATTGCTTTTTTAATCGAAGCGTAAGTGCTGTTGTCTGCGTCGGTCTGGCCGTGCTAGTAGCAAGCTGCTCGAGTAGCCGCCCGTCACAGACACCTACCTATGGATCAGTGTCCGGGCCTGGTAGCTATGCTCGTCCGCACAAGGACGGCGCTCCTTGGTGGGATGTCGACGTATCGCGGATTCCCGATGCTGTTCCTATGCCGCATTATGGCCCGTACAAGAACAACCCCTATACTGTGCTAGGCAAGACGTACTTCCCGCTCAACGAGTCCAGTACGTATCGGGTAACAGGTACAGCGTCCTGGTATGGCACCAAATTTCACGGCCAGGCCACGGCTAATGGCGAAACATACGACCTGTACGGGATGACGGCAGCCCATAAAACGCTACCGTTACCCAGTTACGTACGGGTTACTAATTTAGATAACAATCGAAGCGTAATCGTACGGGTCAATGATCGAGGTCCGTTTTATTCGGATCGAGTCATTGATTTGTCCTTCGCGGCGGCCAAAAAATTAGGCTATGCCGAAACCGGCACGGCGCGAGTTCGTGTCGAAGGCATCGATCCGGCGGCTTGGTGGGCTCAGCAAGGACGGCCCATGCCTATGGTATTAGCCCAACCCCAGCGGGCAGCTGCGCCTGCTCCCAAGCCGCAAGCGGTAGCAACGATTGAAGCGTACACACCGCCGCCTCAACAGCATGCTGCCCCTGTGGTGCCACTGGAGATCGAGTCAAAAAAAAACGCTTCTGCATCAGTCGATGGGCTGTATCTCCAGGTGGGCGCGTTCGCCAACCCGGACGCTGCGGAGCTCTTGAAGGACAAGCTCAGCGACCTGACGGCTGCCCCGGTATTTATCAGCTCGGTCGTACGCAACCAGCAGACGCTACACCGGGTGAGGATGGGGCCGATCGGCACGCCGGGTGAGGCGAGTCAGCTTCAGAGCGCGGTTCGCCTCGCCAATCTGGGGCAGGCTTCCTTGGTGCGGCCGGATTGACGAAGGAAAAGTCGGAAGCATTTTGTATAGGCCCTCTGGGCTCGTTTTAAACACCTGCTTAACCATTAGAGAGTCGGATGAACATCACCTCCTTAGCTAAACGCTTGTTCTTGCTCGTTCTGTTCGTCACTGCGCCGACCGCCTGGGCGGCTGAGCCCATGATTCCATCACCGCCTCAACTGGCTGCCAAGGCTTGGATCCTGATGGATGCCAATAGCGGCACTGTGATTACGGAATACAACTCTGACGAACGCCTGCCACCAGCAAGCCTGACCAAACTGATGACTGCCTATATCGCCACCCTGGAGATCGAGCGAGGCCGGATTAAAGAAAGCGATATGGTCAATGTCAGCGAGCACGCCTGGCGTACAGGCGGTTCGCGTATGTTCATTCAGGTAGGTAATCAGGTATCGGTGAGTGACCTGCTGCACGGGATTATTATTCAATCGGGTAACGATGCCAGCGTGGCTATGGCCGAACACATCGCCGGCAGCGAAGATGCGTTTGCCGATATGATGAATACCACGGCTCAGCGGTTGGGTATGACCAACTCGCATTACATGAACGCAACTGGCCTGCCTCATCCGGATCATTACTCCTCGGCCCATGACATCGCTAAGTTATCTCGTGCCATTATTTTCGAAGAGCCGAACCACTATGCGATCTATTCGCAAAAGGAGTTCTTCTGGAACAACATCAAGCAGCCTAACCGTAACCTGCTGCTATGGCGCGACAAGACCGTAGATGGCCTTAAAACAGGCCACACTGAGGAAGCCGGCTATTGTTTGGCGGCTTCTGCTGTACGTGACGGTATGCGCCTGATCGCCGTGGTATTCGGTACTAACAGCGAGCAGGCTCGCGCTGCTGAAACTCAAAAATTGCTCACTTATGGTTTCCGCTTCTTTGAAACTCAGACCTTTTATAAAAAAGGGGTCGAGCTTGCACGCGCACCAGTTTGGAAAGGCACCGAGCATGAGGTATCCGCTGGATTGGCCAATGACCTGACTATGACATTACCCCGGGGCCAGCTCAAAAAGCTCAATGCTGAAATGGTTATGAATCCGCAAATCACGGCGCCTATTGCTCAAGGCCAAGTTATTGGTAAGGTCGAGGTCAAGCTGGACGATAAGGTTCTGCACAGTGCTGATCTCGTAGCGTTGCAACCGGTCGAAGAGGGTGGTTTCTTCCGTAAGTTGTGGGATAGCATTCGTCTATTCTTCTACGGATTGTTCAACTAATCCTTAGGCGCCTGCCTCCTGCAGGCGCCTGCCATTTCGGGCTCAGGCCCCTGACTGTCATGACCGATAACGACGTACAAGCGCCCAAAATAGAATTTCCTTGCGACAACTATCCCATCAAAGTCATTGGTGATGCTGGAGACGGCTTTGCTGACTTGGTGATTGAAATCATTCAGCGGCATGCACCTGATCTTGACCCAGGAACCCTGGTCACGCGTGATAGCCGAAACGGGCGGTTTTTGTCCGTTCAGGTGCTGATTCGCGCTGTAGGCGTTGAGCAGTTGCAGAACATCCATGTGGATCTGCGTGCTACTGGCCGTGTACATATGGTGCTGTAATGGACAAGCCGCTCGGCTTTCGCGAACTAGGGGTGGTTCCTTATGAGCCAACATGGCAGGCCATGCGGCGCTTTACCGATGAGCGTAAGCCTTCTGCACTGGACGAGGCCTGGCTGTTACAGCATCCGTCCGTCTTCACACAAGGCCAGGCCGGTAAGGCCGAGCATTTGCTTAATGCTGGGGATATTCCGGTCATACAGGTCGATCGCGGCGGCCAAGTAACGTACCATGGGCCTGGACAGTTAATCGCCTATCTATTGTTAGATGTACGACGCCTGGGATTAGGCGTTCGTGAGCTGGTGACGCGGATTGAGCGGAGCCTTATTGAGCTGTTAGCCAGTTATAATGTTGAAGCAGTCGCTAAGCCCGATGCGCCGGGTGTTTACGTCAACGGAGCGAAAATTGCCTCGCTGGGTCTGCGAATCCGCAACGGGCGCTCCTTCCACGGCTTGGCGTTAAACGTGGATATGGATTTAGCGCCGTTTCGCCGTATTAATCCCTGTGGTTATGCCGGCCTGGCCATGACTCAACTGCGTGATCATACCGGGCCGATTGAATTTGCCGAGGTGACTCAGAGGCTGCGCCAGCAGCTTGTGTCGCAGCTCGGCTATGCCGACCAGATCACCCTGGAAAACAATTGACATGACGATCGTACAAGACAGTGTGAATGCCGAGATTTCTGCGCCAAATGCGCCCCAGATGCCTACGCGGCAAAAGGTCGAGGCAGGCGTCAAACTACGGGGTGCCGAGAAGGTTGCCCGTATACCGGTAAAAATCATTCCAACTGAAGAATTACCGCGCAAGCCTGACTGGATTCGCGTACGGATTCCGGTAACGCCGGAGGTAGATCGCATCAAGCAGTTGCTGCGTAAGCACAAGCTGCATAGCGTTTGCGAAGAGGCGTCGTGCCCGAATTTGGGCGAGTGCTTCTCTGGTGGTACGGCAACCTTCATGATCATGGGTGATATTTGTACTCGTCGTTGCCCATTCTGTGACGTAGGGCATGGCCGTCCGAAGCCGCTGGATGTAGATGAGCCAAAGAACCTTGCTGTGGCAATTGCCGATCTACGTTTGAAATACGTAGTGATCACATCGGTGGATCGAGATGATCTGCGGGACGGCGGTGCTCAGCATTTTGCTGACTGTTTGCGTGAGATCCGCCTGCTGTCCCCAGGTATTCAGCTGGAAACGTTGGTACCGGATTACCGCGGACGAATGGATATTGCGCTGGATATTACAGCGAGTGAGCCGCCAGATGTATTCAACCACAATTTGGAGACAGTTCCACGGCTGTACAGGTCTTCCCGCCCTGGCTCTGATTTCGAGTGGTCGCTAGACCTGCTTCAGAAGTTCAAGCAGCGCGTTCCACACGTGCCGACCAAGTCCGGGCTTATGCTTGGATTGGGAGAAACCGATGATGAAGTCATCGAGGTGATGAAACGAATGCGTGAGCATGACATCGATATGCTGACGCTAGGACAGTATTTACAGCCCTCGCGTAATCACCTGCCAGTCCAACGGTTCGTGCATCCAGACACCTTTGCTTGGTTTGCCGAGGAGGGTGAAAAGATGGGCTTTAAGAATGTTGCCTCTGGACCACTGGTACGCTCTTCCTACCATGCCGATCAGCAGGCTCATGGAAGCAAGATCAGCTAAGTACTTGGGTTGAAAAAAGGCGCCTCTAAAGGCGCCTTTTTTATGCGTACGAAGAAGCTATGTTCGCAAGCGAGCAAGTAAAGACGGGGTAGGGTAGCCATCAGCGGGCCAGCCCAAGGTCTGTTGGAACGCCCGGATAGCGCGTCGGGTATTGGCGCCAATGATGCCGTCGGGTGTGCCTGGGTCAAAACCTTTATCGGAGAGGCGCTGCTGCAATTCGATGCGCTCGCTGTGGCTCAAGGGAGCATCCTCAAGTGGCCAGGCAGCTTGAACCTTGCCAGCGCCTTGATAACTATCCGAGAGCAATCCAATGGCTAATGCATAGGACGATGAATTGTTATAACGAAGAATGGTGCGAAAGTTGTTGAAGACCAGGAAAGCCGGCCCACGATGACCGGCAGGTAGCAGCACTGATGCCTGCTCCGTGGAATAGGCTGATGGTAGGGCAACGCTGACGCCTTGAATGCCCATAGCAGTCCATTCGTTTAAGGGCTTACGGATATCCATATCCGCTTGGGCATAATCGAAGCCTTGCGGAAGCCTTACTTCGAAGCCCCAGGGTTTACGGTCCTGCCAGCCGGAAGCTTTCAGGTAGTTAGCCGTAGAAGCCAGAGCATCGGCTGTCGAATTCCAAATATCACGTCGGCCGTCTGCGTCAAAATCAACGGCGTGTTCATTGTAGGTGGTAGGAATAAATTGTGTTTGCCCCATGGCGCCTGCCCACGAGCCGATCATACTCTCAGGCGTGATGTCACCCTGTTGCAGAATGCCTAGGGCGGCCAACAGTTGGGTACGGGCAAACTCGGGGCGACGTCCCTCATAGGCCAGGGTAGCCAGTGAGCGAATGACGTTTTTGGTACCCATGTTACTGCCGTAATTGCTTTCGATTCCCCAAAACGCCACGAGGCGCTCGGGTTCGATGCCATACCTTGCTTCAAGGCGGTTCAGCAGGACGGCATGCTGGGTCAATAAAGCTTGGCCGTTACGTACTCGAGTAGGTGATACGGCGCTGGCAAGATACTCCCATACAGGGCGCGTAAATTCTGGCTGGCTACGATCTGCCGCGATTACTGCGTCATCCGGCGAGAGGCCATTTAATGCGCGATCCAAGGTGGCAGTATCGATTCCTGCACGCATGGCATCCTGGCGAAAGCGTTCACGCCATTGATCAAAGCTTTCGGGGGGGAGCGCGACAGGCGTAGGCAGCGTGCCCTTATCTTTTTGTACGGGGAAGGTGCTGGATGTAGCGGGCGACGTACTGGTCGTTGCACCAGGAGACTGCGTCTGTGTTTGGGCGCAAGCGGCAATAATACCGGTGATCAAGGTAGCCAGCGTGCCGGCGATGAGACTGCTGTGTTTCAGTCTGCTTTTTTTCCCGTGTTGCATGAATCTCCACCGGGCTCGTCAACAGGCTAGTCACCATAACATGCCTTGGACGGCGCGTCTGCATAACAAAAGGACTCTTCCGCTCAGGCAGCCACAAACAAAAAAGCCTTCTCGTTATCAACTGAGAAGGCTTCGCGGCGGTAGCTGCCTTTGCCTTTTTTAGGCTTCTCCTGGCGGCAGCGGAGATAGGGTTTGCAAACTAGCGATTTGGCCTTGTTGGGCCGGCGTAATGATGACCGCATATTGATTCCTCATGAGTAGAGTACATGACTTGATGATAAGGCCACTGTTATAGCCTCTCTAGCGCGGGAGATGGTAATGGAAAACGCTGTCCTGAGAACACTAAGGTCAGTCGGCTGAGCGTTGCCCATACATCGCCAGGGGCCTGTCCCTTGATTTGTGCGTCAACATGCTGGGCCTCGAGTAACAGGCGGTTGAGCTTGTTAGTTGTGCTCCGCTGCAACGCCCGGCTCACCAACGGCCTGCGCTTTTCCCAAACCGGAGGTTTTGCCTGGGCAAAGGCGCGCTCGAGCGGAATGCCCTGTTCATGTTGCTGGGCTAGGCTGGCAAGTAGGCGTAACTCTCGAGCCAGTGCCCAGAGGATGACAGGCGGCTCAACACCTTCACCGCGTAATCCTTCAAGTATTCGTAGGGCATGGCTGGTTTCGCCGGCGAGGATTGCATCAATCAGGCCGAAAATATCGAAGCGAGCACTGTCTCCAACGCTTGCCTGAACTGTAGCTATGTCGATTTGCCCCTGTTCCGCAAGCAACTTGAGCTTTTCGATTTCTTGGGCAGCGGCAAGCAGGTTTCCTTCTACGCGGGCAGCTATCAACTCAACAGCCTCTTGCGTAGCGGTAAGGCCAGCCTGGGCTAGTCGTTGCCGAATCCACTGCGGAAGCTGGTGGACATCAACGGGCCAAACCTGGATGAACTGCACGTCGGAGCCATCGATCAAGGCCTTGGCCCATTTGCTCTTCTGGCTATTGCCGTCAAGCTTGGGAAGGCTGATCAGCAAAACAGTGTCTTCGGCAGGGCGTGCATTGTAACGCAAGAGTGCTTCAGCGCCCTTGTCCCCTGGTTTTCCGTTGGGGATACGTAGTTCGATCAGGCGCTTCTGAGCGAACAGGGACAAACTGGCACCCGCTTCGTATAACTGCGCCCAGTCAAAGTTCGCTTCGGCATTAAAGACTTGGCGCTCCTCAAATCCCTGTGAGCGTGCCGCCGCACGAATGGCATCGCAGGCCTCTTGGCATAGCAATGGATCATCACCGCTGACGACATAAAGAGGGGCAAGCGTGCCTTGCAAGTGTTTCGACAGTTGATTGGCGTTCAGTTTCATCGATATGAAATCGGGGCCTTGCGGCCCCGACTCGGCTTAACGGGAAGGGATTTCAATAGGAGATTGCTGCGGCGGCATGCTTTCACGTGCAGCGCGAGCTGCCTCCTGCTCCGCCTGTGCCCGCGCATCTGCCTCATTCTGCAAGGTTTCCAGGCGCTGCGGCGTAATGACCTGCAGACGGGAAGCCAATTGCCTAACCAGTTCAGCCCGCATTTCAGTCCGCAGCTGCTGCGACTGTTGCTCAGAACCGATGATGTTGTTTTCATCGGTTACATAAGAACGCTGGGTGTCCAGTTCTTCTCTGAGCAGTACGGCATCGTTGCGGCCACGGATTTCGTAAGGCAGGCGTGTGGACAGCTCGATTTCGGCGCTGCGCGCACCGCTGGTATAGCTGGCTGTACGCTGAGTTTGCTGCTCGCCCGCGAGGTAAAGCGTATAGGGCGCACCGGCATTGATCCGTACGTGGTTGTTTTCCAGCATCGTACGGACTTGTCTGACGGTATCACCGTAACTGTCGCGGGCGCTTAAATTTAACTCGCGCAAGGACAACTGGGTTTCACCCGTACCACGCAAATGGAAACCGCACGCGCTTAGCAGAACGGCTATGCCCACTATTGCCAGGCAGGAGAGACTCCGTTTCATCATAATCTTCTTACTCCGTTCAGCCTTAATTGGCGACGATGTTGACCAGCTTACCCGGCACGACAATAACCTTTCGGATGGTCAGCCCCTCGGTAAACCGTAGAACGTTTTCATTGATGCGGGCCGCCGCTTCGATATCTTCCCGTGTGGCACTTGCAGGAACTTCGATATGACCACGCAACTTGCCGTTTACCTGTATCACAATTTGCAGGCTGTCCTGCACCAGAGCGTTTTCATCAACGTTGGGCCAGGCTGCATCGATAACCGCATCGGCATGACCTAGCGCATTCCACAGGGCATGGCTGATATGCGGAGTGATCGGCGCCAGCAGCAGCGTAACGGTCTCTAGACCTTCTTGAAGAAGTGCGCGGTCCTGTTCGGTGTCCTGCGCAGCTTTTTCCAGTACGTTCATCAGGGTCATGACGGCCGCGATAGCCGTATTGAACTTGTGGTGCTGACCGATATCCTGGCTAGCCTGTTTGATAGCCAGATGGATAGCGCGACGGACATCCTTCTGTGAATCGTTGAGCGAGGCGGTATCGAGTGCATTTGGCAGGCCGCGGCTGACATGCGCTTGTGCCAGGCGCCAAATACGACGCAGGAACCGGCTACCGCCTTCTACACCTGAGTCAGACCATTCCAAACTCATATCTGGCGGTGACGCAAACATCATGAACAGACGACAGGTGTCAGCGCCGTATTGGTCAATCATGGCTTGCGGGTCCACGCCGTTGTTCTTGGACTTGGACATCTTTTCTGTGCCACCGATTTCAACCGGCAGGCCGTCTGACTTCAGCTTGGCGCCAATAACTTTGGCCTTGGCGTCGCGCTCTACCTCTACGTCGGCGGGGTTGAACCAGTCTTTGCCGCCTCTCTCGTTCATGCGGTAGTAGGTTTCTGCAACCACCATGCCTTGAGTCAGCAGATTCTTGAAGGGCTCGTCAGAAGAAAGCAGTCCTTCATCACGCATCAACTTATGGAAAAAGCGCGCATAGAGTAGGTGCAAGATGGCGTGCTCGATGCCGCCAATGTATTGATCGACCGACAGCCAGTAATTGGCTGCGTCCTTGTCTACCATGCCGCCTTCGAACTTTGGTGAGGCATAGCGCGCAAAGTACCAGGACGACTCGACGAAGGTGTCCATGGTGTCGGTTTCGCGCTTGGCTGCGGCGCCGCACTTTGGACAGATACATTCGTAGAACTCTGGCATTTTAGCTAAAGGAGAGCCGGCGCCATCAGGAATCACATCTTCCGGCAGAACGACCGGGAGTTGATCTTCCGGAACAGGAACATCACCACAGCTATCACAGTGAATGATTGGGATCGGGCAGCCCCAGTAGCGCTGACGGCTAATGCCCCAGTCACGCAGACGATACTGAGTCCGTGGTTCACCTAGTCCTTTGGCTTGTAAGGCAGCGCCAATAGCATCAAAGGCTGCGGTGAAGTCCAGGCCGTTGTATTCGCCGGAGTTAATTAGCGTACCGTATTCATTATAGGCGGCCTGCCAAGGGGCAGGTGTCTCATCGCCTGTGCTGGTGCGTACAACTGGCTTGATTGGCAGGTTGTATTTGGTCGCGAATTCGAAGTCGCGCTCGTCATGTGCCGGAACGGCCATGACCGCGCCTTCACCGTAATGCATGAGTACATAATTGGCGACCCAGACCGGTAGTTTTTCACCAGTAAGCGGATGCTCGACAAACAGAGGCGTCGGCATGCCCTTCTTTTCCTGGGTAGCGATGTCCGCTTCCGCCACGCCGCCACGCTTGCACTCGTCAATAAAGGCCTGTAGCTCAGGGTTGTTTTCTGCTGCCTGGGTAGCCAGTGGATGCTCGGCCGCGACGGCAACATAGGTGGCGCCCATCAGTGTGTCAGCACGAGTCGTGAAGACCTTGAGCGCACCAGCATGACCAATGGAAGCCTGGTCATAGGGGAACTGGACTTCCATGCCGCGGGATTTACCGATCCAGTTGCGCTGCATGGTCTTGACCTGTTCCGGCCAGCCGGGAAGGTCATCTAAAGAAGTCAGCAGCTCTTCCGCATAGTCGGTAATGCGGAAGTAGTACATTGGAATCTCGCGTTTCTCGATCAGCGCGCCGGAGCGCCAACCGCGACCGTCGATAACCTGCTCGTTCGCCAGAACGGTCTGGTCGACCGGGTCCCAGTTTACGCTACCGTTCTTGCGATAAATGATGCCTTTCTCGAACAGACGTGTGAACAGCCACTGCTCCCAACGATAGTAGTCGGGCTTGCAGGTAGTGACTTCACGGGACCAGTCGATGGCAAGACCCAGACTCTTGAGCTGGTTCTTCATGTACTCGATGTTTTCGTACGTCCACTTGGCAGGCGCAACGTTGTTCTTCATTGCAGCGTTTTCTGCGGGCATACCAAAAGCATCCCAGCCCATGGGCTGAAGAACGTTCTTGCCTTGCATCCGGTGGTAGCGGGCAATTACGTCACCAATGGTGTAGTTGCGCACATGCCCCATATGCAGCTTGCCGCTCGGATAAGGAAACATGGACAGGCAATAGTATTTGTCCTTTCCTGGTTGCTCCGTTACGGAGAAGGCATTGTTCTGTTCCCACCAGGATTGGGCGGCGGCTTCGATCTCACGGGGTTGGTAATGTTCGTGCATGGCGTGATCTGCGGGCTACGAGGGCAATTTAGATAAGCCAGTAAGCATACATGAACCCTCTCTAGCCAAGGAACCTTTAGCCGGAAAGCATTTATGTTTCATAAAAATGAAATTCGTTATCCCGGCTGCTCGCAGTTTCGGTCAGGTGGCACTACGCTTGGATAACGCAGGAAAGGACTTTCCGGAGGCTATCTATGGGTCGTCATCAACCGCGGCGCTTGGCGAAACTTCCGTTCGAGCGTCTGCAGCAACGTCTAGAGCGTGCTCTAGACGAGGCCGCTACGGCCGAACTCTTGTATCGAGAGGTGATTGATGAGGTGGAAATCGACGGTTTGCACTTGGCAGATCTCGATATTATCAAAGCGTGGCTGATTCGAAACGATTATTGGGTCCAGGGGAATCAAGAGCTTATTTATCCTCGGCCATTGCCATCGGCAGAGGCTCTACAGGCGGTTCGCTGCCTACGCTGTGGATTGCGGGTGAATGAAGGAAAAGCGCTTAGGGGGTGCACTCATTGTGCGGCTCATCAATCGTCCTGTCTGACGGACAGCTGTTTCTTCTAGTGCGATGCATAACGGCTTAGCATCAGTATTTTATGTTATCTGCGTTATCCTCCTTTTTTGACTCGTAGGGACAGAGCGCTCGCATGGACGTTTCGATGCTGTTTCGGTATGTCGTCAAACAATTGGTAATGCCGCCTGGCGGCTTGCTCCTGCTAATAGTGATCGCCCTCCTGCTGCGTCGCCGCTGGCCTCGACTCTCTCTAAGTTGTCTGGCTCTAGGTTTGGCTGGTTTCTGGTTAATGAGTTTGCCGGTTGTGGTCGAATGGGGCGCTACTGTTATTGAGCGGGACCCTCCTGTGGCGCAGGCTGATTGGCCCTCATTGTCGAGACGGGCAGATGCGATCGTGATTTTGGGGGCGGGCCGAGAGCGGGCAGATCCTGCCTGGGAAGGTGACGTTGCTAGTAGCCTGGCGGCCGAGCGGGTGCGCTATGCAGCGCGAATAGCCCGGGTGACGCACTTGCCTGTCTTGATTACGGGAGGTACTCCGCTGGTTGATCCGCCGAGCGAAGCCGAGCTAATGGCTGAGGTAATGGAAGAAGATTACAACGTGCCGGTACGCTGGCTAGAAAAAGAAAGCCGAACGACTTGGGAAAATGCGACGTTAAGTGCACCTATTCTCAAGCGCGACGGAGTAAAACGTATTGTCCTGGTTACTCAAGCCTTTCACATGGCTCGTGCCAAGAGATGCTTTGAACAGCAGGGATTCGAAGTGATTCCTGCGCCCATGGGCTTCATGAGTGTGCCCAACGGTCGGCCGCTGGGCGGTTGGTTACCTGAAACCAAGCCGCTCTGGCAGAACGGTCTGTTGATCAATGAGGCTATTGGGCTGCTCCTGTATCCACTGGCCTATCGGTGACTGCCTGACCATGACCGCTCTCCTGCAAACGGTCAGGGCTTAAATTTTCGTCAAAAAACTTGGCGTGAGCGCTCCATCAGGCGACGTATCACGGCCCAAGCTCCCAGCAGGCCACACAGAATGGCCAACGGCCACAACCGCCATTTTAGATACGGTGTCAGACCTTCCATCGGTACCACCGTGCCATGTAATACAGCTAATTGGTAAGGAGGAATCTGCGTTGTCAGCCGGCCGAAGGGATCAATCAGGGCTGTAATGCCGTTGTTGGTTCCGCGGATCATCCAGCGGCCGCTTTCCAGGGCGCGCATGCGTGCCATCTGCAGGTGTTGCTGGGGCCCAACGGACTTGCCGAACCACGTGTCATTGCTGATTGTCAGAAGCAGGTCGCTACGTGCGGCGGCGGCGGCAACAAACTCAGGATAGACCACTTCATAGCAAATGAACGGGGCGATCTTGTAGCCTTTGGCAATCAAAAGCGACTGATGGCTGGGGCCCGGTACAAAATCAGACATAGGCAGGTTGAAGAATTCGATTAGTCCGCGCAGTTGCTCTTGTAGCGGAACATACTCGCCGAAGGGAACCAGCTTCTGCTTGTAATAGGTACCGCTACCTTCACCGCTGACCACGACGGCGTTGTAGAAACGATCCTGCCCTTGATCGTCGCGTTCGCGTACAGGAATGCCGGTGATCAAGGCGGCTCCCCGTTGATTCGCAATGCCGGTGACTTCTTTCAGATAACTCTCGGCATATTCCTTGAGAACTGGAACCGCATTTTCCGGCCAGACGATCAAGTCCGTCCGGCCTTCCCGTACGGTCATTTCGCGATAAAGGGCGAGAGTTTCCTGTACATGCTTGGGATCCCACTTGAGTTCCTGTGCAATATTGCCCTGGATGGCACTGACCTTAAGCGGCTGCCCTAGGGGTGTAGTCCAGACCTGACCTTTGAAAATACTAGCGGCTACCCAAGGCGTTGCCAGGAGAATCAAGCCCGCCACAAGACTGCCTGGGTTACGTACGAAGCCGAGAGCGTTAACGATCAGTGCGGCTGTCAGGGCTAGTGAAAATGACAGCAACCACACGCCTCCAACCGGAGCAAGGCCGGATAAGGGGGCGTCCATCTGGCTGTAGCCAGCGAACAGCCAAGGGAAGCCAGTCAGACACCAGCTGCGAAAGACTTCCAGGCCAAACCAGAGCGCAGCAAAGGCAAGTGCGTCCATGATTGGTGCGTGGTTACGCCGAAGGCAAAGGGCCCATAACCAGGCGGGCAGGGCAAACAACAGGGCGATTCCGGCACAAAAGCCAAAGGTCAGGCCAGCGGCCAGGGGAACCGAGGCCGCTCCGTAGTCATGAATGCTGACATAGACCCAACTGGTACCAGCCAAGAAGACACCCAAGCCATAACACCAGCCGCGCAGCAATGCCCATCCTGCACTCAACTCGCGAAGCGACAAGTAGAAAACAGCAATCGATACGAGTTCGAGCGGCCACAGGTTAAAGGGTGCAAAGGCAAGCGGGGTCAGGGCTCCAGCAACTAGAGCGAGCAGGTTGCCCTTCCAGCCGGGCGTAATCATCCAGCGCATTGGAAATCCTTGGTAATTCGATGACGCGCAAGCTTATAGGATGCATGTCGCCATTCGCTACGTGAGGGGCGTGTTAAAAGTTGTAGGGTTGAAGTAGCAAGGCGTCTGTTTGGGAAGTCAGACGCCTTAATCTTAACGCTCGGTGACGGGCGTCATGCGTAGCAGATGGATACGTCGACCATCTGCGTTAAGTACGCGGAAGCGGAAATCATCGATCACAATCTCCTCGTTACGCCGGGGCAGGTGCCCGAAGGCGCTCATGACGAGTCCTCCTACCGTATCCACGTCTTGATCGGGAAATTCGGTTTCGAAGAAGTCATTGATTGCCTGGACCGGCGTCAGTGCTTTTACAATGAAATCGCCGCTGGGCAAGGGCTTGATAAAGCTTTCTTCTTCAACGTCGTGCTCGTCTTCGATGTCACCGACGATTTGCTCTAGCACGTCCTCAATTGTGACAAGACCGGCCACACCACCGTACTCATCCACAACGATAGCCATGTGGTTATGGGTCGTGCGGAACTCTCGAAGCAATACGTTTAACCGTTTGGATTCCGGTACGAAGGTAGCGGGACGCCAGAGGCGTTTCAGGTCGAAATCCTGATCATGCTTGATAATCAGAGGTAGCAGATCTTTAGCCAGTAGTACGCCAAGGACATCATCTGGCGTTTCACCAATTACAGGATAACGCGAGTGAGCTGCCTCAATAACGGCAGGGAGAAATTCTTCCGGTGTTTGGCTGGCCTTAACGCTGATGATCTGGGAGCGCGGCACCATGATGTCACGAACTTGCAAGTCCGCTACTGAAATGGCGCCCTCCACAATAGACAGGGCCTCGCTGTCGAGCACCTTGTTTTCATGGGCCTCCCGGAGCAATTCCAGTAGTTCCTGGCGGCTCTTGGGCTCATGGGCAAAGGCCTGGACAATCCGTTCCAGCCAGGACTTATGCCCGCTACTCGATCGATCTTCGTTCATGTCGGTTCTATTCGTCGCCATACGGGTCAGGATGCCCTAATTCTGCTAGCAAGTGCCGTTCCAATGCTTCCATCTCCTCGGCTTCATCATTTTCAATGTGGTCATAGCCGAGTAGATGGAGACAGCCATGGATCACCATATGCGCCCAATGGGCCTCAAGTGACTTACCTTGTTCGGCGGCCTCACGCGCGATTACCGGTGCACAGATGATCACATCGCCCAATAAGGGAATGTCCAGCAATTCGTCCGGTATGTCTGCGGGAAATGTCAGCACGTTGGTGGCATAGTCCCTGTGACGGTAAGTGCTGTTGAGTTCGCGCCCCTCCGGCTCGTCTACAAGCCGGATAGTGAGCTCCGAATCTGCCGTGCGCTGGCGGAGGGCAGCCTCACACCAGCGGCGTAACTGGGGTTCCTCAGGCAGGTCGGGCGCTTCACTGGCGACCTGCACATCCAGTTCAATTGTCATGCGGCGGTTCCTTGGGCGCACGTTTTTCCGTTTGCTGCTCGAAGCGGTCGTAGGCTTCGACGATCCGCTGGACCAGAGGATGGCGAACGACATCCTTGGCCTGGAAGTGAGTAAAGCCGATGCCAGGTACGTCCTTCAGGACATTGATCACATGAGCGAGGCCAGAGCGGGTACCGCGTGGTAGATCGACCTGTGTAATGTCGCCAGTGATGACTGCCGTGGAGCCAAAGCCAATCCGGGTGAGAAACATCTTCATCTGCTCAACCGTGGTGTTTTGGCTTTCATCAAGAATAATAAAGCTGTTATTCAAGGTACGGCCACGCATGTAGGCCAGCGGAGCCACTTCGATGACTTGACGCTCGATGAGTTTGGCTACGGTTTCGAAGCCGAGCATCTCATACAAAGCGTCATACAGTGGACGTAAATAAGGATCGATTTTTTGCGCCAGGTCGCCAGGCAGGAAGCCAAGCTTTTCACCCGCTTCGACCGCTGGGCGAACCAGCAAGATGCGACGGATCTGCTCGCGTTCAAGTGCGTCTACGGCGCAGGCGACGGCTAGATAAGTCTTGCCAGTGCCGGCTGGACCGATACCGAAATTGATATCGTGGTCCAAAATCGAGCGTACATAACGCTGCTGATTGGCACCGCGAGGACGGATCATTCCCTTGCGCGTACGCAAGGAGACGTTGAGTTCGCTCTCGGGGTTTTCCAAGCCTTCGAGTCCAGATTCCTGAAGGAAAAGATGGACAGTGTCAGGCGTAAGGTCTCCCTCGTTTTTGGTTTCACGATACAGACGACGCAAAAGGTTTTCAGCCGCCTGGACACGTTCCGCAGGGCCCACGAGTTCAAATTGATTGCCGCGGTTGCGGATTTCAATCTCGAGCCGCTTTTCAATCTGTCGCAGGTTTTCGTCGAGCTGGCCGCAAAGACTGGCGAAGCGTTGAGCATCGAACGGTTCGAGGGTAAAGCGCCGGGGTTCTTGAGGTGTGTTCAAGGAGTCAGTAATCGCCCTGTGGCCAATGATATTTACTTGAAGAGTAACCGGTTGTGCGTACTTGGCAAAGTACGCACGTTACTAATTAGTCAGACCGGTAAAGTAGTCTCAGAAGTTGCATGAGAAGGCGTACTTTCCGCCAGAAGGGTGCCGCGAAGCGAGTGGGGAAGGGCTTCATCGATATGCACCTGGACAAACTGCCCAATCAGCAAGGCGTTGCTGGAGCGGAAATTGACGATCCGGTTGTTCTCAGTACGGCCCTGCAACATGCCGGGATCCTTTTTCGAGAAGTCGCTGACCAAGATGGTCTGGACGGAGCCAACCATACGTCGACTGATCTCGAATCCTTGCTGGTTGATGCGGGCCTGCAGGATTTGCAGGCGCTGCTTTTTGAGCGCTTCCGGGGTATCGTCGACCAGGTCGGCGGCTGGAGTGCCGGGGCGCGAGCTGTAGATGAAGGAGTAGGAAAAATCGAATCCTACATCTTCGATCAGCTTCAGGGTCTGCTCGAAATCCTTCTCCGTTTCGCCTGGAAAACCAACGATAAAGTCGGAGCTGATGCAGATATCCGGGACTGCAGCCTTGAGCTTGCGGATTCGCGACTTGTATTCCAGTGCCGTATGGTTACGTTTCATGGCAGCTAAAATACGGTCGGAGCCCGCCTGCACGGGCAGGTGTACGAACCTGGCCAATTCCGGAATTTCCGCATGGGCCTGAATTAAGGCATCGGAAAACTCCAGCGGATGTGAGGTGGTATAGCGGATACGGTCGATGCCATCGACTGCCGCGACCACGCGCAGCAGTTCGGCAAAGTCGGCGATACGTCCGTCATGGGTCAGGCCGCGATAGCCATTGACGTTCTGGCCGAGAAGGGTAACTTCCCGAACGCCATTTTCCGCGAGGTGAATGACTTCGGCGAGAACGTCGTCGAACGGACGGCTGACTTCTTCGCCGCGGGTATAGGGCACCACGCAGAAAGTACAGTATTTGCTGCAACCTTCCATGATCGATACGAACGCGCTAGGGCCGTCAACACGGGGCTCCGGCAGGCGGTCGAACTTTTCGATTTCCGGGAAGGAGATATCTACTTGCGGGGCTCGGGTCGTACGCGCCGCATCGATCATCTCAGGCAAGCGGTGCAGCGTCTGCGGGCCGAACACAACGTCGACATAAGGCGCACGGTCGCGAATGGCGGCGCCTTCCTGACTGGCCACGCAGCCGCCGACGCCGATGACCAGCTCCGGATTTTGCAGTTTCAGTTCGCGCCAGCGGCCCAGTTGAGAAAAAACCTTTTCCTGGGCTTTCTCACGAATCGAGCAGGTATTGAGCAGGATCACATCCGCTTCGGCCGGGTTTTCGGTCAGCTCCAGCGCGTGATGCTCACCGAGGAGATCGACCATGCGGGACGAGTCGTACTCGTTCATCTGACAGCCATGGGTTTCGATGAAAAGCTTCTTGGTCATGCGCTTCGTCGGGAGAGTGGCTTTGAGGACCGTGTATTATAGGGGGGAGAAGGCTGGCTTCCTAGCACTGATCGTCTCCTCACTGTTATTATCCGCGCCCCTTTTCCCTCCGGTTACCTACAGCTATGAGCAAACCCGCAATTTATAAGGTGATCTTTCATAACCAGGGGCAGGTATACGAGATGTATGCCAAGCAAATCTTCCAAAGCGATCTATGGGGATTTCTCGAGGTCGAAGAGTTTGTTTTCGGTGAGCGTACCCAAGTAGTGGTCGATCCAAGCGAAGAGAAGCTTAAGGCTCAGTTCGAAGGAGTTATCCGCAGTTTCGTACCGCTGCACTCCATTATTCGGATTGATGAAGTCGAGCGGTTGGGCCAGGCCAAGATCAGCGAAGCTAAAGGCGGTACCAACGTTATGCCCTTCCCGGTGCCAATGCCGGAAAAGTAGGCCATTGCGCACCCCTGCCTAATGAGCAGCCCGTCGAAATCACGGGCTCACCGGGGTAGCGGGTCGAATGGATTACCGCTACCAGCCGTCTGCAAATCCTGCAGATAATCACGAAAGATCTGGCCTAGTACCTGGGTCGCAATCTCCAGCTCGTCCCGGTGCATTTGCTCGGCTACCAAATCGGCCGTATCCATGGCGTCTTCGGAGCCATTGATCGCTGCCATTTTCAAGACGATATACGCCTGTACGGTATTAGGTTGCACGCCTTCACCGCGGAAAAACATCGTGCCCAGACGGTATTGGGCTTCGGCATGCCCTTTTAGTGAGGCCTGCTCAAACCAGATCCGCGCCTGATTGAAATCCCGAGGAGCCTGTTTACCTTCGTAGTAAAACGCACCCAATTCATATTGGGCCTGAGCGTCGCCGTCTCGGGCGAATTGCTGACATTTACCCAAGGCTTGTGCCAGTTCTTCAGGAGCGGTATTAAGGTTGCACCGACTGGTGCTTGGGATAAGCAGGGAATTACCGCCCGCTTGAGCCAATAGGGGGAACAGCAAGAGTCCAGTGATGAGGATACGGCCGGCGCGATGCATGAAACGCCTCCAGAATCGAGGCAGGTCTTTCCAGAACCCGACCGGCGAAACACGCGCCGGCTCTATTAGTATGAGCGAACCCGGTATCACTTTACAAAAAATTTACGTGCTCATATGAACTTCTTTTGTAGTTGCTTTGATAACGGGACTTTTATGAGAGGCGTAGTGGCGGCAATGGTTCCGCTGCGCTGTCAATGCAGCGGAACCTAATGTCATCAATTAGCCTTTAAGGGCTGCAAACGCCTGTTCCGCAGCCTGGAAAGTAATGTCGAGTTCGGTTTCGCCATGAGCAATGGACGTAAAGCCGGCTTCGAAGGCGCTAGGGGCCAGGTACACGCCGCCTTTCAGCATGAGATGGAAGAAGTGCTTGAAGCGCTCGACATCGCTGGCCATTACATCATCAAAGGTTACGATGTCGTCCGCACCGCTAAAATACAGGCCGAACATGCCGCCCGCCTGGGTGGTCACGAAAGGAATGCCGGCTGCATCGGCACGTTGTTGCAGACCATCCAGCATGCGAGCTGTGTAGCGGCTCAGTTCATCATGAAAGCCGGGGCGGCTGATCAGATTGAGGGTGGTCAGACCTGCCGCCATCGCCAGCGGGTTACCTGACAGCGTACCCGCCTGGTAGACCGGTCCGAGCGGGGCGATTTTTTCCATGATCTCGCGCTTGCCGCCAAAGCAGCCGACCGGCATGCCGCCGCCTACAATCTTACCGAAAGTGGTCAGGTCGGGGGTGACACCATAGAACGCTTGAGCGCCACCTAGGGAAACGCGAAAACCGGTCATCACTTCGTCAAAGATCAGCACGACGCCGTGTTCATCGCATAGAGCTCGGAGTCCTTGCAGGAAGCCCGGTGCTGGTGGAACGCAGTTCATGTTGCCTGCCACAGGCTCGACGATAATGCAGGCGATATCAGGATCTGCTTTCAGCAGGGTTTCCTTGACGGCATCCAAGTCATTGTAGGGCAGCGTCAGGGTATGTTGGGCGAAAGCGGCTGGAACACCGGGCGAACTTGGCACACCCAGCGTCAGAGCCCCGGAGCCGGCCTTGACCAGCAGGCTGTCCGAGTGACCGTGATAGCAACCTTCGAACTTGATGATGGTATCCCGACCGGTATAGCCCCGCGCCAAGCGGATTGCACTCATCGTAGCTTCAGTACCGGAGCTGACCATGCGCACCATCTCCATCGAGGGAACCAGGGCGCAGATAAGGTTGGCCATCTCAGTTTCGAGCGCAGTCGGAGCGCCGTAGGACAAGCCATGCTCTAGTTGTCGACGAACGGCATCGAGGACGTCGGGGTGGCTATGTCCCAGGATCATGGGACCCCAGGAGCCTACATAGTCGACATAGCGCTTGTCGTCTTCGTCAGTGACATAAGCGCCTGCAGCATGTTTGAAGAACAGCGGCGTACCACCCACACTTTTGAAGGCGCGAACGGGAGAGTTGACCCCGCCGGGGATGTGTTTCTGGGCATCGGCAAAAAGGCTTTCGGAGCGGGACATGGCAAGTCTCTAAAAAAGTCAGAATAAGGCGCTGAAGGCACGGGCACGTTGCTCCACTTCGTTAGCGGACGTGGCGGAAAACAGCGCATGAATAACGGCGACCAGATGGGCACCGCGCGCGATGAGGTCAGGTGCGTTATCCAGAGTAACGCCGCCAATAGCGCAAATCGGCACATTCAAGTGGCGGTGGGCTTCCTCAAGTAATTCAGGCGTGGCGGCTGGTGCCCCTGGCTTGGTCTGCGACGTGAAAAAGCGGCCAAAGGCAACGTAGTCTGCCCCTTCGGCAACAGCACGTTCAGCCAGGTCGAGCCGGGCATGACAGGTGCCGCCCAGAAGCGCGCGGGTGCCGAGCCGGACACGGGCCGCTGCAAGAGAGCCGTCTTCCTGCCCCAGATGAACGCCTACGCTCAGGCGCATGGCCAGTTCCAGGTCGTCATTGATAATCAGGTCGGCATCATATCGGGTGCAGAGCTCTGCCAGTGCCTGAGCTTCGTCCCAACGGCGGGCAGTATCCGTAGATTTGTCTCGGTACTGGATTAGTCGTGCGCCGCCTTTTAAGGCAGCCTCTACATACGAGACCAGCTTACCATCGGCCAGCAGAGTGCTATCGGTAATGGCATAAAGGCCGCGCAATGGTTTGCCACTCAACGGTTTCATGAGCAGAAGTCCAGCGGTAGGCGGCGTGGCACATACTGGCCTCGACCGGGTTGTTCGGCATCACGCAGGGTACGCCATGTGTAGTCTAGAGCAGAGCGCACAGCGCTGGGCAGTGCTTCGCCCAAGGCGAGGCGACCTGCCAAGGCGCTGGCCAGGGTACACCCTGAGCCATGGTAGCTGCCCGGCAGGCGCTGGCAGGTAAAGGTTTGCTGAGTACCGTCGCGACCATACAGCCGATTGTGTACTTCGTATTCGTCGCCATGGCCACCCGTGATGAGCAAATTCTCGCAATACGGCAACAGTTTTTCGGCGCATTGGTCCGCCGTGCCTTCGGGCAGCTCAGCCAGAATACGCGCCTCCGGCAGGTTGGGCGTTGCAATGGTCGCTCGCGGTAGAAGACGTTCGCGAATGGCATAGCCGACATCATCCCGGCCGAGCGAACCGCCACCGCCAGCCCGAAGAACCGGGTCACAGACCAGAGGCAGGTGAGGGTGATCGATCAGGAGGTCGAGTACGGTTTCTACCATCTCGATGGAGCCCAACATGCCGAGTTTGACAGCCGCTACAGGGAGGTCGGCCAGCACAGCATTGGCCTGAGCCATTACCCATTCGCGATCAAGTACCCGAAAGTCGGATACGTTGACTGTGTCCTGAACAGTCAGGGCGGTAACGGCTGGCGCGGCATGACAGCCCTGGGCGATCAGGGCTTCGATATCTGCCTGCAGCCCGGCTCCACCACTTGGATCATGGCCGGAAAGACAAAGGACAACGGGACGAGCGTTATGTATGTTCATGTAGGAAAGCTTATCACCAAACAATTTGAATCAAGGCCTGAACGGTCATATGGCCGAGCCGGGCGTCTGTGGTAGAGTGCCGCATCCGACTCCATGCTTGAAGGGACGCGTCGCACGAAAAGGCCGTATGTGCGTGATGCTGCCTGCAGCTTACATCTGGCGAGCCTTTTATGCGCAACTGGCTGCTGTTCATTCTGCTAGCCTGCCCGCTATGGGTATGGGCAATCGAATTTGATGAGTCCACCAAACACTTATCGCTGGGGCGCTCGCTTCAGGTATTCGAGGACGTACAAGGTACGACCACCATTGCGGATATCTCCTCGCCCGCGCTAAGCGGAAGTTTTGTCGAGCACCGGTCCGCCGTATTCGGCGCGGGTTATTCGCGCTCGGCCTATTGGATTCGTGTAGACCTGACTTATCAGCCGAAGCGTGAGTCCGGAAAGCGCCGCTGGTTACTGGAAATGTCCTACCCGCCGCTGGATCACTATGATATCTACACGGTGGACGAAGCAGGGCGCTACCGGCTGGCTCAGCGAATGGGCGATACCTTGCCCTTTGGTAGCCGTCCAATCCGGCACAGTAGCTATCTGTATGAGATGACCTTTGAGCCAGGCGAGACGAAACGGCTTTATCTGCGCGTGGCAAGTGAGGGATCGGTTCAGGCACCGCTGACGCTCTGGTCGCCTCTGGCTTTTATTGAAGACCAACCGGCACGGACCTACCTTACCGGCATCATCTACGGTGTGCTGCTGGTAATGATGCTGTACAACCTCCTGATTTTCCTGAGCGTTCGTGATCTCAGCTACCTGTACCATATCTTTTATGTTGGGGCGTTTGCCCTGTATCTTGTGTCCATCAATGGTACCGGCTCGGAGTACCTGTGGCCGGACAGCCCTTGGTGGGCCAACACGGCTACTCCTTTTTTGCTCGGCCTGGCCGGAGTCTTTGGTACTCAGTTTGCCCGGCACTTTCTACAGACGCGCCAGCATAGCCAACACATCGATCGTTGCCTGATCGCGCTGATTGGTCTGGCAGGCCTTTCCATCGTGGCCTCGCTGACCTGCGATTATGCTGTTGCGATGCGTTTGGCCACGTTGTTGGCCTTGGTTTTCATCTTTGCCATGTTTACCGCCGGGATTCGGGCCTGGTTCGACGGCATGCGCGTGGCACGTTACTTCATTATCGCCTGGACCATTTTTCTGCTGGGCGGACTGGCCAACATCCTGATGGTGTCGGGACTGCTGCCATACACCTTCCTGACCGTGTATGCGAGCCAGATCGGATCGGCGCTGGAGGTTGCCTTGTTGTCTCTGGCACTGGCCGACAGAATCCATGCGATGCGTGAGGAGAGGGCGCGTATTCTAGAAGACTCTCGCCATGCGCTGGAACGCCTCAACGAAGAGCTAGCCAACAGCAACCGCTTGAAAGATGAGTTCCTTGCGACCGTAACGCATGAGCTGCGTACTCCCATGAACGGCGTTATCGGGTCACTGGAGTTGTTTCAGACGCAGCCCATGAGTCCGGAAATGGCCAAGTATCACGAGTCTGCCCATGAGTCGGCACGTACGATGATGCGCATGGTGGACGACATTCTTGCCTTGAGCGAGCTGAGGGCCGGTAAGCAGGTGGCACGTCGAATGCCGTTCAGCCTGCATGGCCTTTGCGACAGTCTCAATCGACGGTTTACTGCCCGTGCTCAGGCAAAGGACCTCGCTTTTGTCGTCGAAGTTGATCCGCTCTTGCCTGATACCTTTGAGGGCGATGCGCCCAAGCTGGCGAAGGCTCTTAGCTACCTGCTCGATAATGCTTTCAAATTCACGCATTGCGGGGAGGTGGTTCTGACAGTCAAGGCTCACCCGGAGGCTTCGCCCGATCCGCAGGGGCAGCGGTTATTGATTGAGGTGGTCGATACCGGAATTGGGTTTACACCAGAGCAGAGCGCGCAGCTCTATCAGCGGTTTCATCCGCTGGATGGCTCTCGAACGCGCCGGTACGGTGGGTTGGGAGTTGGCTTGGCGCTGTGCCGCAAGCTAGTGCTTCTCATGGGCGGTACGTTGGAGCATGCGTCGACGCCAGGCGAGGGCAGCCGCTTTTCCCTGGCCATCACCTTGCCGTTGCCCAGTTCCATGGATCGTCCGATGCTCATGCGGCGTGCCTGTCTGCAGACCAAGCGTCAACCGGCCAACTGTACGGTCTTGCTGGTAGAAAATAATCCGCAGGACGCAGTTATCATTCGCGGCATGCTGTTGCGGTTGGGGTATCGGGTCTGTACGGCATGTAGTGGTTCCGAAGCGCTGGATTTGCTGGATCAGAAGACTTTCGATGTGGTGCTGCTGAACTGCCAGATGCCCGTTATGGACGGCTTTGCGACCTGTCGTGCACTCCGCGCCTTGTCCGGGTGCGAGAATCTGCCTGTGCTGGCCCTGTCGGCACATCCCTACCATGGTGACCGCGACCATTGTCTGGCGGCTGGAATGAGTGATTACCTGTCCAAGCCGGTCAAACTGAACGAATTGCAGTCCATGCTGCAGGATTGGCTGCTGTGCCAGCCGCAGATGGAAACCTTTTGAAGGCTATACTGGCCGGCTACGTCAGTTTGGAATTTTTTGTCATGGCGCTTTGGACGTTACTGCGCGACTTTCTCGACCGCCATCGGCGGGCCTATGCCGGGGCTATTCTCTGCTTGTTGGGCGTAGGTCTGCTGAACCTTTCGCTGCCCTGGTGGGTGGGCAAAACCATCGATGCCTTACGTGCGGGTGAGCTGGATCGAGCGGGCCTGTTCTGGCATGTGGGCCTGCTGATTGCCGTAGGCGCTGGTTTGTACGTGCTGCGCTATCACTGGCGGGTACGGTTGTTTGGCACGGCTTACAAGGTTGGCGTTGAGTTGCGCGATGCCTTTTACGCCAAGTTAACCCGTCTTGATCCAGGTTTCTTTCAAGCTAGCCGGACAGGCGATCTCTTAGCTAGAGCGACCCAAGACATCGATGCGGTGGAGATGGCCGCCGGAGAAGGAGTGCTGTCGAGTTTCGACGGGGGTATGACACTCGTTCTGGTGCTGGTGGTTATGGTCATCGGTATCGATGCGCCACTGGCCATGCTTGCGTTGTTGCCGTTTCCGTTCATGGCTTGGGGCTTCTATCATGTGGCCAAGCGGGTACAGCAGCGCTTTACCCAGACCTTGCAGCGGTTTTCCGCTCTGAATGACCGTACCCAGGAGGCGCTCAGTGGTTTGCGCATGCTGCGTCAGAATGCTCTGATCGAAGCCGAGCTCGACGATTTTGATGAACGGGCTCGCGCCGCCGCCAGGGCTGACTATGCGGTACAGCGTACCGAGGCCAAATACGAACCGATTATTTTCGTCGCCTTGAGTTGCGCAACGTTGCTAACGCTAATCGTTGGCACTGTTCGCTACCAGCATGGCGCCATTACGCTTGGCCAGCTCACCAGTTTCAGTCTTTATCTTGTGCAGTTGATCTGGCCCATGTATGCCATCGGCTGGTGCCTGAACATCCTTCAGCGAGGTGAGGCG
Source organism: Pseudomonas duriflava (assembly GCF_007830155.1). Taxonomy (GTDB): domain Bacteria; phylum Pseudomonadota; class Gammaproteobacteria; order Pseudomonadales; family Pseudomonadaceae; genus Chryseomonas; species Chryseomonas duriflava. Next base: position 143,837 of record NZ_VLKY01000006.1, read on the forward strand.
GGCGGACGGCGTTTACAGGAATTCTTTGCAGCGCCGGAGAACATTCTCGACCAGGGTATCCGACTCTCCGAGCCGCAAGCTGGACTAAATATAGATATCAGCGCCTTTACGTATCCGCAGGCCCAGGTCCCGGCATTACAGGATATTGCTCTCGACATTCCGTCTGGTAGTACGCTGGGTATCGTCGGGGCTACCGGGAGTGGCAAGAGTACGCTGCTGCGCTTGCTGCTCCGTCAGTTTCCTCTAGAGCACGGTGAGATTCTATTGGGCGGCCATCCGCTCGAAGAGTACTCGCTCGAAACCTTGCGCAGCCAGTTCGCCTACGTGCCCCAGGACCCGTTCCTGTTTGCTCGAAGCCTGGCCGAGAACGTGGCGTTGGGGCGGCCTGAGGCAACACGGGAGGACATTCAGCGCGCACTGGAAGCAGCCGCGTTCGGTACCGATCTGGCCCAGCTGCCAGCAGGGCTTGATACCCTGGTTGGCGAGCGGGGTGTGACTTTGTCGGGCGGGCAGCGGCAGCGGGTGGCGCTGGCACGTGCCTTGTTGTCCAACGCGCCTATTTTATTACTTGATGACACGCTCTCCGCTGTCGATACGGCGACCGAAACGCGGCTATTAGGCACGCTGGCCTCTTTAGGCGATCGAACCAGTATTATTGTGAGTCATCGCCTGTCCGCCGTGAGAACAGCCGATCAGCTGGTCGTGTTGGAGGAGGGACGTATTATCGAGCAGGGTACTCATGCAACCTTGCTGGCTCAGGGCGGCGTCTATGCCCGGCTCTGGCAGTTGCAGCAGGCGGGGGTCGACCATGCTTGAACGTCGCGTATTTAAATTATTGCTCGGACCGGTATTCGCCAATCCGCGGCGGCTTGCCGTTACCGTTGCCATTCTAATAGGAGCAACGACATTGGATGTGGCCGGCCCCTGGCTGACCAAACATTATCTCGATACCTATCTGGTGCCGGGCGATTTACGGGCGCAACCCCTTGTCACGCTGCTGCTGATTTACATCGCCACTCAAGCCTTGGCGGCCACAGGACACTACATACAAAGCCTGCGCTTTGCTGGTATAGCGATGGATACCGTATTGCTCCTGCGACGGCGCCTGTTTCGACACGTACTCCACCTGCCGCAAAGTTTTCATGATCGCACGGCCACCGGTGAGTTGGTGGCCCGGGTAACTAATGACACTGATGCCCTACGTGAACTCTATGTTGCCTTTCTGGGCACAGTGGTAGGCAATATTGTCCTGCTGGCCGGTATTCTTATCGCCATGGCGCTGATGGATATTCATCTGATGGCCATTGCCGCCTTGCTGATCCCGGCAGCCGCTTTTATCGTCTGGCTGTACCAGCGCTTGAGCGGACCGGCCGCGATGCGGGTACGCGCCTTGCGCGCCGAGCAGAGCGCACGCCTGAACGAGGCGATTGGCGGGATGGGGATCATTCAGGCATTCAACCAGACCCGTGCGTTCCGCGAGCATTTCCATACGCTTAACCAGGCGCAGTATGAAGCGCGCATCAGTACGGTACGTCTGTCAGGCCTGCTGCTGCGTTCGGCGCTTGATCTCATCAGCGTGGCTGTACTAGCTGTTCTGTTGCTTAGTTATGGCATGGATCATCTCCTCGGTGGGGCGGAAATCGGGGTGCTGTATGCCTTTATTACCTACCTGGGGCGGGTGACCGAGCCGCTTATGGAAATTACCCAGCGCTTTAATCTCTATCAACAGGCGACCGTGGCGGGTGCTCGTTTGCTGCATGTGCTGGATCAGCATCAGGTTAGCCAGGGTACGGATGACCGTCCTGTCGAAAAGGCCTGTTTCGAGCTTGAACAGGTTCGCTTCCGCCACGAGGCAGCCGAGCATGACACCCTGAGCGATATTGACCTGACGATTGCCCCAGGCACTTTTTTGGCTATTGTCGGACCGACCGGCAGTGGCAAATCCACGTTGCTGGATCTACTGGCCGGGCTTCAACCTATCAGTGGCGGACGTTTGTTGCTGGATGGTCGTGAGCTATCCAGCCTGACGCCGGATGTACTCGGCGCGGCGATTGCCAGCGTACCGCAGGAACCCTTTGTCCGATCGAGTACATTGCGCGATAACCTGTTGCTGGGTAGCAAAGTTGATCCGCAACAACTTAAAGAGGCTTTGGATGATGCACATTTAAGCCCGTTGGTCGCACGCCTGCCGGAAGGTTTGGAGACCCGCTTGGGCGAGCGAGGGTTTACCCTGTCGACCGGGGAGCGACAGTTGCTGGCCCTGGCACGTGCGCTACTGCGAAAACCCAAGGTCTTGCTGCTGGATGAAGCTACCGCCAGTATCGACAGTGAAACCGAAACTCTTTTGCAGGAGGCGCTGCATGACCTACGCGGGCGGGTCACGATGATTGTCGTGGCGCATCGGCTATCCACGATTCGCGAGGCGGACCGTATTCTCGTGCTGCGCCAGGGACGAATCGTCGAGGATGGCAGTCACGAGCAGCTACTGACCCATCCAGAAGGTCATTATTATCATTTGTGGCATCAGCGTCGGGATGAAACAACATTGTCAGAAAAGCGTGATGCTCATCAGGTAGTCTCCAAATAAGCGCAAGTACGTATCGAGTAAGGAATCCGGGATGACTCAAACGTTCGAAGATGGTTTTGTCGTAGCCAGTACAGCCAGTGAAGCGGTCGATCGTCTTGCCGCGCTGCACCAACAGGCGACCCAGGCGTTGAGCCAGGCCCTCAAACGATACCTCAAGAGCCGGGTCGAGCCGACGGAGGACGAGCGGCAGTTGTTCCGCTACCCTGAGATCCGAGTGTGTTACCGCTCGGGACAGGCGGTGCCCACTACAACCCGTGCCTATGCCAAGGTGCAATTGCCTGGTAACTATCGAGCCACTGTGACCCACCCGGCGGCGTTTCGTAAGTACCTGCTCGAACAGCTCGAACCGCTGATGGAGGAGTACGACATTCTGGTCGAGATTGGGCCGAGCCAGCAGGACATTCCGTACCCCTATGTGGTGGAGCAGGGGGACGAGCTGGCCGGATCTGGTGTGACAGCCGCCGAGCTGGCCCGCGTGTTTCCCAGTACGGATCTGTCTGCCGCCCATGATGATATAGCCGATGGGCTGTACGACTGGGCTCGTGAGCAGATCCTGCCGCTGTCCCTGTTCGATGCCGTACGGACAGATTTTTCCCTGCGCCGAATTGTGCACTACACCGGCAGCGACTGGCGTCACGTGCAGCCATGGATCCTGCTGACCAACTACCACCGTTACGTCGACCAGTTCATCCGTCACGGCCTACAGCAGCTGCGTGACGACCCCCGCTTCGTGCGAATGATCCTGCCGGGAAATGTTGCGATCGAACGGGGGCTGGATGAAGGCGAAGCGCAGGCCATTATTGGCGGTATCGCCTGGCACCGTTTCCAGATGCCGGCGTATCACCTGGTGGCGGCGGATGGTCACGGTGTCACGCTGGTTAACATTGGCGTCGGCCCGTCCAATGCCAAGAACATTACCGATCACCTGGCCGTCCTGCGCCCGCATTGTTGGCTGATGATCGGCCACTGCGGTGGGCTGCGGCAGTCGCAGACGATCGGCGACTATGTACTGGCCCATGCCTACATGCGGCGTGACGGCATTCTGGATCGCGTACTGCCGCCGCATATCCCCATTCCAGCATTGGCTGAGGTACAGGTAGCGCTGGCCGAGGCGGCAGCGCAGGTCACCGGCGACCGTGGAGAGGCGCTTAAGCGCCGGCTGCGGACGGGAACGGTACTCACGTATGACGATCGTAACTGGGAGTTGCGCTGGGCGCAGGAGCGTCCGGTAATCAATCTGGCGCGAGCCATTGCGGTTGACATGGAAAGTGGCACTATCGCAGCCCAAGGGTATCGACTACGGGTGCCCTATGGCACGTTGCTATGCGTGTCGGACAAGCCATTGCATAGTGAGATCAAGCTACCGGGGTCGGCAAATGCGTTCTATGAACGGGCCGTAAGCCAGCACCTGGCCATTGGCATCATGGCGCTGGAGCTGTTGCGGGCTCAGCTCGATTCGTTGCACTCACGCAAGTTGCGCAGTTTCGACGAACCACCGTTCCGTTGAGCCGGTGCAGATAACAAAAAGGCCAGCTCAATGCTGGCCTTTTTGTTCGGTTGCAAGGCGTAAAGCTGTAGGTTCAGACCAGAGTGGCCAGGGCGATATAGGTCGCGGCGCCGCCCAGGTAGCCCAGCAGGGCCAACAGGCTCATGCGTTTGAGATACCACATGAAGTTGATCTTCTCCATACCCATGGCCGCCACGCCAGCGGCTGAACCGATGATCAGGCAGCTACCGCCAGTGCCGGCGCAGTAGGCCAGCATTTCCCAAAAAGTGCCATCGACCAGGAAGTGATCGAGCCAGCCTGCATCCGCACTGTTAGCGGCTGACAGGGCATCCGGTGTGATCAAGGGATACATTTTCATTGCACCTGCTACCAGCGGTACGTTATCGACCACGGAAGACAACAGGCCAATGGCGATGTTGATTGCGTAGACATTACCCAGGCTGTCTTTCAGCCATGTAGCTACCTGAACGAGATGACCTGCCGTAGCAAGGCTCGAGACGGCCAGGAGAATGCCGAGAAAGAACAATACGCTAGGCATATCGATGCGGCGCAGCACGCCGATAACAGAAAGCGGATGCTTATCCTCATCGTTCTTGCCGCGATGGATCACCTCTGTTGCAATCCATAGCACACCCAGGCCAAGCAGAATGCCCATGTATGGCGGCAGGTGCGTTACCGTTTTGAAAATCGGGACAAACAGCAGCGCGCCGATACCCAGGGCGAAAACCAGATTGCGCTCGAACGCTGTCGTGGCATTCGCGCTGTCCTCAGGCTCATCCGTATGAGCACGGGCCGTCTCGCCTTTGAGGGTAAAGCTAAGCAGGATCAGCGGCACCAGCAGGCACACCAGGCTGGGCAGGAACAGGCTGACTACGATGCCGCTGGCAGAGATCTGGTTGCCAATCCAGAGCATGGTGGTAGTGACATCACCGATGGGAGACCAGGCACCTCCGGCATTGGCGGCAATAACCACGATCCCGGCATAGAACCAGCGTTCCTTGGTATCACCGATCAGCTTGCGCAGGAGCGAAATCATAACGATGGTGGTGGTCAGATTATCCAGCGCGGCCGAGAGAAAGAACGTAATCAGCCCCACGAGCCACAGCAGATACACTCGCTTGCTGGTACGGATGCGATCAGTGATGACCTTGAACCCTTCATGAGCATCAACCAGTTCGACAATGGTCATGGCCCCCATGAGGAAGAACAAAATCTCCGAGATCTCGCCCAAGTGATGGCGCAATTCCTCAACCACAATATGGGTGTTGTCATCCGCTGGATTCAGGTGCGGCAGGATCTGGTCGGCACCCAGTACCAGTAAGGTCCAGCACAGAACAGCCGTCAGCAGAGCCGAGGCTGCCTTGTCGATTTTCAGGGTGTGCTCGCATGCGATACAGATGTATCCGAGCACGAAAATGAGAGCCATGAAGACATACATAAAGGGCTTTTCCAAGCAATACGACCAGCAGGGGCCGTCTCAATTATTTTAAAAGGTCGCCGAGAATGCCTCATACTTTGTAAAAAATGAAGGGATGATAAAGGTTGACATAATATGAATGTGTGCTAATGCGCTTTGGGCTAGTGATAGCCGCGGGCTTGTAGCTGAAATAGGTGGGCGTAGCGTCCGCTATGGGCGAGCAGGTCGGCGTGATGTCCCTGTTCCAGAATACGACCCTGCTCAAGCACGATGATGTGGTCGGCGCTTCGGACGGTAGAAAAGCGGTGAGAGATGAGAATGGTCATCTTGCCCTGGGCATGCTGGCGAAACTGTTCGAATACCTCGGCCTCGGCAGCAGCATCCATGGCGGCAGTGGGCTCGTCGAGCACGAGAATATCGGCCTTGTCGCGCATGTAAGAGCGGGATAGAGCAATCTTCTGCCATTGCCCGCCCGATAGCTCCTGTCCGCCTTTGAACCAGCGTCCTAATTGGGTTTGATAGCCTTGGCCAAGCTGCTCGATGAAATCGCTGGCCCGTCCCCTTTGGGCGGCATCCTGCCAGCGGGATTCATTGTTGAATGCGGCTACATCGCCCACTCCCAGGTTTTCTCCAGCACTCAACTGGTAGCGAATGAAGTCCTGAAAGATAACGCCGATCCGCTGCTGCAGCGCCTCGGTATTCCAGTCCTGCAGATCGCTGCCGTCGAGCAGGATACGGCCCTGGCTGGGATTGTAGAGGCGGGTCAATAACTTGATCAGGGTCGTTTTTCCAGAGCCGTTCTCGCCGACCAAGGCCAGGCTTTGACCGGGACGCAGGTGAAAATTTATCCCTTCCAAAGCGGGCTTCGCGGCGCCAGAGTAATGAAAGCCTACTTCCTCGAAGCGAATACCGTCGCCCGGGCAAATGCCCTCGGTAAGGCTGCCCTGTTCGGCCGCTACGGGATGCTCCAGATACTCATACAGGTTGGACAGATACAGATTGTCTTCATAGATCCCGCTGATGGCGCTGAGGCTGGCACTGATGGTGGACTGGCCTTGCTTGAAGAGCAGCAGGTACATGGTCATTTCACCCAGGCTGACACGGCCGTTCACGGTGTCGATGACCACCCAGACGTAGGCCATATAAAAGGTCAGCGTACCCAGCAGGCCGAACAGAAATCCCCAGCTGTCCCGACGGATTGTCAGGGCACGGTCTTCGGTATAAAGCGTGGCAAAGATATCCCGGTAGCGCTGGAGCAGAAGTGGAGCCAAGCCGAACAGCTTAACTTCCTTGATGTGATCTTCGCGGGCCAGCACCGCCTCGATATAGGTTTGCAAGCGTGCTTCAGGCGAACGTCGGCGGAACAGGCGGAACGCATCCCCTGAGAATTTGGCCTCAGCAAAAAAGACCGGCAGGGCGCCGATGACCAGAATGGCTAACGCCCACGGTGAAAAATGCACGAGCAGGACGGCAAAGCTGGCCAGGGAAATCCCGTTCTGGATAAGGCTGAACAGTTTGTTAACCAGAGACAGCGGTCGTACCGACGCTTCACGTCGGGCACGGGTGAGCTTGTCGTAGAACTCGGAATCCTCGAACTGGGCCAGCGAAAGTTGCTGGGCCTTTTCCAGGATCATCAGGTTGACTTTCTGACCCAGTAGAACACGCAGCAAGGACTGCTGGACAGACAGCCCGCGCTGGGCGGCGGCGATTAGTGCCACCACACCAGCCTCCAGGAGCACATAGCGCAACACAGGCCATAGCGGTGCCTCGCCTTGGGACTGATGGAGCTGCATGGCCGCCACGACAGCATCGACGATCTGCTTACCTAGCCAAGCCGCCAGCGCAGGTAAGAGACCTGCCACCACTGTAGCGAACGCCAACCCTAGGGTGAGCCTGCGTGAAGTCGACCAGACCAGCGCCAGGGCGCGCAGGCTGTAGTGGAATAGCTCGGCAGTACGCCCTCGTTCCGGAGGCGAGGAAGGTGTTGCGGCTTGAGTGGTCATGCAAGCAGATACGTTACTGAGGGCAGGGAGGACCGCCTCGGCAGGTGGTCTGGGAGGTCGCCCTCCCTACTCATGCGCTCAGGCTGCATCAGGAGGCGTCCTCCGATACGGGCCGTACGGTAATGTCCCAGCTCTCGCCCGGCAACGGTGCCCGAAAGGCCTCATCCGGAAGCCCCTGCTTCTGTCGCTCGGCGGCTAGGTCGCGTGGTGGAGCGAATTGCTCTTCATCACTGAGCGGAAACGTGCCGAAGTGGATTCCCATACTGGTCTGGGACTGCAAAACCTTATGAGCCGCTACGGCCTCCTCGGGATTCATATGACTGGAACGCATGAACCAGCGTGGCTCATAGGCACCAATAGATAGTGCTGAGAAGCGCATCGGGCCGAAGCGATCGTAGATGCGCTGGAAATGGCCACCCCAGGCCGTGTCTCCTGGAAAATAGAGCGGGCCGCTGGGCGATTCGAGAACAAATCCGCCCCAGAGGGTGCGATTGGTATCAAAGCGGGTACGGGCTGACCAGTGTTGGGAGGGAACGACATGCAGGGTTATATCCTGACCCAGCGGTTGGCTCTGCCACCAGTCCATTTCCGTCACGTTGCCAAAACCCGCCTCTTTCCGGATCAGCGCGGCATTGCCAAGCAGGGTGATCACAGGCGTCAGGGGATTCCTCTCGGCGAGCCGGCGCAGGGTAGCCAAGTCCAGGTGATCGTAGTGGCTGTGGCTGACAAAGATAAGATCCAAAGGCGGCAGGTTTTCCAACGCCACACCAGGATCATGATAGCGTTTGGGACCGATAAAACTGAACGGGCTGACCCGCTCCGACCAGACCGGATCGGTCAATATGTTCAGGCCGCGGTGCTGGATGAGAAGGGTGGCATGGTTGATATAGGTAACGCGCAGGGCGTCGCCGTGCACCCGCTCCGGCGGTACGCTTGGCTGAGCGGGCAAATCCTGCCAGACCCATTCGGGCCGTTCGCGGGTGAGTTGCCATTTGATCAGGGTCCAGAAACTCTTTTTAGAAAAGGGCTCAAGGTTATAAAAATTTTCGCCGTCGAAATGATCCGAGGGTGGACCGTTGTATTCCGGGGCGCTACAGCCTGCCAGGGCAAGAAGATTGACCAGCCAGAGGGAGCGGAAAATTCGCATGCGTGTCCCATCAAAAGGGCATTCATATGCCGGTGAGTGAAAATCGAGTCGCGATTTTTCGGTACACTCGATACCTGTCCATCAATGGCCGCTGCCGGACGCGGCGAAGCGGTCTGTTATCAGGTTTAGTCCGTACCCATCATGCCTCGTTCAGCCCGTCCTGCCCAACCCCCTCGTCCTCGTCGTGTAGCCAAGACGCCGCCCGTTGAGCCTCGCCTGATCCTGCTCAACAAGCCTTTCGATGTGCTTACCCAGTTTTCCGACGGAGAAGGGCGAGCCACGCTCAAGGATTTCGTGCCGATTCCTGGTATTTACCCGGCCGGGCGTCTTGATCGAGACAGTGAAGGACTTTTGCTTCTGACTAATGACGGTCGCTTGCAAGCACGCATTGCCGATCCAAAGCACAAGTTGGCCAAGACTTACTGGGTGCAGGTGGAAGGTACGCCGACCCAAGAACAGTTGGAACAACTGCGGCAGGGAGTTGAGCTCAATGACGGACCGACCTTGCCCGCCGAGGCAAGCCTCCTGCCGGAGCCCGAGCTGTGGGCGCGTAATCCACCGGTGCGTTTTCGCAAAAGTGTACCAACGGCCTGGCTGGAGCTTGTGATTCGCGAAGGTCGTAATCGCCAGGTAAGGCGAATGACGGCGGCGGTTGGCTTGCCTACTTTGCGCCTGGTGCGGGTTCGAATCGGACCGTGGTCGCTGGAAGGGCTGGAGCCGGGCGAATGGCGGGAAGTACCGGCGCGGCTGCCATAAGATGAAAGCAGGGCGCACTAACCCAAGGGAGTGCGCCCCTTAGAAGCGGGCCGCTCAATATTCCGTCGTAATCACCCGAATGCCCTCGCCCAGTACCTCACGCCAGGACGCCAGTATAGTCTCGTCGCACTGTGGGTCGTGGGTTTGAATGGTCGCAAGCAGGGCCTCTATCCAGAAAACGTAAAGCTCCGGACGGATATCCATGCGCTGACGACTATGACTTTCTCCTAGAGCGCGCAGTTTAGTATCCGGCATCCCACGAGCGACCATGACCAAGTTCATGATGCCCTGCCGCAGCAGCGCTTTTTGCGCCGTCATGTCCGTATTCAGGAACTTCTCTTGAATCAGGGGAGAGCTCGCTAGAAAGCGGCGGTAAAAATTGTCGAAAAAGTCGGGACTGGCACAGCAGCGGCCATAGCTTTGCATAACCTGATCGGCAGGTTTCATAGCACATCCTTGCAGTAAAACATCCACTTGTCGGGTAAAGCGGAAAGGCGGTTAGTGTAAGCGGCGCGAAGGGTAGCAGTTAAGGTAGTAGTCTTAAAGACCCTTTGATATGAAGGGATATAGCCTGCGCCCAGGTGATAGGACGCAGGCTAAAGAGCGCATTACTCTGGATTACGTCGTTTGGCGATTTCTTCGGCCGTTATCATGCCCTTGGCATGGCCGAAGTGGTCGAGCACGAAGTTGGTTACGGCGGCTAGTTCCTGATCTGAATACGCACGAGCAAACCCTGGCATGAAATGATCGCCATGCGGGTTTTCCAGTTTGCCCCCGCCTAACAACACTTGTACCAGATTGGTCGCTTCCGGATCGTTGACCGTACGCAAGCCTTTGAGAGCTGCAAAAGTACTTTGTCGGCCCGTGCCATCCCATAGGTGACAGCTCACACAGGCGTCGGCAAACGTTTTCTGTCCCAGCGGATTATTACCTTTGGCCGGTGGCTCCGGGCTCAGCATCTTCGGCTCGGGGCGGGCTAATCCATAGGTCTGGGCCGGCACTGACTTCAGATAGACCACCATGGCACGGATGTCTTCTGGAGTCAGGTGGCGCAGGCTGTGATTGACGGCTTCCGCCATGGGCCCGGCTGCAACGCCATAGCCTTCCGCATGACCAGTAGACAGGTAAGAAGCCAACGCCTCGTCCGGCCAGGCGCCAATGCCCGTCGCCTTGTCACCACTGATGTTATAAGCCTTCCAGCCTTGGATTACGGCACCACCGAGATTGCGAGAGCTATCCCGCGCCTGGAACAGGTTACGCGGCGTATGGCACTCGCCACAATGACCAGCACCCTCCACCAGATAAGCGCCCCGATTCCACTCCGCCGATTGGGACGGGTCCGGCTGGAAGCGCTCGTTCGGGTTGAACAGGAAGTTCCAGAACATCATTCCCCAGCGTTGGTTGAAGGGGAAGCTGATATCGTTCTCCTTGTTGGGCTGCTTTACCGGCGGCAGGCTAAACAGATAGGCCTTGATCGCCAGGATATCGTCCCGTGACATGAGGGTGTAGGACGTATACGGGAAAGCCGGATAGTAGTGCTTACCGTCCTTACCGACGCCTTTCTGCATGGCATTGACGAAGTCGTCGTCGCTCCAGGTGCCAATGCCGGTTTCGTTATCGGGCGTAATGTTAGGGGAGTACAGCATGCCGAACGGCAATTTGAATCCGCGTCCTCCCGCATAAGGCTTTCCGCCGTTTTCGTCGAGGTGACAGGCGACGCAGTCGGCCGCGCGGGCCAGGTACTCGCCGCGCTTGATGGTCGCATCGTCGGCCGCCTGTACGGACAAGGCAGTCAGAGTAAGTGCCACCGAAACGGCACCGTTCAACGTACCCCGGGTGACCGATCCCCAGAGGGTAGAGAATACGTTCATAGGGGCTCCTTAAACCACGTGATAACCGGCGCGTGCCAGGGGCAAGCGACGAATACGCTTGCCGCTTGCGGCATGCAGGGCATTGACCAGGGCGGGGGCAATCATGGCTGTACCGGCTTCGCCGATTCCGCCTGGCAGCTCCGCGCTGGGAATGATGTGAACTTCCACGGGAGGAGCATCGCTCATACGCAGTTGTCGATAGTCATGGAAGTTGCTCTGCTCGACCCGGCCTTCATGAACGGTAATCTCGTTGAACAATGCTGCGGATAGGCCAAATAAAGTGCCGCCCTCAAGCTGCGAGCGCACCGAGGTAGGGTTAGTGACGATACCGCAGTCGGCCACGCAGATCAGACGGTTGATATGAATGCCGTTTTGCGCGTCCACCTGCAACTCCACGACAGTGGCCAGATAACTGCCAAAAACCTCTTGAACCGCAATGCCGCGGCCATGACCAGCCGGAAGCTTCTGGTCCCAATTAGCCTTCTCAGCCGCCAGTTTGAGCACGGCCTGAGCACGCGGATGTTCGTCGAGCAGTTTCAGGCGATAGGCAACCGGGTCTTGCTTGGCTGCCAGGGCCAGCTCGTCGATAAAGCTTTCCATGACATAGGCACCGTGCAACGGGCCTACACCTCGCCACCAGGAATTGAGAATAGCCTTGGGCGCCTCGGGCACGTAGCGCACCTTGAGGTTGGCCAGTTTGTAGATGGGCTTGTTCGAAACCTCTACCGCATCGGCGTCCAGCCCATTGGGCGGAACGGCAGCAGGGGCGAAGCGGGCCAATACCGACGCGCCCACAATGGTGTGCGACCAGCCCACCGGCATGCCGTTACTGTCCAGGCCGGCCGAAAATCGGTCGATATAGTGGGGGCGATACAGGTCATGTGCTGTGTCTTCCTCACGGGACCAAACCAGCTTGATAGGGTAATCGACCTGTTTGGCAATCGCTGCCGCTTGGTTGATAAAGTCGCTTTCGAGCCGGCGTCCGAAGCCGCCGCCGATGAGCTGGTTATTGACGATGACGTTTTCCGGCTGTACGCCAGAACCCTGGGCGGCTGCCGCGGCGGCCATCACCGGCACTTGGGTACCTACCCATAATTCACACGTATCGCCACGCACCTGGGCGACACAGGTCATTGGCTCCAGGGTTGCATGGGCCAAAAACGGCATTTCGTATTCTGCTTCGATCTTGCTGGAGGCACTGCCAATCGCCTTGTTGATATCGCCGACCTCGGTGGCGATAGCGCCCTCACGGTCAAAGGCGGCATGCAACGCGCGCTCGATCTGCTCGGAGTCGATAGTAGCGTGCGGGCCGTAGTCCCACTGGATATCCAGGGCTTTGAGACCCTGCAGGGCAGCCCACATGTGATCGCCAATCACGGCGACAGCGTTGTCCAGCTTGATTACGTCCCGGACGCCGGGCAGTGCACGTGCACGACTGTCATCCACGGCCAGCAGCTTACCCCCTACAACGGGGCACGTGCTCGTGGTAGCGATCTTCATATTGGGGACTTGCAGGTCAATGGTGAACTTGGCGGAGCCGTCTACTTTGCCTGGTGTATCGAGGCGGCGCAGTGGCTGGCCGATGACTTTGAAGTCTTCGGGCTTTTTCAGCGGTACGCTCTCGGGAACGGGGAGCTGAGCGGCAGCGTCGACGACCTCTCCATAGCCGATCTGGCGATCGCCTGGGCCGATAATCATGCCGTTCTCGGCGCGGCACTCGGCAGGCGAGACGCCCCATTGGTTTGCAGCGGCCTGAATGAGCATTATCCGGGCAGCCGCAGCCGCTTCACGCATGGGCTCCCAGTTGCTGCGGGTAGAAGACGAGCCACCGGTAGCCTGGAAGCCGAGCAGTTTATCTCCATAGAGCTTTTCGTTCGGCGGGGCTTCCTGGATGACAACCTGATTCAGTGGGACTTCCAGTTCTTCGGCCACCATCATGGCAAAGCCGGTCTGGACGCCCTGGCCCATCTCGATCTTGGGCGAGATCAGCGTGACGCGGCCGTCATGGCCGATCCGTAAAAAGGCACCGAGGGCCGTCGAGGTGCTCAACGGCGCATCCTCCGGCCCTTTGTTGACATATTGCTCGGCGTAGCTGCGCCGGGCGAACGGCATGGCTGTGGCGAGCAGCAGGCCTCCAACGGCGATGCCGCTGGCCTGAAGCAACCGACGGCGCGACAGGCTCACGGCCTGGGCCGATACGTTCTTGGTCATGGCTCGTGCTCCGCTTAGGCCTGGGATACGCTTTTGATCGCGCCGCGAATGCGGGTGTAAGTACAGCAGCGGCAGATGTTGCCAGACATGCCGGCATCGATGTCCTCATCGTTCGGCTGGGGCTTTTTATCAAGAAGCGCCACGGCAGACATAATCTGGCCGGACTGGCAGTAGCCGCACTGAACAACCTCATGCTCCAGCCAGGCGTTCTGTACCTTTTTACCCAGATCCGACTGGCCTACCGCTTCGATAGTGACGATCTTCTGTCCTTGGGCAATGTTGCTCACTGGCAGGACGCAGGAGCGTACGGCCATGCCGTCCAGGTGAACCGTGCAAGCGCCGCATTGGGCGATACCGCAGCCATATTTAGTACCGGTCATTCCCAGCACATCGCGCAAGACCCAAAGCAAGGGCATGTCGTCGGGCACATCGACCTGATGGTCGGCCCCATTGATAGTGAGCGTAAGCATCGCAACCTCATCAGCACAGATAGGAACGATCGGCTCATCACGTGGGCTTGCTTCGACTGATAAGCGTCCTGCACAGCGAAAACGGCAAAGCCGTAAGCCGATCTTTGATTTGTTCAGAGCTAGACCAGCAGCGATTCATTCTCTGCCGGCGCGAAAATTCAGTAGAGACTCAAAGGTGCACCGACCCTGAGAGCAGGGCGGTTGGCAGGTCGCTTTGCGTAAGGCAGAGACCTTACGTCTACTCAGTGCACAGTATAGGGCTTGCCGCCGGAAATCGTTAGGTACGCAAGTGCTCAAGCGGCAATTCGGTGCTGGAAATAACCTGGTTGAGTACAAAACTTGAGCGTACGCTCGAAACCCCTTCAATCCGGGTAAGCGTACCCAGCAACAGCTTTTGATAGTGATCCATATCAGGCACGACAACCTTGAGTTGGTAGTCCGCATCCATTCCTGTGACCAGGCTGCATTCGAGTACCTCCGGACATTGCCGAATAATCGACTGGAAATGTTCGAATCGCTCGGGTGTGTGACGATCCATGCCGATCAGTACGAACACAGTAAGGGTTAGCCCCAGCTTCTTACGGTCCAGCAGGGCCACCTGACGAGAGATATAGCCTTCGTCTTCCAGTTGCTTTACGCGTCGCGAACAAGGTGAGGGCGATAGGCCGATGCGTTCGGCCAGCTCCTGATTAGAGATACGGGCATCGCGTTGCAGCTCCGCCAGAATGCGTAGATCGTAACGATCCAGTTTGTCCATTTTTGAAAGGAACCTTTAGAAAATTGCGATTTATAGATTTTTTTAACTTCTGGTTGCTGAAAATATAGGATCTAGTGCAAAAAACGCAAACTTTGCGCAGCGGGATAGGCATAAGCTTAAACCCTAGATTCGATAGCCCGGATGAACAGTCCACCGGTGAGCCCCAGGAGGGCGAACTGCATCAGCCGCCGACGTATCACGCCGCGCCGCGCCCGGGCAACGCACCCTTCACGAGAGGTGTGCGATCGCAGCAGCCGCCACAAGCGGCTCGAGGGACGAGGGATTCCAAGGGAGGCGAAAGCCTCCTTTTTTTATGCCTGTTGTTTGTGGTTACAGGTCTCTCTCTCCATCTATCTCTCTGCGCTCGCCTTGCTACCGCTCCGTCGTTTAAATTGAAGGGGCCATCCGGCGCCTGCATCGTGCACGGCTGGCCGGAAGGCGAAAGGAGATTATCAACATGAAGCGCCTCTGGCGTTCGCTCAGTACCGGCCTGGTTACTCTGGCCTTGGGGCAGGCCCTGGCTGCTCCGCCCTTGGAAACATCTCAAGCAGGCCCGAGCATGGGTCACTCAAATGCGGATCGCGGGGCTGGTGAGACCAGTCGGCAAGGTCGTCATTCTGATCACGCTTCGGGCCGCTCCGTAGCACCGGGAGAGCGCTCTGAACGGCCCTTGCGTGAGCCTGCAATTGGACGTGACGGCTCCGGTGTCGAGCGGCCGGGCTTTGATCGCCATAGTCCTGGTGTGACGTATGATCACCGCCGCCATGATGATCCGCGGCAACCTTCGGAGCGGGTCGACGAGAATGGGGTGCGCTTCATCACAGCCCCGCCGTCCCGCGCTAATACTTCCCGTGAAGATGGCTGGAACCGTCCTGACGCGGTGCGCCGGGGCGATGAGCGGCCACGTTGGGAGCGCTCTGGTCCAAACGACCTCAATCGCGATTGGGATGCGCAGCGGCCTCGCTACGATCATCCAGACTACGACCCTAACCGGCAGTGGGATCGTGATCAATGGAGCGGCCATCCCTCGCCTGGCTACAGGTATGATCGGGACGAGCGCCATGGGTGGGGGCCTTATCCGGATCGGCGACCCGGTTTTATCGTGCGCGGTATTCCGCCCGGTTTCGCCCGTATCCGGCATCGCGACCGAGAGTACTTTTATGCCGATGGCTACTGGTACAGTCCCTATGGGGGGAAGTATGTGGTTGTTAGCCCACCGCGTGGCCTATATATAAATGTGTTGCCTTACTTCACCCAGACGCTTGTTATCGGCGGGCTTACCTACTATTTCGTAGCAGGAAATTATTACCTGCCTCAGAGCGGTGGTGGCTATGTTGTGGTCGACCCTCCAATTCAGAGCAGCGGTTATGCCGCGACCGGAAATGCCTACGATGTCGTAGCCTATCCCGCCCGAGGTCAAAGCCAGGCGCAACTTGAACAGGACCGCTACGATTGTTACCGCTGGGCCGCCAACGAAAGTGGGTTTGATCCTGCACGAGCGAAGGCGGCGGTGGTGAGTGATCAGGTTGATCGCTATCGTCGGGCCATGGGTGCCTGCTTGAGCGGAAAAGGCTATAGCGTCGCTTACTGACCGCCTGACACACAGCCTCAGTGGAATAGCCAAGCGTGCCGCTCAGGGCTCTGAGGAGGTACGTGAGCGGCACGCGGGTGGCAGCGGGTGACGATGAGGTACATCGGGCGCATCCAGCGGGTCAGCGTGAACCAGCACTTCGGCCTGAGGGTATTCTGCCAGGATGGCTGCCTCGGCCTCGTCACACAGGCGATGAGCTTCGGATAGGGTCATCTCGCCGGGCAGTTCCAGGTGAAGCTGTACAAACCAGCTGCTGCCGGAGATTCGGGTCCGCAGGTCATGGGCACCGAGTACCTGAGGAACGCTACAGGCCAGGGCCAACATATGCTCGCTGACTTCGTACGGCAGCTCCTGGTCCATCAATACGTTGAACGAATCCCGAGCGATGCCCAGAGCGCTCCAGAAAATGTACAGGGCGATGCCAAGGCCGAACAGGGCATCAAGGCTGTCCCAGCCGTAGGCCGATAGCACCAGGGCGATCAGAATGCTGCTGTTGAGTAGCAGGTCAGAGCGGTAGTGCAGCGAGTCGGCGCGGATAACGGCGGAGCCCGTTGCTCGAATAACGCGGTGCTGGAACAAGAGCAAGCCGGCAGTCAGTACCAGCGAAAGAATCATCACGGCGATGCCCAGCAGGGGTGTGCCAAGCGGCTCGGGATTTTGCAGACGGTTAACCGCCTGGATGCCGATCAGGATGGCGCTTACCGTGATGAACAGGGCTTGCCCGGCTCCTGCCAGAGATTCTGCCTTGCCATGGCCGTAGCGGTGGTCGTCGTCAGCGGGCTTGAGGGCGTAGCGCACCGCCAGCAGGTTGAACAGCGAAGCAGCGCCATCCAGCAACGAATCGGTCAGCCCGGCGAGCAGGCTAACCGAGCCGCTGAACCACCATGCAGCTGCCTTGGCTACAATGAGCACGCCGGCGATTGACAGCGAAGCAGTTGTTGCCAGCTTGAGCAGGCGGGCCTGCTCGGCAGGTGTACTCATCGATCAAGCTGCGGGGCGTAGACCATAGGCCGCCAACTGCTGCACGCTGCCGCTGCGCTGGATCAGGCGCGGATCAGTCAGGGGCAGGTTATGGCCGGTTTCCCGCTCGATAATGGCTTTGAGCTTGGCCTTGTCAACAGTGCCGTCGGCATTGATCGCGTCCTTGAGTTTGGTCGGATCTACGGACGAATACTTGTCGTTGGGCAGGTAGATAGCGCCAGAGGCGAAATCAACGCCAAAGGCGATCAAGCCGGGGATAACGTAAAAAAGCAGGCCAACCGCATCCAGGATAGCAATGCCGGGGTCTATCTGTCCGGTGATCTGGCCGCGACGTTCCGGGAAGAACAGGGTGCCGCAGGCAGAGAGTTGGGTGAGTACCGCAGCGGCAAGAGCGCCGCAGATCAGTCGAGTGCGCATCGGCATAAACACCTCCATGGGTTAGGGAGCCGCACTATAACGGGCGCAACGAAGCGCCGGAAGCGGGCCGTTGGGATCGTTATAATCGTCGGCCCACGCTTATGACCACAAATTGCTGCCAATGACACCCTTACCGATCGACGCCGTACTGCCTGCCCTACGTGCCGCCCTGGCCCAGCGTGATGAAACCGTGCTGGAAGCCCCGCCTGGCGCGGGCAAGACCACACGCGTGCCGCTGGCCCTGCTTGATGAGCCCTGGCTGGCTGGGCAACGCATACTTATGTTGGAACCCCGCCGTCTGGCGGCCCGTGCCGCCGCGGAGCGGTTGGCAGCGGAATACGGCGAGGCGGTTGGCGAAACGGTGGGTTATCGCATCCGGCTGGACAGCAAGGTCGGGCCGCGTACCCGGATCGAGGTGGTTACTGAAGGTATTCTGACCCGGCGCTTGCAGGACGATCCGGCGCTTGAGGGCGTGGGGCTGGTGATCTTTGATGAATTTCACGAGCGCAGCCTGGATGCCGATCTGGCCCTGGCGCTAACGCTTAATGGTCGCGCCTTGCTGCGTGACACTCCGCTCAAGGTGCTGGTGATGTCCGCTACGCTGGAGGGTGAGCGGCTCTCAAAGCTGCTTGACGAGGCGCCGGTGGTGCGTAGTGAGGGTCGGATGTTTCCCGTCGAGACCCGCTGGGGGCGGCCGTATACCGCTGACGAGCGTCTCGAGCCAAGGGTCGTCCAAACGGTGCTACAGGCGTTGGACGAAGAGCAGGGCAGCGTTCTGGTTTTTTTGCCGGGGCAGGCTGAAATCCGGCGTGTGCATGAACAATTAGAGCAGTCTTTAGGGGCTCGGCCCGATATTCGGCTGGCACCGCTGTATGGTGAGCTGGAACTGTCAGCTCAGCGCGCTGCGATTGAGCCTCCCCCGTCAAGTGTGCGAAAGGTAGTTCTGGCAACCAATATTGCCGAGACCAGCCTGACTATCGAAGGCGTACGGGTGGTGGTAGATGCCGGCCTGTCACGGGCACCGGCGTTTGACCCCAACAGCGGCATGACCCGTCTGGCAACCCGGCGTATCTCTCGCGCCTCGGCTACGCAGCGAGCGGGGCGAGCAGGGCGTCTTGAACCGGGTGTGTGCTATCGCCTGTGGTCGGAAGCACAACATGAGCAACTGCCGGCCTATGACACGGCTGAAATACTCCAGGCGGATCTGTCCTCGCTTGCCCTGCAACTGGCCCGCTGGGGAGCAGCCGCAGACGAGTTGGTCTGGTTGGATCCGCCGCCTGCCGCAGCCCTGTCCCAGGCCCAGGATATGCTGATGCGCCTGAAGGCCTTGTCCCCGGATCGCTCTGCGTTGACCTCTCATGGGCAGGCCATGAGCGGCTTGCCCGCACATCCTCGTCTGGCGCATCTGCTGCTACGTGGACAGGCGCTCGGGTTGACCGAGCTGGCCTGCGACCTGGCAGCGCTGCTTTCCGAGCGTGACGTGCTACGGGGCGAAGGTGCCGACCTTTACCATCGATTGGCCTTACTGGCCGGACAAGGTAAAGGGCCGAAAGGCAGTGTGTCCCGTATCCGTCAGCTTTCCCGGCAGTTTCGCGGCCTGCTGAGAGGCCAGCCGAGCGAGGCGGTCAGTGACCCGGAACATCCCCGTTGGGTTGGTTGCCTGTTAGCCTTTGCCTACCCGGATCGGATCGCCCAACAGCGTCGTGCGGGTGGGGCCGAGTACCGACTGGCTAATGGGCGTGCTGCGCTGTTCAATGAGGCCGATGCTTTAATGAAGTCGCCCTGGTTGGTTGTGGCGGATCTGGGGAGTCGGCAGGGGCAGCGGGAAGAGCGCATCTATTTGGCTGCCGAGTTGGACCCGGCTCTGTTTGCCGGCCCCCTGGCCGAGCAGGTTTCGGTACAGGAACGGTTGGACTGGGACGAGCGTGAAGGAGTGCTAAAAGCCGAGAGTCAGCAGCGTATAGGTGAGCTGGTGCTGGCGCGCGAAGCCCTGCGCGATCTGGATGAGTCGGCTCGCGGAAAGGCCTTGTTGGGGCTGCTACGCCGCAAGGGCTTGGAGTTACTGCCCTGGACTCCTGAGCTGCGCCAGTGGCAGGCACGGGTCGGCCTGCTGCGGCGTCTGGACCTTGCGTGTGATGGCCAAAGCGAATGGCCGGACGTGTCCGATGCGGCATTGCTCAATAGCTTGGAGAACTGGCTGCTGCCGTATCTGGGGCGTGTCAGCCGTCTAGCCCACTTTGCCCAGCTGGATCTGGCGTCCATTCTGCAAGGGATGTTGCCCTGGCCACTGCCGGCCCGGCTAGACGAGCTGGCGCCCAAGACCCTTGAGGTGCCTTCTGGCTCTCGTATTCGCCTAGACTATAGTGAGGAGCCGCCTGTGCTGGCGGTACGTTTGCAGGAGATGTTCGGGCTGGCCGACACACCGCGCATCGCTGGCGGTCGCGTCGCGGTGAAGTTGCATCTGCTTTCGCCAGCACAACGACCAGTCCAGGTAACACAGGACCTGGCTAACTTTTGGCGCAGTACCTATATCGAAGTAAAAAAGGATCTGAAAGGGCGCTATCCCAAACATTACTGGCCAGACGACCCACTGATCGCCGAGGCCACGGCACGGGCCAAGCCACGGCGTTAGCGCCTTGCGCTTACGGGCTCTATGCAGGCTTGGCGAAGCGGGCGATTTGCCGGGCCAGGAAAGGCCCGGTTACGATCACTCCGAGTAACCGCAAGGCCTGCATGGCTAGAACAAGGCCAACATCGGCATGGCTTTCCACCGCAATGATGGCCATGGAATCCAGACCGCCCGGGCTTGTAGCGAGGTAGGCAGAGAGAAAGTCCTTGTCCATCAGGTGAGCCAGTAGCAGGGCTGAAACGGCGCATAGGGCGATCAACATCAGCGAGGCAAAGATCATCTTGGGCAGCGCCCGCATCACATAGCGGACCGTAGCCTGATCGAAGCGCAGCCCCACGTAGCAACCCATGGCGCCAAACGCCAGAGCCAGCAACCAATGAGGGAGGGTGATTTGGATACCGGCCCCTAACTGAACCAATGTGCCAAGCACGATTGGCAGCATCAGTGCACCGGCAGGCAGGCGTCGGCCTAGCCAAGCCCCAACTACGACCACACCCAGCGTCACGGCAAATGAGCTCAGGCTCTGCCAGTTCCATTCCAGTTGGGCGGCCTGTGTTGCCGCCCCCGTGCCCTCGGCGCCCAGGAAGCGGCCTACCAGGGCACTGATCATGACGACGCATACCACCCGGACATACTGCATGGTTGCAACGATGCGGGAATCCGCCCCGTATTCCTCGGCCATCGCTACCATCGCCGACGCGGCGCCAGGCGTTGTACCCCAGGCGGCGGTAGATCCTGGCAGACCGCCGAAGCGTACGAGAAACAGGCCAACCAGCACACTGAGCAACACGGTAATCGACGTAGACAAGAGCATGAGGGGCCAGTGCTGGGCGACCATGAGCAGAACCGCAGCTGTCATGGCATGTGCGATGAGGCAACCCACAACCCCCTGGCTAATCTGAAACAGGGGCTTGGGTAGACGGATCGTGGCACCGTTTACGCCAAAAGCAATCGAAACCAACATGGGGCCCAGAAACAGGGCGGCGGGAAAGCCAGCGCGGTCTAGTATAAAGGAGACCAGGCCGGAGATAACGATCAACAACACCCACTGCAGGGCAGGGGTACGGCGCAAAAAGCCGTATGGAGTAGCTGGCTGAGGCAATGCTTGAATTCCATCGACAGGGCAGCCACTAACGGCGTAGCCGCGCTAGGTTACGCAGTATACGCATAATGCCATTGTGCGTGGCGGCTACTCTAATTAATAGGCCGCTACTCGTACGGACTGCCGCCTCGCTGGTTTATCAGTAGAAGTAGGTCGTTTGGTTCACTTGGTGCAACAATTCCCTGTTTGCAGACACAGTATTTTCTGCCAATAGTCGCCGTTAGGTTGATCATGCCGGAACAGGGATTAAGGCGAGGCCGCTCGAACCGATAGGCCATGGACCATCCATTGAATATTTCTACCACTGCGTGGCTATTGATAGAGATTCAGGGTGAAAGGACGCTTTTCGTTCATAGTGCCCAACAAACACGTTGTGGCTGAACATGCTGTTGGATCGTGGGTGCCGAGCCCTCGGTTATGGACACTGCTGTGCGCGGTATTTGGCATAGGGCTTGGGCTGGTCAACCTTACCGGCTGGGCATTTGATATCGGGGCTGCCAAATCACTGTTGCCCGGCTTTCCGTTCACACAACCAATCACCGCTATGAATGCTGGTCTGGTTGGACTCTCGTTGCTGTTTGGTTTGCAACCTTTTCCCCATCTTTCACGGCTATCATGTGTTCCGGCGGCACTTGTGGCTGTGCTCTGTTTGCTCACGCTAATCGAACGCAGGACGGGTCTTAGCATAGGAATTGATAGCTGGTTTTTTCCTGAAGCGGTACAGGCGCAGCCGGGCCGGCTTTATCCAGGGCTCATGTCGGAAGTCGTTGCGTGGTGCTATCTATTTTTATCCGGCAGCCTGTTAACCAAGGGGCGCGCGTCACTGTGTTGGTTCGGCGTAGGTGCGACAACGCTGAGCTTACTCATTGCCGTGTCGACTTTGCTGGCTTACCTGTTCGAAACCTCCCCGCTCTACGGTATCGTCGGATTTTCCAGCGTTGCGATCCCTACGGCGCTTGCTCTGACCGTCCTGTCGCTGGGGGTGCTGATGATGCCCCCGGTTGAGGGTTGGGTCGCATTGCTTGTCAGCGATACCCTGGGCGGCCGTGAAGCACGGCGGCTGTTGCCTTTCATGCTGGGGTTGCCGGTCGTTATCAACTGGATCGCAGCCTGGAGTGAGCTTCAGGGGTGGTATTCGGAGCTGTTCCTGCTGGCTGCGGTCGCAACCTGTACTGCTGCGCTATTGGGAGGTATCACGCTATGGTCCGCTCAGCGTATCAATGCCGTGGACTCGACCCGAGAATACGAGCGGGAGCAACGGGCAGCGGCAGAAGAGGCCTTGCGACAAAATCAAAAAATGCAGGCGCTGGGTCAGATGACCGGAGGCGTTGCCCATGACTTCAATAATCTGCTGACGGTCATGAGCACGACGCTGAGCATGTTGGAACGCCCGGATCTACCTGACGAGAAACGCCAACAGTATGTAGCCTACGGTCGGCAGGTGACCGAGCAGGCCGCCAGCCTGACCCACCGGTTACTGGCTTTTTCCCGTCAGCAACCCCTGGCGCTGGAGGTGTTCGAGGTTGGTGAGCGGATCCACAAGCTCGAACACATCCTGCGTACCAGCGTGGGCCAGAGTGCTACCTTGTCATTCATCTTGCCTTCCCAGGCATACTGGGTGAAAGCAGACACGAGCCAGTTTGATGTGGCCCTGCTCAATCTTGTTATCAATGCACGCGATGCCGTAAGCGCAGGCCGAGGCCATATTACCGTACAGGTTTATCAAGGTATCGACGAAGGAGCCGGCTCTCAGGTGGCAATCAGCGTCACGGATAATGGGACGGGGATCGAGCCAGCCATTTTGAGCCGTTTATTCGAGCCTTTCTTTACCACTAAGGGCGAAGGGCAGGGAACCGGGCTGGGATTGCCACAAGTCTACGGCTTTGCCCGGCAATCAGGCGGCGATATCCATGTAGAAAGTGAGGTAGGCAAGGGCTCGTGTTTTACCCTTTCACTGCCGATCCATTCTTCCGATTCAGGATCGGGCAGGCCTTGACCTGCCCGATTATTACTAGCGCACCAGATGCAGGAACTGCAGGTGCCGTTCATATTGGTCGAGCATATCGTTGATGATTTGCTCCTTGGTGTAGCTTACCAAGTCATAGTCCTGGTTACCTTCAGCCAGGTAAACCTCAGCCCGGTAATAGCGGCGGTTTTTCAGGTGCAACCCACCCATGCCTGCTCGAGCAAAGCTAGGGGTGAAATACCCCTGCATGATGACCCGGTAGATAAAGGGATGCTGCTCGCCATGGCCGATTTCCAGGCTGAGGCTGGCATTGTTCGGATCCAGGTCCGCCTGCACGGCAAGCCCTTTTTCCCGAAATACTTCGGCCACATCCTCGATGGCTGGACGGACGACCGTATCCATGAGGCGATAGACCTCATCCCGCGATGGGAAATGCACAGCCTGCGCCAAGCGCTGGCGCCAGCCACCGCTGCGTCGGGAATGCGTTGGCGTTACCGGAGCCAGAGAATACAACTGGGCCCGTTGCCGTTGCGACTCGAGGTGGAAGGCCTTATGCAAGCCCCACATCATGAGCAGGAGCACCAGGGAGAATGGCAGCGATGTTAGTACAACGGCTGACTTGAGTGCGTCCATACTGCCGGCAACCAAAAGCCCGCCGGTAACCAGGGCCGTCACGGCGCCCCAGAAAACACGCAGCCATTTGGGACCATCTTCGTCCGCTTCGCCCCCCTTCGAGGACAAAGTGGACAATACCACCGTGCCGGAATCGGCTGAGGTCACAAAGAATACAAAGCTTACGAATACCGTTACGGCGATAACGAGGCGGCTGGCGGGATAGCTCTCAAGCATGTCATAGAGCACACGGGACGGCTCGCTGAGCGCTGTCTGGGCAAGGTCGAGCCTGCCATGGTTCAGCACCTGTTCCAGGGCGCTATTCCCAAAGATGGACAGCCACGCAAGGGTAAAGCCGAGCGGAATGAACAACACACCGAAAACGAATTCGCGAATGGTACGGCCGCGGGAAATGCGAGCAATAAACAGGCCTACGAAAGGCGCCCAGGCGATCCACCAGGCCCAATAGAAGACCGTCCAGCCGCCCAGCCAGTCCGATGGTTTGTCATAGGCGTACAGGTCAAAGCTCTTGGTTGGTACGGCGCCCAGGTAGTCACCGATATTCTGGATCAACGTATTGAGCAGGTGCTGGGTCGGACCGGCGAACAGCACGAACAGCAGGAGTCCGACGGCGAGCAGCATGTTGAGGTCGGACATGATACGAACGCCCTTGTCCACGCCAGACACCGCCACAAGGATAGCAGCGCCCATCATGACAACGATCAGCAGGGCTTGTACCCATTGGGTATGAGGAATACCGAAGAGGTAGTCGAGCCCGGAGTTGAGCTGCAAAACGCCGAACCCCATGTCTGCGCCCAAACCAAAGACGGTGGCGATAATACCGAAGCAATCCACAGCGTGACCGATGGGGCCGTTGATACGTTTGCCAATCAGCGGATACAACGCCGAGCGCAAGGCTAGCGGCAGGTTGTGCCGATAAGCAAAGTAAGCCAATGCCATGGCAACCAGGGCAAACACCCCCCAACCATGCAGGCCCCAATGCAGGAACAGCAGCTGCATGGCCTGACGCGCGGCGGCCTGGGTTCCGGCCTCGCCCTGAGGCGGCTGTGCGAAATGGGTTAGCGGCTCGGAAACACAGAAAAAGAAGAGTGTAATGCTGATCCCGGCGGCAAATAGCATACCTGCCCAGGACAGGTAGCTAAATTCCGGTTGGTCATGATCGGCACCCAGTTTGATCTTGCCATAGCCCGATAGGGCGGTTACGACAACGAAAAGTAGATAAAGCGTCATGGCCAGCAAGTAATACCAGCCAATGGTTTGAGAAGCCCACGTTTGGGCCTTGAGTAACCAGGTACCAGCGCGTTCGGGAAAGCCGATCACAATCAGCGCGAACAGCAGGATGAAAAGGGCGGCGCAATAAAAAGGGGGGGGATTGAGGCGTACAGTACCGGATGAGGGTGTACTGCTCATGGAGTCATTCTCCTGTAGGCAGAAGCCAAAACCTGTACAGCGGATACCGCCGGCTTCCGGCAAGTGGCGGTTCTGTCAGGTGGCTGGCTTTAAGACAGCATCGAGGGCGAGTCCTTGCCCTATAGGTTCATTATTAATTGATCGTTCAACTTAAAAAGATACCACGAAAGCCCCTTTAAGCGGAGCGTAAATTTAGTGTGCAGGCGAGATGTGAGGTAAAAGTGTTATGGGGAGGAGGGCTGGAAGCGCCATGAAACAAGCCTCTTAGCTCATAACGCCATCGAGGCACTCAGGTTATGTTTTTCAGGCCCACTGTATGCTCGTGCCTGTAAGTCATGACGTTCTTGCCGCATGTATCGGGCTACTATAAAACAACGTCATCCTTCAAGGTTGCCATTGCGTACCGTTGCCGCTGAGCTTGCGATCGATAAAAAATGCGGCGCTGATAAGAGCCAGATGGCTCAAGGCCTGAGGTGTATTGCCCAAGTGATGCCCGCGTGCGTCGAGTTCCTCGGAAAACAGGCCCAGTGGGTTGGCGTAGCGGATCATTTTCTCGAATTCCAGACGGGCTTCTTCCAGGCGACCTGCACGAGCTAAACACTCTACGTACCAGAAGGAGCAAGCTGTAAAGGAGCCTTCTTCGCCTTTCAGGGTATCAGAGGGGGTATCAGCCAACTGATAGCGCTTAACCATGCCGTCGTGCACCAGAGTGTTCTTGATGGCATCCAGCGTGGCGAGCCAGCAAGGATCAGTGGCGCTGACAAAACGCAGCAGAGGCATCAGCAGTAGGGCGCCATCCAGCGAATCCCCTCCGCGGGTGGCAGAAAAATGACCCTTCTCCTTATTCCAGAAGTTAGCCCAGATGTCGTCATGGATCGCTGCACGGGCGTCGTACCAGCGCTGGTAGGGCATAGACAATGAGCGTTTTATGGCCAGGCGTAAGGCCCGGTCTATGGCAACCCAGCACATCAGGCGTGAATGTAGGAAATGCTGTGGCTCTCCCCGAATTTCCCAAATGCCTGCGTCGGGATTTTGCCAGTTTTCACATACATAATCGGTAATTCGAATGACCCGTTGCCAGCCCTGGTGAGAAATTGCTTCACCGTATTTATTAGCTAGGTAGACGGCATCCATCAGTTCACCATAGATATCCAGCTGAACTTGCCGGTAGGCATCATTACCAATGCGTACTGGGGTTGAGTAAGCATGACCGGAAAGGTGATCGAGCGACTCTTCCTTGAACTCACAGTGACCATCCAAGCGATACATGACCTGCAGCTTGTGTGGTAGCTCAGTACTGTTTTCAATGCACTGACCAATCCAATGCATAAAATGATTGGCTTCTTCGGTATAGCCCAAGCGCATGAAGGCATATACGGTAAAGGATGCATCGCGGACCCAGGTCGCACGGTAATCCCAATTACGCTCGCCGCCGAGTGTTTCCGGCAGGCCAAAGGTTGCAGCCGCGGCGATCGAGCCGTGCTTGCGTGATGTCAGTACTTTCAACGCCAAGGCTGAGCGCTCGACCATTTCCCGCCACCGCCCGCGATAATGGCTCTTACGTGTCCAGTTCTGCCAGAAATGTAAGGTATCTTGCAGACAAGGTTCTATGTTGTCAGCGATGACTTTTTCATCGTCGGCCGAACCAAAGACGAACAGCGCTTGCTCGCCCTCATGCAGGGTGAACATCGCGACGGCGGCCTCTTCGTCGAGCTCTAGAGGGATGCTGGCTGCAAGGCGGAGACTGGGCTGACCTTCCGCCTCGAAGCGTACGCTGTCATCGTCGGCAATAGCTTGTGTTCGGGCGCGCGCATAGTCATGGCGAGGCGCGCAGCGCATTCTGAGACGGACCTCGCCCTTGATGGCTACAACTCGCCGGATGAGGCGAGGCAAGGCGTCCTCATCCGAACAGATCGGCATCAGGTCGGTCAGCTCGGCCACGCCGCTTTCGGCGAGCCAACGGGTTTGCAATACGTTGCTGTCCGGCAGATACAGTTGCAGGCGACGTGCATCCGACCAGTCTGGGGCAAGGCTGAATAGCCCGGCGATATCCGAGTCGAGCAGGGCAGTGAAAACGGAGGGGCTGTCCAGATTAGGCCAGCATAGGTAATCGATAGTGCCATCATCGGCGACCAATGCACAGGTGCGCAAGTCGCCAATAATGCCGTGGTGTTCGATGTCCCGTATCACTGTTCGCGCCGTTTCAGCCATTGTCTTCGAAGCCTGGATAAAGACTCATACCGCCATCCACGAACAGGGTGGCACCTACAACATAATCGGACAGATCAGAGGCGAGCCAAACGACAGCATTGCCGATGTCTTCGACATCCCCGACACGCTTGTAGGGAATCAGCTTTAGCAACTGGCGTCGTCCTTCTTCATTGCCTGTAGCCTCTTCATTGATGGCGGTCGCGATAGCACCAGGGGCAATGCTGTTAATGCGAATACGTTTGGGTGCCATCTCCTGCGCCAGGGTCTTCATCATCAGACTGACCCCTCCTTTGGAGGCGGCATAGTTGACATGACCGGCCCAGGGAATAACTTCATGGACGGAACTCATGCAAATGATTTTGCCAGCCGCACGCGACAGTTCAGGGTTAACGCCTTGCTCCAGGAACTGGCGGATCGCCGCACGGGCGCACAGGAACTGGCCGGTAAGATTGGACTGAATAACCTGATTCCAGTCCTTCAGCGACATGTCGGCCGAGGGCGCATCCCGTTGCAGACCGGCATTAGCTACGAGAATATCCAATCGACCAAAAGCTTCCAGTGTCTTGGCGAACATCTGGTCGACGTCTTGCTCATCACCTACGTCGCCACCAACGGCAATGGCCCTACCGCCTGCCGCGTTTATTTCTTCGGCCAGTTGTTCAGCGGGCTCGGCATTAGAGTGGTAGTTAATTGCAACTGCAGCACCGACGTCTGCCAGTGCCTTGGCAGAGGCGGCACCGATACCGGAACTGCTGCCGGTGACCAGGGCCACCTGGCCATCAAGTGATATTTTCATGACGAAGCTCCCGGAGAGTCTGCCAATGGGTCTTGTCACCTGACCCTTGGTAGCTCCGGAGAGTTCAGCGCTACCGGGCGGAAGCGCTGTGTCAATCCATACGGACCTATTCGATTTTGGGCGTATGCAAGTGGTCGCGTCGGGCCAAGGTTGGGAACAGCTTGATCCACAGGCCCGCGATTACCAGGGTTCCGGTGCCGCCCAATACAACGGCAGGCACGGTGCCAAACCAGGCTGCCGTCACGCCGGACTCAAACTCGCCCAACTGGTTCGAGGCACCGATAAACAAACCGTTGACCGCGCTGACACGGCCACGCATCTCGTCAGGTGTTTCCAGTTGTACAAAGGCGCCACGGATCACCATGCTGATCATATCGGCTGCTCCCAGCACGGCCAGGACGGCCAGGCTGAACCAGAACGACGTGGACAGGCCGAAGGCGATAGTCGCTACGCCAAACACGCCGACGGCGGTAAACATGGTGCGACCCACATTGCGTTCGATAGGAAAGCGCGCCAGCCAGAAGGACATGAGTAATGCCCCTACAGCAGGTGCCGAGCGCAACAGGCCCAGGCCCCAGGGGCCGGTCAGCAGGATGTCGCGAGCGAATACCGGCAGCAGGGCGGTAGCGCCGCCAAGCAGCACGGCGAAGAGATCCAGGGAAATCGCACCGAAAACGTCCCTCCGGCTGCGAATAAAGCGAATACCGGCCAGCAGCGAGTTCAGGCTGGCTTTTTCCTGGCGCGGCTTTTGCGCACGAGCGGGTAGGCTGAGCATTAGCGTGATAGCCGCTAGATATAAAGCCATGGATGGGGCATAGACCCAGAACGAGCCGAACGCGTACAGCAGGCCGCCCAAGGCCGGCGAAACGATAGTTGCGCCCTGCATGGCCGACGCTGAAGCCGCTACGGCCCGCGGAAACAGTGACGCCGGCACGATGTTGGGCAATAGCGCCTGGGTAGCAGGCATTTCAAACGCACGGCAGGCACCCAGGACAAATGCCAGGATAAAGATCAGTTCCCGGGTAACCTGTTCGTTGAGGCTGCCGACTACCAGGGCAAGAGCGGTTAGTGCCTGCCCGGTCTGGCACAGCGCCGCAACCTTGCGCCGATCGTAACGGTCCGCCACATGGCCGGTATGTAGCATGAACAGTACACGCGGCAGGAACTCAACAAGACCGACCAAGCCCAGATCAAGCACATCGTGGGTCAGCGAGTACATGTGCCAGCCAATGGCAACGGTCAACATCTGAAACCCGCTGGCTGTACAGACACGAGCAAACCAGAAAGCGACGAAAGGGCGGTGGCGGCGCAAGTACAGCGGTTCGGTAGACATGAAGGACCTCGTACGGCAGGTGGTCATCATACCGCTTGTCTGCTGTTTTGTGAGCAGAAGGGCGACATATCTCGAAACAAGCTGACGGTCTCAACTGAGTTGCGCTACTTTGCCGCGTGACATCTGGCCACGAGTGTTACTTTCCAATAGAGCGCTACTCTGTCTCTAGACGTTGACCTGAGTCAGTGCCCTGATGCCGAAAATCTTTTAATGAGGTATCCGTTTTTCGCCTCGTCAGAACGATTGCGCGTGCCAGGGCTCGAAACATTGCCTTGAGTTGCTATGTCATCGAGCGATTGCGCTTGACGCAATCGGAAGCCTGAAGAAGAGGATCGCCTATGTTCGGCCTGGAGGCTCTGGATCTTGCGAGGATTCAGTTCGCATTCACCGTATCGTTCCATATCATCTTCCCTGCCTTATCCATTGGAATGGCAAGCTTTCTGGCCGTACTGGAAGGGTTGTGGCTGAAAACACGAGACTCGACCTACCGAGACCTCTATCACTTCTGGCTAAAGGTCTTTGCCGTTTTCTTTGGCATGGGAGTGGTATCGGGCCTGGTCATGGCCTACGAATTTGGCACCAACTGGAGTGGGTTCGTCGAGTTTGCCGGTAACGTGACCGGGCCGCTGCTGACGTATGAGGTACTGACGGCCTTCTTTATCGAGGCAGGTTTCCTGGGCGTAATGCTATTCGGCTGGAATCGCGTAGGGCCTGGCCTGCACTTTTTCTCCACCGTCATGGTGGCCCTCGGTACGTTGACGTCCACCTTCTGGATTCTATCGTCCAACAGTTGGATGCATACCCCGGACGGGTATGAAATTGTCGACGGTAGGGTAATTCCCATCAACTGGCTGGATGTGATTTTCAGCCCGTCGTTTCCGTTCCGCTGGGCGCATATGAGTATTGCGGCCTACCTGTCCGTGGCGTTTCTGGTCGGCGCGTCGGCAGCCTGGCATTTGCTGCGTGGTAACGACAACCCGGCGATCCGCAAAATGTTCTCGATGGCCATGTGGATGGCTCTGCTCGTGGCGCCCATTCAGGCTATGGTGGGTGATGCGCACGGGTTGAATACACTCGAACATCAGCCCACAAAGATCGCAGCTATTGAGGGGCATTGGGAAAACGTTCCTGGTGAGCCAACCCCTCTGATCCTGTTTGGCTGGCCCGATATGGAACGTGAGGAAACACGCTTCAAGGTTGAGATTCCGGTGCTGGGTAGCTTGATTCTCAAGCACAGCTTCACCGAGCAGATTCCTGCTTTAAAAGATTTCCCCAAGGAGGACCGTCCGCCCGCGTATGTAGTCTTCTGGAGCTTTCGCATCATGGTGCTCATGGGACTGTTGATGATTGCGACCGGCTTCTGGAGTCTCTATCTGCGCTGGCGTCACCATCTCTATGAAAACAAAGCCTTTCTGCGGGCAGTCATGTTCATGGGTCCATCAGGCCTGATTGCAGTCCTGGCAGGTTGGTTCACTACCGAGGTGGGCCGGCAGCCATGGGTAGTGTATGGCCTGCTGCGTACCAAGGATGCCGTTTCCAATCATGGCGTGGGGCAGCTCAGCCTGACCCTGATCAGTTTTGTCGTTGTGTACTTCGCGGTATTCGGCATCGGAACGGTGTATGCGCTGCGCATTATCGGCAAGGGTCCGCATACCGGAGAGGGCAAGCAGTCCACGGCTGGTGGTCCGGGCCATGACCGCCATACCAAACGCCCCCTGTCCGCCACGAATGCAGGCTTTGAACAAGGCCACACCCATGATGACCTGGATAGGAATTAAACAATGGTTGGCATAGATCTCACCTTTATCTGGGCTGTCATCATCATCTTTTCGATCATGATGTATGTGGTGATGGACGGCTTTGACCTGGGCATCGGAATCCTTTTTCCCTTTGTGAAGGGGAGCGAGGAGCGGGGCGTCATGATGAATACCGTGGCGCCCATCTGGGACGGTAACGAAACCTGGCTGGTTCTGGGCGGGGCGGGGTTATACGGCGCCTTTCCGCTGGCCTACGGCGTCGTCTTGCCGGCGCTGTACCTGCCGCTGATTTTCATGCTGATCGGCTTGATCTTTCGCGGTGTAGCGTTCGAGTTTCGCTTCAAGGTCGATGTAGGCAAGGAGGGCTTGTGGGACAAGTCCTTCATTGTCGGGTCGGTACTGGCTACATTCTGCCAGGGCGTGGCGCTGGGCGGCTTCATCCAGGGGATACCCGTTGTCAACCGCCAGTATGCCGGCGGGCCGCTGGACTGGCTCACGCCATTCTCGCTCTTTTGCGGGTTGGGCTTGATCGCGGCTTATGCACTGCTCGGCAGTACCTGGCTGATCATGAAGACCGAAGGGCATATTCAGGCGCGCATGCGAACATTGACCCGGCCATTACTGCTCATTTTGTTGCTGGTCATGGGCGGTGTCAGCTTGTGGACGCCGTTGAGCCA
Source organism: Pseudomonas duriflava (assembly GCF_007830155.1). Lineage (GTDB taxonomy): Bacteria > Pseudomonadota > Gammaproteobacteria > Pseudomonadales > Pseudomonadaceae > Chryseomonas > Chryseomonas duriflava. The sequence continues at coordinate 176,066 of NZ_VLKY01000006.1, forward strand.
TGAGGCTATCGCCCAGCGCTGGTTTACCTTTCCCAATATCCTGTGGTTTATGCCGGTTCCGATTTTGGTTGTGGTGACTGCAGTGGGCCTACTGAAATCCATTCAGCGGGAGGAAATCCATTCCACGCCGTTCGTGCTCACGCTTATTCTGATCTTTCTTGGGTATAGCGGTCTGGGTATCAGTTTATGGCCCTATATCATTCCGCCTTCCGTAACGATCTGGGACGCGGCTTCGCCGCCACAAAGCCAGCTGTTTTTGTTGATCGGTACGCTATTCATCATTCCGATGACACTTATGTATACCGCCTGGGGGTATTACGTTTTCCGTGGGAAGGTCAGAGCGGGAGAGGGGTATCACTGATCATGGCTGGACAAGAACAAGAGCCCAATCCCGCCGAGGGCAAGCCCCTCTGGAAACGGTTGGGATGGATGTTGGTGATTTGGGCAGGCAGCGTAGCGGCCTTAGGTATCCTTTCCTATGGCCTGCGCCTGTTCATGAGCGCAGCCGGACTCAAGTCATAAGCGTGATTTGATCCGGGAAACACGGGGTTAAGCTGTCTGGTATCGGTTCGATTGGCTGAATCCGTGGGGTGTTTGACCTATGAGCGCTGGGCATCCCGCTATGCTTGAACGCTTTCGATTCCAGGAGAATTGCTATGGATGTCTTGAGCCGCCCACCGTTACCCCCGTTCACGCTCGAAACGGCCTGCCAGAAAGTGCGCGCTGCCGAGGATGGCTGGAACGGCCGCGACCCCTATAAGATGGCGCTGGCCTACAGTGAAGACAGTGTCTGGCGTAACCGTGCCGAGTTCATCCGTGGACGTGAACAAATCGTGGCGTTTTTGGAGCGAAAGTGGCGAAGGGAGTTGGAGTATCGCCTGATCAAGGAGCTTTGGTCGCACGACGGTAACCGCATTGCCGTGCGCTTCGCCTATGAGTGGCATGACGACAGCGGGCAGTGGTTTCGCTCCTATGGTAACGAGAATTGGGCATTCAACGGGCAGGGCCTGATGATTGAGCGGCACGCCAGCATTAACGATCTGCCTATCCAGGAGCGCGAGCGGCTATTTCATTGGCCGCAGGGGCGTCGACCGGATGATCACGCCTCGTTGAGTGCGTTGGGGCTATAAAGGGGCAACTCACATTACAGCACGGGCGAGAACAGGCGTGCGATACGCATGCCTGCCTTGCGCCATCGACGTACGTTCACATTGTCTTCTGGCGTCAGCTCCAAAGAGCGTGAAAAATCGACTTCTAGCATCTTGCGCACCTCCCAGGCGAATTGCATATCCACCGTCATGACCATTACTTCGAAGTTCAGGCGGAATGAGCGATTATCAAGGTTAGCGCTGCCAATGGCGGTGACGTCTTCATCGATTAACACTACCTTTTGATGCATGAAACCCGGCTGGTAACGAAAGATGCGAATGCCATTCTCGACAGCCCGAAGCGCATACAGATAGGACGCGGCATAGACAACTTTGTGATCCGGCCGTGAGGGCAACAGAATTCGTACATCCACGCCGCGCAAGGCCGCTAGTTGCAGAGCAGCGGCTACCGCTTCGTCAGGAATGAAATAGGGTGTGGTGATCCAAATGCGGTGCTGCGCGGAGTGGATGGCCTCAACAAAAAACAACGAACAGGTTTCCCGGTCGTCCGCCGGGCCGGTCGCCACAACCTGGCAGAGCATACCGCCGTCTTCATAGCTTTCCGGCAAAAGCAGGGTCGGCAGCTTGCGGGTAACCCAAAACCAGTCCTGAGCAAAGGTTTCCTGCAGGGTTGCCAGAGCCGGTCCGCGAACTTCAATATGCGTATCTCGCCAAGGGGCTAGTGGTGGTTTATGACCCAGGTATTCCTCGCCAACATTGTGTCCACCTGCGAAACCGACTTCACCGTCCACCACGACGATCTTTCGATGGTTGCGGAAGTTAACCTGAAAGCGGTTGATCAATCCGCGGCGGTTGCTGAACGCCTTGACCTGAACACCGGCGGCCCGCAGCTTCATCACATAGCTGCGCGGTAGAGCATGACTGCCAATGGCGTCATAGAGCAGAAAGACTTCAACGCCAGCCTGGGCCCGTTCGATTAGCGTATTTTGCAGTGCACGGCCAATGGGGTCGTCATGAATGATGAAAAACTGTACCAGCACAACTTGGCGCGCTTCGCGAATGGCCTTGAAGATGGCTGTAAAGGTTTCTGTGCCATCCACCAGAAGTTTGACCTTATTGCTGGCTACGCAAGGCGTGCGGGTTAAGGCGGTCATGGCCTTGAGCTTTCGATTGGCCGCGCTGCACTGCTGCGCAGCCAAAGCCTCGGCGATCCAGGGGCGCCAGTTCAGCTCGGCGGCCAGACGGGCCATCTCCTCATTGGCTTGCCGACGAGCCTTGACGTAACCGTCGAAGCGTCGCCGTCCAAACACAAGATAGGGCAGTAGGCTAATGAACGGCATGAACACCAAGGCAATCGCCCAGGCCATGGCGCCTTGCGCCGTACGCACGGTAATGACAGCGTGAATGGCCGCCAACACGCCGCTGACTTCAACAAGAATGGCAAGCAGATGCAGGTCGATAGGTAACGCGGGCACGTAAAATCCTGTCTGGTACGCGAACCCAGGCCGGATATGGCCCGAGTAGGTCTAGGAGAGTGCTTCGACCGCACGCAATACAACGAATTTCGGTGTGGCGGCAATTTGTTCGACGCGCCTGAACAAGCGCTTGAGTTTGACGTGATAACCCAAGTGCCGGTTGCCTACGATCCACAGTTCACCGCCGTTATCCAGTGCGGCTCGGGCCTGCTGGAACATGCGCCACGCCAGGAAGTCACCTACCACCTGTTGCTGATGGAAGGGCGGGTTACATAACACTATATCGAGCGAACGAGGCGGCTGGCTGGCCAGGCCGTCATCGGCCCGAAAAATCGCTGGCCGCGCTCCAAGTGCCCTATGCCAGTTTTCTTCCGCTGACTGAATCGCCATATAGGATTCGTCTACCAACGTGTACTGGGCCTCAGGGTTGGCCAGTGCACTGGCAATGGCCAATACACCGTTGCCACAACCCAGATCAGCCACCCGGGCATTGCCCAGGCTAGTAGGCAGATGCGGCAGGAAGGCCCGCGTACCAATGTCCAATCCTTCCCGGCAGAACACATTGGCATGGTTAACCAGTTCCAGCGCCGGCTGATCGAGTTGATAACGCGTCGGGTAGGGGGACGGAGCGGGTTGTCTAGGCGCGGGCGTAGCGAGCAGCAGGCGGGCCTTCTTGACTGCCAGCGAGGCCTGCACCGGGCCAATATATGTTTCCAGCAGACCGCCCGCGGCCCGGGGCAGGTGCTTGATCATGGCCGCTGCGATCACGCGCGCGCCCGGCGCCAGTTGACCTTGCAGACGAATGAGCTGTTCTTCCAGCAGGGCGAGCGTTTTCGGGATGCGGATCAACACGTAATCGAAAGGGCCAACTACCGGCTCGCTGGCCGGGACAAAGCTTACCGCCTCTTGGCCCAAACCATTGCGTTCAAGGTTGTCACGCAGCGCCAGGGCTGCCAGGTGAGAATCTCCACTGGAGATAATTTGCGCCTGGCGTGCCAGGCTGATTGCCAGCGCGCCAAAACTGTCATTGAGCACAAGTACACGTGCTCCGGCAGCTAGCCCTTCTTCGGCCAGCTGATTGAGCGTGTACTCATCGGCAGCATCAAAGGCCTGTAACGGGTCGTCGCGACGGGGCGGTTGACGTTGAAGATCGAGGTGGGCAAAGGGCGTAGAAAGACGAGCCATGAACAGACATCTATGCAAGCGGCGGAAAGACGTCAGTGTAGGGGAGTCGTCAGGGTTACGCTGCTCTTTTCCAGCTGAACGTCGCGTCGTGCTCGTCGGTCCAAGAGCGGAGTGATCCATCTACTGGTCCTGCCGAGGGCGCCATGAGTCTTGATTCATTCTCACTGAAAGGAAAGGTCGCTATTGTCACCGGGTGCGACGCTGGATTGGGGCAGGCTATGACGGTTGCTCTGGCCCGTGCCGGTTGCAACATCGTAGGGGTCAGCCGGCGAACACCGGATGAGACGCAAGCCCTGGTCGAGTCGGCCGGTCGCCGCTTCGAAGCCGTCAAGGCAGATCTGAGCACGATTGAGCCTATTCCGTTCATTGTAGACGAGGCGCTGCGTGCGTTCGGTCATATCGATGTGCTGATCAATAACGCCGGGATCATCCGCCGTGAAAATGCCCTTGAATTCAGCGAGCAGGACTGGGACGACGTTCTGGACGTCAACCTCAAAAGCGTGTTCTTTCTGTCCCAGGCCGTAGCACGGCACTGCGTCGCTGAGCAGCGCGGCGGTAAAATAATCAACATTGCATCAATGCTGTCGTTTCAGGGCGGTATTCGCGTGCCGTCCTATACTGCGGCGAAAAGTGGCCTAATGGGGCTGACCAAGGCACTGGCCAATGAATGGGCTCCGCACGGAATCAATGTCAATGCGATTGCCCCGGGCTATATGGCAACCAACAATACAGCCGCGTTGCGGGCCGATAAGCAGCGTAACGCGGATATCCTGGCCCGGATTCCGGCTGGGCGCTGGGGGCGCGCGGATGATCTTGCTGGCCCGGTCGTCTTCCTGGCGTCGTCGGCTTCTGACTATATGCATGGCTGCACACTAGCCGTAGACGGCGGCTGGCTGGCGCGCTAAAGGGCTGTACACCTACAGATTGTCCGTTGAAAAGCCGGGCCAGGCTTGTTTTCATGACCACCATGAGCCTGTCTGAACTACGAGGAAGCCCCGCATGACTGCCCAGGACGAGAAGTACACCCGCCAGACGATTACTGAGGTCTGGCCGTGGGCCGACAACCTGTTCAGCCTGCGTACGACCCGCGATCCACGCTTTCGCTTCAGTGCCGGTCAATTCGCCCGGCTTGGAGTGGAAAAGGCGGATGGTGAGGTTGTCTGGCGGGCCTACTCGATGGTTTCGGCACCCCATGACGAGTTTCTAGAGTTCTTTTCCATTGTTGTGCCTGGCGGGGCTTTTACAAGCGAACTGAGCCGGTTAAAGCCCGGCGATACGTTGCTTGTGGAAAAGCAGCCATACGGCTATCTCACCCTGGAACGTTTCACAGGGGGGCGAGACCTCTGGTTATTGGCAACCGGTACCGGGCTGGCACCTTTCCTGTCCATGCTGCAGGAACCGGATGTATGGCAGCGCTATGAGCGGATCATCTTGGTATACAGCGTACGCGAGGCAAAGGACTTGGCCTATCAGGGCATGATCAAGGGGTTTGCTGAGCTGGAGTACCTGGAAGGCGTGGCTGAAAAGCTGGTCTACTTGCCCGTCGTCACGCGTGAGTCCTATCCTGGTGCGCTAGAAGGTCGCATAACAACCCTGATTGAAAACGGTGAGTTGGAGCGAGCCGCTAGTGTAGACCTGTCTACCGAGCACTCCCGCATTCTGATCTGTGGTAATCCCGAGATGGTGGAAGACACCCGCGCCGTGCTCAAGACACGTGGCCTGCAACTGGCCTTGAGTCGCCGGCCTGGGCAGATAGCGGTAGAGAACTATTGGTGACGCCATCGCCTCAAGCCTGTAAAGATTTGAGGTGATTCAATGTTTTCTTAAGGCGTAGTTGGCGGTTCGTTCCTACCCGCAGGCTCGGTCTTCTGGCTCTGCTCCTTGAGCAGGTCACGAATTTCCGTCAGTAGCGCCTGATCTTTGGTTGGGCCAGCCGCTGCCTTTTGCTCCTGATGCAGATGCAGGCGGTTCAGCATCTTGATGGCGCTAAAGATGGCAAAAGCGATGATTATAAAGTCGAAGATAGACTGCAAGAATTTGCCGTAAGACAGCAGTACCGGTGGAGCCCCGTTCTGGGCGGCCTTCAATGTAATAGCCAGATTAGAGAAGTCCACACCACCCAGTAGCAGGCCAAGCGGAGGAGTGATCACGTCGGCAACGAATGAAGACACGATCTTGCCGAAGGCTCCACCAATAATGACTCCAACAGCCAGGTCGACGACATTGCCCTTTACGGCGAATGTCCTGAATTCGTTGATAAATTTCATAAGCACTCCTGTTTTGGGAATAGCAAAGACGCCATTACAAATGTCTTGGGCACTTTGAGCCCCGAAACGGCTTTGTTGTTTCGATCTGTCTTGGAAAAGTGTTCAGCCCGAGGCGGGCGCACTTTGCCTGACAGCTGCGGTCCACCTATATACGGGCTAAAAAACTTATCTGTTCATCCACGTAAGGAGGTTATCCATGGTTGCCGAGCACAACTTGCATAAAGATTTTCCGGACAAGGTTGAAACGTTTGAAAAACTTCGCAAGGATAGTCCTGAGTTCGCCAAACTGGTCGAGCAATACGAGGCACTGGATCAGGAGATCCTCGAAATTGAAGGGCTGGTAGAGAACAGCGGAGACGAGGAGCTGAACCGGTGTAAGCGTGAGCGAATGGTGATCAAAGACAAGATCGCCCGCGAGCTCCAACGTTAACAAGTTTGTCTGGCCGCTGCTTTTAGTAGCGGCTATAGCCTACTTTTCCGGTTTCGTTCATTGATTTTCTTGATAAAAAAATACAAGTCTTTCAATTTAGCGAAGCGGCCAAGGTTCCTTAGTCTTTGATGTGCCTTTTGAGCACTTCATTAAAAGAGGAACCGTACCATGTCCATTCGGACCTTTTCAGGCCATGCCTTGAGCCTGATCGCTGCGAGCATTCTGACCGTTTCTGTAGCCTATGCCGATGTCCTGACGCGTGATAATGGCGCGCCGGTCGGTGACAACCAGAACTCCCAGACAGCTGGCGCAACAGGCCCTACGCTGTTACAGGATGTACAGCTGATCCAGAAACTTCAACGTTTTGATCGCGAGCGGATTCCCGAGCGAGTGGTACATGCGCGCGGTACTGGCGCTCATGGTGAGTTCGTTGCGGAAGCCGATATTTCCGATCTAACCAAGGCGAAAGTCTTCCGCAAGGGCGAGCATACACCGGTCTTTGTGCGCTTCTCCTCTGTTGTTCACGGTAATCACTCTCCAGAAACCCTGCGTGACCCCCGTGGTTTTGCGACTAAGTTCTACACTGCCGATGGCAACTGGGACTTGGTAGGCAACAACTTCCCAACCTTCTTCATCCGCGACGCGATCAAGTTCCCGGACATGGTCCACTCCTTCAAGACGGACCCGCGTACCAATCTGGATGATGATTCTCGCCGCTTCGACTTCTTCTCTCACGTACCAGAAGCCACCCGTACCCTGACCCAGCTGTACTCCAATGAAGGTACCCCAGTGGGCTATCGCTTCATGGACGGCAACGGTGTACATGCCTATAAGTTCGTCAATGCTGAAGGCAAGGTGCACTATGTGAAGTTCCACTGGAAGTCACTACAGGGCGTCAAGAACCTTGATCCCAAGCAGGTCATGGAAGTGCAGGGTAAAGACTATTCCCACATGACCAACGACCTGGTTAGTGCAATCAAGAAGGGTGACTACCCGAAGTGGGACCTGTACATCCAGGTGCTCAACCCGGAAGATTTGGCCAAGTTCGACTTCGATCCTCTGGACGCAACCAAGATCTGGCCGAATGTGCCTGAGCGCAAGATCGGCCAGATGGTCCTGAACAAGAACGTGGATAACTTCTTCCAGGAGACCGAGCAGGTTGCCATGGCGCCAGCTAACGTCGTACCTGGTATCGAGCCGTCCGAAGACCGTCTGCTGCAGGGTCGCGTATTCTCTTATGCCGACACCCAGATGTACCGCGTTGGCACAAACGGCCTGAGCCTGCCCATCAACCGTCCTCGTGTAGCTGTAAACAATGGCAACCAGGATGGTGCGATGAACTTTGGTCATACCGTAACCGGCGTCAACTACGAGCCGAGCCGTCTAAATCCGCGTCCGCAGGATGACAATGCCCGCTACAGTCAGCTGCCGCTGTCCGGCACTACTCAGCAGGCCAAAATCCAGCGCGAGCAAAACTTCAAGCAGGCCGGTGATCTGTATCGTTCGTACAGCAAGAAAGAGCAGCAGGACCTGATCCAGAGCTTTGGTGAGTCCCTGGCGGGAGCGGATGCCGAGAGCAAGAACATCATGCTGTCGTTCCTGTACAAGGCTGATCCTGAATACGGCACTGGCGTTGCCAAGGTAGCCGGTGGCGACCTGGCCAAGGTCAAGCAACTGGCTGCCCAGTTGAAAGACTAATCGTGTCTCTCACGGCACGGTTTATAGCCGTGTCGTGAGCCCGCTTATTTACGTTAAGGAGACCTCGTCATGCGTGGCCTGTTATTCGGTGCCGTCGTGCTGTTCGGCGCGGCCTGCTGGGCGGACGAACCCGCTTCTGCTCCTTCCGCAAGCGATCCGGCGGCGGTCCAGTCTCAATTACACACTTACTTTTTCGATGCGGCCCGTGAAGGGCGCAGTGAAATGCTGGCCGAGTTCATCAAGGCTCACTATGACCTTAATACCCGTGACGAGAAGGGCTACACGGCTCTGATTCTGGCGGCTTACCATGGGCACAAGGCGGTTGTCGAACAGTTACTGGCAGCGGGTGCGGACCCCTGCATTCAGGACAATCGAGGCAATACAGCGTTAATGGGAGCGATCTTCAAAGGGGAAGTGGCTATTGCCCACCGCCTCATCATGGCGGAGTGCAGCCCTGATCAGCGTAATACGGCAGGCCAGACCGCCGCCATGTACGCCGCATTGTTTCAGCGTAAGGATGTACTTGACGCCCTTGCGGCTCAAGGCGCCGACCTCAACGCAAAGGACGCCATGGGTAATACTGTAGAAAAACTTGAGCGAGGCGAGTTCAGCCAGCCCCCAGCAAAGTGATGAGGGCTCTTGCCTTTGGATTCCGCTGTTACCGGCCTTCCAACCAGTTAAACAAAGACTGGTATTGCTGGGTCAGCTTATGGGTCGGATCCAGGTGAATAAGAGGTATGCACGCTTGATGAGACTCGCGCATCTTTACAGAGCTTGAAAGGTAAGCGGGGATAACAGGAAGCTCTCGCTGTTTGAGTTCGTCTAGCAGTTGGCGCGGTACAGTAGCCTGGGAATGATATTGATTGACCACAATGCCTTCGACCGTTAGGCGATACTCGTAATCCTCGCGAATTTCCTCAATCTCGACAAATAGATCATAAAGCGCCTGTAGGGAAAACCGGTCGCAGTCAAAAGGAATCAAACAGCGATCCGCGGCGATGAGTGCAGAAATACTATAGAAGTTCAAAGCAGGAGGCGTATCCAGGTAGATCCTGTCGTAGTCTTCCTCCAGTCTTTCCAGATATTTGCTGAGCTTTTGTATCTTATATTTCGATTCGAGTTTGGACTGTAGCTCCGCCAGCTCATTCGACCCTGCAATGAGGTAGAGATTGTTGTAGGCAGTTTCGTGAATGGTAGCCTGGGCTTTTTTCCCTGCTCCTGAAACGGACTGTTTGAAAAAGTCGGCAATCCCTAGCGGTGTGTCTTTGCCTGTCAATCCCGTCAGGTAATGGGTGGAGTTGGCCTGCGGATCCAAGTCGATAAGCAGGGTGCGGTAACCTTCATTAGCGCTGATAGCAGCAAGGTTGCAAGCAATACTTGATTTTCCTACACCGCCCTTTTTGTTGAAGATGACCCGCTTCATTTTATTTCCTGGTTATATCCAACCTGTCAGTAAAATTGGCAGAGGTGTTCTGGAGGCTCGCTATTGAGGATTTCCTGCACCTCGGCCAGTCCTGTTAGTGGCTAACGGCCTGAGGTGCTGGCTCGTCAGCACCTGGCTCCTTTCTCTTTTGGAGAGAATGTGTAGCGGCATCCCGTACGGCATGAATGCTCTTCACCAAATTCACACTTTCGGCGATATCCTGATTAAGTCGATCAAGATAATGCTGTATCCCGCTCTGCTTGCGGTTCAGCTTATCGAGGCGCTCAGTGTATTTGGCTATCTTCTTTTCCGCTTTTTCAACAGCTTTAGCTTTGGTTGACGCCATGGCATGCTCAAGATCCGCCTGAGCGGTGTTCAGCTTTTTGAGCGTCGTTTCATGACGCTTTTTCTGATAGGAAAGGTTTTCTTCGGCTGAGCGTGATACTTCGGCGCAAGCAGTTTCGAAGTTAACCAACAAACTTCCGGACAATTCTTCAAGAAGTTCTAACGGAGAGGAAATGCTAACTTTGTTAGGCATTGTTTTACCCTGAAAAATATTAAAGCATGACCAAAAGCAATGGGTTGTTTTATAAGGCTAAATAAAACAATCCACTGATAGGGCAATATAAGGTAAGACGCTTTTATGCCGGCTCGTTCGTTTCTTCGAACTGTACCGTTGTTGAGTCCCTAAGGGCGCTAATGCGCGTCTCTAGCTGACTTACGAAAAGATCAGCTTCATGCTTTGTATGGAATCTAATAGGAATGTCGTTCAGCTTAACTACCCAGACAGCTTCCGTTTCCTGCTCTTCAACGTGAATATCCATGCCGACGCTCTCCAAGAATGGCTCGGTCATAGTAATGAGCTGTCTTTATTTTGAAAACTACCTGTAATGGCTTTTTAATAAAAAATAGTCATTTTGTACTATTAAATGTCACCAGTCTGTGCGTGTGAATATAACGTTTCATTTTTATTTCAATATCATTAAATTTTAATTAATATTTAATGAATTCAGGTATTTATGTCTCAGCACACTTAAGCGGTTCTGCACATTTTTGGCAGATTCATCTTATACAGAGACAAAAGAAACATGGCTGATTACTGTAAATTCATACAGTAATGTATAATTGGGCTTTCTGTTCAGGAGCCCGGAATGGCCAAAGCCAAACGCATGTATGGCTGCACTGAGTGCGGCGCTACCTTTCCAAAATGGGCCGGCCAGTGCGGTGAGTGCGGTGCCTGGAATACCCTGGTCGAAACCGTCGTTGACACAGCTCCTTCTGCCACAGGACGTGGAAGTTGGACTGGGCAGCAAGCGGTACTCAAGACCCTGGCCGAGGTCAGTGTTGAAGAGACTCCGCGCTTTACTACCGACTCGACAGAGCTAGACCGCGTACTAGGGGGCGGTCTCGTTGACGGTTCGGTCGTTTTGATCGGTGGGGATCCGGGTATCGGTAAGTCTACTATTCTGCTGCAAACGCTTTGCCGCATCGCTGAGCGAATGCCAGCGCTTTATGTCACGGGCGAAGAGTCGCAGCAACAGGTTGCTATGCGGGCCCGTCGCCTGGGTTTACCGGAAGATAAACTTAAGGTCATGACGGAGACTTGTATCGAAAGCATCATCTCGACGGCACGGCAAGAAAAGCCTCGTGTCATGGTGGTGGACTCGATCCAAACGATTTTTACCGAGCAACTCCAGTCTGCGCCAGGCGGTGTCGCCCAAGTTCGAGAAAGTGCAGCTTTGCTCGTGCGTTTCGCCAAACAGACCGGCACGGCCATTTTTCTGGTGGGCCATGTTACCAAAGAGGGTGCACTGGCGGGGCCGCGAGTCCTGGAGCACATGGTGGATACCGTCTTGTATTTCGAAGGTGAATCCGACGGCCGCCTGCGTCTGTTGCGGGCTGTAAAGAACCGCTTTGGCGCAGTGAACGAACTGGGCGTTTTTGGCATGACCGATAAAGGGCTGAAAGAGGTTTCTAACCCATCAGCTATCTTTCTAACCCGTGCTCAGGAAGCCGTGCCAGGCAGTGTAGTCATGGCGACATGGGAAGGGTCGCGGCCCATGCTGGTGGAAGTACAGGCGTTGGTGGATACCAGTCACCTGGCCAATCCGCGACGGGTCACGGTAGGGCTCGATCAGAACCGCCTGGCCATGTTGTTGGCGGTATTGCACCGTCATGGTGGCATCCCCACCTATGATCAGGATGTATTCATTAACGTTGTCGGCGGGGTCAAGGTTTTGGAAACGGCCGTAGACTTGGCTCTTATGGCTGCGGTGATTTCCAGCTTGCGCGACAGACCTTTGGCCCATGATCTTTTGGTGTTCGGCGAGATAGGCCTGTCAGGCGAGATCCGGCCGGTGCCCAGCGGACAGGAGCGCTTGAAAGAGGCAGCTAAACACGGTTTCAAGCGTGCCATCGTACCTAAGGGCAACGCCCCTAAAGAAGCACCGCCAGGGCTCGAAATTATCGCTGTAACGCGACTTGATCAGGCCTTGTCGGCACTCTTTGAGTAACGCTGTACCTTATTCCTTGCCGAGCGCGGCGAGTTCGCGCCCGAGCAGGGTCTCATCTCCGAGGTTAAGTTCGACCAGGCGGCGCAGGTGACTGATCGAATCAAGGTCGATCTTCTGGCAGGCGAACCCCAACTGATCGGCTTCGACATGAGCCAGTTCTGCTTGCATACAAACTTGGGTTTCGGTATCCAGCTGAATGTTTATCTCGAACGATTGCTGCTGTTCGCCTTGCCAGTCCAACGGCTTCTGGATCAGAACACCTTTAAGCGAAATGTCATGGACCGGAGCGCTCCAGCGTTGGACACCTTGGCTGATATCAGCGGTGGCATCGAATGGGAAGCGCTTGAAGCGGCGGCGCTCTTCGTTCGGGTGGTTCATATCGCTACTCCTTGATGCGAAATCGCTAGGATTATTGCGGCCTGCTTAAGTTTTCAGGCTGGCCTGTGAGGGTAGGGTAGGCAGATACCCTATACGTTCTATAGGGAAATATAGTGAAGCCAATGACCTCAGAGGTCACTTTCGAACGGCCAGTCGGTCAAGTGGCATAGAGCAGCGGCTATTAAACACGGCAAGTAATTGTGATCTGATTCGCAAGATTGGCTGATGTTTAGATGATTTTTCCTCTTTATTCCAGCAGCATCATCCAAGAAGGACACTTTAGGCCCGCGCTAGACAGGTTTCTCAGACCAAGGTGGCATGGCAAAATGCCAAGGGTGGGCTAAGCTTGGGCGGCAGCCTTTTTGTCTGTCCATTCGGGAGCCATTATGAATAATAAAAGCAGCGTTTTCCGCCATGTGCCTTGGGCCGTGGTAGCGACTGCAGGAGCGTTTGCGCTGGGCGTTGTGGCCTTGCGACGGGGTGAGCCGATTAACGCCTTGTGGATCGTGGTGGCCGCCGTCGCCCTCTATCTCATTGCCTATCGTTACTACAGTTTGTTCATCGCCACCAAGGTGATGCAGCTTGATCCTCTCCGAGCGACACCCGCCATTTTAAATAATGACGGTCTGGACTATGTTCCTACCAACAAGCACATCCTGTTTGGCCACCACTTTGCTGCCATCGCCGGAGCAGGGCCACTGGTAGGTCCCGTGCTAGCAGCGCAGATGGGCTATCTGCCCGGCACGCTATGGCTGATCGCTGGCGTGGTATTGGCCGGTGCAGTCCAGGACTTCATGATTCTGTTTATTTCCAGTCGCCGTAACGGCCGTTCCCTCGGTGAAATGGTGCGCGAGGAAATGGGGCAGGTCCCAGGTACTATTGCTTTGTTTGGCTGCTTCCTGATCATGATCATCATCCTGGCGGTGTTGGCCCTGATCGTAGTGAAAGCTCTGGCACACAGCCCCTGGGGTATGTTCACCGTGCTGGCAACGTTGCCCATCGCCGTGTTCATGGGCATCTATATGCGGTTTATCCGGCCGGGCCGGATCGGTGAGATCTCTATCGTCGGGTTGGTGCTGCTGCTCGCTTCTATCTGGTATGGCGGCGTGATCGCAGCGGATCCGGTCTGGGGGCCCCGTTTCACCTTTACCGGTGAGCAGATTACCTGGATGCTCATCGGGTATGGCTTCGTTGCGTCCGTGTTGCCGGTCTGGCTGCTGCTAGCCCCTCGCGACTACCTCTCAACCTTTCTCAAGATCGGTACCATCGTTGCGTTGGCCATCGGCATTCTGTTCCTGGCACCAGAATTGAAAATGCCAGCGCTGACTCAGTTTGTTGATGGCACAGGGCCGGTCTGGAAAGGCACCTTGTTCCCATTCCTCTTTATCACCATTGCCTGCGGTGCGGTGTCCGGTTTCCATTCGCTGATCGCTTCCGGTACGACACCAAAGCTACTCAGCCGTGAAACCGATGCTCGTTATATCGGGTATGGCGCCATGCTGATGGAGTCCTTTGTTGCCATCATGGCCTTAGTCGCGGCCTCGATTATCGAGCCGGGTGTGTATTTTGCAATGAATAGTCCGGCTGCCATTGTTGGTTCGGATGTAGTTAGTGCAGCAGCAACCATCAGTTCCTGGGGCTTTACCGTTACGCCGGAAGTTCTGACTCAAACAGCTCAGGATATCGGTGAAACGACTGTTCTAGGTCGAGCAGGTGGTGCCCCTACGTTGGCAGTGGGTATCGCTCAGATCCTGCACCAAGTCCTGCCCGGCGAGAACACCATGGCGTTCTGGTATCACTTCGCAATTCTGTTTGAAGCCCTGTTCATTCTGACCGCTGTTGATGCGGGTACCCGTGCGGGCCGTTTTATGCTCCAAGATCTCTTGGGTAATTTCGTGCCTGCACTCAAGCGTACCGACTCCTGGATTGCCAATATGATCGGCACCGGCGGTTGTGTCGCGCTATGGGGCTATTTGCTATACCAAGGCGTAGTCGATCCGCTGGGTGGTATCAATACACTCTGGCCGTTGTTTGGGATTTCCAACCAAATGCTGGCGGGCGTGGCATTGATGCTGGGTACCGTGGTGCTAATCAAGATGAAGCGTGAGCGTTATGTGTGGGTTACTGCACTGCCGGCCACGTGGCTGCTGGTTTGTACCACTTATGCCAGTTTGATCAAGCTGTTCGATGCGAACCCTGCAGTGGGTTTCTTGGCCCAGGCGCACAAGTACCGTGACGCCTTAGCTGCCAATCAGATCATCGCACCGGCCAAGAGTGCCGAGCAGATGCAGCAGATCATGATCAACAGCTACACCAATGCTACCCTGACGGTGTTGTTCCTGATCGTAGTGGCCAGCGTTCTGTTCTATACCTTGAAGGTTGGTTATGCAGCGTGGTTCAAGCCTGAGCGGACCGACAAGGAAACACCATTCCAACCGCTGACCAACGCTTAACGGGAGCCGCGCATGTTCAATGATCTCGCTAATCTAGGGAAATATCTGGGACAGGCCGCTCGACTTATGGTCGGTATGCCGGATTACGACACCTATGTCGAGCATATGCGCGGCAAACACCCAGATTTGCCGGTCATGAGTTACGAAGAGTTCTTTCGTGAGCGGCAGGAAGCACGTTATGGTGGCGGTAAGGGCAAGACCTTCCGCTGCTGTTGAGTCTGTTGAGACGTCATCTATCTACGGGTCAGACATTTAATCTGGCCCGTTTTATTTAGGGCCGCTTATGTCTACATCACCTATTCCTGTAACGGTTCTGACCGGCTTTCTTGGCGCTGGCAAGACGACTCTGCTGCGTTACCTGCTTGAGGGTGACCATGGGCTTAAGATCGCTGTTATTGAAAACGAATTCAGCGAGGCTGATATCGATAGCGCTTTATTAGGCGACAAGGCCGTTCGTATCGTGAAGGTAGCTAACGGTTGCGTGTGCTGTACAGGCAGCAAGGACCTTTCGTATGCACTGACCATATTGTTGGAGCAACTCGACCAAGGCGAGATTGAGTTTGATCGATTGGTGATCGAATGCACTGGTCTAGCCGATCCAGGCCCGGTTGCCCAGACCTTCTTCATGGATGAGGAACTACGCGAGCGTTACTTGCTGGATGGGATCATCACTTTGGTAGACGCAGCTCATGCCCAGGAGCAATTATCCAGACCAATTGCTCAGGCTCAGGTAGGTTTTGCTGATCGTTTGCTCGTCAGTAAACGCGACCTTGTGGATGAGACAGCTTTTGAGGCCTTGTGCGAGCGTTTACAGCGTATTAATCGAAGGGCACCGATTCATGTGGTAGAGCATGGCCGAGTCGACCTGAGCGTTCTGCTCGATATTCGCGGCTTCAACCTGAACGATCAGCTGGATCGTCAGGCGCTTTTTCGCCCATTAACGCCTGCGCGTGCCGAAAAGCCGGATAGCATCACTTCGTTAGCGCTTAAAGCGGAGCACCCGCTGGATATCGAGCAGGCCAGCCGTTTTATGGAGGGTGTACTTGAGCGACATGGCAGTAACCTGCTGCGCTACAAGGGGATTCTCAGTATTGCCGGAGAACCCAGAAGGCTCTTGTTCCAGGGTGTGCAGCGTCTTTACGGCGCGGACTGGGACCGGGAATGGGAAGAAGGCGAAGTACGTGAAAGCGTCATCGTCTTTATCGGCATGGATCTACCGGAGGTGGAGCTGCGAGAAGGATTCGAAGCAGCGCAAATCAAAGGCGTATAAAAAAGCCCGGCTAATAAAGCCGGGCTTTTTATTAAAGCTTTACCTTACTGACCGTAAACCGGCAGCTTGGCGCAAATTGCCTTGACCTTCTCACGTACGCCATCAATCACAGACTCGTCGCCCATGTTGTCGAGGATGTCGCAGATCCAGCCAGCCAGCTCGCGGCACTCGGCTTCCTTAAAACCACGGGTTGTGACAGCAGGAGTACCGATACGCAGACCAGAGGTCACGAACGGAGAACGCGGATCGTTCGGGACAGAGTTCTTGTTCACGGTAATGAAGGCGCGGCCCAGGGCGGCGTCAGCATCCTTACCCGTGATGTCCTGTTTGATCAAGGACAGCAGGAACAGGTGGTTTTGGGTACCACCGGAGACCACATCAAAACCACGCTGGATAAATACCTCAGACATGGCCTGAGCGTTTTTGATGACCTGCTGCTGATATTCCTTGAACTCAGGGGCCAAGGCTTCCTTGAAACATACGGCTTTGGCAGCGATTACGTGCATCAGCGGGCCGCCTTGGGCGCCCGGGAACACGGCCGAGTTCAGCTTCTTCTCGATTTCCTCATTGGCCTTGGCCAGGATCAGGCCGCCACGGGGACCGCGCAGGGTCTTGTGCGTGGTAGTGGTTACAACATCGGCGAACGGAATCGGGTTCGGGTAGATGCCCGCTGCGACCAGACCAGCAAAGTGAGCCATGTCAACGAACAGGTAAGCACCCACTTTGTCCGCGATCTCGCGGAAACGGGCAAAGTCCAGGACCTGGGAGTAGGCAGAATAGCCTGCCACGATCATCTTGGGTTTATGCTCGACAGCCAGGCGCTCGACTTCATCGTAGTCGATCAAGCCGTTTTCGTTGATGCCGTACTGGACCGCATTATAGATTTTTCCAGAAGAGCTGACGCTGGCACCATGGGTCAGGTGACCACCGTGGGCCAGGCTCATACCCAGAATAGTATCGCCGGGTTGCAGCAGTGCCAGGTAAACGGCGGAGTTGGCCTGAGAACCGGCGTGCGGCTGGACGTTGGCATAGTCAGCGCCAAACAGCTGTTTGGCACGGTCGATAGCCAGCTGCTCGACCACATCGACAAACTCGCAGCCACCGTAGTAACGCTTGTGCGGATAGCCTTCGGCATACTTGTTGGTCAGAACCGAACCCTGGGCTTCCATGACGGCCGGGCTGGTGTAGTTTTCCGAAGCAATCAGTTCGATATGATCTTCCTGACGCTGGGCTTCCTGTTCCATGGCGGCATACAGATCGGCGTCGAAACGGGAAAGGGTTAGGTCACGGCTGAACATGGTGTTCCCCTGCGGTTGCGGCTGGCTGGGCTAAAAAGAGCACGCATTCTATCGCAAACCCTGACTTTCTGGGTATGAGCGCCTGTCATGCCGCTGTCGCAGGTTATTCATGCTGTCCAGACAGGCATTGCCTGCCGGATAACAGCAATCATCGAGGCAAAGGGTTAGAAAAACGCGTTATTCACGTGTGTTTTAATTCGGTCAGGCGTCATAGGCTTGGCAAAAAAATAGCCTTGTACTTCATCGCAGCCATGATCACGCAGGAATTGGAGTTGAGCTTCAGTTTCAACCCCTTCGGCGATGACCGAAAGGTTTAGGCTATGCGCCATGGCGATGATGGCCCGGGCAATCTGACCATCCTGTTCGCCATAAGGGAGGCCATCGACAAAGCTGCGGTCAATCTTGAGGATATCGATAGGCAACTGTTTCAGGTAATTAAGTGACGAATAACCCGTTCCGAAGTCGTCTACCGCAATACAAACCCCTAATTGTTTAAGGCGACCCAAAATACTCAGGGCTTCGCTGACATCCTGCATCAGAATGCTTTCGGTCAACTCCAGTTCAAGACAGGCCGGTGGCAGGTTTACGTCTGCCAGGATCTGCGCAATACGCTCGCCAAGCTGCCCATCAGTAAACTGCCGGGCGGATAGATTGACCGAAACCTTTGGAATACGGACCCGGTCGTTGTGCCAGTCCTTGAGCTGTCGACACGCCTCGCGAATGACCCAGTCGCCCACATGCATGATCAGACCGGTTTCTTCCAGGACTGGAATAAAGTCGGCAGGAGGCACATCACCCCGACGTGGATGCTGCCAGCGCAGCAAGGCTTCGACGCCGGTCAGGCGGCCATTCTCGCTTCGGTACTGAGGCTGATAGTATAGTTTGAACTCGTTTTGTAGTAGCGCATGGCGGAGGTCGGATTCTAGCTCCAGGCGTTCCAGCGCACGTGCGTTCATTTCGGTCTGATAGAACTGGAAGTTGTTCTTGCCCATATCCTTGGCGTGATACATCGCTGTATCGGCGTTCTTCATCAATTGGCTGAGCTCGCTGCCATCCTGCGGCGAGAGAGCAATCCCAATACTGGCGCTAACAAAGAACTCGCGCCCTTCGAGTATGAAGGCCTCAGACAAGCTTTCCAGGATCTGCTCCGCTACCCGTATTGCACAGGCTAACGCCGTTTCGCGACTTTCAAGATTGGCCAGTAGCAGAGTGAACTCATCGCCACCCATACGGGCTACACTATCTTCTGTACCAACGCATGAGGTCAGTCGCATGGCAACTTCCTTAAGCATACGATCACCCGCTGCGTGACCGAGCGAGTCATTGATCGGCTTGAAGCGGTCCAGATCCAGGAACATCAAGACAACCCAACTCGAATGCTTGGCGGCTTGCTGTAGTGCCAGATGCAATCGGTCTTGAAACAGCGTGCGGTTTGGTAACAGCGTCAAGGCGTCATAGTAGGCCAAGCGGTGAATACGCCGCTCACTGGCCTTGCGTTCGCTAATATCGACGAAGAACCAGACGAAACTCACCAGGTCGCCTTCATCGTCACGTACTGCCGTGATGCCAACCCAGGATGGATAAGGTTCGCCATCCTTGCGCTTCTGCCAGAGTTCGCCCTCCCAGCTATCTGTGTTGGCGAGCTGTGTCATGACGTCATGGAGCAGGTCGACTTCTTGCTGGTCGGCACACAACTTGTCGGGCAATTGATCCATGATGTCATGCGGCTCGAACCCGGTCATGCGGGTAAACGTCTTGTTGATCCGGACGATATAGCCAGCCGGGTCGGTTACTAGAATGGCCGCAGCCGAATGATCAAACACTGTGGCTGCCATGCGCATGTCCTTGTCAGCCTTGCGCTGCGCTGAAACATTGCGGCAGATACCCAGTAAGCCCTCGAAGCGGCCATGCTCGTCCCAGAGCATTTCCAGACGCAGCTCGACGTGTAATTTGTGACCATTAGCGTGCAGGCAGTCGACAACAGTAACCAGACCCGGTTCTTGGCGTAGTTCTGCCATCAGACGTGGTGAGTCCTTGGCTTGGCGCAAGCGCTTGGTCAACAGCCGGACCTTGTGCAAGGGCTGGGTGTTGGTAATGAATTCAAGCGGATTGATCTGGTGTAGGGTTTCTAAACTGTAACCCAGTAGATCCTCGGCTGAGGCACTGATGTAATCCATGTTTAGCTGGGCATCGGTGGTATAGATCACATCCCCTAAGCCTTCCGCCAGCAGGCGATAGCGGCGTTCCTTATCACGCAACAGATCATTGGCCGTTACCATATCGGTCACATCCAGTGCCAGGCCAATGATTTTGGTAACTTGACCTCGGCTATTACGCTGGAAGCTCTGCTCACGGAGATCGAACCAACGCCACGAGCCGTTCCGGTGCCGCCAGCGCACCAGGCAGTCGGTGACCTGTCCCGGCCCGATGATCTGACGCATGCTTTGCAAGCGGCCGTATAGCTCACTGTCGTCGGGGTGCAACAGCTTCAGGCGGTAATCGTCACCCAGGGCGTCCAGTTCGGTCGAGTCATAGCCTAACTTAAGACCCAACGGGTGGTTTTTATAGACGAGCGCACGTGTTTCGAGGTCATAGGTATACAGTGTGTCAGGTGCTGCACTGACCAGATCGGACCAGAATTTTTCTCGCTCAATCAATGACAACTCCATACGCCGGCGACTGGAAATGTCATTGATGCTGAGGGGAACGGCCTCATAACCCACTTCAGCCGAGGGGAGATGCATCGACAGCCACAAAAAGCGCTCACCTTGTGGCGTCTGCAGGCGTGTCTCAATGTCTAGGGCTCGCTGGCCGGAAATGAGGGCCGCAATCATCTTCATGCGCTTACCCTGCGGGTGCGGCATTGCTTGCCCGATCAGACTGGCCTGTACATCCTCCAAATTTTCAAGGCCAAGCAGGGCAAGCGCGACTTGATTGATTTCCGTAACGCGAATGAAGCCCAGCAGTGTCATGCTGTCATGCGGATTCGTATCGAGCCAGGCGTGAAGGCTTTCTACATCCAGTAGGTTACGTTCGGCCAAATAACGATGGAGTTCGGACAAATCAAAAATGCAAAGCCCTGTGCTGACGCCTTCAAAAATATTCTGATAGCGCTGTCGGGTATGTTCGACCGTATCGAGTATCTTTTGCTGCTCCGTAACGTCACGCAGAACCCAAACATGACTACCGTGTAAAGGGTGCTGGTCGCGTAGCGTACTGGAAATGACAGCGTGCTCATCAAGACCGTAGCAATCAAGGGAAAATTGACGCACTAAGCCTTCCTGTTCAAGTGCCAACAGGGTTTCCTTAGATCGAGCGTTCTGGATGGTGTCCAGGTCGACATCGGGCAAAAGTTGAGCAAGCTTATGTTGGTTCGCGTGAGCCGGGTCAATACCAAACAGGCGGGACGCTTGCTGGTTCAGGTATAGCAAGTGGCCGTCAGGGTAGGTTACGAGGATACGTTCCTCGACAACATTCAGGGCTTGAGATGCCAAACGCAGGTTTCGGCGAGAAGAGGCGGTAGCGGCATGCAGGCCACGCTGCTCGCGTTGCAAAAAGAACAATAGCGTTAAGAAGGCGATCGCCAGAACAAGCAAGCCTAGCCATTCACCCGAGTGGATTATCTTCCAGACGCCGGAATTCTCCTGCTGCAGGCGATACCCTAACAGGACCCAATCGGTGTGCCTTAACGTGATACTGCTGATGGGCTCGGCTTCAGGCAAAGACTGCTTGATGACATTCAGGTCTTGGCCGCTACTGAACAGTGGTTTACCGGTCAACTGGTCCGAGATAATCCAGGTGGTTTCCTGGAAATGTTTCCTATCTATCAAGGCTGACTTAGTTGTTAGCTGGCCCTCAATAATCCACCAACCCGATAGGCCCCGATGCTGGGCTGCAAGCAATGCATAGTAGGTACCCTTATCCCCATTGCTATAGCTGTAGTAAAAGGGATGGTCTTGTATACGCGAGACAAGCCTTTGAACAAGTGGTTTATCGCGGACTGCCAAGGTCTCGGCAGGCGTACCAGCAGGTAGCCAATGGGCGGCTCTCAAGCCAGGATAAATCTTGCGAAGCCGGTCAGTGACACTAGAATCAGGATTGCCCAGCGTGGGCGTAGCCGCATCTAGCAACGACAGCGCCGCATCGGCTTTGAATTCAAGCTCTTGATTAAGGCGCTCGGCTATTGCCGAAACGAATAGCCGAGACTGTTTTCGAAGAAAAGCATCCTGCTGGTCCGTCTGGCGATGCAATTGCCAGAATAACAAGCCAAATAGCACGATCAGCAGCATGACCAACACGCCGCGCAGGAGGCGTCGGGTCGGTGGCGTGCTCGGCTCGCCTTGCAGGGGTGGGGTGGAAACAGAAGGTGCGGGCGAGTACATTCCGGAAAACTCGTGATTGCGAGACTACAGGTTTATCGCAGGCAACAGGATGACCGGATTTTCATCGAGGCGCCAGAGGTCTTCCATCTGGCGGATTACGCCTTCATCTATTAGCGATGATCGTCCACGACAGAGAGATCCTTTACTATTTTCGTATGGCTTTCATGATTGGCATGTGACAGCTCATCACGCCAAGAGGCCGGGGCTTCGACAGCAGAGCCCTGTCCCGCCATACTATTCGCCACATTTGCATCGGTACCAAGGTTAATCCATGGCTCAATACGTCTACTCTATGCATCGGGTCAGCAAGATCGTGCCCCCGAAGCGCGAGATTCTAAAAGATATTTCCCTGTCTTTCTTTCCGGGCGCGAAAATTGGCGTTCTAGGTCTAAACGGCGCGGGTAAGTCTACTTTGTTGCGCATCATGGCTGGCGTCGACACCGAAATCGATGGTGAGGCTCGGCCGATGCCCGGCATCAATGTAGGCTATCTGCCACAGGAGCCGCAGCTAGATCCTAGCAAAACAGTACGCGAGATTGTCGAAGAAGCCGTTGGCGCCATTAAAGAGGCCCAGGATCGTCTGAACGAAGTCTATGCCGCTTATGCTGAGCCGGACGCCGATTTTGATGCCCTGGCGGCTGAACAGGCCCGCCTGGAAGCTATCATCCAAGCGTCTGATGGTCACAATCTGGAGCGCCAGCTGGAAGTTGCGGCCGATGCGCTGCGCCTGCCGCCGTGGGATTCCAAAATCGAGCACCTGTCTGGTGGCGAGAAGCGTCGTGTGGCTCTGTGCCGCCTGCTGTTGTCTGCTCCAGACATGCTGCTGCTGGACGAGCCGACAAACCACCTCGATGCTGACTCGGTTGCCTGGCTAGAGCACTTCCTGCACGATTTCCCCGGTACAGTGGTTGCCATTACCCACGACCGCTATTTCCTGGATAACGTTGCCGGCTGGATTCTTGAGCTTGACCGTGGACACGGTATCCCGTTCGAGGGCAATTACTCGGGCTGGCTGGAGTCCAAGGCCAACCGTCTAGCACAGGAAGCCAAGCAGGAAGCTGCACATCAGAAGGCCATGAAGGCGGAATTGGAGTGGGTGCGCTCCGGCGCTAAGGCCCGCCAGTCCAAATCCAAGGCTCGTTTGCAGCGTTTCGAGGAAATGCAGTCCCAAGAGTTTCAAAAGCGCAGCGAGACCAACGAGATCTATATCCCGGCTGGACCGCGTCTGGGTGACAAGGTTATCGAGTTTCATAACGTCACCAAGGGATATGGTGATCGCGTCCTGATCGATAACCTGAGTTTCAGCGTGCCCAAAGGTGCCATCGTGGGCGTGATCGGCGGTAACGGTGCGGGTAAGTCCACCTTGTTCCGCATGATCACCGGTAAGGAGCAGCCCGATTCAGGCACTATCGAAATCGGTGAAACCGTCAAGATTGCCAGTGTCGATCAGAGCCGCGATAGCCTGGAAGGCAACAAGACTGTCTGGGAGCAGGTTTCTGACGGCCTGGACATGATCCGCGTGGGTAACTACGAGGTGCCGTCGCGGGGTTATGTCGGCCGCTTCAACTTTAAGGGTGCCGACCAGCAGAAATTCGTAAAGGATCTCTCTGGCGGTGAGCGTGGACGTCTGCACATGGCCCTGA
The DNA here is from genome assembly GCF_007830155.1 of Pseudomonas duriflava. GTDB lineage: Bacteria > Pseudomonadota > Gammaproteobacteria > Pseudomonadales > Pseudomonadaceae > Chryseomonas > Chryseomonas duriflava. Next base: position 199,590 of record NZ_VLKY01000006.1, read on the forward strand.
CCCTGAAGCAGGGCGGCAACGTGCTGCTGCTCGACGAACCGTCCAACGACTTGGACATCGAAACGTTGCGTGCGCTGGAAGAGGCCTTGCTGGATTTCCCCGGTACGGCCATTGTGATTTCCCACGACCGCTGGTTCCTTGACCGGATCGCCACCCATATCCTGTCTTATGAGGATAATTCTCAGGTGGTGTTCTTCGAAGGCAACTACACCGAGTACGAAGCCGATCGCAAGAAGCGCCTGGGTGATGCGGCTGCACAGCCCAAGCGGGTGAAATACAAAAAACTGACTTGATAGGTTAGTTGGCCGAGGCCCGAGACAGATGCTCAAAAGCGCATGTCTCGGGCTTTGTCATAAGCGCTGCCCGCTTTGCCGAATAATCGATTCGATAATCTCGGTAGGTGACTGGCGAATATCCATTAACAGGGCTTCTTCGTGTGTAGGCGGCTCTAATGTTTCGATCTGGCTGTGTAGCAAACGCGGATCGAAGAAGTGCCCACGGCGATTCCCGATTCGTTCAGCCAAGACGTCAACCGGTCCGTTGAGAAAGACCAGCACAGTGTTTGACGTGGCCGTTTGTAAACGCTCCCGATACGCTTTCTTGAGCGCCGAGCAGGCAAATACATGGTTCTGTTTCTGATCGTACGCCTTTTGCATGGCTGCCCGGATCTCATCCAGCCAGGGCCAGCGGTCTTCATCCGTCAACGCAATGCCCTGCGCCATCTTTTGTTTGTTGGCGTTGCTATGAAACTCATCCGCATCCGAAAAGGGGCAGCCTAAGCGCTTGGCCAGACCTTCACCAATTGTGGTCTTGCCACTGCCGGATACTCCCATAATCAAAAAAATCATTCATCCTCCTATAGTTTTGGCGACACGCTCAGACATTCAAGGGGCTGCTACTGTCTCTACCGGAGCCGCCGCTTGCTTGATTGTTAATGTCGCTCCAATCGAGGCGATAACGATACACAGCAGGGCAAACCATTGCGCCAGGGTAAGGGTTTCATTGAGAAACACGAAGCCTGACAATGCGCCGAGTGCAGGGGACAGGCTCATCAGTGTGCCGAAGGTTTGCGAGGGCAGGCGCGTCAGAGCCTGCATCTCGAGAGCATAGGGAATGGCGGACGACAGAATAGCCACAGTGAGCACCACCGGCAGAAGGGTAGGGTCGAGCAGTCGGCTGCCGGCCTGGAAAACACCCACCGGGAAAATAACCAATGCAGCAACTGTCGAGCCCAAGGCTACCGTTGCAGCACCATAGGTTGCTCCAGCTTTTTTACCAAACACGATATAAAGCGCCCAGCATAACCCGGCCAGCAAGGCAAAGACGGCCCCAAGCGGGTCAACACCGCCAGCGGCATGCCCAATCGGAAGCAGCAGATAAAGGCCGATTACGGCCAGTATGATCCAGACGAAATCGATCAGGCGACGTGAGGCGAACATGGCTACAGCCAGAGGGCCGGTAAATTCGATGGCTACTGCGATACCAATAGGAATGCGCTGCATGGCGAGATAAATGGACAGATTCATGACACCTAACGCTACACCATAACCAATTAGTGTTTTCCAGGCATTCCCGCGGGCTAACGCCTTCCATGGGCGCATGACAACCAACAGAATCAGCGCAGAAAACAACAGGCGCAAGGCCGTAACGCCCTCAGGTCCTAAAACCGGGAAAAGGCTTTTGGCCAGGCTGGCGCTGCTTTGAATCGATGTCATTGAAATCAATAGCAGCAAAACAGGATATAGAGACAACAGCCATTTGGAGTCTGATCGAAGCATGCTCTTACCATTACAAGGTTTCCATGAGCATTAGCAGAACGGTAGAGTAAAGGCTAGCACTTCTACTTTTCTGGTTTGCTTACCTGGCGTGGCGACTACAATTTTGTATCGCCACTGTCAGCAAACGGCACTGCATCAGTCTTGCGGGCTGGTTCCGTGTAACGCACGAATTTTGTCCTGACGCTTGCTGCGCTCCCAGTCCTCGTCGCGCTCACGGTCGCGGGTATCATAATAGCGACGACGTTGCTCATTATCAGCCGTGACTACACATTGCTTGTAACCATCCTCCCATCCCATCGCATAGTGCCGCTCCCTGTCGTAACGTGCGACATCCTTGTAAGAGGCTCCGATGCCATTAACGGCCTGCTTGCCGGTCAGGCAACCCTCATGATAGCCATCGGCATAAGCCGGTGGGTATCCCTGCTGGATAAGCTGTTCGTGATAGCTCTGGCATCCAGCTAGGCCAAGCAGCAAGGCCATAAGCCCGTAACGTCTGAAAGCTGACATGATCGACACTCCTCGCAGTCAATGCACGTGAGCGCAGTGACAGAGTAGAGGCAGGCCCACTGCGCATGACCAGGTTTCAAGAGACATGCCGAACGTCTCTCGCACTTATCTACAAGCATAGGTCAAGCGTAGGCACTTCCATGTTGTAAATTCGTCAAAAGGATGTAGCCGCTTCGTGCCTGCGGCCAGACAAGGAAACGATGCCTTGCTTCTGGCAGGCAGGCAGCGCCAGAATGCGGACAGATATGTCTGACCGACACAAGGATTTCTGATGCATGATCCCGTAGCTGCCGGCCTGCGCCTGGCACCTGACGAATTAACCCGTCCCTTCGATCCTTCCCAATTGTCCTTTTTCACTACTGATGAGCTAGACCCGTTCCGCGGCATCCTAGGACAGGAGCGCGCAGTGGAAGCCCTGCAGTTTGGTGTTGCCATGCCGAGGCCGGGCTATAACGTCTTTGTAATGGGGGAGCCCGGTACGGGACGGTTCTCGTTCGTGCAACGCTTTTTGCGGGCCGAAGGTAAGCGCCTGCCTACGCCCTCCGACTGGGCCTATCTCAATCATTTCGACGAACCTCGTGAGCCACGAGCCGTAGAGTTGCCGCCTGGCCAGGGTGAAGACTTCTCCCAGGATATCAACCAGCTTATCGATAACCTTCTGTCTACCTTTCCTGCCGTTTTTGAACACCCGGCTTATCAGCAGAAGAAAAGCGCCATCGATAGATCCTTCAATCAGCGGTACGACCAAGCCCTGGACACGGTAGAACGTGCTGCGCTAGAGAAAAGCATTGCGCTTTATCGGGATAGCAACAACATTGCCTTTACGCCTATGAAAGAGGGCAAGGCGTTGGATGAAACCGATTTTGCTCAGCTGCCAGAAGAGGAGCGCGAACGCTTCCATGCTGATATCTCGGCCCTTGAAGAGCGTCTCAACGAAGAATTGGCCAGCTTGCCGCAATGGCGAAGGGAATCAAGTAACGAGCTGCGCCGCCTGAACGAAGAAACCATTACCCTTGCTCTACAGCCGCTGCTAGCGCCTCTGGTTGAGAAATACAACGAGAACCCTGGCGTCTGTGCCTATTTACAGGCCATGCAGGTGGATCTACTAAAAACCGTCGTCGATTCCCTGGTAGATGATTCCAAAACTGATACGCAGCGGCGCAAGGACCTGATCGAGCAATACCTGCCTAATCTGGCTATTGCGCATCATTCTACCGGTGGTGCGCCCGTGATCTTCGAGCCGCATCCGACCTACGACAACCTGTTTGGGCGTATTGAATACAGTTCGGAGCAGGGCGCGCTTTATACCAGCTATCGTCAGTTGCGCCCTGGGGCGTTGCATCGTGCCAATGGTGGTTTTCTCATCGTCGAGGCTGAAAAGCTGCTAACCGAGCCCTTCGTGTGGGATGCGCTCAAACGTGCCCTGCACTCGCGGCAGTTGAAGATGGAGTCCCCGCTGGCAGATCTGGGCCGCTTCGCGACCATTAGCCTGACGCCTCAGGTTATTCCCTTGCATATCAAGGTCATCATTATTGGTTCTCGCAATATCTATTACACGTTGCAAGAGCTCGATCCGGATTTCCAGGAAATGTTTCGGGTTCTGGTCGACTTTGATGAAGAAATTCCCCTGCGTGAGGAAAGCCTTGAGCAGTTCGCTCAGTTACTCAAGACACGAACCTCTGAAGAAGGCATGGCGCCTTTAACCGCGTCGGCTGTCGCACGTCTTGCCACCTACAGCGCGCGCTTGGCAGAACACCAAGGGCGGCTGTCGGCACGTATTGGCGACTTGTTTCAGCTAGTCAGCGAAGCCGATTTTATTCGTCAGCTAGCTGGCGATGAAGTAACAGACCGCGGCCATGTCGAGCGTGCGCTAAAGGCCAAGGAGACCCGAACGGGCCGAGTTTCTGCCCGTGTGCTAGATGACATGCTCTCCGGCCTCATTCTGATTGATACCGAAGGTGCGGCTGTAGGCAAGTGTAATGGTCTGACGGTGCTGGAGGTAGCGGATTCCGCCTTTGGTATGCCGGCTCGGATCTCGGCTACGGTGTATCCCGGCGCTAGTGGCATCCTCGATATCGAGCGGGAGGTCAGCCTTGGACAGCCTATTCACTCGAAAGGCGTAATGATCCTTACTGGTTATCTGGGGAGTCGCTATGCTCAGGAGTTTCCGCTGGCTATTTCCGCCAGCATCGCCCTGGAGCAGTCCTACGGCTATGTAGATGGTGACAGCGCCTCCCTGGGCGAGGCGTGCACATTGATTTCGGCCCTGTCGCGAACACCGCTTAAACAATGTTTCGCCATTACCGGATCGATCAATCAGTTTGGCGAGGTTCAGGCAGTCGGAGGCGTCAATGAAAAAATTGAAGGCTTTTTCCGCTTGTGCGATGCGCGAGGGTTGACCGGCGAGCAAGGTGTCATCATTCCGCGGGCAAATGTTACCAACCTTATGCTGGACGAGCGGGTTGTAGACGCCGTTAGGGAGGGGCGCTTCCATATTTATGCCGTGCGGCAGGCTGATGAGGCCTTGAGTTTGCTGGTGGGCGAGCCGGCTGGCTCGCCCGACGCTCATGGTAATTTCCCGGCCGGTAGCGTTAACGCTCGGGTAGTGGAGCGGCTCAAGGACATCGCTGAATTAGAGTTAGAAGATGAACTAGCCGACAAATTGAAAGATAAAAGCAAAAAGACGTCGAAAGACGAGAACTGAAGGCGAAACCAGCTGGTCGGAAAGGTATGAAAAGCGCTATGGAGAGCATCCATAGCGCACCGGCTGGCTTGTGTTGCTGCTGACCGGTTATCGACTCGATAACCTAGGGCACGACAGGCTTATTAGAAGAATAGTTCGAGGAAGATGCCATGTCTCGCAGCATCACTCTGATTCGCCCCTGTCTAGGTCTTGTTACCCGTATAGAATGCGAAGTGAAACCATTGGCTCATCAACCGGGCATGTGGACCCTTCTCTGCGCAGCGGGGCTTTCGGGGCAGCAGCCAACCGCCATTAAGGCGCAAGGGCCTTTCCATGGTCCTGTTGTGGCTGAAGCGGTTATGACGGCTATTGCCGACAATCTGCAGGAACAGGGGTATGTTCCTGCCTCTGATCCACAGATTTGGCGTTTGCATATTCAGGCCGAACTGCGGCGTATGAATGGTGAGCGTGCCCAGCCTGTGCTGAATTATCAGATTCGTCCTGAACTCTGAATGCAGGCTGCGAAAACCTACTCGGCCAACCTGTTTAGCGGCGGGAAGTGATTTTTCCGCCGAGTAGCCATCGGTATACTCGCCAGCCCGATTCTGACGAGCAAGTATCATGGAACGCTTTATCGAAAAGACAATGTACGCTGCCCGCTGGCTTTTAGCCCCTATCTATTTTGGGCTATCCCTAGCGCTAGTTATGTTAACGCTAAAATTCTTTCAGGAAATCTTTCATCTCCTGCCGCATATTTTTGAGCAAACCGAGGCCGATCTCATTCTATTGGTGCTCTCATTGATTGATATGTCATTAGTCGGTGGTTTGCTCGTTATGGTGATGCTGTCAGGCTATGAGAATTTCGTTTCTCAGCTTGATATCGCAGATGACAAAGAAAAGTTGAGCTGGTTAGGCAAGATGGATTCCAGCTCCTTAAAAAACAAGGTAGCGGCTTCCATTGTGGCCATTTCCTCGATTCATCTGCTACGCATCTTCATGGATGCCAAGAACATTGATACCGACTATTTAAAGTGGTACGTCATTATCCACCTGACATTCGTCGTTTCGGCTTTTGCCATGGGTTACCTCGATAGGCTTACCCGGCACGATCACTAATAACATCCTCAACTTGCGATAGGCAGCGAGGTAATGCCATGACGCTTTCCGAATTGCAGGCACTGGCTAGGGCCGGGCAAATCGCAGAGCTGAACCTTCTGTCATTGGAAGGCGGCTTCTACATTTTGGATATTCATGCCTATGAACGACGGGATCGTCTGCAGGACGACTCTGGAAAAACATGGCACCTGCGTTCACCAGGGCACGCCCGGTATGTCTTGCGCGATTTGCCCGAAGTACCTTTTTACCTCGTGCAGCACTCGGCTTACGACGAAATGGTAGGAGCAGCGCCTAGCAGTGAGGCACCCTTGAAAACGCCCTTAAGTCTTTGGCAGGCCGATAAGGATACTCTTTAGGCTGATCCTTTGACCTGTCGCATGATGTGATAGGCTGGCCGTTTTACTTGTGAGGCAAGAGATGAGCGAACTCGATTTAAGTACGGATGAGCAGCGCGTCAGCTATGGTATCGGACGCCAGCTAGGCGATCAGCTACGGCAGAATCCTGTACCGGGTATGTCTTTGGAGGCCGTCCTGGCGGGCCTGTCGGAAGCCTATGCAGAGCAGCCCAGTCGTGTATCGGTAGAAGCACTCAACGAAAGCTTCAAGGCTATTCGCGAGCGCATGCAGGCTGAGGCACAGGCCAGGGCTGTCATGGCTGCCGAGGCGGGGGCTGCCTTCCTGTTGGAAAATGCTAAACGTGAAGAAGTTGTTCTGCTACCGTCCGGCCTGCAGTACGAGGTTCTGGTCGAAGGGCAGGGGGAAAAACCCAGCCGTCAGAGTCATGTCCGTACCCACTACCATGGCACACTAGTCGATGGCACTGTTTTTGACAGTTCCTACGAGCGTGGACAGCCTGCCGAGTTTCCAGTCGGAGGTGTCATTGCCGGTTGGATCGAGGCATTGCAACTTATGGGTGTTGGTAGCAAATGGCGCCTTTACGTCCCGAGCGAGTTGGCTTATGGCGCTCAGTCTGTCGGAAATATCCCGCCGCATAGCGCTTTGATCTTTGATGTTGAACTTTTGGAAATTCTTTAAGTAAAAGGTGAGTTGGCATTAAGCCGACTCACCTCCAAAGGGGCTCCTTAACTTCCGGGCGTAGAGCGCGGGCATAACAGAAAAGGAATAACTGGCGTATTTGTTCCTTTTGTCGGGTTGGCTCGAATGTACTAAGGCTTTGTACATCCAATTCTCCCAACTCGAGCAGTTCTTCAATGGCATCCTCTTCTAATGCAACGCAAACCTGTCCTGTTTCGCGATTCAAAATGCGCAGGTAAGGATGTGGGCGGTCAAGCCAGGCATTGATCAAGTACGTCATGGTTTCATCTCCTATAGCGAATCTTTAATGAGAATAATTCCTATTGTTGATTATGCAAAGAGAAACCGAATTTTTTCTTGAAAAAGCCAAGCCGTGCCCATTTTGTAACGAGGCATTAAAAAGCCCGACAGATAGTCGTCGGGCTTTTTAATCGGAGCGAAAGAAAATTAGTGCGTACGGGCTACAGCAAACTGGCTAAGCTCGATTAGAGCATCCCGATACACATTAGCTGGCAGCTCATCCAGGCAGGCAATAGCCTTCTCGGCATATTCACGTGCCAGCCGAGCGGTGTAGTCTAGTGCACCAGCCTCTTCAACGGCCTTGCAGACACGCTCCAGATCTTGGCTGCCCCCTTGCTGAATGGCTTTACGCACCAAGGTTGCCTGTTCTTCAGTACCTTCTCGCATTGTGACGATCAGCGGTAGCGTAGGCTTGCCTTCAGCGAGATCATCACCCACATTCTTGCCCAGCGTTGCTGCATCACCGCGGTAATCGAGTAGGTCGTCTACCAATTGGAAGGCAATGCCCAGATAGTCACCGAACCGGCGAAGCGTTTCAGTTTGTTGGCTAGGGGCTCCGCACAAAGCCGCTGCGCTGTGGGTCGAGGCCTCGAACAGCATGGCCGTCTTGCCGCGGATGACCTCCATATAAATCTCCTCGGTTGTGCTAGCGTCGCGAACCTTGGAGAGTTGCAAGACTTCTCCTTCGGCAATAACTCGGGTCGCCTGCGAAATGATACGCATGACTTCCATTGAGCCCAACTCAACCATCATCTCAAAGGACCGGGCATAGAGAAAGTCACCGACCAGTACACTAGGGGCGTTACCCCATAGTGCGTTGGCCGTAGAGCGGCCGCGACGTAGACCAGAAGCATCGACCACGTCGTCGTGCAGCAGCGTCGAGGTATGCAGAAATTCGATCGTGGCAGCCAGTAGGCGCGTCGGGTAATCGCTGTGGCCAAGTGCATTTCCAGTCAACAAGACCAAGAGCGGGCGTAAGCGTTTGCCTCCAGCCGATACGATGTAATCTCCTATTTTTTCGACCAGGGGTACGCGGGAAGTGAGTTGTCGGCGAATGATGTCATCGACTGCAGCGAAGTCATCCGCTACCACGCGATAAAAGGCCTGGGGTTGCGTCATGTGGGGCGTGTCCAAGTGCGGTGCGTTGTTACAGCACAGTGCGCCGGGGGCGGAGCGCTAGGCGCGTTACCTGCCGGGGCTCCATTAGGGTTGCGCGGCATGCTAGGGGTGGGGGTGGGGACTGTCAAGGTAGAGTGTCAGGGTGCTTGCTACGTAATGTAAGGTTGCGTAGAATCACGGGCCCTGAAATTCCCAAGGGTTAACCCCCTGTCTTACGCAATTGCATAGGCGTCTATCCACCTCATGCAGCCATGCCGGCCACTGATTATTCCTATAAAGCGCCGGGTGAGCAGGTTAAACGGAGATATTCCATGTACGCAGTAATCGTTACCGGTGGCAAGCAGCATAAAGTCACCGAAGGTGAATTCCTGAAAGTCGAGAAACTCGACATCGCTACTGGCGAGAGCGTGACCTTTGATCGCGTTCTGCTGGTAGGCAATGGCGACGACGTCAAGATCGGTCTGCCGGTTGTCGAAGGTGCCAAGGTGACTGCTGAGGTGGTTGCTCAGGGTCGTCACGACAAGGTCAGCATCATCAAATTCCGTCGTCGTAAGCACCACATGAAGCGTCAGGGCCACCGTCAGTGGTTCACTGAAATCAAAATCACCGGCATTCAGGCCTGATTGCCCTTTCGGAGAATTGACTCATGGCACACAAAAAAGCTGGCGGTTCCACCCGCAACGGTCGCGACTCAGAATCTAAACGCCTTGGCGTGAAGCTGTTCGGCGGCCAGGCTGTTAAAGCAGGCAACATTATCGTGCGTCAGCGCGGTACTCAGTTCCACCCCGGTTACGGTGTTGGTCTGGGCAAGGATCATACGCTGTTCGCTAAAGTCGACGGCGTGATCAAGTTCGAAGTGAAGGGTGCTTTTGGCCGTCGCTACGTAAGCGTCGTTGCTGCCTAAGCGCGAGCTCACCGAAAAAGCCCTGTCTAGCGACGGGGCTTTTTTGTTTCTGTATTCTATTCTTTCCAGTTATTTTCAGTCGGCCCGCTCCGGCGGGAGGTTTTAATGAAATTCGTCGACGAAGTTTCCATTCATGTACAAGCCGGTGATGGCGGTAATGGCATGATGAGTTTCCGCCGGGAAAAGTTCATCGAGAAAGGTGGGCCGAACGGTGGTGATGGGGGTGATGGCGGGTCCGTGTGGCTCGAAGCCAACGTTAACCTGAACACCTTGGTTGATTATCGTTACACGCGGCGCTTCCAGGCTCAGCGTGGCGAAAATGGCGGCAGTACGGATTGTACAGGTGCCAAGGGTGAAGACTTGGTATTACAGGTGCCGGTGGGTACTACCGTGATCGATGCCAATACCCAGGAAGTCATTGGTGACCTGACGCAGCCCGGGCAGCGCCTGCGTGTAGCGCAGGGTGGCTGGCATGGCTTGGGTAATACGCGTTTTAAATCCAGTACTAATCGTGCGCCACGGCAGACGACCAAGGGAAAGCCGGGCGAAGCGCGTGATTTAAAGCTTGAGCTTAAGGTATTGGCTGATGTTGGTTTGTTGGGGTTGCCTAACGCTGGCAAGAGCACTTTCATTCGAGCTGTCTCGGCTGCCAAGCCCAAGGTGGCGGACTATCCATTTACTACTCTTGTGCCTAATTTGGGTGTGGTCAGTGTGGGGCGCTTGAAAAGCTTTGTCGTGGCTGACATTCCTGGTTTGATTGAGGGTGCCGCCGAAGGGGCTGGTTTGGGTATCCGCTTCCTCAAGCACTTGGCTCGGACGCGTCTGCTGCTGCATCTGGTCGATATGGCCCCGCTCGATGAAAGTGATCCAGCGGATGCGGCGGAAACTATTCTGAATGAGCTGGGCAAGTTCAGCCCTGCCTTGCTTGAGCGGGATCGTTGGTTGGTGCTGAACAAGGTCGATCAGATCATTGATGAGGAAGAGCAGGAGGCTCGGGTCAAGGCCGTGGTTGAACGGCTTGAGTGGAAGGGGCCGGTTTATGTCATTTCGGCACTTGAGCGCAATGGCACCGAGGCTCTGTGTCAAGACATCATGCGTTATCTGGATGAGCGCGCCCTGCGGATAGCTGAAGATCAGGCCTTTGCTGAGGCTGTACAGGCGCTTGATCAGCAGATTGAAGATGAAGCGCGTGCGCGCTTGCAGGCGTTGGACGATGCGCGAGCCCTGCGTCGTGCAGGGGTCAAGAGTGTCGATGATGTCGACGAAGACGACTTCGATGAAGATGATGAAGATGATGGAGAGGGACCCGAGATTATCTATGTCAGATAAAGAGCTTTCGGTGCGGGAGCGCGTTACGCGCTCCGAGCGCTGGGTGGTCAAGATCGGTAGTGCTTTGCTGACAGATGACGGTCGCTGTCTGGATAGTGGCTCGATGGCGAGTTGGGTCGAGCAGATGGTGGCGCTGCACTGTGCGGGTGTAGAGCTGGTTCTGGTGTCCTCTGGTGCTGTAGCGGCAGGCATGAGTCGTTTAGGGTGGGTAAGTCGCCCTAGTGCTATCCATGAGCTTCAGGCAGCTGCGGCTGTAGGGCAGATGGGGTTAGTGCAAGCATGGGAGTCCAGTTTCGCCAAGCATGGAATGCAAACGGCTCAGGTGCTGCTGACTCATGACGACTTATCTGATCGCAAGCGCTACCTGAATGCGCGAAGTACGTTGCGTACATTGGTAGAGCTAGGTGTGGTTCCTGTTATCAATGAAAACGACACGGTTGTAACGGATGAAATTCGTTTTGGTGATAACGACACGCTGGCCGCTTTGGTAGCGAACTTGGTTGAGGCTGATGTTCTCGTCATCCTGACAGACAGGGATGGTATGTTCGAGGCGGATCCGCGGATAAATCCGGATGCTGCGCTTATTAGTGAGGCGCGTGCTGACGATCCGCGTCTTGATGCGGTAGCTGGCGGCTCGGCAGGTGCGCTAGGGCGCGGCGGTATGCAGACCAAGTTGCGGGCGGCTCGTCTGGCTGCACGCTCCGGTGCGTGTACGGTTATTGTAGGCGGGCGTATCGAGCGCGTTCTGGGGCGTCTGCGCGCAGGTGAAAGGCTGGGAACAATGCTTTCGCCGGAACGAGGTTTGTTTGCTGCTCGAAAGCAGTGGTTGGCGGGGCACTTGCAAATGCGTGGTGCTCTAATGCTGGATGAGGGTGCGGTAAAAGCGCTGGTATCTGATCATAAGAGCTTGCTGCCTGTAGGGGTGCGGTCGGTAGAGGGTAATTTCCGCCGAGGGGAGATGGTGGCGTGTGTAGATCCACACGGAAATGAAGTCGCGCGTGGTTTGGTGAATTACAGTGCGGCAGAGGCGCAAAAGATTATCGGTCAGTCGTCGGATGCAATTGGCCGGCTGTTAGGGTATGTCTACGAGCCTGAGCTGGTGCATCGAGATAATCTTGTGTTGGTATGATCGTCATCGGGAGTGACGGTAATTTAGGCTGTGTGCTTCATGGCCTAATTTGGCCTCAAATAAGAGGTAATAAAAAACCGGCGCAAGCCGGTTTTTTATATTGCTAAGCGAAGCCTTAAGCAGCTGCAGCTTGGCTCATAGCCTTGATGTGGGCATTCAGGCGGCCTTTGTGACGAGCAGCCTTGTTCTTGTGAATGATGCCCTTGTCGGCCATGCGATCAATCACAGGAACAGCTGCTGTGTAAGCAGCTTGTGCTTTTTCAAGATCCTTGGCGTCGATCGCCTTGACTACGTTCTTGATATAAGTACGAACCATCGAACGCAGGCTGGCATTGTGGCTGCGACGCTTCTCAGCCTGTTTGGCGCGTTTTTTGGCGGAAGGTGTGTTTGCCACCGTCGAGCTCCTCGAAAAACTTGGGGGTATCACGCAAATAAGGCCGCGAATCATGCCGATCAGTTTGGTTCTTGTCAAGACGGAAAGGATAGCCGGATCGTAATGAGGCATACCGCAGGATTTCAGGCGTGCTTTATCGTTCCGAGCGTCCTACACTCGCGCCTCGTTTGATATGGCGCTCGGCCTTTAAAACGTCAGCCTTCTAATGAACGGTCATCCGGACGACGGAATTCCTATTGCATGAATCTGCTTAAATCACTAGCCGCTGTGAGCTCGATGACTCTTGTCTCGCGCGTGCTGGGCTTTATTCGAGACACTATTATCGCGCGTATCTTTGGGGCCGGTATGGTGACCGATGCCTTTTTTGTGGCGTTCAAGCTACCAAACCTGCTGCGGCGTATTTTTGCTGAAGGAGCCTTTTCCCAGGCCTTTGTACCTATTCTGGCGGAATACAAGAGTAAGCAGGGCGACGAGGCAACACGGGTTTTTATTGCCTATGTGTCAGGCCTGCTGACGCTGGTATTGGCCGTAGTTACAGTGCTGGGCATGCTGGCTGCTCCTTGGATTATATGGATCACTGCGCCGGGCTTTACGGACACGCCTGAAAAGTACGAACTGACTACTGCGCTACTTCGTGTCACATTTCCGTACATTCTGCTGATTTCGCTGTCATCGCTAGCCGGGGCAGTTCTTAATACGTGGAATCGCTTCTCAGTGCCGGCATTCGTGCCGACGTTATTGAACCTCAGCATGATCTTTTTTGCTGTATTCCTGACGCCTTATTTTCATCCCCCTATCATGGTGTTGGGGTGGGCTGTACTGGCAGGGGGGCTTTTACAGTTTCTTTATCAGCTACCCCATCTCAAGCGCATCGGCATGTTAGTCCTGCCGCGCCTGAACCTTCGTGACAGTGGTGTGTGGCGTGTGCTTAGGCAAATGGTGCCAGCTATCGTCGGAGTGTCCGTCAGTCAGATTTCGCTAATTATCAATACGATCTTTGCTTCCTTTCTAGCGGCAGGTTCGGTTTCTTGGATGTATTACGCGGATCGTTTGATGGAGTTGCCCTCGGGTGTGCTGGGAGTTGCCATAGGTACGATTCTCTTGCCAGCCCTGGCCAAGACTCATGCGCAGAATGACAGGTATGAATATTCCCGGCTCATGGATTGGGGATTAAGGCTGTGTTTTTTGCTAGTGCTTCCATGTGCATTGGCGTTGGCTATCCTGTCGGAACCCTTGACGGTCGCGCTATTTCAGTATGGAAAATTTACGGCACATGATGCCCAGATGACCCAGCACGCCCTGATTGCCTATTCAATAGGGTTGATTGGAATCATTCTGGTAAAAGTATTAGCGCCGGGCTTTTATGCGCGTCAGAACATCAAAACGCCTGTTCGAATTGCAATGTTTACTTTGGTCATGACGCAGGCGATGAACCTAGCCTTCATTTATCCGCTGAAACACGTTGGGCTAGCGTTGTCCATCGGGTTGGCCGCTTGTTTGAATGCCGGGCTGCTTTATTGGCAGCTTCGAAAGCATAAATTGTTTGAGCCGCAGCCGGGCTGGGGCAGCTTCTTGTTTAAGCTGGTTATAGCAGTAGGGGTAATGTCTTCTGTATTGCTGGCGTGTATGCAAGTTATGCCAGATTGGAGTGTGGGGGATATGCCGATGCGGTTTCTACGCTTAGGTGCAGTCGTTGCGGCAGGTCTGGTAGCTTATTTCGGAACACTAGCGCTGTTTGGCTTTAGAGTCAGGCACTTTACCAAGAGGGCTTTAACCTGACGGCTGGACATATCTTGGACGCTTCTTGGCATGCGCTGCCTGTTGTCTGGCGCGATGCGTGCGTATAATCAATGAATTTGTAGACAGAACGCTTGCTATGCAGCTGGTTCGAGGCCTTCATAATCTCAGCTCCCTTCCTCAAGGGTGCGTTGCCACCATTGGTAACTTCGACGGTATACATCGTGGGCATCAGGCTATCTTGGCACGCCTGCATGAGCGTGCCGTAGAATTGAACGCGCCCAGCTGCGTCGTGATCTTCGAACCTCAGCCGCGTGAATACTTTTCTCCCGAGTCGGCTCCGGTCCGCCTGACACGCTTGCGTGAGAAACTTGAACTTCTAGCACAGGCTGGTGTGGATCGTGTCTTGTGCCTGACTTTTAATCGCCGTTTACGTGAGTTGTCAGCGCAAGCCTTTATCGATCAGGTGCTTATCCAAGGGTTAAAGGTCAAACACCTGGAAATAGGCGACGACTTTCGCTTCGGTTGTGATCGGGCAGGGGATTTCGAGGCACTTGTTAGGTCGGGACAGTCGAACGGCTTCACGGTAGAGGCGGCTGCAACCGTAGAGCTGGATGGTTTTCGAATCAGCAGTACGCGTGTCCGTGAGGCGCTGGCAGTAGGTGATCTGGTTTTGGCCGAGCGTATGCTGGGGCGCCCTTATTCGTTGTCAGGGCGTGTTCTTCATGGACAAAAGCTGGCTCGTCAGTTGGGGTGTCCTACTGCGAATGTTCAGCTCAAGCGGCGTTTACCTCCTCTTCGGGGGGTTTATTTGGTAAAAGTTGATGTAGAAGGCTGCCTCCATACCGGCATCGCAAATATAGGGCTTCGTCCTACTGTAAAAGGTGATGGGCGCCCCCATTTGGAAGTACATCTTTTAGATTTTGCTGGCGACCTCTATGGTCGTCACTTGATCGTAAGTTTCCATCGAAAGCTGCGCGACGAGCAGCGTTTCGCCTCTCTGGAGGCATTAAAGGCAGCGATTGATGCGGACGTCGCTGCCGCCCGAGCTTATTGGCTGGGCCAACCGCTTGATGAGATCTAAAGAGCCCGAGATGACCGATTACAAAGCCACGCTTAACCTTCCCGCGACTGATTTTCCCATGAAAGCCGGCTTGCCACAGCGCGAGCCGCAAACATTGAAGTTCTGGAATGAAATAGGTCTTTACCAAAAGCTGCGCGAGATTGGTCAAGGGCGTCCACAGTTTATTCTTCATGATGGCCCGCCCTATGCGAATGGCAATATTCACATCGGCCATGCTGTCAACAAGGTTATTAAGGACATCATTGTCCGTTCCAAAACCCTGGCAGGGTACGATGCCCCTTACATTCCTGGTTGGGATTGTCATGGGTTGCCCATCGAGCATAAGGTCGAAATCACTCACGGTAAAAACCTGCCAGCGGACAAGACGCGCGAGCTGTGCCGCGCCTATGCAGCCGAGCAAATCGAAGGTCAAAAAGCAGACTTTATTCGTCTAGGGGTGCTGGGCGACTGGGACAATCCTTATAAGACTATGGATTTTGCCAACGAGGCTGGAGAGATTCGTGCGTTGGCTGAAATGGTTCGTAAGGGCTTTGTCTTCAAGGGACTCAAGCCGGTCAATTGGTGCTTCGATTGCGGCTCGGCTCTGGCTGAAGCTGAAGTTGAGTATGCCGACAAGAAATCGCCAACGATCGATGTAGCATTCCCGGTTGCCTCTGCTGACAAGCTCGCTTCCGCTTTTGGTCTGGACAGCCTGCCGAAAGTTGCCTATGCAGTGATCTGGACGACTACTCCTTGGACCATACCGGCTAACCAGGCACTTAACGTGCATCCGGAGTTTACTTATGCTCTGGTAGATGTCGGCGATAAGCTGCTGGTTCTTGCAGAAGAGCTTGTTGAAAGCTGCCTCCAGCGTTATGGGTTAGAAGGACAGGTCATCGGCACGACGTCCGGCGCTGCGCTTGAGCTTGTAGAGTTCAAACATCCTTTTTATGAGCGTTGCTCGCCCGTCTATCTGGCAGACTATGTTGAATTAGGCGCCGGTACAGGGATCGTCCACTCAGCGCCTGCCTATGGTGAAGATGACTTCCATAGCTGCAAGCGCTATGGAATGAGCAATGACGACATTCTCAGCCCGGTTCAAAGCAATGGCGTGTATGTCGATTCGCTGCCGTACTTTGGCGGACAGTTCATTTGGAAGGCTAACCCGGCCATTGTTGAAAAGCTCAATGAAGTAGGGTGCCTGTTGGCAAGCGAAACCATTACACATAGCTACATGCATTGCTGGCGGCACAAGACCCCCTTGATCTACCGTGCCACGGCACAATGGTTTGTTGGTATGGATAAGCAACCGGTAGAAGGCCCAACCCTGCGTGAGCGTGCCTTGACCGGTATCGATCAAACACAATTTGTTCCTGCCTGGGGACAGGCGCGCCTGCATGGCATGATTGCAGGTCGTCCGGACTGGTGTATCTCGCGTCAGCGCACCTGGGGCGTACCGATTCCTTTCTTCCTGCACCGTGAAACCGGCGAACTGCATCCCCGTACGGTCGAGCTGATGGAAGAAGTCGCCCAGCGTGTGGAAAAAGCTGGGATTGAAGCTTGGTTCAGCCTGGATGCTACCGAGTTGCTCGGCGAAGAAGCAGCACACTATGAAAAAATTGCCGACACACTGGACGTTTGGTTTGACTCGGGTACCACACACTGGCATGTATTGCGTGGCTCGCATCCTATTGGTCATCAGCAAGGACCAGTAGCAGATCTATATCTGGAAGGCTCTGACCAACATCGTGGTTGGTTCCATTCCTCTCTGCTCACTGGTTGCGCAATTGATGAGCATCCACCTTATAAAGGTCTGTTGACTCATGGCTTCACAGTCGATGAGAACGGCCGCAAGATGTCTAAGTCTCTGGGCAATGTGATTGCACCTCAACAAGTCACTGACAGTTTGGGTGCTGATATTCTGCGCCTGTGGGTTTCTGCCACTGATTATTCAGGTGAAATGGCCGTTTCTCAGCAGATTCTGCAGCGTACTGCTGATTCGTATCGTCGAATTCGTAATACCGCGCGTTTCTTGCTCTCCAACCTAAACGGCTTTGATCCTAAGCACCATTTGTTGCCGGCTGACGAGATGATGGCGTTGGATCGGTGGGCTGTGGACCGTGCTCTGTTGCTACAAGGTGAGCTGGAGGAAGCCTACGCGGAGTATCGCTTCTGGAACGTCTACCAGAAAGTGCATAACTTCTGCGTACATGAACTGGGTGGTTTCTACCTCGATATCATCAAGGATCGACAGTACACCACTGGCACTGACAGTCGGGCTCGACGTTCCTGCCAAACGGCGATGTATCATATTGCCGAAGCGCTGGTGCGTTGGATCGCGCCGATCCTGGCCTTTACAGCTGAAGAAATATGGCAATACCTGCCGGGTGAGCGCAACGAATCCGTCATGCTGAATACCTGGTATGACCAGCTGGCTGAACTGCCTGCCGGTACCGAGCTCGACCGAGCGTTCTGGGACCAAGTCATGGCGGTCAAGGCAGCTGTCAATAAGGAGCTGGAGAACCAGCGTAACGCCAAAACCATTGGCGGTAACCTACAAGCTGAAATCACGCTGTATGCCGAAGGTGAATTACTCCAGATCTTGACCAAGCTAGGTGAAGACTTGCGTTTTGTGCTGATTACTTCCCGTGTTGACGTGGCGGCTATGAGCGAGGCGCCTGCTGAGGCAGTGGAAAGCGAAGCACCTAAATTCAAAATGCTGGTGCGCAAGTCGTCTCATGATAAATGTGCCCGCTGCTGGCATCACCGGGAAGACGTAGGTATTGATCCTGCACATCCAGACATTTGCGGCCGCTGCGTCAGCAATGTCTTTGGTCAGGGTGAGGTCCGTCGTTATGCCTGAGGCAGGCAGTTTGGGCCGTCTGGCCTGGGTGTGGCTGAGCGTGGCGGTGGCCATTCTTGACCAGTTGAGCAAGGTTTATTTCGAAAAGCAGCTTGATTTATACCAGCGCATCGAAGTCATTCCTGGCCTGTTCAGTTGGACGTTGGCCTATAACACTGGCGCTGCATTCAGCTTTCTGGCGGATCACTCCGGCTGGCAGCGCTGGCTGTTTGCCGTGATTGCCGTAGTAGTAAGTGTAGTGTTAGTGGTATGGCTAAAACGACTGGGACGAGACGAAACATGGATGGCAGTTGCGCTGGCCCTTATTCTGGGCGGCGCCATTGGCAACTTGTATGATCGTATTGTGCTGGGGCATGTAGTCGACTTCGTGCTGGTTCACTGGCAGGATCGGTGGTTTTTCCCAGCCTTTAATCTGGCAGACAGCGCGATTACTGTAGGAGCGATCATGCTGGCGTTGGATATGTTCCGCACCAAGAAGACTGGAGAGGCTCATGCCTGAATTGACAATCGGTCCGGATACACGCGTTACGCTGCATTTTGCGATCAAACTGGAAAACGGCGATATCGTCGATACGACGTTTGACAAGGCGCCTGCTGCATTCAGGGTAGGTGATGGCAATCTCCTGCCAGGCTTCGAGCAGGCCTTATTTGGTCTGCCGGAGGGTGCCAAGACCAGTTTGACCATCCTCCCTGAACAAGGGTTTGGCCAGCCCAATCCGCAAAATCTACAGACCATGCCGCGTGAAAACTTTGAGAGCATGGATTTGTCGACAGGGCTTTTGATTATTTTTACTGACGCGGCAGGCGGCGAGATGCCAGGGGTCGTCAAAACCTTTGACGAACAAAACGTCGTTATCGATTTCAATCATCCGCTGGCGGGGCGTACCCTGACCTTTGATGTAGAAATCATTGCTATCGAGCCTGTCGTCTCTCACTGAGCCTTGAACGAAAGGCTCAGCCTCAAAGGAAACCCCTCATGCAGATCAAGCTCGCTAATCCCCGCGGCTTCTGTGCCGGCGTCGACCGTGCCATCGATATTGTCAACCGAGCACTGGATGTGTTTGGACCTCCGATTTATGTGCGGCATGAGGTTGTGCACAATAAATTTGTTGTAGAAAACCTGCGTGCCCGCGGGGCGGTTTTCGTAGAAGAGCTCGATCAGGTGCCTGATGATGTCATTGTAATCTTCAGTGCTCATGGCGTGTCGCAGGCAGTACGCAAGGAAGCTGAAAATCGTGGTCTTAAGATTTTCGATGCTACCTGCCCGCTAGTTACGAAGGTGCACATGGAGGTTGCTAAATACAGCCGGGATGGCCGTGAATGTATCCTTATCGGTCACCAGGGTCATCCTGAGGTCGAAGGTACCATGGGGCAGTACGATGCCAGCAAAGGCGGCGCTATCTATCTTGTCGAGGATGAGAAGGATGTACAGAGCCTTGAAGTCCAGAATCCGGAATCACTGGCTTTTGTAACCCAGACGACGCTTTCTATGGATGACACCAGTAAAGTTATCGATGCCTTGCGTGCCAGGTTTCCTAACATTGGCGGGCCGCGCAAAGATGATATCTGCTATGCCACTCAAAACCGACAAGATGCGGTTAAAACCTTGGCAAGCGAATGCGAGGTGGTCCTGGTAGTCGGCAGCCCTAATAGCTCTAATTCCAATCGTCTTCGTGAGCTGTCCGAGCGAATGGGAACTCCTGCCTATCTTATTGACGGCGCTGAAGATCTTAAGCAGGAATGGTTCAGTGGGGTGGGGCGTATCGGTATTACAGCTGGCGCCTCGGCACCTGAAGTCTTGGTGCGAGGCGTAATTGACCAGCTGAAAGCTTGGGGAGCAAATGAGGAGGTCGAGCTGGAAGGGCGGCCAGAAAACATTACGTTTTCGATGCCAAAAGAGCTCAGGGTCACTCCAGTATAATTATCGGAAGTATCATGGGGTTCTATAAATTACAGGGTTGCATGACCCTTTTTAAGGTAGCTCGACCAGCATTATTTATTGTTAATCTAATTGCTTGCCTCCCGCCTTGTCGGCATACGGTTAGTGTGCCTATCTGATAACCCCCATTTAATAACGTTGCACGCCCATCCGGTGTGAAGCGGATATAACGGCTAACTGGTGCGTTTCCAGTTAGCTGAATCGCTTTGGGTAGCGCTGGAAAAACCCGGAAGACTTTTTCTCCATCGTCATAATGACCATTCTGGCTACTATCTTCATAAAGCAGCCAGCCATCCCGCCATGCTCCGTTTAACCTGCTTAAGGTCAAACTTTTCCCTTTGGTAATAGCTTCTCCGCGCGCTAGCGATAGGCTTCGCTGCATTATAAGTGCGCTGTCTTCTAATTGCTGTGTAGCCAGGAGATGTGAGAAGCCTGGAACCGCAACTAATAGAAGAATGCTGCCTACCGCTAAAGTGAGAAGCAGTTCAACCAAAGTAAAACCAAGTAAAAAGTGCATGGCTTCCTTGCCTTGTGACGGATTAAGCAGAAGGGGTTCCGGCTATCGCTGTTTCTATCACGGCCATCCATTGGCTAATGATGAGGTTAAGCGGCCTGCATAATAATCCGTAAAGGAAAGGCTTAAGGGAGGTTTCGATGCGATCAGTGAGAGGATTCACGCTTGTAGAGTTGTTGGTGACCATCGCTGTGTTAGCCATCATTCTTGCGATTGCAGTACCTAATTTCAGTACATTGATTCGTCAGAATAGGGCACAGACACAGATCAATCTCTTGGTGAATGCTCTTAATCTTGCTCGCAGCGAAGCTATTACTCGAGGCACTACTGTGCATGTCAGTTCTCTGAATGGCGGTAATTGGCGGCAGGGCTGGCGTGTGTGGATAGACATAAATAATGACGGGGTCGTTGCGAACGGCAAGTTGCTGAGAGCTTTTCCAGCCTTAGAGGGCGCCAATACTCTGACTTCTGCTGTTACTCAGGTCGTCTTTGATAGCCACGGGAGACTGAGTGGCGCTGTAGCAGGTACCAACGTGGAGTTCGCTTATAACGTAGGAACTGGTTTCTGCAAGTATGAGCGCATCATTACGATCAATGCTGTGGGACGCACGGCTGTAAGGCCTAAGGAATGCAACTGATGATACGACGTCATCGAGCCAGTCAGGGCTTTGGGCTAATTGAAGTGCTTGTTTCTTTATTTGTACTAGGGATTGGCATATTAGGAATGGCTGGATTGCAATTAAATGCAATGAAGCTGAACCAGATTGCTGCCGTGCGCTCTCAAGCCAATTTTCTTGCCTACGATATGGCCGACCGCATGCGTGCTAATACCGTTGCGGCACAATCAGGAGCTTACTCCACTTCGATCTCAAGTGGGGCGCCATCAGGGACGTCAATTGCTGAACAAGATCTGGCTCAGTGGAAAAATGCCTTGGCCAGCCAATTGCCTTCAGGGGCTGGAGCAGTTTCTTTAACCAATAACATAGTACGTATCACTGTACAGTGGGACGAGTCAAAAGTAGGTGGGGCTTCGACACAGCAGTATGTATTTGAAACAAGGCTGTGCGAGGAAAACTGCTAGTGATTAAGCTAACTAAATTAAAGAGGAACAAAGGATTTGGTCTTGTCGAGTTAATGATAGGACTTGTTTTGAGCTTAGTTATAGGCGCTGCAGTTGTTCAGTTATTTTTAAGTAGCAAAACTACATATCGTGTCCAAGATGCCATGGCCCGAATTCAAGAAAACGGCCGTTTCGCGGTTGGTTTTCTCGCTAGGGATATACGTATGGCTGGTTACATGGGATGTGGAAATATTGATCAAATCTCTATAAATGTTATTGCTGAACCCCCTCCGATCGATGCAGCTAATCCTCTTGGGCAAATAGTAAGCGGCTCTAATAACGTACCTGCGAGTAATAATTTTAATGCTTTGGCAGGGACGGACATTATTACTCTACGCCGCGCCTCCAGCGCTGGTACAAAACTAGTTGGCAATATGTCTACAGACAACGCTAACATTCAAATTGAAGATAATAGTTTAGGGCTGATATCAGGTGATACTTTGTTTTTATCTGACTGTACTTCGGCTGATATTTTTAGAGCTACTAATGTATCGTCGAGTGGGAAAAAAGTCACAATTGCCCATGCAAGTAATATGAATAGCGATAATAAGCTTAGTAAGGCCTATGGCAGTGATGCAGAACTTATGGCATTTGAGGCTATTACGTATTTTATTCGTGATACTGGAAGAAAAACCTCTTCAGGTGACCCTATTCGAGCATTGTGGGTGCAGCGACAGTTCGCTAATCGCAGTGATGCTAGTGCGGCGGCAGCTGAACTAGTAGAGGGTGTAGAAAATATGCAGATTGAATATGGCATGGAAGGAGAAAACGTTATGGTTACTGCTGATGCAGTAACCGATTGGTCAAAAGTGGCCCGTGTTCGCTTTAGTCTTTTATTACAAAGTCTCGAAGGCAATATCACGCCTAAAACAGGATCTAATGTACAAAATTTGGTTTATGACGGGCAACCTGTTGAGGCTGACGGTCGCTTACGACAAGTCTTCGGTACAATGGTCGCAATAAGGAACCGGGTCCGATGATTTTTCTAAAAAAAAATCTTAGATGTAGGCAGGAACAGCAGGGATCAGCGCTAATTATCAGCTTGGTTTTCCTTCTTTTGCTCACAATGATTGGCGTCACTTCGATACAGGACTCCACATTGCAAGAACGCATGGCCGGTAATGAGCGCGACCGAAATTTGGCATTTCAAGCTGCAGAAGCTGCCTTACGTGCAGGTGAAGAATTCTTACGCGAGGGGTCGCCTGTTTTTACCGCGAGTGGCTCAAAAGGGCTACTTAGCCCTGATTATAGTGGTGTGTCACCAGTTGAAGACGGTTATCAATGGGACGCTCATTCGCAAGTATTTTCAGGGGAATTAGCTGGCTTACAGGCTAAGCCTCGCTACGTAATTGAGTGGATAACCTCATCGGTTATTAAGTCCTCTGACACTGTGGAGGTCGAGAATAGTAACTTTTACCGCATTACTGCTCGGGCAGTAGGTGGTTCTGGGGAATCAGTCGTGTTGTTACAAGCAACCTATAAGCGTTAAGGGAAAAAGATGTATAACCTGAAGGCTATTCTCATAGGGGTTGCTCTCGGCCTATATGTATCAGTTCCGGCGTACGCTCTGCAGAGTTTCCCTAATCAACCGTTGTCGTTGTCTTCAGTTGTCTCGCCTAATGTAATTCTATTGGTGGATAACTCAGGCAGTATGGCGAATATTATTCAGCCTGAATCCGTGGCTAGTAGTAATTATTCAGCAGTTGCTTATAGGTATGGAAATAGTTACGCCATTGCATCATTAACCGACGGAAATATCTCTTTGTCTCAAATTGGTGCCGATGGTTGTTCTACGGGCTACAAGGCGCTATGGGCAATAAATACAGCAAAAAATCAAGTGCAGGAAAGGCGCTGCTATAAGTTTCCTGACCCTCTAGGGGAAGGGAAGACCCGGTATACGGGAAAGTATTTAGCTTATATATATAATGTTTTTAATGGGTCTAGCAATAATCTTTTGTTAGAGCCTGATTCGCGAGTGCCTAAAACATATCGAATGGCTGTGGCAAAAGAATCAGCAAAAGAAATTGCTGCTTCTAATCGGTCAATGCGTATCGGGTTGGCAACTTTCAATAAACCAAGCAGCTCCGACCCTGGCCCAGGCGGGAGCATTTTAAGAGACATTAAGGATTTAACTGTAACTGCAGGCGTTAGCCAGTCTCAGGCCGACCAAAATTTTAATAATTTAGTTTCTAGTATTGATGGTCTTGCAGCAGAGGCCAATACACCACTTGCTGAAACATATTATGAAGTTACTCGCTACTTCCGTGGCCTTAGTCGATTTCAAGGGCTGGGCACTGGCGATTATGTAAGCCCTGTACAGTACCGCTGTCAGCGTAATTTTGGTGTTGTAGTTACTGACGGTTTGCCTACCCATGACCGTAGTTTCCCTACTAATGACCCGCATCGAGATAATTCAGAAGTCACAGGAAGTAATAATTTACCGGATTGGGATGGTCTCAAGACTGCTTTTGGTGAGCCTTTTTCCGACGGATATGCACCTGAGTCAGGCAGTGCTAACGGTGAGGGGGACACTCTTTATTTAGATGATATTGCCAAGTTTGCTTTTGATATAGATTTAAAGTCTGCTGGGGAAGATAGCGCAGGAAAAAGCTACAATGATTTAAGCTTCCAAAAGCAGAATATAAGAACGTACACAATTGGTTTTACTGTAGATAACCAGATGCTACTGGATGCGGCTAAGTACGGAGCTGGAGAATATTATACTGCGTCGGATGCTAGTAGTTTAAGCTCGGCGTTGAATTCTGCTTTGCAGTCAATTCGTCAGCAAATAAGTTCCGCTTCTGCAATTGCGTCTAACTCTACAAGAATACAAAATGATACGTTGATCTATCAGGCTAGATATAATACTACTGATTGGACGGGGGAGGTGATCGCCTATGATGTTCATGAGGACGGTACTGTTGGTGAGATAGTTTGGCGAACATCAAGTGAAGGAAAAATTCCTGAGCCTGATAGCCGGAAGATATTTACTTTTAATGGGTCTGTGGGAAAAGCATTTACTTGGGGTAATTTAACTTCAGAGCAAAAAGCTAGCTTAAATAACTCTGAGAATAGCCTGAAGTGGTTACGCGGTAGCAATATAAGTGGAATGCGAGTTCGCAATGAAATATTGGGAGATATTGTTAATTCAGACCCGATTTTCGTAGGGCAGCAGAACAATGGATATATAGTACCTAATACCGATGTAGCTAATGAGCCCGCTGATACTTATTGGAGTTATGTAACAGATAAAAAAGGGCTTACACCTCTGGTTATTGTAGGTGCGAATGATGGAATGGTTCATGCCTTTAATGGTGGTACAGGAAAGGAAGAGTTCGCCTATGTACCTGCTAGCCTCTTTAAAAATCGTACTACCTCCCCAGGGGCTACTCCCGGCTTAAGCGCTTTAACCGAGCCTGATTATCCTCACCACTTCTATGCTGACGGCTCGTTTGGGTTGGGTGACGTTTATATTGGGTCCGCTTGGAAAACGTACATGGCTGGCGGCTTAGGAGCGGGCGGTCGTGGTGTCTTCGCTTTAAATGTTACTGATCGGGAAAATTTTTCTGAAGATGATGTACTTTGGGAAATAACGGCCCCTGATGCTACAGCTACTACTAACAACGGCAGTAGTGATTGGAATGAGATGGGACATGTTTTTGGTGAGCCTATTATTGCGCGCACTCAGAATGATGATTGGGTAACCTTATTTCCTAATGGTTATGCTAGCAATACAGGTAAGGCTGCTTTATATGTTGTTAATGCTTCTAATGGATCTCTAATAAAGAAAATTGTTGTAAGTGATCCTGATAATAGCAGTTTAAATAATGGGCTTTCTGCTATAACGGCATTTTTTGATTCGAATCGGCGTATAACTTATGTGTACGCAGGGGATATACTGGGTAATTTATGGAAGTTTGACCTAGCCAGCGATAAGGAGAATAGCTGGAAAAGCCAGCTGTTATTCAAGGCGCGTAAAGATGGTGTTCGTCAGCCTATTACAGGTAAGGTGCGTGTGGCCGCGCATCCGTCAGGCGGTAATATAGTAGTATTTGGTACAGGGAAGTTTTTAGAAACTTCAGATAAAACTGATTATTCTGTGCAATCTCTTTACGGAATATGGGATCAAAATAAAAACACTCCTGTTTCGGCAAGTGATCTGGTTCAGCAAACAATTTCTGAAAAGACGTATGAGGGCAAGCAGTACCGCATTGTTTCTAACAATACGGTGGACTGGAAAAACAAGTCAGGCTGGTATGTGGACCTGAAAGTTGGGAACTCTACCGCTGGAGAGCGTGTAGTCAATGCTGCACAGACTGGAGGGGATAGGGTGCTGTTCACAACGTTTACCCCGTTGTCAGACCCTTGCCTTTCTGGCGGAGAGAGCTGGACTATGGCTCTAAATATATATACTGGTGGTAGTTTGGATTACTCTGCGTTTGATTTAAATAATGATCGCTATTTCAATCATGCCGACATGCTTACCTGTGATGGCGGCCAGTGTTATGCGAGCGGCTTCAAGCTTGAAGATGGAACATTGAAATCGCCAGGTACGCTTTTTAGTGATGGATTCGATTCACTCTATAACTCGGATTTAAGTGGAGGAGTAGAGCAGTTTGAAGCGAGCGGTACAGGCAGTAAACCAGGCAGGATGTCATGGCGACAAATTCGATAAAAAAAGCCTATGGCTTTACTCTCATAGAGTTAATGATTTCGGTAGCAATTGTAGGAATATTGGCGGCTATTGCTTACCCAAGTTATCAAGAGCATGTAAATCGTAGTAAGCGTGCCGAGGCTAAGGTTGCGCTCTTAGAAGCTGCCCAGGCACTTGAGAGGTATTATTCAATAAATAGTCGTTATACAGATTCAGAAAATAATCTGGCTAACGTGTTTGAAAGTAATGTGCCAGCGACAGGTGTAGCCAATTACACAATTGCTCCTGTCGGAACGCCTACAGCGACAGCCTATGTATTACAAGCGAAAAGAAATGGCAGCATGCGTAACGACGCTTGCGGTGACTTTGAGATCAGCCAAGCTGGTGTGCGCTCATTGGCTGAGGGAACCCATACAAAAACGCTTTCGGAATGCTGGTAGCGCTATAATCGAATGCTCTTAGCTTATCGGTCGAGGCATGTCGTGTCCGTTATCATTGTAGGTGCTGGTGTCATTGGTTTGTTATCGGCCCTTAACCTCAGTAGATATATGGATGAGGTAGTCCTCATAGAGCGAGATGAAACGGGGCGTGAAGCATCTTGGGCAGGAGGTGGTATTGTTTCACCTCTTTACCCCTGGCGTTACACTGCTGAAGTAACAGCACTGGCTCATTGGTCTCAGGATTTTTATCCTGCCTTTGGTAAGACATTATTAGAGTTAACAGGGCTCGATCCGCAAGTTCATACTACAGGTCTTTACTGGCTTGACCTGGAGGATGAGGCACAGGCTCTTGAGTGGGCAAAAGCTGCTGAGCGGCCATTGTTTTCGGTGCCTATTGACCATGTTTATAGAAGCGTACCTCCGTTAGGGCCTGGTTTTGAGCGCGCTCTTTATATGGAAGATGTGGCCAATGTTCGTAATCCTCGTTTAGTCAAAGCTTTGCGTGCCGCGCTACAAACTAAATCAAACGTGCGCATTGTCGAGCGCTGTGCAATTAAAGAAGTCCTTTGTAAGCAAGGCTGTATTCAAGGAGTGAAAACGGAGCAGGAAACCTTCTATAGCGGGCAAGTAGTAATAACCGCAGGTGCATGGAGTGGAGAACTGCTTGAGACACTTGGACTTAAATTGCCCGTCGAGCCCGTAAAAGGGCAAATGATTTTATACAAGTGCAACGAAGACTTTTTGCCAAGCATCGTGATGGCTAAGGGACGCTATGCCATTCCACGTAAAGACGGCCATATTTTGGTAGGTAGTACTTTAGAGCATGCCGGTTTTGACAAAACGCCTACTGCTGAAGCACTTAAAAGTTTAAAAGCGTCAGCCATAGAGTTGTTACCAGCTCTAGCTAATGCCGAAGTGGTTAAGCATTGGGCTGGATTGCGCCCAGGGTCGCCTAAAGGAGTCCCTTTTATTGGGCCAGTTCCTGGATTTAAAGGGCTATGGTTAAACTGTGGGCACTATCGTAATGGTCTGGTTTTGGCGCCCGCTTCTTGTCAGCTACTAACAGATTTAATGACAGGGCAAAGACCGATCATCGATCCTGCCCCTTATCTGCCGGAGACACGTTTATAGTGTTTTTGACTGACTGGCTCAGTCTATTCCCAGTTTCTTTAGGCGATAACGCATCGAGCGGAACGATAACCCTAATCGCTCCGCTGCGGCGGTGCGGTTCCAGCGGGTTTCTTCTAGCGCTTGCATGATGAGCTTGCGTTCAATTTCCTCAAGATAATCCTCAAGATTGTCAATCGTGGCAAGGTTGGCGTCGCCGTTCCCATTCGATTGACCTGTATCCGCTAAGCGTAAATCGCTGGGTTTGATCTGGTTATCTTCGCATAGGGTATAGGCCCGTTCGAGCATGTTTTCCAGCTCACGTACATTACCCGGAAAGCGATAGCTCTTGAGCTTGGCTAAGGCCTCATCGGTAAGGTGTGCAGGGTCTTGTTGGGATTCACTGGCAAGCCGCTTCAGCACAACGTTGCAAAGCTCGGCAATGTCCTCGCGGCGCTCACGCAGTGGCGGGACACGTAGTTCAATAACATTGAGGCGATAAAAGAGGTCTTGGCGGAAGCGGTTAGCCGCAACTTCGGCGGCCAAGTCCTTGTGCGTCGCGCTCAGGATGCGAACATCCAAGGCAATTTCCTGTTGCCCGCCTACAGGGCGTACGGCTTTTTCCTGGATAGCACGCAGTAGCTTCACCTGCATGGCCAGGGGGAGGTCGGCCACTTCGTCGAGAAACAGCGTGCCACCTTGTGCCGCCTGGAAAAGCCCCTGCTTGTCTTCGATAGCACCTGTAAAACTTCCTTTCTTATGCCCAAAAAACTCGCTTTCCATTAGCTCTGTAGGGATGGCACCGCAGTTAACAGGAATGAAAGGACGATCCGCACGCGGTCCCTGTTGATGGATGAGTCGGGCTACTAGCTCCTTTCCGCTCCCCGACTCGCCGCTGATGTATACCGGTGCCTGGCTACGGGCTAGCTTACTGATCTGTGAGCGCAAGGTGCGCATGGGTGGGGAGTCGCCCAGTAAGCGGTGGTCTGCCGGCTTGGCAGCCGTTTGAGGAACGGTACTGAGGCGCAGCGCGGTGGTAACAAGCTCCCTTAGGCGCGGTAAGTCTACAGGTTTGGTAAGGTAATCGAAGGCGCCGGCTTTCAACGCCTGGATAGCCGTATCCAGGCTGCCAAAGGCCGTGATCATGGCAACTGGCGTGGTTGGATACTGTTGCTGGATGTGCTGCACCAGCTCTATCCCTGACCCATCGGGTAAGCGCATATCCGTTAGGCACAAATCAAAAGATTCCCGTCCGAGAATATCCCGGGCTTCCTTGACGTTACGGGCGCTATGCGTATCAAGCTTCATGCGCCCTAAGGTAATTTCGAGGAGTTCTCGGATATCGGGTTCATCATCAATGATTAGGACTTTCTGTCGGTTCATGCTCAACTCAATTTGCGCGGGTGGGCAAAAGTGATACGGAAACAGCCACCCTGTTTCTGCGGACGGTAGTCTAGGAGGGCTTGGTTGCTTTCGCATAACTCTCGGGAAATATAGAGTCCAAGTCCAGTGCCTTTGCTTTCAGTCGTGAAGAAAGGTTCGAAAAGATTCTGAATTTGCTCTTCCGGTACTCCTGGACCGTCATCGGTTATATCGAGTACAGGAAGATCACTTTCTGGGTCGCGGAAGAGGTCCAGCCAAACCTGGCCTTTACCGTGGACTTTAGCGCTATGACGCAAACCGTTCTGCACCAAGTTCGTCATAACCTGCGTCAGCTGGCTAGGATCCATTCGGGTCTGCAAGGTACCTGGCGTGGTTTGTATGTGTATAAATTGGTCGGCTCGTAAAGAGGGACGAAGCTCGCCAGCGAAGCGGTGTACCCAGTATTTCAAGTCAAGCAACTGAGGCTCGGCCTGCCGACGTCGAGACAACTGCAGCACATTCTCAATAATGATGTTCATGCGCCGTGATTGGTCTTGGATAATCTGTGTTAAGCGCTGATCGGATTTATCCAGCGTGTCTGACTCCTGAAGAAGCTGAGCCGCATGGCTAATGGCGCCTAGAGGATTACGGATTTCATGAGCGATCCCGGCAGTAAGCCGCCCGAGCGAGACCAGTTTGAGCTGTTGGGCCTGCTGAGCGATACGGGAAATATTTTCCAGAAAGATGAGCAGGTGCTGCTCGCCGCTGCGCTGAATGGGCACAAAGCTGGGTTGAATGAGCGGGCCCTCGCCAAAGGCTTGTATGGGCGTTGGCCGTAGCGTTCGGTTGCGGTCCCACTGTTGGAGGCGCTCCATAAGCTCTGGGCAATGCGACTCTATATCCTCATGAACCAACTCGGTCTGGCCTAACAATTCAAGCGAGGCCGGATTGGCCAGCAAAACCTTGTGGCTGGCGTTCAGCACAATAATTCCCGTCCGCATACGATCCAGAATCAATGCGTTGAGCGTTTCAAGATCCGCTACGACAGTGGCGCGCTCCTCGGCCAGCGTCTGGCTTTTCATGAGTCTTCCAACAAGACTCTGGACCAGGAACGCGGCGGCGAAACACAGTGCGCCCAGCCCACCTGCTTGAACATACTGAGTACTTCCATTTGGAAATAGCAGCGTTCGGTAAAAGGTGGCGTAAATCAGCACCAGGGTTGCCAGAGCGGCCAAGAGAATGCCTATACGGCCGCGCAGCAAAATGTTAGCGATTGAAACGGTAATGATGACGAGGTTGCCGATCCCACTAGAGGTTCCGCCTGCGCAGTACATCAAGTACGAAAGCAGCAGCACGTCGAATAAGGCAAGTAGGAAAACATGATTCTGCTTGCGAAGCGGAGGCAAAAACGCCGCGAGCACGTTACAGCCTAGATAAGCCCAGCTTACATGGAAAAAATGGCCGTTCTCGTTAACATTGAGTAAGTTGGCGTCAAGATTAGTCGTTGTCAGCAAAAAAAAGATCAGGCCGACAATGATTCGATAATAGTGATAGAGCCTTAATATGCGGCCATCCTGCAGGGTAGGCAGTAGTAAGTCACTGGTCACGAGTCAGGCTTTTCTCCAGATGATCGTTGCAGCAATACCAGTGATTGCCATGCGATAGCGCTTTATCTTGAGGGACATGGACGCGGCAGAAGTGACAGCGAACCATGGTATGAGTCTGTAGAGTTCGGGAGCGCTTAGAGCGCTGCCGCTTGGATCGTGCCACTCTGCGCCATAGCCAGATAATGGCCAGAATCAAGGCTATCCAGAATAATAAACGAAACAAACCCATGATCGTCTCTAATTAGGCGGGAGGGAACAGTTTAGCCAACCTCGCATAGGACGCACAGATTTATGCTGTGATGGCCGAAGAGGGAGTGACATTTCTATTGAGGTGAAAGCTAAAGCTTCCGGTTATGTCAGTAGATATATCGCTATAAAAAGCAAAGGAGGCCTAGGCCTCCTTTGCTCTAACAGATTCATTCAGTCAAATAATCCAAACGTTAGCCGACTAAACCAGGAGCGCTTGGGCGTGTCGCTGGGTGTAGTAGCTTCAGAGTGGTTTTCAGGCAGTAATTCTGGCGGAATCTCACGCTTGGCCTCTTCGTATTGACGCTCGATATCCTGAGAGGCTCGAGTTTGGCCGGGCGGTAGTGGCTCATTCGGCCGGTCGATAAGGCCAAGGGTTGCACGGGCAAGCCAAGAGCGATCATCTTCAGAGCGTTGCTTGGGCACGAATGTACCATTGTCCAGGCTGGGATTGTCTGGATAGTTCATTTTCAGTGTTTCGAGGCTAGTGGCTGCCAGATCATTCAATCCCATGTGCTGATAGGCCTCGACCATGATGGCAAGGCCATCGCCTACAGCGGGTGTGCCCTGGAAGTTTTCCACGACATAGCGTCCACGGTTGGCGGCTGCGACGTAAGCCTTACGCAACATGTAATAGTCGGCCACGTGAATCTCATAGGCTGCCAGCAGGTTGCGCAGGTATGTCATGCGGGCCTTGGCGTCAGGAGCGTAGGAACTGTTCGGGAAGCGGCTGGTGAATTGAGCAAAATCGTTAAAGGAATCGCGCGCTGCTCCAGGATCTCGCTTGGTCAGATCCAGCGGGAGGAAGCGGGCCAGCAGGCTGCGATCCTGTTCGAACGACGCGACACCTTTCATGTAGTACGCATAGTCGACATTGGGATGTTGCGGGTGTAGACGAATAAAGCGGTCGGCAGCAGTGCGGGCGGCCTCGGGTTCGCCATTCTTGTAATTTGCGTAGATAAGCTCGAGTTGAGACTGTTCAGCGTAGCGACCAAACGGATAACGCGACTCCAATGCGCGCAGCTTGCTGACCGCCTGGTTATAGTTGTTGTTATTCAAATCTTCCTGGGCTTGCCGGTACAGATCGGTTTCGCTCAGGTTCTCCGCTACTTCAGGCGTGTTTGAGGAACAGGCAGCGGTAAGGGCTAGGCTGGCGATCAGCAGCAGGTGCTTCAATTGCATGGCGGCTTTGCGTTCCCTGAGACGGTCGGCTGACGGAGCCGGAACCGTCCTGTTATGATGAACATCCGGCATGTATGACATGCCAGGGCAAAAAGTTTCCGTATTTAACCACAGCGTGTAGCCGAAACCAAAAGCTACACTGCCTTTGTTGGCTACTCATGTCCGATATTATTCAACTCAGTGCCGAAGTTCCTTCAGAGCTCGGCGGTCAACGCCTCGATCAAGTGGCCGCACAACTTTTTTCCGAATATTCCCGATCACGGTTGGCAACCTGGATCAAGGAAGGCGCCTTGACGGTCGATGGTGCCGTCCTTCGGCCACGCGATACAGTTCACAGTGGTGCTGTCTTGTCCCTGAATGCCCAGCGGGAAGCGCAAGGCGATTGGGTGGCTCAGGATATCGAGCTGAATATAGTGCATGAAGACGACCACCTGCTAGTTCTAGACAAGCCCGCCGGGTTAGTTGTCCATCCCGCGGCAGGACATGCCGACGGCACACTGCTCAATGCCTTGCTCCATCATGTTCCGGCATTGGCCAACGTCCCACGGGCAGGCATAGTGCATCGCCTGGACAAGGACACCACAGGGCTCATGGTTGTTGCCAAGACGCTTGAAGCACATACACACCTGGTTGCACAGTTGCAGGAACGCTCGGTCAGCCGTATTTATGAAGCCATTGTGTCTGGTGTCGTGGTTTCAGGCGGTACGGTGGATGCTCCGATCGGTAGACATTCCCAGCGTCGCCAACAAATGGCCGTTGTAACAGGCGGGAAGCCAGCTGTCAGTCATTACCGTGTACTCGAGCGGTTCCGTGCCTATACCCATGTGCGCGTGAAGCTGGAAACCGGGCGAACGCATCAGATTCGTGTGCATATGACGCATATCGGCTATCCCTTGGTTGGTGATCCAGTTTATAGCGGGCGTTTCCGTATTCCGCCCGCGACCAATCCAACATTAGTAAAGACTTTGCGTGAGTTCCCACGACAAGCCTTGCATGCTCGCTTCCTTGAGCTAGAGCACCCTGTGACAGGCGAGCGGTTGAGCTGGGAATCGCCTCTGCCAGAGGATCTGGTCTGGCTGCTTAGTTTGCTTAGACAGGATCGTGAGGCCTTCACCGGATGAATGAGAACTGGCTGATTCCCGAGTGGCCGGCGCCTGCTAACGTGCGGAGCTGCGCGACAACACGGCTAGGCGGTGTCAGCCAGGGAGCCTATGCAAGCTTGAATCTTGGCGATCATGTGCAGGACGATCCAGGTGCTGTCTTGGAAAACCGTCAGCGACTGGTCTCTACGCTAGGGTGTCAGCCGGCCTGGTTGCGTCAGGTACACGGTTTGTCCGTGGTTGAGGCCCAGCCTGACAGGATTCTTGAGGCGGATGCGGTCTGGACGTCTACCCCCGGCGTGGCCGCTACCATCATGACTGCAGACTGTCTTCCTGTCTTATTCTGCAATCGTGCCGGTAGCCGTGTGGCCGCTGCTCACGCCGGATGGCGCGGGCTGGTCAATGGTATTCTCGAAGCGACAGTGGCCACATTAGACTCTCCGCCAGACGATATCTTGGTCTGGTTAGGGCCTGCAATCGGGCCGGATGCGTTCGAAGTAGGGCCTGAGGTCAAGGCAGCCTTTATACGTGAGCAGGCTTCTGCTGAGGCGGCATTTCGCCCTAGTCTCAATCAGGGGCGCTTTATGGCAGATCTCTACCAGCTGGCGCGGTTGCGTCTGGCTCAGCAGGGCATCCATGCTGTCTATGGCGGCGGTCTGTGTACTTATACAGATGAAGACCGTTTTTTCTCCTATCGCCGCTCTCCGCAAACAGGGCGCATGGCCAGCTTGATCTGGTTGACGTGACGGTTGATTAACTCCAACTACTGATGTGAGTCAAGAGCGGAGTGCTTGAATCGTTAAAAACTGTCCTTATGTAAGAGGCATCTCGACGGGTAATCGTTACCGGCGCGTATATGTCGCGCCTACCCGTATTTCCTATTCAAAGGACATTTTTATGCGAATCGACCGCTTAACCAGTAAGTTGCAAGTCGCATTGGCCGATGCTCAATCCCTGGCGGTCGGTCATGACCATCCGGCTATTGAGCCAGTACATCTATTTTCGGCTCTGCTTGATCAGCAGGGAGGATCCATCCTGCCCCTGCTGCGCCAGGTAGGGTTTGATATTCAAGCGCTGCGTCAGGCGCTTACCAAGGAAATGGATGGGCTTCCCAAAATTCAAAATCCTACTGGAGATGTGAGTCTGTCTCAGGATCTGGCCCGTCTGTTGAATCAAGCTGACCGGCTGGCCCAGCAGAAGGGTGATCAGTTTATCTCGAGTGAACTGGTCCTGCTGGCTGCCATGGATGAGAACACCAAGCTAGGCAAACTGCTGTTGGGGCAGGGCGTTTCCAGAAAAGCTTTGGAAAATGCCGTCAATAATCTGCGTGGCGGCGAGGCGGTGAATGACCCGAATGCCGAGGAATCGCGGCAGGCACTGGATAAATATACGATCGATCTGACCAAGCGCGCCGAAGACAGTAAGTTGGACCCGGTCATCGGCCGTGACGACGAAATTCGCCGTACCATTCAGGTCCTGCAGCGACGGACCAAGAACAATCCTGTGCTGATCGGTGAGCCCGGGGTAGGTAAAACCGCCATTGTCGAGGGGCTGGCTCAACGTATAGTTAATGGCGAAGTACCTGACGGTTTGAGAGATAAACGGTTGCTGGCGTTAGATATGGGGTCCTTGATTGCTGGCGCTAAATTCCGTGGGGAGTTTGAAGAACGCCTAAAGAGCGTTCTGAATGAGCTTTCCAAGCAGGAAGGTCGGGTCATTCTTTTTATCGATGAGCTGCATACCATGGTCGGCGCTGGCAAAGCGGAAGGTGCCATGGATGCTGGAAACATGTTAAAGCCAGCTTTAGCGCGTGGTGAGCTGCACTGCGTTGGCGCCACGACATTGGACGAATACCGCAAGTACATTGAAAAAGATGCTGCTCTGGAACGGCGCTTCCAGAAAGTGCTGGTCGATGAGCCGAGCGAGGAGGATACCATTGCTATCCTGCGTGGCCTCAAGGAGCGGTATGAAGTTCACCATAAGGTGGCCATTACCGACGGTGCCATTATCGCTGCTGCCAAGCTGTCGCATCGCTATATCACGGATCGCCAGTTGCCCGACAAGGCTATTGACCTGATTGACGAGGCAGCTAGCCGTATCCGGATGGAAATCGACTCCAAGCCGGAGCCCCTTGATCGTCTGGAGCGTCGTCTGATTCAGCTTAAAGTTGAGCGGGAAGCACTCAAGAAAGAGGATGACGAGGCTGCGCTGAAGCGTCTGGAAAAACTAAAAGACGACATTGCCCGGCTTGAACAGGAATATGCCGATCTGGAAGAAATCTGGAAAGCCGAAAAGGCGGAGGTGCAGGGATCAGCACAGTTGCAGGGAAGGATTGAGCAAGCCAAGCAGGAGTTGGAGTTGGCACGCCGTAAAGGCGACCTGAACCGTATGGCCGAGTTGCAGTACGGCGTGATTCCTGATCTTGAGCGAAGCTTACAGATGGTGGATCAGCATGAGAAGCCAGCCAATCAGCTGCTGCGCAATAAGGTCACTGAAGATGAAATTGCTGAGGTTGTGTCCAAGTGGACAGGAATTCCGGTGAGCAAAATGCTGGAAGGCGAGCGTGACAAACTCTTGCGCATGGAAGATGCGTTGCATAAGCGTGTTATTGGCCAGAATGAAGCGGTAACCGCCGTGGCTAATGCCGTTCGCCGTTCCCGGGCAGGATTGTCTGACCCAAATCGTCCTAGTGGCTCCTTCCTGTTTTTGGGGCCAACAGGGGTCGGTAAAACAGAGCTGTGCAAATCCCTGGCGGAGTTCCTGTTCGACACCGAAGAGGCTATGGTTCGGATCGACATGTCCGAGTTCATGGAAAAACATTCTGTGGCACGTTTGATTGGGGCTCCCCCGGGCTATGTTGGTTACGAGGAGGGGGGATATCTGACGGAAGCGGTGCGGCGCAAGCCTTACTCGGTCATCTTGCTGGATGAGGTGGAAAAGGCGCATCCGGATGTATTCAACATCCTGCTTCAAGTGCTTGATGATGGACGCCTGACTGATAGCCAGGGCCGTACGGTCGACTTCCGTAATACGGTCGTGGTTATGACCTCAAATCTCGGATCGGCTCAAATTCAAGAGCTGGTCGGCGATCCTGAGGCGCAGCGTGCTGCCGTCATGGATGCGGTGTCAGCACATTTCCGTCCGGAGTTTATCAACCGGATCGATGAGGTGGTCGTGTTCGAGCCGCTGGGCCGTGATCAGATTGCCGGTATTGCTGAGATCCAGCTTGGTCGTTTACGCCAGCGTCTGGCTGAGCGGGAGTTGGACTTAGCCTTGTCGCAGGAGGCGATGGATAAGCTGGTAGCGGTGGGGTACGACCCCGTTTATGGCGCACGCCCGCTGAAGCGTGCTGTCCAGCGCTGGATCGAGAATCCGCTGGCCCAACAGATTCTATCGGGGCAGTTCGTGCCGGGTAGTCGTATCGAGGCGAACGTAGTTGATGATGAGATTGTGTTCGCCTAATCATCTGGCTATGGAATAGGCGGGGTATTGCGTGATGCCCCGCCTGCCAACAGGCTACTTTCATTAACTCTATGATTTTTTAAAAAAAGTTTGGTTTGAGGTGTTGACAGGGAAAACGATATCCGTAAAATGGCGCACCTCACCTGCAGCAACGCAGCTAAACACTGAAAGCTGAAGGTGAGATGGAAGATGTGATGTTCCGCGATAGCTCAGTCGGTAGAGCAAATGACTGTTAATCATTGGGTCCCTGGTTCGAGTCCAGGTCGCGGAGCCAACTTCCTTGTCGGGGTATAGCGCAGCCCGGTAGCGCGCCTGCTTTGGGAGCAGGATGTCGGGAGTTCGAATCCCCCTACCCCGACCATTAAGTGGGTCGTTAGCTCAGTCGGTAGAGCAGTTGGCTTTTAACCAATTGGTCGTAGGTTCGAATCCTACACGACCCACCACTTATTACTTGTTACTCTCCTCTAAAGTATCTTTCTGTAAAATGCTTGATCCTTAAGGCATGAGCAGATAGTAAGCTTAATCTAGATTTCCCTTTCTGTTTACTACCTTATTCTTGCGATTCGGCTGTTTAAGCCTGTGTGCTTATCTCTAGCAGCTTGTGTCGCTAATCTTTATGGCGTCTAAAGCTTTAAATGTTAAAAGGTTAGTAAATTAGTCAGGCTATCGGCGTCGCATGAAGCCGATAGCGCTATGGTCTTTATTTAATGCAGTTTGAGACGTGGGCGCAGGGTATGGCCCAGGTGATCATTGATCAGCAGAAGCAACGTGCGGAAATTACCGTATAGTGCGCGTTGATGCAGGCGATACAGGGACACATAGAACATCCGTGCCAGCCAGCCTTCAAGCATGATATTTCCGGTCAGATTACCCATTAGATTGCCTACTGCCGAATAGCGCGACAAGGAAATTAACGAACCATAATCCTTGTAGTGATACTCAGGCAGTGCCTCACCTTTTAAACGAGCCTTCATAGACTTGACGAGTAGAGACGCTTGCTGATGGGCGGCCTGCGCCCGTGGAGGAACATTGCGGTTATCTTCGCCGGACATTGGGCAAGCAGCGCAATCACCAAAAGCGAAAATGTCATCGTCACGTGTAGTTTGCAGGGTAGGGCGGACCACTAACTGGTTGATCCGATTGCTTTCTAGTCCGTCTAGGTCTGCCAAGAAGGCCGGTGCGCGAATGCCTGCAGCCCAGACTTTTAGTGTGGCAGGAATGAATTCGCCGTCTTTGGTCGTTAAACCGTCTTCCGTAATCGAGCTTACAGCTGCGCCGGTTATGAGGCGAACACCAAGCTTTTTTAATTGTTGAGCAACAGGCTCACCAATACGCTCAGGCAGAGCAGGTAAAACGCGGGGGCCTGCTTCGATGATGGTGATGCGCAAATCGTCCGGCTGAATACGGTCCAGTCCGTAAGAAACTAATTGATGAGCAGCGTTACGCAGTTCGGCAGCCAGCTCGACACCAGTTGCTCCCGCACCCACGATCGCTACATCGATAGGAGCAGCATTTTCTGTACTGGCTTGTGCGTGTAGATAGTGATTTAACAATCGCTGATGAAAACGCTCGGCCTGGGCGCGGGTATCGAGGAATAGACAATGCTCGGCAGCGCCTGGCGTGCCAAAGTCGTTGGTGTTACTGCCGATCGAGATCACTAAGGTATCGTAGGGCAGGGTTCGTTCAGCCAGAATTTCCTTACCCTTTTCATCTGTTATCGCTGCCAGGCGAATCTGTTTGCTGGTTCTATCCAGTCCGGTCATTCGCCCTATCTGAAATTGAAAGTGATTCCACTTGGCTTGCGCAACGTAATTCAATTCATCTGCCGATGAGTTGAGAGATCCTGCCGCAATCTCATGCATCAGTGGCTTCCAGATGTGTGTCAGGTTGGCATCCACTAGTGTGATGC
The DNA here is from genome assembly GCF_007830155.1 of Pseudomonas duriflava. Lineage (GTDB taxonomy): Bacteria > Pseudomonadota > Gammaproteobacteria > Pseudomonadales > Pseudomonadaceae > Chryseomonas > Chryseomonas duriflava. The sequence continues at coordinate 238,189 of NZ_VLKY01000006.1, forward strand.
AAGCCTTCTGGTGCTTACCGAGCGTACGACCTAGGCGAGTGGCCAGCTCTAGGCCGCCAGCGCCGCCGCCTACGATTACAATGCGATGTGTCATAGTGCTTGATACTCATAGAGTGGGAATTCGATAACTGAATGCGGGCCGTGAAGGTGTGTGATGTAACACGAGCAACTCGTCAAAAGCGGTGTAGTAAGTAGGTTCGGTAGATACATCGACTTGCCCGTCATTCGACAACAGTTAATGAGTCGCCAAGCCGGATAACTCCGCCGTTGAGTGCGCGTGCGGTGATACCGCCATGGCCGCGCATAGCTTGAAACGTGCCTTTACCTAATCGTTCTTCCAGGCGGGAGCAGGGCTGGCACCAGCCCGTCGTTTCGAAAAGCGCATCACCAATCTGGAACTGACGGTTTTTAAGGCTAAAAAGGTTGATACCTGATACTGCTATATTGCGGCGTAGATCCTGAGGTTCAAGCGGTCGTCCGATAAGCGCACTGACAACGGCCAAGTGTTCCCATTGGATAAATGTAACCTGCCGCGAATTGCGCGGGCTCGGGCGAGCATGATCACCTGTCAGGCCTGCCTCGCGACGGGCCTCTACTTCCTCTACTACAATCATGTCTGCCCGTAAGGCGGGACGTACACCTATCCATTGGACTACGCCCTGCTGAGGCACGGCGGCCAGTAATTCCTTAAGTGGAATCATTAATCTGAACCTGGTTGCAAGGTATTACTATGACGCCTGGCTTGGGGATTTCTTCAATCAGAAAGCCGCATCACTTGGATGCCCTTAGAGTGAGCATTATGATGCAGGATAGGCTCAAGGCGAAATGGTGCTGTTACTAATGATAATAATTCTCGCTTTGCAATATTAGTGGAGCTGTATAGATACGATATTCCTATGCTGTGGCCTGTCATGGGATTGATAGAAAGGGACTCCCTTATAGCAAGCCGTAGCGGCCATAATCGTTCCGTAAATCGTCTATTTGGAGGATCTATGCGCACTTGGCGCTTCTGGGTGCTGTTTCTCTTCGCTATGCCGGGACTCGCTCTGGCGCTTGAGCCTGGCCAGCGTCTAGCGCCTTGGACATTGCTTGATCAGTTCGAACAGCCTTATACATTTAATGACGATTTACAGGTTCTGCTTGTAGCACGAAGTATGAAAGGAGCAAGTCTTGTCCATGCGGCGCTCAAGGAGCAGTCTGAAGGGTTTCTAGAGGCTCGGAAAATTATGCTTATGGCTGATATCAGCCACATGCCCTCAATGATTTCAACACTCTTCGCAATTCCGGCCATGAAAGGATATTCCTATAGAGTGCTTCTGGACCGAAAGGGGCGCGTGGCTCCTCGCTATCCAGGCGATAAGGAAAAAGTCCTTTGGGTTATGCTCGATCATGGTCGTTTCGTGGGGCAGCGCGAATTCGATTCGGAAGAAGCGTTAAAGGATGCTTTACAGGCAAAATCGAAGTAATTTTTTTACGAGCATAGGTAGAGGGCTCAATAGGCGATGCCTTTTCCTAAAAGCAGAAGCTATTTCAAGCTTCTGCTTTTTTCATTGAGCCTGACTCAGCGAGTTTTATGTAATTGAAAAGCATGAGCGTGGGTGAGTAGTGTCAACAACTGACGTAGCGGGGCAGGTGCGTCGGGCTCAATGTTCGCGTGGAGGAAGGTCGTCGGAAAACAAATCATCCTCTAGCTCATTGCCCGGAATAGCATGCTCTTCCGAGGCCCAGGCGCCTAGATCAATTAATTTGCAGCGGTCCGAGCAGAAAGGCCGATTTGGGCTTTGTTCGCTCCATTCCACAGGTGCGCCGCAAGTCGGGCAATTCACTGACAAGGGTGGCTTAGGCATGCTTGCCTCCTTGGAGGGTTAAATAAAAACGGTGTAGGCGCTCTACCTGCTCATTCAAGTGAGCGAGGCCGTCATTATTGACGATCACGTCATCAGCTTGGCGCAGGCGTTCATCGCGTGCGAGTTGCGCCGCGATGATGGCGCGAATTTGTGCCTCGCTGGCTTGATCGCGGCGAATAGCGCGCTCAAGCTGGAGAGCTTCAGGCGCATCAATAACAAGAACCCGCTGCGTCATCTGGATTTGCCCTGACTCGATTAGAAGTGGCGAAACCAGAATGGCGTAAGGTGAGGTCGCTTCACCTAACATGCGGATAGTTTCCTGGCGAATCAAGGGATGTAGCAATTGCTCCAGCCAGCGACGCTCATCCGGTGCGGAAAAAATGCGGGCACGTAGGGCGGGGCGATCAAGTCGGCCATCCGGTAAGAGAATATCAACGCCGAACCGATGGGCAATCTGCTCGAGTGCAGGCCGGCCTGGCTCAACAACCCAGCGTGCTACCTGATCGGCATCCACTGTATGGATGCCAAGAGTACTGAAATGTTCGGCTGCTGCGCTTTTGCCGCTGCCGATCCCGCCTGTCAGGCCAAGGATCCAGGGTGTAGTCATTAGAATCCGGCAAATTGAAGATACATGCCGGTTATTTGATCACCCCAGAGCAATGCAATCCACCCTGCAATTGCTAAATAAGGGCCAAAAGGAATAGGCGTGCCGCTTTCGGCATTACGCCGTTTTAGCAAAATGATGCCAAGAACGGCGCCAACCAAAGATGAAAGCAAGATGGTCAACGGCAGGATTTGCCAGCCACCCCAGGCGCCAAGCATGGCCAAGAGTTTGAAATCGCCAAAGCCCATGCCTTCCTTGCCTGTTACGAGGCGGAACACCTGATAGACCGACCAAAGACTGAGATAGCCAGCCGCGGCGCCCCATACGGCATCCGGCAGGTTGGTAAACAGCTCGAACTGATTGGCGATCAGGCCCAGCCACAGCATGGGCAGTACTAATATATCCGGAAGAAGCTGGTGATCGGCGTCGATCAGGCTCATCGCCAGCAAGCTCCAGGTAAGAAGCAGAGCGCTGCCTGCCTGCCAGGTAAAGCCAAAGTGCCAGACCACTACGAAGGAAAGCAGGCCGCACGTTAACTCAACCAGGGGATAACGAAGGCTGATAGTAGTCTTACAATGGGAGCAGCGACCACGCAGGAGTAGGTAGCTGAGCAGGGGAATATTTTCCCATGGTCGAATTTTATGGTTGCAGTGAGGGCAGTGCGAACCAGGGCGCGACAAGGTATACGGTGCGCCCGATGCCTCGGCGGGCAAGCCCAGCATTTCGCGAGACTGGGCGATCCACTCACGCTCCAGCATGAGTGGAAGCCGATGAACAACTACATTTAAAAAGCTGCCTACCAGCAGGCCCAAGATCAAAGCACCGCTCAGGTAGGCCAACGGATAGCTGCCTAAAAGATCAATCGCCTCCATCACACCACTGAGCCCAGTTGGAAGATCGGCAGGTACATCGCGATGATCAGGCCGCCAACCAGAACCCCCAGGACGGCCATAATCATGGGCTCCATCAGGCTTGTAAGGCTGTCGACCATATTGTCGACTTCTTCCTCATAGAACGTAGCCACTTTATCCAGCATCTCATCCAGCGCGCCGGATTCTTCACCAATGGCGGTCATCTGAACAGCCATGGAGGTAAAGACGGCGGTATTGCGCATCGAGAAGTTCAGCTGCATACCCGTCGATACGTCCTGTTTGATTCGGTCCACGGCATTGCGGAATACCACGTTGCCGGTAGCTCCTGAAACAGAGTCCAACGCATCCACGAGTGGCACGCCAGCAGCAAATGTAGTGGACAGCGTACGGGCATAGCGGGCAATAGCTGATTTATACAGAATCTGGCCAACCACCGGAATCTTCAGTACGAAGCGATCCACGGCATCACGGAATTTCTCGGAGCGCACATGCGCCATCCGGAAAGCGTACCCTGCAATAAAGAATGCAAACAGGACGATGTACCACCAAGCCTGAAGCATTTCGGAGAGAGCAATCACCATCATAGTAAATGCAGGCAACTCTGCACCAAACCCTTCAAACACCGACTGGAATTGTGGAACGACCTTGATCAATAGGATGGCCGATACGATGATCGCTACTACCACAACAGCAGCCGGGTAGGTCATGGCCTTTTTGATCTTTTTCTTTAGTTGCTCGGTTTTTTCCTTGTAAGTTGCAACACGGTCCAGCAGGGTTTCCAATGAGCCTGATTGCTCACCAGCATCAACCAGGTTGCAGTACAAGTCGTCAAAATATTGCGGCTTTTTGCGCAGCGAACTGGACAAGCTATTACCAGCTGCTACTTCCTGTTTGATGTCATCGACCAGTTTGCGCATGTTCGGGTTGTCGAAGCCCTCGCTAATAATGTCAAACGAGTGCAGCAGAGGAACACCTGCACCCAGCATGGTTGCCAGCTGGCGCGTGAACAGGGCAATGTCCAACGGCTTGATCTTTTTGCCGCGGCTCAGTATCGAAATAGATTTTTTGCGTACACGGGTTGGGTTAACGCCCTGCTTGCGCAGTTGGGCCTTGACCAAGGCGGGATTTAGCCCGCTCATTTCGCCTTTTACCTTGACACCTTTACGGTCCGTGCCTTCCCAGGTAAAGGCGCTCATTTTCAACGCTTTATCGGCCATGCATGCGGCTCTTCAGGTTGCAGGAGAGGACCGCTTTTAACCTGTGTTCAGGTAAGAGGGCCCGCTCACGTTCAAGTGAATGTCACGGCAACCTTTGCAAGCTTTGAGCCAGAAAGTATCAATCTTTGGTAACGCGGTTGATTTCTTCCAGGCTTGTGACGCCTTGCATCGCCTTAAGCAGACCGGACGTCCGTAAATCGTTGAAACCTTCTTCGCGAGCCTTACGGGCAATGGCGATAGAATTGCCTTCTTCCATAATCAGATTTTGTAAGGCTGGGGTGATCTTAACCACCTCATAAATACCAATACGGCCTCGGTAGCCCTTATTGCAATCGTCACAGCCTATAGGGGAGTAAAGTGTAAATTTGCCAATCTGGTCTGCGGGGAAGCCTTCAGAAAGCAGTGTTTCTCTTGGTACATCATGAGGCTTTTTACATTTAGGGCAGAGTTTGCGTGCCAGCCGCTGGGCAATGATCAGATTGACCGAGGTAGCGATGTTGAACGCAGGAACGCCCATATTACGCAGGCGTGTTAGGGTTTCTGCGGCGCTGTTTGTATGAAGGGTCGACATTACCATATGGCCGGTTTGGGCGGCTTTGATGGCGATTTCAGCTGTTTCTAAGTCGCGGATCTCGCCCACCATGATAACGTCAGGATCCTGACGCAAAAATGCTCGAAGCGCCTGGGCAAAGTCCATTCCTTGACGCGGGTTAACGTTAACCTGATTGATACCTTCCAGGTTAATTTCTACCGGATCTTCCGCTGTAGAAATATTGATGTCTTCCGTATTGAGGATATTCAGACCGGTATACAGCGATACTGTCTTGCCCGAACCGGTCGGGCCGGTGACCAGAATCATACCCTGGGGCTGACTTAAAGCGTCCATATACAACGCTTTTTGACCTTCTTCGTAACCCAAAGCATCAATGCCCATCTGAGCGCTGGAAGGGTCAAGAATTCGCATTACGATCTTTTCGCCCCAAAGGGTGGGGAGAGTATTCACACGAAAGTCGATGGATTTGGTCTTGGATACCTTGAGTTTGACGCGTCCGTCCTGTGGCTTGCGCCGCTCGGAAATATCCATGCTCGACATGACCTTCAGGCGGGCTGATATGCGAGGTGCCAGTTGAATAGGCGGGCGAGCTACTTCATGCATGACGCCATCGGTACGAAAGCGCACCCGATAGATCCGTTCATAGGGCTCGAAGTGCAGGTCCGATGAGCCGCGTTTGATGGCATCCAGTAGCATCTTATTAACGAAGCGCACAACAGGCGCATCATCGGCATCGGTTGCAGAGGCTTCTTGCTTTTTCTCTTCTCCAGCATCGATCTCAACGTCGAGATCAATATCACCCATATCCAGACCGCCTGTGCCGTTATCTAGGTAACGGTCAATAGCGTCATGAAGCTTGTCATCCTCTACCAGGATAGGCTCGGCGGTAAGGCCAGTGCTGAATTGCACATCATTGATGGCCTGCTGATTGGTTGGGTCAGAAAGGCCGATATAAAGCTTATTTCCGCGCTTGGCGAGGGGGAGAAAGTGATGCTGCTGCATCAGCTTTTCGCTAACTACTTCTTTGGGGAGGCTTTCCTTATCAAGCGCGCTCAAGTCTAGAAAAGCCAAGCCGAATTGCTCCGCAGCTAATTCAGCCAGAGGGCGGCTTTTGACTAAGCGATTTTGAACGAGATAACTCACCAATGGCGTTTGGCTGCGTTTGGCCTGGGCTACAGCACTTTGTGCTGTTTTCTCATCGAGCAGTTCGGCCAATACGAGCTGGCGAGCAAGACCGGACAGAGGAGGGAAATCAGTCATGAGAAACAGCCTGGGCAATCACAGAGATGCTTGCCTTATAGCAGGCCCACAAGACTACATCAAACGGCTCATTTTAAAGTGACAATTCTTGTCAATAGCTGCCATGCAGGCGAAGCGGCAGGCGAGCTATTTCACATAAATAGCGGGCTTTCCTAATTTGGCACGCGGAATGCTTATGTCTCGTCAGGCACGTTGAGCCTACTTCTTCTATCGGAGACACGCATGAAAGCTCAAAAAGGTTTTACACTGATTGAATTGATGATCGTAGTGGCGATCATTGGTATTCTAGCGGCTATTGCACTACCTGCTTATCAAGATTACACAGTTCGTGCTCGAGTAAGTGAAGGGCTAACGCAGGCAGCTGCTGCTAAAACTTTAGTTGCAGAAAATGCTGCTAATGCTACTTCTCCTTTAAGTACTGGATGGACTTTCAATTCAAGTGGTACTAAAAACGTTTCTTCTGTAGCTGTTGGTGCAAATGGCGCAATTACCGTGACAATGACTTCAGCTGCTCAGGGTGTTGTTTTTACCTTAACACCTTCTTCAGGTGGCTCAGCTATTAGTGCAGGTACAGTTCCGAGTGATGTTATTACTTGGACCTGCGCAGTAAGTAATAGCGCTAATGCTAAGTATGTACCTTCCGAGTGTCGTTAATTTTTAAAAAAAGCCCCTTATAAGGGGCTTTTTTTTGGATTTTTATGAAAAATTATTTTTCTAAATTTTCTCCAATACTTGCACTTTTGGTAATAACTCTATTTTATGTTCCGGTGCATAGCTATGATTATGTTTGGGACGATACGACGTTATTTTTAGATAGTTCTGCACTTAGAGATCCAGTGGATTTATGGGGTTCTATTAGTCAGTCTATTTTGCCGGGTACTACTTATTTTCGTCCGGCAGTACTTTTAAGCTTCATTTGCGAGTTCAAGATTTTCGATGTAAATCCGTCAGTTTCTCATATTGTTAATCTTTTAATATTGCTAGCAAATTGCATTTTAGTAGGGTTGCTTTCGTACAAGGTTTCTGTTGATAGGTCTTGTAAGCATAGCGTAGAAGCTTATCAGCGGGCGGCTATAGCTATCGTAATATATGGTATGCATCCCGCTCTTATAGAGTCCACAGTATGGGTTGCGGGGAGATTTGATTTACTAGTTACCCTCTTTTTCTTACTAGGATTGGTTTTTTCTACTTGGCTAAAAGGATGGATACGGGTAGTTGCGGTTTCATTTAGTTTTTTTTGCGCCTCTATGTCAAAAGAAATGGCAGTGACTTTTCCTTTGATTTTGGCTGTTTGGCTATTTGTGAATTATGGGGCGGGAGAAAGATTTTTAATATTTCTAAAAAATATTTTTAGAAAATCTTTTGTTTTTTTGTTTTTAGGTGTTTTTTTTAGCGGATTAGTGTATTTGCTTGTTAGGTATGAAGTTCATCCTGATATTTATGTTGCGAATATAGAGGTTGAGAGCGGGTTAAGCGTATTTCAACGAATCGGGCTCATTGGATATACTGTGCTTTTTTATCTTAGGATGATAATTTGGCCTTTTTCTGATTTAAATCCAATGCATCCTGTTCAGATGGGGGAGCTTGAGGGGATTAGTCTCGTATTAAACATTATCGTTTGTGGTTTGTTTTTTATATCTGGAGTTCTAGCTGTAGCTTTGTGCCGAACTAAAGGCGCTCTTTTAGCGGTTTGTGGCTTTATTGCACTTTTGCCCGTTCTAAATATTATACCTCTTAATATAGGCGGGAATATAGGTCATGAGCGATTTGTTGCATTGCCTTTAGTGTTTTTTGTTTTGGCGCTTATTAGTTTTAAGCCGGTCGAGCTACTTAAGGATAATCGGTACGGTAAATTAATAAGACTTATGCCGGTTTTTTGGCTGGTTTTGTGTTCCATGAATTTGCGTGTGACTATTCCTCTTTGGCAGAATGAGTTTTCATTATGGTCATGGGCTTATAGTAAAAACCCTAATGTAGAATTTATTCAATTTAACTATGTGGCGTCTTCCATCTTTCTTGGGCAGCTGGAAGTTGCAGATAAGGCACTTTCTGAAATAGAAAAAAAGGAGAAAGGTCTTTCTTCTAGAATGAAGGCTGTTAAAGGACAATTATTGATTCGACAGGGAAGACTTTTAGATGCGAACGTTTTGTTGGAGGATTCGCTTTCAGATGAGAATAAGGTACATGAGGAAGTCTTAAGGAAAGGCATATCTTTACATGACGCAAAAATTGTTAGGGATAATGTTCCTAATGCATGGTTTTTAAGATATGTGTATGGCTCTTTAGTTGAGTCTTACGTTAAGCAGGAGAGATATGATGATGCTTTGAGTAATTTAAGTATTATGGAGTTTTATAGTCCAGAATATCCTGTCTCTATGTTAATGCGTGCTTTGATTAATTATGGTAAGGGGGATGTTGAGTTGGGCGATGCTTTTTTTGTGAAGGCATTAGATGGTTTTGCTAGTTTGGCTCATGAAAAGGTTTATGAAACAAGGGCAAAATTTATCAAGGATATATGTGATAAGGATGGCTCTCAAAAAGCTTGCAATATGATAACTGGTAGCTTGGTAAGTAAGAGTTAGTCCGGTTTTTAAATTTTAAAATGAAAGAGCTGCTTAAGCTTATTAGGCAGTATCAGTAGATTAAAAAATAGCTTTGCTATAATAAGTACTCTTTTGCGCATTGGTGGAGTATCGACCGGCAGGTCATGTCCTAGGACGAAGCCGTGGTGGGGGATAGGCACTAAGATCTATCTGTTTGCTATGTGATACCAACGGTATTCGTTAGGCTTTACGCTTTCGCCTGGATAACAGGCTGACTTAGGCTACTTCACGGTACTACTTGATCAGGTGCTTCTTGGTCGTCAGGGCAGGCAGCGTAAGCGTTGCAGAAGAATAGTTACGGACTAAGGCTATGATAGTGAGGCGCTACGTCGCTACCATAATTGCTTGGGTATGCAGCCACGACTACCCAGCGCAGTATGTTTCGAAAGCCTCGGCTAGGCCTGCCTCGAAGGTTTACCAAACCTAGCTGTAGGCAGCATGACGTAATCAAGTGGCTATTCAAGCGACTAAAGGAAATGCGTTAGCACTGTACCCGCTTTGACAAGCTGGCTATTAGCTTCAAAGCCCTAGTAACACTGAGCGACACATGCAGGCTGATTTTTCAGACAGAGCCTGGCCAAGCAGCCGCTAGGTAGATCAACAGGAAATTATAACGAAACGAATATGGACTTCTGTGCTTCGGCTGATTTAACAACTTAATTCTATTTATTTCCCTCTTTCTTAGATGTTTGTGCTTGGGCAGAGTAGCTTTCCTCTGCTGCAATTAGGCGTATGGCTGCTGGCTCGGTCAGCGCCTACAAATCGTTTTTTATAAGAGAAACTAACCAGCATAAGCCTGAACGACAAACTACGATTTTAATATATTTGTAAAATGCTCTATTCAAACACCACCTACCGCAGAGATGTTTTACATATGTTGTCAGTCATAAAACTGGCTCGCCCCCATCAGTATCTCAAAAATGGCTTTGTGCTATTGGGCCCTTTATTTTCCCATCAGTGGAGCCTTGTGATGCTCAGTCAGGCACTGTTGGCTTTTTTAGCTTTCTGCTGCGTCGCTAGTGCGGTCTATATACTCAACGACATCATGGACATCGAGGCGGATCGAGCTCACCCCGTAAAGTGTAATCGTCCATTGCCCAGCGGGGCTGCCTCATTAGGTACGGCAAAGTGTTTGCTGGTGGGCTTGGTGGCGAGCTCGCTTGTGCTGTCGTTGAAAGTTAGCGAGTGGTGCATGCTATTTATAGCAACCTACTTCGTCATTAACATCCTTTATTCATGGCGCCTCAAACACGTTGTAATTATCGACGTGTCACTAATTTCTTGTGGTTTCATGTTACGCATTTTAGTCGGCACGGTGGGGCTTGGTATCACACCGTCTTCATGGCTACTGCTATGTGGTTTGATGATGACTCTATTCTTGGGCTTTGCCAAGCGGCGTGCCGAGTTGCTAATGTTTGAGACCACTAAAGGGGCTAACAATAGCTTCACTCGTCGTGTGCTCGATGACTACAGCCACGAGATGCTTGAACAGTTTATCGCGGTGACCGCCGCCTGCACGATAATCGCCTACGGCCTCTACACAGTATCTCCGCAAACTATAGCTATTCACGGTAGCGACAATCTGATTTACACGTTGCCGTTCGTAGTCTATGGCATTTTCCGCTATCTTTTCCTGCTGCACCGGCGGGACAAGGGAAACGATACAGCTAAGGATCTGATTCAAGATCGCCATTTACTACTGACGATAGCGGCTTGGGTGATCACTACCTTATGGGTACTCGCATGATATCGTCAGTAGAAAATTATTTAAAAGGTTGGCGCTTGAGAGCATTGATCTTTTCTATCGTAGCCTCGACTGGCGCTTATTTAGGGTTCTCCTTATGGGCTGGCTGTAAAGAAGTAATTACCGCCTTCGCGCAGATCGGACTGGTAGGAACGGTTATTACCCTCTGCATGTCCTTAATGAACTACGGGCTACGTTTTGTCCGTTGGCAACTTTATCTGGTACAGCTGGGCTATTACGTGCCCTGGATACCGAGCCTGCGGATCTACCTCAGCGGCTTTGCCCTAACCACTACGCCCGGCAAGGCGGGAGAGGCCTTTCGGAGTGTGCTCCTCAAGCAGCAAGGGGTGCCGTTCCCAACGACCTTCGCCACTTTTATAAGCGAGCGTCTTTCTGATCTCGTAGCCATCGTGCTGCTCGCCCTGGTGGGGCTGGCTCAGTACCCTGAGGCGTCGGGTGTCGTGCTAGCCGGGACATTAGGGGGCGTGGCAATGTTGGTCTGCCTGTCGAGTCAGACGCTGCTGGACCGGCTGCACTATTGGGCTTCGTCCCGTCAGGGCAAACTAATAGCTCTGATTACGCATGTTAGCGAAGTGATGAAAAGCGTACGGTGTTGTTACTGTCCCGGCCTGCTAGTTACGGCCACCGTAATTAGCGTAATCGCTTGGGCAACCGAGGCACTGGCCTTCTATTGGTTGCTAGGCTGGCTCGGCGCCGATATCTCGCTATCCTTTGCTATCTTTGTCTATGCATTGTCGATGCTGGCCGGTGCTTTGAGTTTTCTACCAGGTGGTCTAGGTAGTGCTGAGGCAGCAATGGTCTCACTGCTGGTCCATGTAGGAATAGCAATGCCTGTTGCCATCGCAGCGACGATATTCATCCGTTTAGCGACACTGTGGTTCGCTGTAGTAATTGGCTTGGTGGCTCTGATCCGCAGCTGCCATGGAGAAGTCCTTACGGAAGAGATTACATGAGTACTCCTCGCTCTTGGAATCGCCTGCCACGAGTGAAGCCTAATGCAGTCTATGCGCTGAGTCAGCGTGGAGACTGCATGTTAGATACTCTACCTAGGCCGCTGCTAGCCTACGGAAACGGCCGTAGCTACGGTGATGTTTGCCTAACTGAACAGGGCACGCTGCTGCTCACGAGAGGTCTTGACCGCTTCATCGTGTTCGACCGGAAGCAAGGCATTTTATGTTGCGAGGCGGGCGTGACTTTAGCCGAGATCCTTGCCCTAGTAGTACCTCATGGCTGGTTTCTACCTAGCACACCAGGTACACGGCTTGCCACAGTAGGCGGTTCAGTGGCCAACGACGTGCATGGCAAAAATCACCATGCTATGGGTAGTTTTGGTCATCATGTTCGTGCTTTGGAGCTATGGCGAAGCGATGGCAGCGTAATAGAGTGCCGTCCCGGGGATAGTGTTGGCTTGTTCTCGGCGACTATCGGCGGGCTAGGTTTGACCGGTTTGATTCGCTGGGTCGAACTTCAGCTGATGCCTATCCATAATCCTTGGATGTGGGTTGAATCGCAGCGTTTCGCTAATCTCGAAGAGTTCTGGGCACTTAATCGGCGAGCTGAGGCAAGCTGGCCCTATAGTGTGGCCTGGATAGACTGCTTGGCCCAAGGCAAAGCTCAGGGGCGGGGAATCCTGCTGACCGGCCAGCATGCACCAGCCCAGGCCGAGCTGCCAGTATTCAAGGAATACAGCAAGCGAATTCCCGTTGATCTTCCGTTCTCTATGATTAACGGCCTGAGTCTACGTGCCTTTAATACCCTCTATTACTGGCAGCCGCTGAAGCGGCAGGTGCTGACCCACTATGTGCCGTACTTCTACCCGCTCGATGCCATCCAAAATTGGAATCGCATCTATGGACGGAACGGCTTCTACCAATACCAGTGTGTGATTCCGCCTTGCGAGGCCGAGGCGGCTATAGCGTCGTTGCTCGACACCATCGCAAGGTATGGAGAGGGCTCGTTTCTAGCCGTACTCAAGACCTTTGGGAGCAAGCCCTCATTGGGTATGCTGTCCTTTCCACGCCCTGGCACCACCTTAGCCTTAGACTTCCCCAACCGGGGTGACAAAACCCTACGCCTTTTTGAGAGGCTGGATGCTATCGTACGTGAGGCTGGTGGAGCCCTCTACCCCGGCAAGGATGCTCGTATGCCGGCAAGCCTGTTCCAGTCCGGCTATCCTCAATGGGAAGCCTTTGACAAGTACATCGATCCCGGCTTTTCCTCCCGATTCTGGCAGCGTGTGACCTTATGAACTCTCTTAAACGTGTAGTTCTCTTCGGAGCGACTTCTGCCATTGCGGAGCAGACCGCTCGGCAGCTGGTTGCCCAGGGTGCTTCCCTCTATTGTGTAGGGCGCAACCGCGACAAACTTACTGCTCTTATCGACGACCTTAAGGTGCGAGCTATCGACCATCAGCGTATCTATGGGTGTGTGGCAGACTTGACCGATATAGCTCAGCATGCCCATCTTATCGAAGCCGCCGAGCACATCTTGGGTGGTATTGACAGTGTACTGATTGCCTATGGCACCCTGCCGGACCAAAAGGCCTGCCAACTGAACGCTTCAATGACCCGTCAGGAGATCGAGACTAATGCCTTGAGCGTGATCAACCTGCTAACCCTGCTGGCTAATGAATTTGAAAATCAACAACGCGGGGTGATTGCTGTGATCAGCTCGGTGGCCGGTGACCGAGGGCGGCAGAGCAATTACGTCTATGGTGCTGCCAAGGGCATGCTCACGCTGTTCCTTCAAGGGCTACGCAACCGGTTAGCCAAAGCCAACGTCGACGTGGTAACCATCAAGCCTGGCTTCGTCGATACTCCTATGACCGCTAAGTTCGATAGGTCTGGACTACTATGGGCCAAACCCGAGCAGATCGCTAAAGGTATTATCAAGGCTATGCAGGACGGTAAGAGCGAGGTGTACCTACCGTGGTTTTGGCAGGGCATTATGCTGATAATCAAGCATATTCCTGAACTTATCTTCAAGCGGATGTCGTTATGAGCCAGAGTGTTACCATCGACACCGTACCCGTGGCGTTCTTCGACTTCGATGGTACTCTGACGACTGGCGATACCCTGATGCCATTTCTCAAATTCGTCGTCGGTACGCCAGCTTACTATACTAAGCTAGTCTTAATTAGCCCTGTACTGGCGGCCTACTTCGCTAAGCTGCTACGCAATGACATTGCCAAGCAGATTGTGCTCAAGCATTACTTAGATGGTTACCAGATCAATGATCTCTTTGAACTAGGCCAACGCTTTAGCGAAGAAGTGATCTCATCCATGCTACGTCCAAAGGGTATGGAGTGTCTCAGATGGCACCAGGCGCAGGGGCATCGATGTGTTTTGGTAAGTGCCTCGATTGACGTGTATTTAAGTGCTTGGGCAAAGCAAGAGGGGTTCTTGGAAGTTATCTGTACAAAGCTTGAAAATGACACTGATGGTTATGTTTCGGGAAAGATCCGAGGTAAGAACTGTCATGGAGAAGAAAAGTTGAAAAGAGTAAATAAGTGGCGAGAGGGACTTGGGTCAATAGAAACATTTGCCTATGGCGATGCTTTAGCAGATATCCCGCTTCTTACTTCAGTTGATAATGGATATATTTTGATACGTTCAGGTGACTTTTACAAAGTTTGATATAGATTAATTATGGTTAGAAAAGGTTTATTAAATTTATTTGGGATTGGATTATTCCTTTTTTCTATAGAAATATGGGTTGGGTTGTTTTAAAGCATGACGTTTTCGAAGAATGGGATGGTGTCATGCATTTCTTTAGTGGATTTTTTTGGAGCAGTTTTTCCTATAAAGGCTGGGCGTCAAACTTTTGGCCACCATTGCAACCTTTGATTATTTCTTTAGGAGACCCGCTTTTACTAGGAAAGCTGATTGCTGTGATATCAGGGGTTTTTACTTTATTTTATGCATATTGCAAGAGTATAAAAAGGACTAAATAAACTAGGTTCTTTTTTTGTATTATTTTCACTTGGTTCATTAATATTTGTATTGGCATTTTCTGTGTTTGCTACTGTGAGTTGCTTGACCTGCCTTCTAGCTAATTGACTGGACTGAGCGGTAAGATTCTAAAAGAGGCTATAGCCCAGATAAAAAGACTTACCAGGCATGACTTAGCATAGTGAATAACAAGTATATTTGATTAATTTCTGTGAAAGACCTGTGCTGCTCTACCTACAAAAGCCAGGGCTTTATTCGGTAGGTTCAGATACAGCCCAGCTATGTCATGGGCATTATCAACGAACATCGGATCGGTTGAGAAGCGCGTAGCCTAGATCAGCCGATCTTTTATATCGAATGCGGCATATTCTTACTTGGTAGGCAGGATCGGTACAGCAGGACGGCCTGCTCTCGTCACATTTCTCTTCAATTAGAGCTCAGTGATTAGTCATCCAGACCATACTTATGCTTAGTAGTTATGATTCACCACATTAGTATCTTATTTCCAGGAACTCTCTTCGTATCCCTTTCTTCTATTTATTCAATGCGCATCAAACTGTTGATAGAGGAGAGTGCTTATGAACCGTTTTGTTGGCAAAGTCGTTCTGGTAACAGGGGCAGGCTCAGGTATTGGAGCGGCTACGGCGCGGCGTTTTGCCAAGGAAGGCGCTTATGTAGTGTTAGTAGGGCGTACAAAGGAGAAGCTGGAAAAGGTTGCTCAAACGCTGCCCGCCGAAATTAGCTATGTGTACCCGGCTGATGTGTCAAATAACCAGGCGGTTGAACGGCTGGTTAAGGATGTGGTGTCAAAATATGGACGCTTTGATGTACTCGTCAATAATGCGGGTACGGCTACGGAAGGCAAGATCACAGAGGTAGGTGTCGAGGATTGGCAGAAAGTGATGTCGACCGATCTTGATGGCGTGTTCTTTTGTAGCCGCAGCGCATTGCCTGAACTGATCAAGCAGAAGGGCTGTATTGTTAATGTTTCCTCGGTGTCTGGGTTGGGTGGCGACTGGGGTATGAGTATCTACAACGCGGCCAAGGGCGCGGTAACCAATTTCACGCGTGCGCTGGCAATGGACTTTGGTGAGGAGGGCGTACGGGTTAATGCTGTTTGCCCCAGCCTGACCAAAAGCGAAATGACGGAAGATATGCTGGGCAATGCAGCGTTAATGGCCAGCTTCAAGGAGCGCATCCCGCTAGGACGCCCTGCAGAGCCGGAAGAGGTAGCCGATGTGATCGCTTTTTTGGCCAGTGAAGATGCCCGTTTCGTCAATGGGGTAAACCTGCCGGTAGATGGCGGGCTTTCTGCCTCCAATGGCCAGCCGCGACAGGCCTGATTAACCTCGGGGCGGGCCATTTTCAATAGAATGGCTTGCCGTTAATACTTGTATTCAAGCAGAAAAGATTCGTTAGCAGCTTTTACGCAAAGCCATACGGGTAAGGTCGCTCTTGTCGCTGCCTTCTCTTCTTCTTTATAGATTTGTGACCGGCCAAAATTAATCACCAATTCGGTTACGAATTGTATAAATTCCCATGGTTTGACTATCCGTCTGCGAGTACGATTAGCGGATAAGGGCAACTTTATGTGTTAAAGCTAATCTGATTCCGTCAGGATACGGAACTCGCTGTAGCTCAACCATAAATGTGATCAAGGTCATATCATACGACGGTTGCGGTTGGCCGGTATGGCTACCGTGCGAATAATGATCAACGCAGCGCTTTCTTATCAACACTATGGAATCGACGTTGTTCAAGGCTCGTAGCGTGGTATGCAGGCAGGCTGGTCATAGCGGTACGCTGCAGGAGGCGGGCAATGCAGAATGACGCTAATGTGATTCACTTCAAAACGCTAAGTGATGCTGCGTTACGGATTCCTGCCGCCCTTATGCCGGTGCGGGATAAAGCGGCTCAACGGCTCAACGCTGCGCTTCAACACCTGTTCGACAATGCCGACGATGCTCTGTTCGAAATGGCTGATCGTGCCACGAGCAACAACGAGCAGAACCTTTTCTTCGAGGCCATGCGTGACTTGCGCCTCAAGCGCAAGAATATCGAGCGTAGTTTTTTACAGAAGTATTTCGAGCGCTTTACTGGCCTGATTCAGCCAGAAGCGTCTAAGCCGAGCGCACCACTGGACGCTATCTCCTTTGAAGATTTGAGTTTGGTTCAAAACGACCAACTCGAGGAGTCCGTCGCGCTCGATACGATGGTGGCCAAAGCGGTCACACGTAATTCTTTGGCGCTCAGTCATTTATGTATCCGCTTCAATACGCAGCTTAGTCGAGCCGTAGACGAGAACAGTAATCCCCTGGCGCCCCGGCCCTTGTGTGAGGCTTTTCTAGATGCCTGTCGCGGGCTAGGCGTTGAGATTAAGGTCAAGCTGATCATCCTTAAGCTGTTCGAGCGGTTTGTGCTCAACGGGTTGGACCGTGTTTATGCCGAGGCCAACCAGCAGTTGATCGGGGCGGGTATCCTGCCTCAGCTCAAGGTTGCGCCTGTTCGTACGGGTACACGAACAGCGTCGGGATACACTGGCCGAACGGCAGCTACCGCGCCGGGTGCTGAGGAAACTCAAGAACTATTCGGTACTATTCAGGGGTTGTTGGCTCAGGTACGACGCGGAAATATTGGCGCGCAGAATACCGAGTTGGGTGGCGCTGAGCTGTATCCCATTACCAGTTATGATTTGATGCGCTTGCTATCCCACTTGCAGCAGCAAGTGCCGGGACAGGTAGACGACCAGTACGATTTACGTGGCATGCTGGATGATGCGTTAGGGCGGATCAGTGCGCGCAGTGGTCGAAAGCGGGTGGTCGGCCAGGTAGATGAAGACGTCATCAACCTCGTATCGATGCTGTTCGAGTTTATCCTGGACGACCTGACCCTACCGGCTTCGCTCAAGGCCTTGATTGCCCGCTTGCAGATTCCCATGCTCAAGGTGGCTGTGCTGGACAAGGCCTTCTTCAGCCGTCCGAATCATCCAGCACGGCGACTACTCAATGAAATCGCTGCCGCATCATTAGGCTGGGAAGAGCAGAGCGAATTCCAGCGAGATGGCCTGTATCAGAAAATCGAGCAGGTCGTTCAGCGGTTACTGAACGACTTTGTGGATGATCCCGAAATTTTCAGTGAACTCTTAACTGACTTCCTGGCGTATATCAGTGACGAGCGTCGACGTAGTGAGTTACTGGAGCAACGTACGCGTGATGCTGAAGAGGGACGAGCACGGGCAGAGCTGGCGCGGCGGCAGGTAGAAGCAGCTCTAGGTGAGCGACTGATTGGACGAACCCTGCCGCAAGTGGTCATCCGGGTTATTCGCGAAGCCTGGAGCCAGGTGCTGCTACTGACCTGCCTAAAGCACGGCCATGGTTCGGATGAGTGGCATACAGCATTACAGACCATGGATGACCTGATCTGGAGCGTGGAGCCACATGAAGATGCCGAGGCGCGTCAGAAGCTGCTCGAAATGGTACCAAGGCTACTCAAGGCCTTGAGGGAAGGGCTTACCAGTGCCGCTTTCGATCCCTTTTCGACCAGTGAGTTCTTTACGCAGCTTGAAGCATTGCACGTACAAACCTTCCAGGGCATCCGCGGCACCGATGAGGTTCACTCGGAGGTCAAGGTTGGCAGCGATACGCTGGCGCAGATGGTCGAGGTTGCGGAAGAGGCTGTTCGGCCCCTGCCGGACGTGCCGGTTGAGCCGAGGGATGAGAGTGTTCAGCCCGACGAGGAGTCCCTCCGAACCGTTGAGGCTATCCATGTTGGTAGCTGGATAGAGTTGACCGAAGCGGATGATCATAAGTTGCGCTGCAAACTAGCGGCTGTGATTCGGCCGGCGGGGCGTTACATCTTCGTTAACCGGGCAGGCATGAAGGTGCTCGAAAAAACACGGGAAGCTTTGGCCGTGGATTTAGGGCAGGGACGTTTACGTATTCTGGACGATGCCCTGTTGTTTGACCGAGCGCTCGAATCGGTAATCGGTAATCTGCGTAATCTCAAGCGCAGCTGAATGCGCTGCGATACTGGTGGAGTGATGTAAGGCCTCCGCTGGGTGCTTTTCATAGCTTGGTTCGTCTCTTGGGCTGCATTACAGTAATGGTGGCACAGGAGTTCTTATGCGTTCAGGCTTTCAAGAGGGATGGTGGCGCGAGGCGCGCCGTAGCCCTTCACCTAATTTTAATGAGCGCCCGGAGGGAGAAGTCGTTTCTCTCCTAGTGATTCATAATATCAGCCTACCGCCTGGCCAGTTTGGTACAGGTAAGGTGGAAGCGTTTTTCCAGAATCAACTCGACTGCCGTGAGCATCCTTTTTTTCAGGAAATAGCCACGCTCAAGGTATCGGCCCACTTTTTCATCGAACGCGATGGGTGCGTTGTTCAGTTCGTTTCGTGTAATGATCGAGCCTGGCATGCAGGTGTGTCCTGTTATGGAGAACGTGCCGGGTGTAATGATTTTTCGATCGGCATAGAGCTTGAAGGAACGGATTTTGAGCCGTACACGAATGAGCAATACAAGGCACTGGTGCGGCTGACCCAGGCATTACGCGTACAGTATCCCGAGATAACGTATGAGCGTATCTGCGGGCATTCCGATATCGCTCCAGCGCGCAAGACTGATCCAGGGCCCTTTTTTGAGTGGGCCCGTTTTCTAAACGAGCTGGTTAAGGAAAAAACATGACGTTCCTGGTATTACTGCTCATGTTGGGTATCGCTTGGACAGCGACCTGGCGGACCCGTCTTCAGTATGACGGCTGGTGGCTGGCATTGCTGCGGGAAACCGAACGCCATATGCCTAGGCGGTCTTGGCTGGCCTTGACGGTGCTGCTTGTGGTGCCGCTGATTCTGCTCATGCTGACTCTAACGATTTTGCAGCCTGTGATGTACGGCTGGCTGGTACTTCCTGTTCATGTGATTGTGTTGGTGTACAGCTTGGGGCGGCACGACCCTCGAGCTGCTCTTGAAGGCTTTAGGGATAGCTGGCAGCGAGGTGATCTAGAGGCTGCGGCATTGCGTGCCGAGCAAACGCTAGGGCTGCAGGCCGAGACGCCAGAAGCACTATTGAACCGCGTACAGGATCAACTGCTATGGCGAGGCTACCAGGGGTTCTTTGCCGTTATTTTCTGGTATGTGCTGCTGGGGCCATTGATGACTTTGGCTTACCGCCTGGTGGTGCTAACCGCTGAGCAAACCACCCATCCCGTCTTGCGTAGCCACGCTCTTCAATTGGCGCATACCCTGGATTGGATTCCGGTCAGGATCTTAACGGGTAGCTTTGCTGTAGTTGGTGATTTTTTAGCGGCTAGCCGGGCGGTACTGGCGGATCTGTTCAATTGGGATATTCCAGCAGCGCGTCTGCTTTCGGAGGCGGGACGTGCTTCAACAAATGTGCCGCTCCTTTCAAGCGGAGAGAACGGTGCCCAGAGCCTGGATGTGTTCTGGCAGTTGCTCGTACGATCAGCGGTTTTGTGGTACGTCGTTGTAGCGTGTTGGACGCTGCTTAGAGCCGCCTAGCATGAGGCAGGTCTGTTATTCGGAAAGGTTCCAGCCGAATAAGTCACAGGCGTTGCGTGTACTGGCCTGAGCCAAGGTGTCTGGAGTGATGCCAATTACTTCAGCCAGGGCGGCGCAGATATCTGGTAAGTGAGTAGGGCTGTTGCGAATGCCCGGGTACATGGCAGGCGCCATGTCAGGAGCGTCAGTTTCCAACACAATGCCGTCCAAGGGCAGACGAGGTAAGACCCTGCGCATGCGGTTGGCCTGAGGCCAGGTTGGCGCGCCGCCCAAGCCTAGCTTGAAGCCCAGCTTGAGGTATTCTCGTGCCTCCTCATAACTGCCGGAAAAGGCATGCACAATACCGGCGCGTGAGAGTTTGTAACGCTTAAGGATGGCGATGACGTCCGCATGTGCTCTGCGAACGTGAAGCAGCACGGGAAGCTCGAACGCCGTGGCAAGTTTCAAATGCTCTTCAAATACTATCTGCTGTCGGGCTTTATCGGGCGTGTCGATGTAATAATCGAGGCCGCACTCGCCGAGTGCACACAGCTTCGGATGGGAAGCGTGGCGCTCTAGCCACTGTTTCAAATCATCGATGTGCTCGGCTGCATGGGTATGAAGATAGCAGGGGTGAAGCGCCAGGGCCGCATAGAGTTCTTCATGGGCTAGCACAGTTGCCCATAGCCGTGCCCATTGGGACTGTTCAACACCAATCACTACCTGACGTTTGACGCCAAGCTGCCCACAGGTATTTAGCAGCGTTTCTCGGTCATGGTCGAAGTCGGGATAATCCAGGTGATTGTGAGTGTCGATTAGCATTGTTCGCTCCGGTTAGCGTCTTTTCAGTTGCCGGGGAATAGCATGAATGCCTGGAGCATACTGTTGATGCTCGATTGCGTTCAGCATGAGCGAAAGCGCCTGTTCTGCGATGAGCTCATGCTGCTGCGAGAGGCCATTCACTTTAAGCGGAACGAAATCGAGCAGCTGCGCATCACCGAACGTGGCAAGGCGCAGGTACGGCCAGCCGTCCGGTTGGCTCTGGAGTACATCAAACACGCCCTCTAATAGAACATAAGCCGTAGTGATCAATGCTTCAGGCATATGGCCCAGCTCTTCCATCAGTTCGAGCATACATTCGCGTCCACAGGCCCGGCTGAAATGTTCACCGTAACGGATCAGTTTGACTCCTGTGTAGTGGGCAAGAGCCGCCTCGAAACCGGCCTCGCGCTCACGGCTGATCACTAACTCAGGGCGTGCAGTGATCAGAGCGATCTCTTGGGGCGGATGATCGAGCAGGGTCTGGGTCAGCAGCGTACTGGCCGTACGATCGTCGCTGATAACCGAGCTGAACTGTGTGGGGTCGAGCTGCCGGTCTACAGCCACGACAGGCAAGCCCTCGGCTTGCAGTCGACGATAGGGCGTATCGTCATTAGCCAGGCAACTGGCAGTGATCAGGCCGTCACACCGGCGGGCCCGAAACAGAGACAGCAACTGGCGCTCGGTATCCGGCTCGTCGTCGGTGCAGGCAATAAGCAACTGGTAGCCCCGTAGGCGAGCACGGATCTCAAGCTGCTTGGCCAGGCGGGCGTAGCTCGGGTTCTCCAGGTCTGGAAGAATAAAGCCAAGGGTAAGCGTTTGCCCTCTCCGTAGTCCGGCTGCACGTTGGTCGGGCTGATAGCCGTATTGATCAACCACCTGTTGCACCCGGGCGACAGTGGCTGGACTGATGCGCCGTTGGTCGGCTTTTCCGTTGATGACGTAGCTGGCCGTCGTCACGGAGACGCCTGCCAGTCGGGCTATATCACTGAGCTTCAAGACAAGTCCTCTTGTGGCCGCGCAGTCTGGAATGCCGGTCTTGCATAACGCCATCCCGGCTGTCCTTTTTTTCTTGAGATATTGGACTCTTTTTGCCCTTTGCCTCGTGGACAGAACCCGCTGATCGACCTTTATTGTGTGTGCTGCTTCAAGGATCAACGATTATCGAGTAACGTGCCACTCTGATTTGGTGAAACGTTTCAGCAATATAGTGTCATATCGCTGTTCAAAGATCTTCCCGGTCGTCATTTCTACCTACTGACTGCCGGGAAAACCATTACAAGAAAGGCACGGCGTCTTGTAGAGGCGCACCGGGTGCCACGGAGGATTTAGATGTTCGAACTTGATGCGCAGCATATCCGCATGGGACAGCAGGCGGCGGACAAGGACAGTGCGTTGGCTATGCTGGGCGAGGCGCTGGTTCAGGACGGGCTGGTGGCGCCCGGCTATATTGATGGCCTGCGTGCGCGTGAAGCTCAAGGTTCTACCTACCTGGGGCAAGGGATTGCGATCCCTCATGGTACGCCACAGACCCGTGATCAGGTATTCACCACGGGTGTGCGAATCATGCAGTTTCCCGAAGGCGTTAGTTGGGGCGAGGGGCAGACAGCCTATTTGGCGATTGCCATCGCTGCCAAGTCCGATGAGCACCTACGTATTCTGCAGCTGCTGACCCGTGCGCTGGGTGAGAAGTCACTCGATGAGGCGATTCGCCGTGCCGATAGCGCTGAAGCGATTGTGCAGCTACTGCATGGGGCGCCTCAGGAGCTGGAGCTTGATGATCAACTGGTGCGCTTGCATGTCGAGGTGAATGATCTGGAGGAGCTGGCCTGGCAGGGGGCTCGTCTGCTCAAGCAGACGCAGTGTGTCGAAACTGGATTTGCCGGAGCCTTACAGACCAATGTACCGCTGCCGCTGGGTGATGGTTTGTGGTGGTTGCACAGTGATCACTCGGTAACGCGCCCCGGTCTTGCCTTTGTGACGCCTGAGCAGCCGTTGACGTTTGAAGGGCAGCCGCTGGAGGGGCTGTTCTGCCTGGCAAGTCTGGGTGAAGCGCATCGGGACCTGCTAGAGCGTTTGTGTGAGCTGCTGATTGCCGGTCGCGGACAAGAGCTCAGTCACGCGACCTCCAGCCGTGCGGTGCTGGAGGCTTTGGGCGGGGAGGTAGCGCCTGATTGGCCAAGTGCCCGGGTTGTGCTGCCCAACGCTCATGGTCTGCATGCACGTCCGGCCAAAGAGCTGGCACGTCTAGCCAAAGCTTCAAGCGGTGACATTCGTGTGCGTGTAGATGAAGGGGCTCCCGTATCCGCTAAAAGCCTGTCACGGTTGTTGGCATTAGGGGCACGGCGTGGGCAGGTGCTGGAGTTTTTAGCCGAACCCGGTACGGATGCCGAGGCGGCATTGTCCGACCTTGTCGCGGCCGTCGAAGCAGGTTTGGGTGAAGAGGTAGAGCCGATCAGTGCTGCCTCAGCGGCTCCGCTGACAGCTACTCCAGTGATTGAAACCAATATTCTCGCGCGTGGCGAAAATACCTCGCCACTGACAGCAGGCGATACCTTTAGCGCTATTGCAGCCGCTCCGGGCCTGGCGGTGGGGCCAGCGTATGTGATCGCCGAGCAGCGCTTTGATTTTGCTGCTGAAGGTGAAGGCGTTGCGGTAGAAATGGAGCGCCTAGAGCGCGCGCTGGCGGCGGTTCGTACCGAAATCGACGCACTGATTACACGCAGCGAAGCCGGTCCGATTCGCGATATTTTCCTGACCCATCTGGAGATGCTGGACGATCCGGATTTGCGTGAAGGTGTTCAGCTGCGGATGAAGCGCAACGCTAGCGCGGCGGCAGCCTGGAGCGCTCAGATCGATGAGGCGGCTGCTCAACAGGAAGCCTTGAAAGATGCCTTGTTGGCCGAGCGAGCGGCGGATCTGCGCGACGTAGGCCGGCGTGTGCTGGGGCATATTTGTGGTGTCGCTTTGGCCAGCGAGCCGGACGAACCTTATGTATTGGTTATGGATGAAGTTGGGCCGGGTGATGTGGCCCGGCTGGATCGGGCTCGGGTCTGTGGGATTCTAACTGCGCGGGGCGGCGCCAGCTCACACAGTGCAATCGTCTCGCGTGCGCTTGGTATTCCTGCTGTGGTCGGTGCTGGTTCGCGTGTACTGGCATTGGCTCCCAAAACCGCTCTGTTGGTGGATGGCGATCATGGCCATGTGGAAATTGCTCCAGATGCGACGCGTATCGAGCAGGTACAGGTCGAGCGCCAAGTACGCGAACGTCAGCGTAAGGAGGCCGAAGCCAGACGCTTCGAGCCGGCGATAACCCGAGACGGCAAGCGTATTGAAGTCGCAGCGAATCTAGGAAACACGGCTGATGCAGCCGCTGTGGTAGAGCAAGGCGCTGAGGCGGTTGGTCTGTTACGGACCGAGCTGGTCTTCATGAGCCATGACGCGGCGCCTGACGAAGCACAGCAGGAGCGTGATTATCGTCGGGTCCTGGATGCTCTCGATGGCCGTCCGCTGGTTGTGCGTACCCTGGACGTTGGTGGTGACAAGCCGTTGCCCTATATGCCGATTCCGGCCGAAGAAAACCCTTTTCTGGGCATACGCGGAATTCGGTTGACCTTGCGCTGCCCCGAGGTGTTGGAAACCCAATTGCGAGCCCTGCTGCGTGCTGCCGACGGGCGTCCGCTGCGCATCATGTTTCCAATGGTGGGGCGTGTGGAAGAGTGGCGGCAGGCCCGAGACATCCTGGCCCGACTTCGCCAGGAGATACCTGTTGCGGACCTGCAGGTCGGTATCATGATCGAAGTGCCATCGGCCGCTCTGCTGGCACCGGTATTGGCACAGGAAGTGGACTTCTTCAGTGTCGGTACGAATGACCTGACGCAGTACACCCTGGCGATTGATCGAGGCCATCCCTTGCTTTCCGGCGAGGCCGATGGCTTACACCCTAGCGTACTGCGTCTGATCGACATGACTGTGCAGGCTGCACATGCCCATGGCAAGTGGGTAGGTGTATGTGGTGAGCTGGCGGCTGATCCACTGGCCGTACCACTGCTGTTGGGCTTAGGGGTCGACGAGTTGAGTGTTTCGGCGCGAAGCGTACCGCTGGTCAAGGCGCGCGTTCGAGAACTGGATTTCAGTACAGCCCAAGTTTGTGCCCGGCAGGCGCTGGGACTGGCCTCGGCCGATGATGTACGCGCCAGCGTGGAGAGTTTGTAATGAGCCGTATTCTGACATTAACCCTGAACCCGGCCCTGGACCTGACTGTGCGCTTGCTGGATTTGCGTCTGGGTGAGGTAAACCGCAGTGAGGCGGTGATTACTCATGCCGCGGGTAAGGGACTGAACGTAGCCCAAGTGCTGGCCGATCTGGGGCATACCTTGACTGTGAGCGGCTTTCTCGGGGCGGATAATGCCGAGGCATTTGATGCGCTGTTTGCCCGGCGTGGCTTCGCGGATGCGTTTGTCCGTGTGCCTGGCGAGACGCGTAGCAATATCAAGCTGGCCGAGCAGAGCGGTTGCGTTACTGACATCAACGGGCCCGGCCCGGAAGTAACCGCAGAAGCACAAGCAGACCTGCTGGCCAAACTGGATCAGATCGTCCCCGGTCACGATCTGGTAGTTGTAGCTGGTAGTCTGCCTCGTGGTGTAACGCCTGAATGGCTGGCTGCCCTGATACAGCGGTTGAACTCAATGGGCGTTCGTGTAGCGCTGGATACCAGTGGAGCGGCCTTGCGGGCTGGCTTGGCAGCAGGCCCCTGGTTGATCAAGCCTAACACTGAGGAATTATCAGAGGCTTGTTCGGAGCCTGCCGAGTCAGCTGAGCAGCAGGCAGCACTGGTTGAGCGGCTAAAGGCTCAGGGGATTGCGCATATTGTAATTTCTCAGGGCAGCGCAGGTGTTCGCTGGTTCGGCCCGCAGGTATGGCAGTCCACGCCGCCCACGGTACAGGTCGCCAGTACTGTAGGCGCGGGGGATTCACTGTTAGCAGGCATGGTGCATGGCCTGCTTTCCGGATGGTCCCCTGACGATACCTTGCGTCACGCGACGGCCATTGCCGCTCTGGCTGTGACGCAGATTGGTTTCGGTATCAATGATCCCGCTCGTTTGGCGGAGCTGGCCGGGGGCGTACACGTCCAGGCCATCACAGAACAATAATTCAGGACAGCACATGAATATCTCAATCATTACTACCTGCCCAACCGGCATGGTTACCAGCGTGCTCAGTGCACGCCTGCTGGACGCGGCGGCACAACGTCGTGGCTGGAGCACCAGCGTCGAAATTCACGATGGTCCGGAAGCCACCATGCTGTCCGATGATCAGATCGCACGCTCCGAGCTCATTATCGTTGTGCATACCGGCGCTGTTGATTTACGTCGTTTCGTCGGCAAGCGTGTCTACCGGGCTTCGCCAGCGGAAGCCTTGCGGGACGTAGATGCTTTCCTATTACGTGCCGAGCAGGAAGCCAAGGTCTACGAAGCCAGTGCCGAGCCGGCCCAGGCGGCAGCTGTATCGAAGCAGCCGCGCCTGGTTGCTATTACTGCTTGCCCGACTGGAGTAGCCCATACGTTCATGGCTGCGGAGGCCTTGATACAGACTGCCAAAAAGCTGGGCTATCAGCTGGACCTGGAAACGCAGGGATCGGTTGGGGCACGTAACCCCTTGAGTCAGGAAGCGATTGCTGCCGCGGATGCTGTTCTGCTGGCTACGGATATCGAGGTAAATACGGACCGGTTTGCCGGCAAGAAAGTCTTTCGCTGTGGTACGGGCGTTGCGCTCAAACAGCCGGAGGCCACGCTCAAGCGGGCACTGACCGAAGGTGAAGTATTACGGGGAGATGCTTCGTCTACGGCATCTGCACAGGATGTATCCGGTGCGAAGAAAGAAAAGACGGGCGTCTACAAGCATCTGTTGACCGGGGTCTCCTACATGTTGCCGATGGTAGTGGCAGGTGGTCTTTTGATCGCCTTGTCCTTTGTCTTTGGCATCGAAGCCTTCAAGGAAGAGGGCACGCTGGCAGCAGCACTGATGCAGATTGGGGGTGATGCAGCCTTCAAGCTGATGGTACCCGTACTGGCAGGTTACATCGCTTACTCTATTGCTGACCGGCCGGGGCTTGCTCCTGGCATGATTGGTGGTCTGCTGGCCAGTAATCTAGGTGCTGGCTTTATTGGCGGCATTGTGGCGGGCTTCATTGCTGGTTATGTGGCGAAGGCGATTGCCCAATGGGTCCGCTTGCCGGCGAGTGTCGAGGCGCTTAAGCCGATTCTGATCATTCCCTTATTGGCGAGCCTGATTACCGGTCTGGCTATGATCTATATCGTTGGCGCTCCTGTTGCTCAAGCGTTGACAGCTTTGACAGGCTTCCTGGAAAACATGGGAACCTCCAATGCCGTACTCCTGGGTGTGGTATTGGGTGCGATGATGTGTGTAGACCTGGGTGGGCCGATCAACAAGGCCGCCTATGCCTTCACCGTGGGTCTATTGGCTTCCAAAACTTATGGCCCTATGGCGGCCACAATGGCAGCTGGTATGGTGCCAGCGATTGGCATGGGAATCGCTACTGTCCTGGCACGACGTAAGTTCGCTCAAAGCGAACGAGAAGCCGGTAAGGCTGCGTTTGTCTTGGGGCTGTGCTTTATATCCGAGGGTGCGATTCCATTCGCCGCTAAAGATCCGCTTCGGGTGATTCCGGCCAGTATCGCGGGTGGTGCACTGACTGGCGGGTTGGTCATGCTACTTAACTGCAAATTGATGGCGCCTCATGGCGGCCTGTTCGTCCTGTTGATTCCTAATGCTATCAATCATGCCTGGCTGTACCTGGCTGCCATCGCAGCAGGTAGCGTATTGACCGGAGTGGTATATGCCGTAATCAAGCGGGGCGAAGCGCAACAGGAATTGGTGCCTGCTGCGTAAGCTCACGTGATTGCATTACAGCTTCAGTTAAATAGGCTTGTCTTGAAGACAAGCCTATTTTTTTATCTCAGACAAAACCGTATTGCAGACAAAACCGTCTATTGAGAGCAGACCCTTGCTTTAAAGTGAGGGATTCTTTTTACAGGCTGCTCTAATTTTTATCATGTCCGATTCTTCTAATTTTTCTCCTAGTGATTACGCGTGTCGTAAAGCACAGCATCAGGTCCGGCGTGCTCGAAGACAACGATTGCGCAGTGTGCGTCAGCGGCTGGCCTTCTGGATGGGCGCGTTGCTCGTGGGGTTGGCGGCACTAGCGTTTGCCTGGTTGGCAGACAAGGCATTCGGCCTGTTTCAGGCCTTGCTGGACCAAAGTGCGTGGTGGCCGTGGTTGATTACACCGCTCGGGTTCGCTCTGCTGGTGTGGCTGACCGAAGGCTTGCTACGCCCTGCGCGAGGTAGTGGTATTCCACAGGTGATTGCAGCCCTGGAGCGGCCTACAAGTAGGTTTCGTAGCCAACTACTGGCGCTGCCTATCGCGGCGGCCAAAATGGGGCTGACGGTCATTGCGCTGCTGGCTGGTGGGTCAGTTGGTCGAGAAGGCCCTACCGTACATGTTGGCGCGGCCTTAATGTATGCCTTTGGGCGGCGGCTGGGGCTATATGGCCGCAAGACAGTATCAGGCCTGATTCTAGCCGGTGGCGCAGCCGGTATCGCGGCGGCATTTAACACGCCGCTGGCTGGGGTGGTTTTTGCCATCGAAGAACTCAGTCATACCTTCGAGCAGCGGTTTAGCGGATTGGTCCTGACGGCTGTGGTCATTGGCGGAATGGTAACGCTCGGCTTAGTAGGGCCATACAGCTATTTTGGTGTGGTCAGCGCGAGCTTGCCTTGGGGAAGCGCATGGAGCGCTGTGATAGCGTGCGGACTGTTGGGAGGGCTGCTGGGTGGCAGTTATGCCCGTTTGGTTATTCCAACGAAGCGCGGATGGCTGGGCCGATTAGGCGCTGTTCGTGCCCGCTTCCCGGTGCGCTTTGCCTTCATCTGCGGTCTGTTAATGGCCGTGCTGGGGCTCCTGTCAGGTCAGCACGTGTTTGGTACGGGGTATGACGAGACGCGAGCAATCCTGGAGGGCGAGCCGCTGACAGGGCATGGTTTCCTGGTATGGAAATTCCTGGCAAATGTTGTTTCCTATCTAGCTGGCATTCCCGGAGGACTTTTTTCACCTTCGCTGACGGTAGGAGCCAGTTTTGCGCCCTGGATAGCGGATTGGCTGCCCGGCGTAACGCTTAAGACCGGTGCGTTGCTGGGCATGGCCGCATATCTGGCTGGTGTAACCCGTACGCCCTTGACCTCAACGGTCATTACTCTGGAACTGGCTCATAGCCCGGACATGGCTATTCCCGTCCTGGCAGCCTGTCTGGTGTCCACAGGCGTATCCGGTTGGATCTCGCCCACATCGCTGTATCACGCCTTGGCCGAGCAACTTTTGGGCGCAGCTGAAGTAGCTGAAGAGTCTGCTAAAAAAGAGAAATAGCTCACATGCTGGTAGGCAGGCGCGGCACTGTCATAGCCCTGTCAGGCTGATGGGCTAAACCGGTTCGCTCCACTCACACAGGAGCGAACCATGAGCACGATCGACAGCGGAAGGCGCCGGCTGATTCAGGGAATAGGCGTGGGTTTATTGCTGCCCAGTGTGGCGCCAGCCGTCATCGCCAGCCCAAAACAACGGCCCAAATTGCTTGAAGGCGTTCAATCCGGTGATATCCAGGGTGATCAGGCTATCGTTTGGAGCCGCTGCGACCGCGACGCCCGCATGATCGTAGAGTGGGATACGCGGGAAAGCTTCCGGCATGCGCGGCGTCTGGTGTCGCCTGTTGCAACCGCCCAATCTGATTTCACGGCGCGGGTAGACTTGCGTGGCCTGCCTGCAGACCAGTCGATTTTCTACCGGGTGCGCTTCGAAAGTTTGCAGGACGGCACCTGGAGCGAGCCGGTATTTGGCCATCTGCGTAGCGCTCCGGCCAAACGTACGGATATTCGTTTCGTCTGGAGCGGTGATACGGTCGGCCAGGGGTTTGGCATCAATCCTGATATCGGCGGCATGCGTATCTATGAAGCGATGCGCCAACGGCATCCGGACTTTTTTCTGCACAGTGGAGACACCATTTATTCCGACGGTCCGCTCGAGGCACAACTGACTACGGTTGAGGGCAAGGTATGGCGCAATATCACTACCGAGGCCAAAAGCAAGGTAGCTGAAGCGCTAGACGAATACCGTGGTAACTATCGCTACAACCTTATGGATGAAAACCTGCGTCGCTTCAATGCTGAAGTACCGCAGATCTGGCAGTGGGATGATCATGAGACAACCAATAACTGGTCTTCTACCAAAGTGCTGGACGAGCGCTATACCGAAAAGGATATCAATGTCCTGGCCCAGCGATCACGCAAGGCCTACCTCGAATATGCACCGATGCGGTTGCAGCGGGGCGATGACGAAGGACGTATCTACCGTAAGATCAGTTATGGTCCGCGCCTGGATATCTTTGTGCTGGACATGCGCAGCTACCGAGGCGGCAACAGCACTAACGTGCAGTCCGAAATGGGACCGGAAACGGCTTTTCTGGGGCGTACTCAGCTTGACTGGCTCAAGCGTGAGCTAAAGCAGTCCAGGGCAACATGGAAAGTGATCGCGGCAGATATGCCGATCGGTCTCAATGTACAGGATGGTACCGACGCAACGGGGCAGGCACGTTGGGAGGCGATTGCCAACGGCAACGATGGTACGGCGTTGGGGCGTGAGCTGGAAATTGCCCACCTGCTGCACTATATCCGCCAGACAAAAATCCAGAATACCGTTTGGCTGACAGCCGATGTGCATTATTGCGCGGCGCACCACTACGACCCGAACCGGGCGGCCTTTCAAGACTTCGAGCCCTTTTGGGAATTCGTCGCCGGCCCACTGAACGCTGGCGCCTTTGGGCCGAATACTCTGGACAAGACGTTTGGCCCTGAAGCGGTATTCGTAAAAGCCCCTCCAGTTGCCAATAGCTCGCCGCTATCCGGCTTTCAGTTCTTTGGTGAAGTGAACATCGAAGGGCACAGCGGAGAGCTGACCGTGACTCTAAGGGATCTGGATGGAAAAGCGGTATATGAGAAAGCGT
The DNA here is from genome assembly GCF_007830155.1 of Pseudomonas duriflava. GTDB lineage: Bacteria > Pseudomonadota > Gammaproteobacteria > Pseudomonadales > Pseudomonadaceae > Chryseomonas > Chryseomonas duriflava. The sequence goes on from NZ_VLKY01000006.1 coordinate 269,249, forward strand.
TGCAACCAGCGTAACGTAGGGTAAGGCAACGAGGCCGATAACAAATCGGCCTCGTTTGCTTCCTTAGTGATGCTCCCGCGTTGCGCGGAATTTAACGTCGGGCCAGCGTTCTTCCATTAGGCTCAGGTTGACACGGGTCGGGGCGAGGTAGGTCAAATGACCACCACCGTCGATGGCCAAATTTTCGAAAGCTTTATTCTTGAAGTCCTCGAGCTTTTTCTTGTCAGCACACTCGATCCAACGGGCAGACCAGACGTTGATCGGCTCGTAGACACACTCGACCTTGTATTCTTCCTTCAAACGGCTCGCCACGACGTCGAACTGCAGCACGCCGACGGCACCAAGGATGATGTCGTTGTTGCGCTCGGGGAAGAACACCTGGGTGGCACCTTCCTCCGCCAGTTCCTGCAAACCTTGGCGTAGCTGCTTGGACTTGAGTGGGTCCTTCAGGCGTACGCGGCGGAACAGTTCTGGAGCGAAATGGGGGATGCCGGTAAAGCCGAGGCTTTCACCTTCGGTAAACGTGTCGCCAATCTGAATAGTGCCGTGATTGTGCAAACCGATGATGTCACCGGCAAACGCCTCCTCTAATTGCTCGCGCTCGGACGAGAAGAAGGTGAGGGCATCAGCAATCTTGATATCTTTACCCAGGCGCACATGGCGCAGTTTCATGCCTTTTTCGTACTTGCCCGAACAAATCCGCATAAAGGCGATCCGGTCGCGGTGTTTCGGATCCATGTTCGCCTGGATCTTGAACACGAAGCCGGTAAATTTCTCTTCCACGGGCTGCACATCGCGCTCGTTGGAAGCGCGAGACAGCGGCGGCGGTGCCCAGTCGACTACCGCATCAAGCACCTGATCCACACCAAAGTTACCTAAGGCCGTACCAAAGAAAACCGGTGTCATCTGGCCTTTGAGGAACTCATCGTTGTTGAACTCATGGCAGGCCCCTTGGACTAGCTCCAGCTGCTCGACGAAATCATCGTACAAGTCCGCGAGATGGGCACGGGCCTCGTCCGAGTCCAGCTTGTCGATAACCTTGGTTTCGGTGCGCTCGTGGCCATGGCCAGGGGTATAGACAATGATTCTGTCTTCCGCCAGGTGATAGACACCTTTGAAGTCTCGATAGGAGCCGATCGGCCAGGTGATTGGAGCCGCTTTGATTTTCAAGACCGCCTCGATCTCGTCTAGAAGCTCGATCGGATCGCGAATGTCGCGGTCCAGCTTGTTGACGAAACTAACGATTGGAGTATCACGCAGGCGGCAGACATCCATCAGGGCGATGGTACGCGGCTCGACGCCCTTACCGCCGTCGAGCACCATCAAGGCCGAGTCCACTGCCGTCAGGGTTCGGTAGGTGTCCTCAGAAAAGTCTTCGTGGCCGGGGGTGTCGAGCAGGTTGATCATGTGCTCCCGGTAGGGGAACTGCATAACCGACGTGGTGATAGAGATACCACGCTGCTTTTCCATCTCCATCCAGTCGGAGGTGGCATGGCGGTCGGATTTACGCGACTTGACCGTACCGGCTACGGCGATGGCCTGTCCCATCAGCAGAAGCTTTTCGGTGATAGTGGTCTTACCGGCGTCCGGGTGGGAAATGATGGCGAACGTGCGCCGTTTGGCGACTTCGACAGCCTGTTTGGTCATGGAGACGAATGTCCGATGGTTTTCGTAAACCCGCGATTATAGCAAGCTGAAGCCATTGATTCGCCTGGCAATGATCAATGACCGATAGGCGCGAAACGCAAGGAGGTAAGGGCAGCCTTTACCGGGCTACCCTGCATCGCTTATTTAGGGCCGATTGCCGAACAGCTTTCGTCCTTTACATATTTTTTCAGGATGCGCCATTGTGGACGCTCCTTGTTATTAATAGGCTCGATTGCAAGGGGATAGTTACCCCAGCCCGGGCCGGCTGCCCAGTAAGTGGCTGGAACACAATGCTGCTTGAGGTATTTCAGCAGATTGTCCATTGCTTCCAGCCAGCGTGGGTCGTCATCCGGCACGCCGAACTCACCGATGTGCCCTTTCTTGTTATTGGCTTTCAGCCATTCGATAAAGGGCTCTGCGCGTTTGACGCCAATCATCGGGTCCAGCTTGCTTGTATCCTTGGACTCGTAGCGACCACCGCCGTCCTCGTCGAAATAAAGGTGTGCTGAAAAGATCAGGTTGTCCGCCGGGTCCTTGAGATCGAGGAGTTCCTTGTTAACCTGCGGCCAACGGGCACTGCTCGACCACGAGTTGCCTTCAATAAGAATAGGCCTGCTCTTGTCCACCGAGCGTATTCCGTCGATGCCATGTTGCGCCGCTGAAGCCCAGTGATCACCGACGTCATGGGGCTCGTTCATGATGTCGTAGGCAAGCAGGGCTGGATGTTGATTCCAGGCCTTGGCGACACGTTGCAAGGCGTTCTGGTAGGCCGAGTAGGGAACTGCATCAGATCCTACGATCTGGTCCCGGTAACGTCCATAATTATGAATGTCGAGCACGACACGCATCTTGTAGCGTTTGGCTGAGTCCAAAGCCTTGGTAATCAGCTCGGCATACTGCTGGTCTAGCTCGCCATTAAGCTGGGGTTGCAAACGCTCCCAGGTAATGGGAAGACGAACCACGCGCACGCCCCGATATCCCCAGCGTCTGAAATAGGAGTCGTCAGGGAAGAAATAATTGGTACCGTGTACACCTGGTAATACCTGAGCGGCAAAGCCGGCTCCCGAAAAGTTTAAGCCGATCAGATGGGACGGAAATGTTTCGGCTTGGGCATGTGGAGCAAGAAAGAGGGAAGTTAACGCCAGAAAGGCGTATTGCTTGAGTCGACGTGGAAAAAGCCTGGCTTGAGTCATTGGTTATATGCCTATGAGAAAATCTTGGGCGAGATACACCAGACCATGGCTGGTACCCTGCGGAGGCCAACAGCATATCCATGCATGTCTTGGATAAAGCAGTAGAAAGATAAAAGCATTCAGGCTGGACGTGCCGGCAAGTTGCTGCGCAGCAGAGCCGGATTGCCTTTGTAATGGAGACAGGCAGGCATGGAGTACATGGCTCGGCAGGCCTATAGCCGTATCAAACTATAGGCCTGGTTTCCTTGCTTAGCCGGCATTCAAGCGGAAGCACACCCCAGTCCAGCGTTCCGCTTCTTCCCGGGCTTCAGGCTCACTGTCGAATTCGGCAATGATACCGCCATGGGAATAGAACACCGCCCACGTCTCCTTGAGGGCGTTCTGAAACGTATCGATGAAGGATGAGGATTCCAAACTGCCGTCTAATTTGATGCCATTCACGCTAAATATCCCTATGAAGTACAAGCCATTCTTATTTATTTGGCCATAGCCTTCCTTTAAGTTAGGCACTGCATGGCGGCTAAGATTGACAATCAATGTCGCGATAGATTTTACGCCTTGAAACGTTTTTTTCACGCCTCGTCCTGCGTGGTGGGTTACAAATTTGGATGTTTTCCTTAAGAAGCTGCCTTAATGCTTCTGTAACGTGACAGGGCGCATATCAGCCAGGCCGGGCCGCGCCAGCCCTTTGGGTCGTGCCAGCGTCTCGTCTGAGATATTGAACATCGGTCTCATGCGCCGGTCGGTTTATGCAGGAACGGTTCGCTCCGGTTTCGAAGAATCAGACGGTCGTATGGGATTTTGATTGATCTTGCGAGCGCGTAGTCCTAAAGTGCGCGCCCGAACGTCCATGCTGGAAACGATCCATCCGGCTCAAGTACTGACGACGAGACAGCAAGGTCAACCGCACCGCCGCGCGTTGACCTTTTTGCTTTCGGCGACATGCCTTGGGAAGTAGGCGAACCAAAGTGGGGAAACGGATTAGGCGTTCAGCAACACCCTACGAATCCATTTGTTCTGCCAATCGGGAGTCCGACGCATGTCCATACAGGTCGAAGATTATTATTCTCGCGAAACCTTCCAAAAGATGAAGGCATTCGCCGACCAGCAGGAAACCCCCTTCGTTGTTATCGACAAGGCGACTATTGCCAAAGCCTATGACGAACTGGTCAACAATTTCCCGTTCGCCAAGATCTATTACGCTGTCAAAGCCAACCCGGCGATCGAAATTACCGAGTTGCTGCGTGATAAAGGCTCTAACTTCGATATTGCGTCGATCTATGAGTTGGACAAGGTACTCAGCACGGGCGTGAGTCCAGACCGTATCAGTTACGGCAATACCATCAAGAAAGCCAAGGACATCCGTTATTTCTACGAGAAAGGTGTGCGTATGTTCGCCACCGATTCGGAAGCTGACCTGCGTAATATTGCCAAGGCCGCGCCAGGATCGCGAATCTATGTACGCATTCTGACCGAAGGGTCAACGTCTGCTGATTGGCCGTTGTCGCGCAAATTCGGTTGCCAGCCAGACATGGCGCTGGATCTGCTGATTCTGGCCAACCAGCTTGGCTTGGTTCCATACGGCGTATCGTTCCATGTAGGCTCTCAACAGCGGGATATTGACGTGTGGGACGCCGCTGTTGCCAAGGTCAAAGTGATCTTTGAGCGTTTGAAGGAAGAAGACGGCATTACGCTGCAAATGATCAACATGGGGGGTGGTTTCCCGGCTAACTACATCCAGCGCACCAACAGCCTGGAAACGTATGCCGACGAGATTATTCGCTTCCTGAAGGAAGACTTTGGCGATGATCTGCCGGAAATCATCCTAGAGCCTGGCCGGTCATTGATTGCCAATGCGGGCATTCTGGTGAGCGAAGTCGTGCTGGTATCGCGTAAATCACGCACAGCTGTCGAGCGTTGGGTCTATACCGACGTTGGCAAGTTTTCCGGTCTGATCGAAACCATGGACGAGTCCATCAAGTTTCCGATCTGGACTGAGAAGAAGGGCGAGATGGAAGAAGTGGTCATCGCCGGTCCTACCTGCGACAGCGCCGATATCATGTACGAGCACTATCGCTATGGCCTGCCGTTGAACTTGGCAAGTGGCGACCGGCTGTACTGGTTATCGACGGGCGCCTATACCACCAGCTATAGCGCGGTGGAGTTCAACGGTTTCCCGCCGCTCAAGGCATTCTATATCTGATGTATTAAAACCCCCGCCTCGGCGGGGTTTTTAGCAAATGACTAATGCAGCTAGACAAATGTGTGTAGTAAGCGGATTTGTTCGTAGGCTGCACGGTCTGTTTCATCGCCCAGTTCTACGCTACGTTGATAATAGTCGCGCCCGATCTGCCGCAGCGTTTCATGGGTTGACTCTACTAAGGCCTGGCGGGCCGCGCGGAGAAATTTGAGGTTTCCGCCTTTTAAGGCTTCACACAGCCAATACTGGGCCTCGTCTAGCTGTCCCTGGCTGGCCAGTACGGCGGCGTAGCTGTATTGACCTCGAAAATCACCGCCTAGGGCCGAGCGTTTGTACCAGTCGAAGGCAGCAGACACATCGGCCGTTACAACCACGCCTTCTTCATAATAACGGCCAACCAGGTTCATGGATTTAGCATGACCTTGTTCTGCAGCCCTCCGGTAAAAGAGAAAGGCTTTGTATGGGTCTTGAGGAATGCCGCGTCCGGTAGCAAGTAGGTTGGCATAGTTATAGACTCCCCAGTCCAGCCCTTGTTCGGCAGCCATCCGGTAGGCTTGGGCTGCAGCGGTTGCGTCTGGCTCGCAACCCCAGCCGTGCTCCAAACAGCGCCCCATCATGTTGCGTGCCATAACATGGCCATTGTCAGCAGCAATTCTGAACCAGGTAAGTGCCAGGGCTGGATCCTTCTGGATGCCATGCCCGTCGAGCAAAATTTGACCAAGTAACGCCTGGCCATCTGCTAGTCCTTCCTTGGCTGCAGAGAGGATTACTCGAGCGGCTTCACGCGGGTTGCCCGACTCCAAGGCGGCCTGGAGGTCATCGCTGGTCAACGTTTCCTGGCGCTTCAAAAGATAGCTCATTGGTCAGACATCCACCCAGCGGCGCAAGAGGTTATGGTAAGCCCCGGTCAGCTGAACGAGAGAAGGATGGTCTGGAACATCGCGTGTCAGGTTCTGGATGGCTGTATCCATTTCGAATAGAAGGGCTCGCTGGCTGTCCTCGCGTACCAGGCTTTGAGTCCAGAAGAACGCGGCATAGCGTGCCCCTCGCGTAACTGGCTCGACCTTGTGAAGGCTGGTTCCGGGGTAGATTACGGCATCGCCGGCTGCCAGTTTCACACGCTGTGTTCCAAACGTGTCCTGGATAACGAGTTCGCCCCCATCGTAGGTGTCAGGATCGCTGAGAAACACGGTTGTTGATAGGTCAGTACGGACACGTTCAACGCCGTTCCGTACATTGCGTACGGCATTGTCGATATGAAAATCGAATGCTCCCCCAGCGGTATAGCAATTTATAAGAGGAGGAAAGATCTTGTTTGGCAAGGCAGCGGACATGAACAGGGGATGCTGCCACAGGCGATGCACGATTGCTTCGCCGATTTCGCGGGTAAGCGGATGATCCTCGGGAAGTTGTAAATTGTGCTTTGCCCTGGCGGATTGATAGCCAGCCGTGGCCTTGCCGTCCTCCCATTCCGTCTGCTCAAGGGCCTCACGGATACGCGTTGTTTCTTCAAGCGTAAAGACTTGGGGAATCGCTAACAGCATAGGAGGCTCAAAAGCTATGTGGTGGTTAAATGATATTAGTTCTCAACGTTGTATAAGTTTAATATCACGGGTTGTATCTATTCATCCATAAGGTAACAAAATAGGTACAATTTTCCACTAATGATATTGATAGTAATTCCTGTTTGCCTGTATGTTTCCCGCCTCGTTTGTGGGGATCATAGCAATGACGCGACAATTAGAATTAAGCGCTACGCCCAAGCTTCTGGCTTCGGCCGTTGGCGTAGCCATTACCGCTTTTTCGAATACATCTTTTGCCCAGCAGGCTGGCAGCGCCTCGCAGGACGCTTCTGTGGTCGATCTGAGCAGTACTACCGTCGTTGGGGAACAGACGGATGCTGGCAGCTATCAGACCAAGGAGTCGGCTTCCTCCAAATATACTGCTCCCCTGCGTGACACGCCCAAGTCTGTTACGGTTATTCCGACCCAAGTCATCAAGGACACGGGTGCACTAAGCTTGACTGATGCTCTGCGTACCGTCCCTGGCATTACCTTTGGGGCCGGTGAAGGCGGTAACCCCCAGGGTGATCGGCCTTTCATTCGCGGTTTCAGTGCAGAAAGCGACACATTCGTTGATGGTTTGCGCGACGTTGCCTCGCAAACGCGTGAAGTCTTTAATCTGGAAAGCATCGAAGTCAGTAAAGGCCCGGGCTCGGCCTATACAGGTGCTGGCTCGACTGGCGGCAGCCTTAACCTGATCTCCAAGACGCCTAAGCTGCATGATTTCGTCGACGGCGGCTTTACTTATGGTTCCGATCAGACACGCCGCACTACATTAGATGTTAACCATGTACTGACCGATTCGGCTGCCTTCCGCCTGAATCTGATGAAGCACGACGCCAATGTTGCAGGTCGTGATGGTGTTGATGTCAGCCGTTGGGGGGTAGCACCTTCGATCAGTTTTGGGCTGGGCACACCTACACGTGCGACCTTCTCCTATTACCACCTGGAAACGGATGACACGCCTGATTATGGCATTCCGCTAACCAACGTGAACCGCAGTGAGGCCAATCCGAGCCGACCGGCCCATGTTGACAAGGATAACTGGTACGGGTCGAGCCGTGACTACCGTGAGAGCACAACGGACAGTGGCACGTTCCGGATCGAGCATGACTTGAATGACAGCCTGACCTTGTCCAACAGTTTCCGGATGGTACGTACAACATTGGATTATGTTGCTACCAACCCGGACGACAGTAAGGGTAACGTTGTAAATGGTTACGTCTATCGTTCGCCCAAGAGCCGTAATTCGGTTTCTGAAGGCTGGGTCAACCAGACTGATCTGAAAGCGCTTTTCAATACAGGCTCTGTTGAGCATACGCTGGTGACGGGCTTGGAGTTCAGCTACGAAGACGTTCACAGCCGTCCTTATACGTTCACGTCCAGCGCCACAGGCAGTAACTGCCTGGCCAATGCGGCACTGTTTACTAGTGGTGACTGCACCAGCCTGTCTAACCCGTCCTATCACGACGGTTGGGACGGAACCATTGCTGAAGGCACGTCGTATACCGATACGGATATCAAAACGAGCGCAGCCTATGTGTTTGATACCCTGAAGCTCAACGAGCAATGGTCCGTGAATCTGGGACTGCGTTATGACGACTATCAGGTGAAGAGCAGTGGCTTTGGCAATAATGGTATACGTGGCGCGGCCAGCAGTAACTTCTCCAATGAAAACAATTCGCACTTTTGGAACTACCAAGCCGGTGTAGTTTATAAACCGCGGCCCAACGGCAGCATTTATGTTGCGTGGTCGACCTCCAGCAATCCATCAGGTGAAACTGCTGGCGAGGGGCTATCGGACATATCCGCAGCCAACAACGGGCTCGACCCCGAGCGTAACCGTAACTATGAGATCGGGACGAAGTGGGACTTCTTTAACGAGGCGCTGTCGCTAAACGCCGCGATCTTCCGTACTGACAAAACCAATGCTCGCGTAGCCAGCGCCGATGCCAGCGTTTCTCAGGTATTGGATGGCGAGCAACGCGTACAAGGGGTAGAGCTGGGCTTCAGCGGTAAACTGACGCCTCACTGGAAGGTCTTTGGTGGTTACACCTATCTAGACAGCGAGATCCGTAGTTCAACGACGGCCTCCGATGTAGGCAACCAGATGCCGCAAACGCCGGAAAACAATGCCACGCTGTGGACGACCTATGACCTGACGCAAGACTTCACCTTTGGTGGCGGCGCAACCTATGTTGATCAGCAGTTCGGCAATACAGCCAACTCGGTGTATATCCCGTCTTATGTGCGCTATGACGCCATGGCCGCCTACCGCATCAACAAGCACTTCGACCTGCAGCTCAACGTGCAAAACCTGACTGACAAGCGTTACTACGATCAAGTCTTCAGTACTCACATGGCGCATGTTGCTCCGGGGCGTACCGTTCTGTTAAGCACTAACTTCCACTTCTAAGAAAGACTCAATGTCTTGAAACCCGGCTCCGGTGAGTCGGGTTTTTTGTGCAAAGAGAAAATGTTTTTCTGGTAGATCCACTCAGTTGAACCGGCGGCTCGATAAGGCGAATAGTACGGATATGAAAAAGATCCTGTTTCAGTTGCACTGGCTTCTGGGCATTACAGCGGGTCTGGTTCTGGCTGTTGTAGGGGTTACAGGCGCCGCCTACAGCTTTGAGAGCGAGATCTTGCAACTGCTCAATCCGCAAAGCGTTCGGGTCGATACGCAGGGAACCGGAATTCTGTCACCCGGAGAGCTTGTGCGTCGCGTAGAGGCATCCGAGCAGAAGCGTGTGACTGGCCTGGCCATGGAGTTACAGGACGGAAAAGCAGGGCGCGTGTTTTTTATGCCGCCTCCAGGCGAGCGGCGGGGTCCCATGCGCTTGGTGGACCCGTTTACTGCCGATGTACTAGGACCGCCGCGAGGGGCCGCTTTTTTTGGGTTGATGCTGCAACTGCACCGTTTCCTCGCAATGGGTGAGACGGGAAAGGCCATCACAGGGGCTAGCACCTTGGCGCTGGTCTTTTTCTGCTTGTCCGGGCTTTATTTGCGCTGGCCTCGAAAAGCCTTGAATTGGCGTGTCTGGTTAACGCTGGACTGGGCCAAGAGAGGGCGTAGTTTTAACTGGGACCTGCATTCTGTCGCTGGCACATGGTGTCTGGCGCTCTATCTCCTGGCCGCTTTGACTGGATTGTTCTGGTCCTATGAGTGGTACCGTAACGGCCTGATTCATGTGTTAAGCGATGGCCCCGCGCAGTCGCGTGGCGAGCACGGCCCCGGTCGCCAGAAACCAGGAGGAACATCAACTGATATCGATTATGACAAGCTCTGGGCAAGCGTGCAGGTATCCACAGGCCCTGGTCTAGAGGCCTATAACCTGCGTTTTCCTCCGGCGGAGGGGCAGCCGGTTACCGTGCTCTATCGCCTGGAAGGAGCTGCGCATCCGCGTGCCTTTAACCAGCTGGAGATTGATCCGCTGACGGGCGAGGTTCGTCGTCACGAGCGCTATACCGAGAAGAGCCTAAAGAGTCAGCTGCTCGCCAGCGTTTATGTCTTGCATTCGGGTGAATACTTTGGCCTAACCGGACGCATTCTTATGTTTCTGGCCAGTCTGCTTGTACCGTTGTTCTTTATTACAGGATGGCTGCTCTACCTGGACCGCCGTCGTAAGAAGCGGGAGATACGTGCCGCACGTGGGGTAGTGGCAAGCGTTGACCACAATAGCGACTGGCTGATTGGCTTCGCGAGCCAGAGCGGTACGGCTGAGCAATTAGCCTGGCAAACTGCTTATCGCTTACAAACGGCAGGACAGGCTGTCAGCGTCCTCTCGTTGGCACAGTTGACGGCCGAGCGTTTAGCTCAAGCAAACCGCGCATTATTTGTGGTCAGTACGTTTGGCGATGGTGAGGCGCCTGACAGCGCCCGCCGTTTTGAGCGCAGGCTATTGGGCCAAGACCTAACGCTGGATCGTTTGAAATACGCCGTGTTGGCATTAGGTGATCGACAGTATCCCGCGTTCTGTGGATTTGGCAGGCGATTACAAGCGTGGTTAGGCAGTCGCGGAGCGCAAACTTTGTTCGAAACCGTTGAGGTCGACAGAGACGACGCTATAGCGCTAGCCCGCTGGAATCAGGGGTTGATTGATCTAGGGGCACCGTTAGCTACACCGGCCTCGGTGCCTTTAGAGGAATGGCGGTTAGTGAGTCGGACATGCCTGAACTCTCAGGGAGAGGGCTGGCGTACCTACCGGTTGGCATTGCAGTCTGTTTCCGGCGCGCAGTGGGCAGCAGGCGATCTGATAGAGATCCTACCCCGACATCCTGAGGAGCACGTAGCCTGTTGGCTGGCGCCGTTAGGGCTCGATCCGCAGACCCTCGTATGCGTGGACGGGCTGGACTTAACGCTGGGGCAGGCACTGGCTGCCCGATTATTGCCTGATAACCCGCAACATCTGATTGGCATGCATGCACAGGCCTTGGTCGAGGCTCTTATACCCTTGTCCGTACGGCAATATTCGATTGCTTCGGTACCTGCCGAGGGGCTGGCAACTCTGCTGGTTCGGCAGGAAAAAAAGTCCAGTGGTGAGTGGGGCATCGCCTCGGGCGGGCTGACATTGCATACAGCACTCAACGATGTGGTATGGGCGCGGATACGTCCCAACCCGGCTTTTCATATTCCGGCAGATGATCGACCTGTCATTCTGATTGGTAACGGCACAGGCATGGCAGGACTACGCAGCCTACTGAAAGCCCGAATCGAAGCAGGGTATACGCATAACTGGCTAATTTTTGGTGAGCGTAATGCACAGCACGATTACTACTTCAGGGAAGACATCGAGCGCTGGTGGGACCAGGGGCAGCTGGCCCGTCTGGATCTGGCCTTTTCCCGAGATCAGGCGGAAAAGATTTATGTGCAGGATCGCTTGTACGAGTCCTCGGAGGAGTTGCGTAAATGGATCGCGCAAGGGGCTTCGCTGTATGTGTGCGGCAGTTTACAGGGCATGGCAAAAGGCGTGCATGCCATGTTGATTAAGGTGTTGGGAGAGGAGCAGGTTGAGCAGCTTCTTGAGGAGGGTCGCTACAAGCGGGATGTTTATTAAGAACATCCCGGTGCGGCCAGGGGAACTGCCAGGGCCGCATGTCTCTCAGTGGTTATAGCAATATAAAAAGGAATACTCGGCAGAATTTTTCCTTCTGGGGTCTCGTGTCTGCACAAGGGTGGCAGGTACGAGGCCATATGGATAACAGCGCTTATTGATCAGGACACGTACATGCCCCATGCCCCAGCCCAGCAGGCTACTACCGCCCCGGCTATCGATGAGTCAGCGCTTTATCGCAAGGTTATCTGGCGCCTCATACCGTTCCTGTGCTTCTGCTACCTGGCGGCCTATCTCGATCGAATCAATATAGGTTTCGCCAAGCTACAGATGCTTGATCAACTCCAGTTCTCCCAGACTGCCTATGGGTTGGGCGCTGGCTTATTCTTTGTGGGCTATATCCTGTTCGAAGTGCCCAGTAATCTTGTGCTCGAGCGGGTAGGGGCACGACTCTGGATCGCGCGGATCATGATTACCTGGGGGCTTCTGTCAGGCGCCACGATGTTTGTAACTGAGACGTGGCATTTCTATCTTGTCCGCTTTCTGCTGGGTGCCGCAGAGGCTGGATTCCTACCCGGAGTCTTGTATTACCTGACGCGCTGGTTTCCGTCTTATCGCAGGAGTCGCGTCATCGCGTTGTTTATGATCGGCCTACCCTTGTCCAGTCTGATTGGCGCTCCGGTCTCCGGGTGGATCATGAGTCGTTTCGATGACGTTTCAGGTCTGGAAGGCTGGCAGTGGCTATTCCTGCTTGAGGCAGCGCCAACCGTTCTGCTCGGACTGGCTACGCTCGTTGTTCTGCCCAACGGAATCCATGAGGCAAAGTGGCTGACGGATGAACAGAAACGTATTCTGGAGGCTCGTCTAGCCGAGGATGAAGCCTCCAATCCCAGCACCCGCACATCGTTCAAGGACGGCTTTTGGAGTATCAAGGTCTGGATGCTTGGCGGAATCGATTTTTCCATTCTGCTTTGCGCTTATGCCATTGGCTTCTGGCTGCCCACCTTTATCAAAGGTGCCGGTGTGACTGACACCTTCGAAATTGGCGTATTAACGGCTATTCCCAGTCTGGCAGGGTTGATTGGCATGCTGGTGATCGGAGCCAGCTCCGACCGTTATAGGGAGCGTCGCTGGCACATCATTGTGCCGTTTCTGGTCGGGGCGGCAGCGCTGTTTCTAAGTACGTTCTTTGCCGATGACGTAACCCTGTTAGTTGTCCTGTTCTCGATCGCATCCGGCGCCGTCATCGGTGCGGTGCCGGTATTTTTCAGCCTGCCCGCGACCTTTCTTAAAGGGACTGCTGCTGCGACGGGGTTTGCGCTGGCATGCTCGCTGGCCAATATTGCCGGTCTGGTCAGTAATTCCCTGATGGGCTTTGTCATGGACCTGACCCAGAGCAGTGCCATTGCCTTATGGTTGTTTGCAGCGTGCCTGTTGCTTAGTTGTCTACTGGTAATTGCCCTGCCGCCAAAGGTCGTGAACCGTTGAGGACGCGTCGCACCTGTTATTAACCAATCAGTTACGGCTAATCAGCCAGACGCCACCGCCAATTAATAACACGCCGGCCGCCTTGCCCAAGGTGACCGGCGCTTCACGAAAGCCGGCCCAACCGAAGTGGTCCAAGGTTAAAGACATAACCAGCTGGCCAGCGATTACGATGGCCATAAACAGCGTGGCGCCAATGCGAGGCCCGGCATAAGCTGCTACGGCAATAAAGCACATGCCCAGCAGGCCGCCGCTCCAATGCCACCATGAGAGATCCTTTAAGGCGCTTAGAGAAGGAAGTTCACGCTGTGAGGCTGTTAGAAGGCAAAGAGCAAGCAAGCCGACCGCGAAGGAAACCGTGGCTGCTGCAAAAGTACTAGAGAGCTGGCGTGCCAGCTGTCCATTGATGCCAGCCTGAAGGGGCAGGCAGGCACCGGCGAAGAAGGGAAGGGCAAGAAGCCAGACAGGCATGACGTTCTCCTGAGTAAAAGGGGGAAGGCAGTATGCCTATTGCTGATAGTTTTCACGAAGCGAACAGGAGAAACCAGAGCATGTTTAGCCATATTCAGGTTGGTGCGCGTGATTTGGTTCGTTTGACTGCGCTCTACACGGCGGCGCTCGATGAACTAGGTTGATACGTCTGCCGAATGAGGATGATGGTGGCTACGCGGGTGCCAGATGGCAGTATCCTGGGCAGCGCTGGCTCTGTTGTTGGGAGCTTGAGATCAGTCTGGCTGACCCAGGGGGCCTGTTTACACGCCTCCTGGATAGCTGATGAGCCAACGATGCAGGTAACGACTGTACCTGCATGCCTGATGCTAAAGGCGTCGGCTTAGTGCCCAGGTAGCGTATCCGGGGCGTCTGGCTTGTCATGGACGCCAAAGCGGTCGACCAGCGTGGCGCTGGCCTGGTTCAGGCCAATCACCTCGACTAACGTACCCTCCCGGCGGAACTTGAGAACGATACTGTCCAGCGCCGACACAGCCGTGATATCCCAGAAGTGGGCATGAGTAAGGTCGATTACTACATGCGAAGCCGCTTCCTTGAAATCGAAGGCCGCCGTGAAACGGGTCGTCGAGGCAAAGAATACCTGACCTTTTACTGCATATATGCGCGTGTCGCCTTCCTTGCGCGGCTCTATCTGCAAGTAAAACGCGACCTTGTTAGCAAAGAACAGCGCGGCCAGCAGAACACCGCTCAATACGCCAAACGCCAGGTTATGGGTAAATACCACTACGGCCACGGTAACCAGCATCACAATGTTTGTGGAAAGGGGATACTTACTCAGGTTACGAATCGAATCCCAACTGAAGGTACCAATGGACACCATGATCATCACGGCTACTAGCGCCGCCATGGGAATTTGCGAAACCCAGTCACCCAGAAAAACTACCAGGATCAGCAGAAACACGCCCGCGACCAAGGTGGACAGACGTGAGCGGCCACCGGATTTCACGTTGATTACAGACTGTCCGATCATGGCGCACCCCGCCATGCCTCCCAGCAGACCGGACACGATGTTGGCTACGCCTTGCCCCTTACATTCACGGTTCTTGTCGCTGGGCGTATCGGTTAGATCGTCAACAATGGTCGCGGTCATCATCGATTCCAGCAGGCCTACCACGGCAATGGCGGCAGAATAAGGAAAGATGATTAGTAGCGTATCCAGGGTGAGCGGCACGTCAGGGAGTAGGAAAACCGGCAGGCTATCAGGCAGCTCGCCCATGTCGCCTACGGTACGTACGTCCAGGCCCATTATCATCGAGACGGCAGTTAGAAGCAGGATACAGACCAGTGGAGAAGGAATGACCTTGCCTACTACAGGTACGTAAGGGAACAGGTAAATAATACCCAGACCCGCTGCGGTCAGAGCATAGACATGCCAGGTCACGTGGGTCAGTTCCGGCAACTGAGCCATGAAAATAAGAATGGCCAAGGCATTGACGAACCCGGTAACTACCGAGCGTGACACGAAGCGCATCAGCGAGCCTAGCCTGAGATAGCCGACAATGATTTGTAACAGGCCGGTGAGGACGGTAGCGGCTAGCAAATATTGCAAACCATGATCACGTACCAGTGTAACCATCAGGAGTGCCGTAGCGCCGGTTGCTGCGGAGATCATGCCCGGACGTCCACCTGCAAAGGCAATGGTGACGGCAATACAGAACGAAGCGTACAGACCGATCTTTGGGTCGACCCCGGCAATGATGGAAAAGGCAATGGCCTCTGGGATCAGGGCAAGGGCTACAACCAATCCGGCGAGTAAATCCCCGCGTAGGTTGTAAAGCCAGTGGGTCTTGAGTGTCTGCAGCATAGTGGTAATAGCCTGGAAAACAATGAACGTTAAGCCAACCCGTACGACACGCCACAGTGTCGAGGCATTGAAAAGTGTGCGGGTAGGATGAAATCGCTACCTGTCGAAAGGCAGGCGCACGCATGCTTCATGAAAGTCATGAGGCGGGAGGGCAGGAAAGGCTATGGCGGCGTAGGCAGCCAGCAGAAGGACAACACAGTCATGCGATCTGATAGTCAATGTATAAAAAGATACCTTACCCGATTATAACCTTTGATGTCGAACGTAAACCTTTATCTAACCCTTGCTTATCGAAAAGGTTACTGCCCAAGCGTTTTCATCAGTGACAAATATAAGAGCGCCTAAATTCTATAAAATTGTGCGCTTCATCAATATTTATTGTTATTAATCAAGGGGATAGAAAGGAACTGACGGCTGGGTCCGATATCTAAAGGCGACGCCGCGAGGTGGCTAGTCGCGTAGTACAGGCGTGTGGGAGCAGCTCCTCCACTTCTTTGCATGAGCGACAGATCCGCCTCTAGGAGCAGACGCCTGTGTTCGTCGCTTCGAATGCAGTCACCGGAATGAAGTAAATGACGTAGCCGGGAGTGAGTTGCATGGATATCGGATATCGCAGGGATATTGACGGTCTTCGGGCCCTTGCCGTCTTGTTCGTGGTCCTGAACCACGTCGGTATGGATCTTTTTGCAGGAGGCTATATCGGTGTAGATGTCTTTTTTGTGATTTCAGGCTACCTGATTACGAAAAAGACCGTACTGGAGTTAGAAAGCCAAGCGTTCAGTTTTACCTCCTTTTATGTTCGACGCGTGCGACGGCTGCTGCCAGCCTTTGTCGTTGTTGCCCTGGTTACCAGCCTTATGGCGCTGGTGATTCTTTTACCCAACGATCTTGCCCATTACAGCCGTAGCCTGATAGCCGCTCTGCTGTCGGTATCGAATGTCTATTTCTGGCATTCCAGCGGAGGGTATTTCTCACCGACTGCTGATGAGTTACCGCTTCTGCATACCTGGTCACTGGCTGTCGAAGAGCAGTACTACATCCTGTGGCCGGTGTGTCTGGTACTTGGGTACCGTTTCCTGAGCCGGCGTACCTTTACCTATCTGACGGGTGTCGGCCTGCTGGCTGCTATTGTCCTATCCGAGTGGATGGCTCGATCCAGTCCTGATGCGGCGTATTATCTGTTGCCGGCCCGAATGTTCGAGCTGTTGATCGGCAGTGTACTGGCGCTCTATGGCGCGCGTCTTCCTGCGCTGGGCCGGTTGGCCAGCGAGGCGGTCTCGCTGGTCGGGCTGGGCCTGATCCTGGGCGCTGGCTTTACCTTGAGCGAGGGCAGTCGCTTTCCTGGCCTAAATGCGCTTTGGCCGTGTCTGGGAGCCGCTCTATTGATCTGGGCTGGTGAGTCCCACCTGACAATGGCCCGGCGTCTGCTGTCGCTACGCCCACTGGTCTTCATCGGAATCATTTCCTATTCACTGTATCTCTGGCACTGGCCGCTGATCGCCTTTGCCCATTACATCGAGCTGCCCTGGCAGGCCGCTACTCAAATCGCCTTGGTCATCCTGTCGATTGGCGTGGCTATTCTTAGCTGGAAGTTCGTTGAGCTGCCGTTCCGGTTCAAATACAAGTTTCCGCCTCTTCGTACCTATACACTGCTGTACGGTACACCGCTGTGTCTGGGAGCTGTGTTGGTCTTGGCAGTCTGGCAGACTCAAGGTCTGCCGCAGCGCTACGATACGGCAACCTGGCGTATGATCGATGCAGTGAATCAGCGTTTCGAGACCCGGCCGGGCAACTGTTTCGTCGATGAGTTCGGTACGGCAGTGCTTCAACGGTGGTCGCCCGAAAAGTGCAGATTGGGGGACGTTGAGCGTCCCAAGCCTGATGTCCTGTTAGTTGGCGATTCCCATGCTGCTGCCAGTCTGGGCATGATTGATGTCTTGCTCAAGGATGCAGGTTTGCGTGGGTATGATATGACCCGCAGCGGTACTGTTTATCTGCCCGGTTTGGACAAGGTCTACATTACGCGTCCGGGTAACCGAATGGATCCTTCCATCGAGTTGACCCATCCGGTCATCACTGAAGCCATACGGTCCGGAGGGTACAAGTACGTCATCATGGGCGGACGCTGGCCTATGTACCTTCAGGGCATGAACGAGCCAGGTTTAAGTGCGTTCAATCGTCTGCAGCAGGGTCCGCTGACAACAACGGAGCAAAGTGTGGCCCTGTTGCGGACCGGGTTAGAGAATGCTCTGAAGATTGTTGAGGCGTCTGGAGCCATACCGGTCATCATTGAAGGCATCCCGGAAATCGGCGTAGGCCAGAATACCTGCGTGATCAAGAACCGGTTGTTCGATGCGCGGCACGATTGCTCTGTGCCACGAGCCGCCATCTCGGAGCGGCAGGCACGGTTCGATGCGTTGCTGGCCGAGCTCAAACGCAAGCATCCTGCTCTTATCACATTAGACCCGAAAGAAACCTTGTGCGATAGCGAGCGCTGTTATTCCGCGCTGGACGATACGCCTGTGTATATGGATGGTAACCATTTGAATAGTGTGGGTTCTCAGATGGTAGGAAGATTGATGCTAAAGCACCGAGACAATCCTTTGTCAGCAGTTGATAGGAAAGCGCTTAGCGCAAGCAGTTAGAGATTTTCCTCAAGTCAAAGCGAAAGGGGCCGATATAAAAACAGGAGATAACGGACTACCAGCAAAAGGACAGGGGTGTGCTTTATGTGATAGAAAAATTGGTCAGTATTGATTCATAAAAGCTATTGCTAAAAGTATTTGACCTGCCGATTCCCGCTTCGTCGTCTCCTCTGTATTTGCGCCCCCCAACGAAGCCGGGCGATGTACCCGGCTTCATTCCTTTGATGAGGAGTCAAGACGTGGATATGAACCGTCGGCAGTTCTTCAAGGTCGCTGGTATCGGCCTTGCAGGATCGAGCCTGGCGGCACTAGGCATGGCACCGACGCCAGCTTTTGCCGAACAGGTGCGCCATTTCAAATTGGCGCGCACCATCGAAACGCGTAACACTTGTCCGTATTGCTCGGTCGGCTGTGGCTTGATCATGTACAGCCAGGGCGATAACGCGAAAAACGTTGCGCAGAATATTATTCACATCGAAGGCGACGCGGACCATCCGGTTAACCGCGGAACGCTCTGCCCTAAAGGTGCCGGCCTGCTGGATTTCATCCATAGCCCGAACCGCCTGAAATACCCTGAAGTACGGGAAGCAGGCTCTAACCAGTGGAAGCGTATTTCCTGGGAAGAGGCGATGACCCGTATCGTCAAACTGGTCAAAGAGGAGCGCGATGCGAGCTTCGTGACCCAGAACGCCCAGGGTCAGACGGTTAACCGCCTGACGTCGATCGGCTTCCTGGCTGCATCGGCTGCTTCCAATGAAGCGGGTTATCTGACACAGAAAGTCGTCCGCAACCTGGGTTTGATTGGTTTCGACAACCAGGCTCGCGTTTGACACGGCCCGACGGTGGCAAGTCTTGCCCCGACGTATGGCCGTGGCGCCATGACGAATACCTGGACAGATATTCGCAATGCCAACCTGATTCTTGTGATGGGCGGAAACGCTGCTGAAGCGCATCCGTGCGGCTTCAAGTGGGTGACCGAAGCGAAAGCCCATAACAAGGCACGTCTGATCGTAGTCGATCCGCGGTATACCCGTACGGCCTCTGTGTCGGACTACTATGCGCCTATTCGTACCGGGTCGGACATCGCGTTCCTGGGTGGGTTGATCAACTATCTGATCGCCAACGACAAGATTCAGCACGAATACGTTCGCAACTACACGGACGTCTCCTTCATCGTGAACGAAGGTTTCACGTTCGAAGATGGCTTGTTCAGTGGTTACAACGCCGAGAAGCGCACCTATAGCGACAAGTCCACCTGGAGCTATGAGAAGGGAGCGGATGGTTTCGCCAAGGTCGACCCGACCCTGGAACACCCACGTTGCGTTTTCCAGCTGATGAAAAAGCACTACAGCCGCTACACGCCGGAAGTGGCCAGCAATATCTGCGGCATGCCGCAGGACCGGATGCTGAAAATCTGGGAAGAGATTGCCGAGACATCTCAGCCTGGCAAGACCATGACCATTTTGTATGCCTTGGGTTGGACGCAGCATTCTATTGGTGCGCAGATCATCCGTACGGCGGCAATGGTTCAGTTGCTTTTGGGTAACATTGGCCTGCCGGGTGGCGGCGTGAACGCATTGCGCGGTCACTCCAACATTCAGGGGCTGACGGACCTGGGTCTGCTGTCCAACCTGTTGCCAGGCTATATGACTCTGGCCGGCGATGCCGAGCAGGATTTCAACGCCTATATCGCCAAGCGTGCCCTCAAGCCGCTGCGTCCGGGTCAGATGTCCTATTGGCAGAACTACGGCAAGTTCCATGTCAGCCTGATGAAGGCGTGGTATGCCGATGTGGCCACGGCTGAGAACAACTGGTGCTATGACTATCTGCCCAAGCTGGACGTGCCGGGCGCTGGTTATGATGTGCTGAAAATGTTCGACATGATGTCGCGTGGTGAAGTGCGTGGCTATTTCTGCCAGGGCTTCAACCCGATTGCATCGCTGCCGGACAAAAACCGCGTTGTAGCTGCGATGGCCAAGCTGAAGTGGCTGGTCATCATGGACCCGCTGGCGACCGAAACTTCCGAGTTTTGGCGCAATGCCGGTGAGTTCAACAATGTTGACACCGCTAGCATCCAGACCGAAGTGTTCCGCCTGCCGACAACCTGTTTTGCCGAAGAAGACGGCTCGTTGGTCAACAGCAGCCGCTGGTTGCAATGGCACTGGAAGGGCGCTGAGGCACCCGGCGAGGCGCGGACCGACGTGGCGATCATGTCGGAACTGTTCCTGATGCTGCGCGAGCGTTATCGCAACGAGGGTGGTGTTTATCCTGATCCGATCCTGAGTCTGAACTGGCCGTACAAGATCGCTCATGAACCATCTCCTGAAGAGTTGGCCAAGGAGTTCAACGGTTACGCGGTCAAGGATGTCACCGACGCAACAGGCGCTGTGGTGGCGAAAGCCGGCCAGCAGCTGTCGGGCTTTGCTCAGCTCAAGGATGACGGCAGCACCGCTTCGGGCTGCTGGATTTTCTGTGGCAGCTGGACCGAGCAGGGCAACCAGATGGCTCGCCGTGACAACAGTGACCCGTATGGTGTCGGGCAGAACTTGGGCTGGGCCTGGGCATGGCCGATGAACCGTCGGATTCTGTACAACCGTGCCTCGGCTGATCCGAGCGGCAAACCATGGGGACCGGACAAAAAGCTGGTCTGGTGGAATGGGAAGAACTGGGGTGGTGCCGATGTTCCGGACTTCAAGCCGGACAGTGCGCCGGAAGCCGGTATGAATCCGTTCATCATGAACCCGGAAGGCGTGGCGCGCTTCTTTGCCGTCGACAAGATGGCCGAAGGTCCGTTCCCTGAGCACTACGAGCCCTTCGAGACGCCCATCGGGGTTAACCCGATGCATCCGAAGAATGACAAGGTGATCAGCAGCCCCGTGGCGCGTGTTCTGCCTACTGTATGGGAATCGTTCGGCAAGGCCGACAAGTTCCCGTATGCGGCAACCACGTACCGCCTGACCGAGCACTTCCACTTCTGGACCAAGCATTGCCGTCTGAATGCGATCATCCAGCCGGAGCAGTTCGTCGAGATAGGCGAGGTGCTGGCACAGGAGAAGGGTATCGCGGCGGGCGACAAGGTGCGCGTGAGCTCCAAGCGCGGCTACATCGTGGCTGTGGCTGTAGTGACCAAGCGGATCAAGCCGCTTCAGGTGAATGGCCAGACCGTACACCAGATCGGTATTCCGCTGCACTGGGGCTTCTCGGGTCTGACACGTCACGGTTATCTGACCAACACACTGGTTCCGTTCGTGGGTGACGGCAATACCCAAACGCCGGAATCGAAATCGTTCCTCGTCAATGTGGAGAAGGCATAAATGGCCACTCAAGACATTATTGCCCGATCCGCGACGACCACTTCGGCTTCCTCTATCCGTCAGGTGGAGGAGGTCGCCAAGCTGATCGACGTCTCCAAGTGCATTGGCTGCAAGGCCTGCCAGGTGGCGTGTTCAGAGTGGAACGATCTGCGTGACGACGTAGGGCAAAACCATGGTACGTACGATAACCCGGCTGACTTGACTGCCGATTCGTGGACGCTCATGCGCTTTACCGAGCATGAAAATGCGGTGGGCGATCTGGAGTGGCTGATCCGCAAGGATGGCTGTATGCACTGCGCCGAGCCGGGCTGCCTCAAGGCCTGCCCGAGTCCAGGTGCGATCGTTCAGCACGCCAACGGTATTGTCGACTTCAACCAGGATCACTGCATCGGCTGCGGTTACTGCATCACCGGGTGTCCGTTCAATATTCCGCGAATCTCGCAGAAAGATAGCAAGGCCTACAAGTGCACCTTGTGTTCTGACCGTGTATCCGTGGGACTCGAGCCAGCGTGTGTAAAGACCTGTCCGACCGGGGCCATTACCTTTGGTACCAAGGAAGACATGAAGCATCACGCCGAAGAACGCATCGTCGATCTGAAGAGCCGTGGTTACGAGAACGCCGGTCTGTACGACCCGGCCGGTGTGGGCGGTACGCACGTTATGTACGTTCTGCACCACGCCGACAAGCCGGCGCTGTACAACGACCTGCCGAACGACCCTGCCGTCAGCCCGATGGTGAGCTTGTGGAAAGGCATTACCAAGCCCTTGTCACTGATGGCGATGGGTGCGGCCGTGCTGGCTGGCTTCTTCCACTACGTGCGGGTCGGACCGAACCGCGCTGATGAGGAAGACGAGGCGCATCATGAGGCAGCCGTTGAGCAGGTGAAGAAGAAGTCCAACGACGCTTCGGTGAAGACGTTCGATCCGAACCAACGCTGAGATGACGCCTCCCCTGCAAGCGGGGGAGGTAGTTCAGGAGCCATTAAATGAAAAAAGAGATCGTTCGTTACGGTGCCGGTGAGCGTACCAATCACTGGGCGGTGGCTATACTGTTCTTCATGGCAGGCCTGTCAGGGTTGGCGCTGTTCCATCCGGCGCTGTTCTGGCTGACCAATCTGTTCGGCGGTGGGCCATGGACCCGCATCCTGCACCCATTCATGGGCGTGGCGATGTTTGTGCTTTTCATGGGCCTGGTGATCCGGTTCTGGCACCACAACATTCTAGAAAAGCGGGATGTCCAGTGGGTAAAACAGATCGGTGATGTGCTGAATAACCGCGAGGACAAGCTGCCGGAAATCGGCAAGTACAACCCGGGACAGAAAATGCTGTTTTGGGTGTTGCTGGCGTCCATGTTGGTATTGATGCTGAGTGGAATCGTGATCTGGCGCGAGTATTTCAGCCATTTCTTCCCCATCAGTGGCATTCGGTTGGCAGCGTTGGCGCATGCGGTGGCAGCGTTCTTGTTGATCCTTTCGATCATCGTGCATATCTATGCCGGTATCTGGATCAAGGGCTCCATCGGCGCCATGCTGCATGGCAAGGTCAGCCTGCTGTGGGCTAAGAAGCATCACTCGCTCTGGTACAAGGACATCACGCGAGACAAGAAGTAAACGCGTCGCCGTGCTATGGCATGGCGCTCGCCGCTACAGACCAGGAGGTCTGTAGCGGCATCCCTAACCGAAGAGGTTTTCTGCGTGTCAGGCCAGATTCTCGAACCGGGGCAGATTGAAGCCTCGGCTACTACTCCTCCCTTCATTCATCTCCCACCCAAGACCCAGTTCAGCTACCGGGCCGAGCGCCTGGCTACACTGGCCGAAGGCAATCCATTACGGGATTACCTGCTGCTGGTCAGTGGAGTTTGCCGCGCCCAACAGCAGGTCTTTGACACGATGGCCGACTTGCCGCTGGATACGAAGCGAATCCAGCAGAGCCTAATCCATGGCCTGCCGCCCTTGAGCAGCGATACGCTGGTGCGTGAAGACGCCTGGTTGAGCGTGTTGGACGCCTTGCTCGATACGTACGAGGCGCCGGCTCATGCGGCTGTAGGCAGTGCATTAGAGCGACTGCACCAGGCAGATGCCGGACAGCGCAAGGCTTGGGCCATCGCCTTGACGAATGGACAATATGACCTTGTGCCGCCTGGCGTGGTGCCCTTTCTGGGTGCGGCATTGCAGGTGGCCTGGACGAACTGGTTGTTTCAACTCGACATGGAAAAAGTGCGCGAGTCGAAAAGTCAGACGCATTGTCCAGCCTGCGGCGCGCTGCCGACGGCCGGGGTCATCCGTCATCGCGGCAAGCATAACGGGCTGCGCTATCTGAGCTGCTCGCTGTGTTCCTGTGAGTGGCATTATGTGCGGGTCAAATGCACTCATTGTGAGAGCAGCAAGAACCTCCAGTACCTGTCATTGGAAAGCGATGCCGTCCTGGCGGACAAGGCGTCTCTGCGAGCCGAGGCCTGTCCCAGCTGCGAAACGTACCTGAAGCTCCTGTATCTGGAGCATGACACTCAGGCTGAGGCGCTTTCGGCGGATCTAGCCAGCCTGGCGCTGGATATGCGTTTGGGTGAGGAAGGGTTTCACCGGCAGGCGCCTAATTTGCTCTTGTCTCCAGGCGGTTAATAGCGCTTTTGCTTCTGCCATGAGCCGGAGCAGGACCGCCTGTGCCTGCTCCGGCTCATACAATGGGTCGCCGCCTTGGCCTTTCGCATCAATGCAGGCCTCGGCGTCCAGTTGTACACTCCCAGGGTCAGCCTTTAGTTAAAGAGCCCTGCATGACTGCCGTACGACTGCCTTCTGTTGATCGTCTGTTACGCCATCCCGCTGCCGCTCCGCTGCTTGAGCGCCATGGCCGGGATATCTTACTCAAGACATTTCGTGAGTTGCTGGATGAGTTGCGCGAGCCTGCACGGCATGGCCAACTCTCAGAGGTCGAGTTGAGCGAGGCGGTGTTGGCTGGCCGTGCCGGTGAGCGCTTGGCGGTTTTGACTCAGCGACAGGTTCGCCGCGTTTTTAACCTGACCGGAACGGTTTTGCATACCAACCTGGGGCGTGCATTGTTGCCTGAAGAATCCATTGAGGCCATCACGTTGGCGGCCCGTTACCCCTTGAATCTGGAGTTTGATCTTTCGACAGGCAAGCGTGGCGATCGGGATGACCTCATTGCTGGCCTTATTCGCGAGCTGACCGGGGCCGAAGCGGTAACGGTCGTCAACAATAACGCCGCAGCGGTACTCCTGGCCTTGAACAGTCTGGGCGCCCGAAAGGAGGGCGTCATTTCCCGAGGCGAATTGATTGAGATCGGCGGGGCCTTTCGTATCCCGGACATCATGGCCCGGGCAGGTGTAAAGCTGGTTGAAGTGGGGACGACCAACCGCACCCATGCCAAGGACTACGAGGCGGCCATCACGGAGCGTACTGGGCTGCTGATGCGTGTTCACACCAGCAATTACACGGTGCAGGGATTTACCAGTAGCGTATCAACCCCCGACCTTGCCGCAATCGCGCGTACCCACTCGGTGCCGTTGTTGGAGGACCTTGGCAGCGGCTCCCTGGTAGATCTGACTCGCTGGGGGCTGCCCAAGGAGCCGACCGTGCAGGAGGCCCTGCGTGACGGTGCCGATATCGTGACGTTCAGTGGCGACAAATTGCTGGGCGGCCCTCAATGCGGCCTTATTGTAGGCCATAAGGACCTGATCGCCCGTATTAAGAAGAACCCGCTCAAGCGTGCCCTACGCGTGGACAAGCTCACCTTGGCCGCTTTAGAGGCTGTCTTGGCACTTTACCGTGATCCTGATCGGCTAGGTGAGCGGCTTACCAGCCTGCGTTTGCTGTCGCGTCCTCAAACCGATATCCAGCAGCAAGCCAGTCGGCTGGTCGCGCCCTTGTCACAGGTTCTGGGTGAGGGGTGGCTTGTCTCGACCGAGGCGACGCTTGGTATGATCGGCAGTGGGACCCAGCCTGTTGCACGCCTGCCCAGCGCCGCGCTGTGTTTGCGCCCCACTAGCTCGAAGCGGTTGCGGGGGCGCGCGCTACGTCGACTCGAAGAGGCGTTGCGACAGCTCCCCATCCCCGTTATTGGTCGTATCGATGACGATGCGCTCTGGCTGGATCTGCGTCAGCTGGATGATGAGCCCAGCTTCCTGGCGCAACTGCCGGCGCTGGCTCTGGTGGCGGAGGGCGCGGCATGATTGTGGGAACTGCCGGCCATATCGACCATGGTAAAACATCGTTAATACGTGCCCTGACAGGTGTTGAAGGTGATCGGCGCCGCGAAGAGAAGGAGCGGGGCATTACCATTGACCTGGGGTATATGTACGCAGACCTGGGCAATGGTGAGCTTACCGGCTTTATCGACGTACCCGGCCACGAGCGGTTCGTGCACAACATGCTGGCTGGTGCCAGCGGAATCGATTTGGTGCTGCTGGTGGTGGCCGCCGATGACGGGGTGATGCCACAGACTCGTGAGCACCTGGCCATTATCGAGCTGCTGGGTATACGACGAGCCCTGGTTGCCATGACCAAGACGGATCGGGTTGACGCCGCACGCATTGAGGTCGTACGGCAGGACATCGACATGTTACTAGCGGAGGGCCCTCTGGCGGGCGCGCCAGTCTTCCCGGTTTCCAGTCAAACCGGGCAGGGAGTCGACGCGTTACGTGCCGCTTTATTGAGGGAAGCAGAACAGGCTCTGGCACGTAGCGACCAGGGTTATTTTCGTCTGGCCGTTGATCGGGCTTTTAGTGTTTCGGGGGCAGGGGTAGTTGTGACCGGAACGGCTTTTGCCGGAAGGGTAGCCCTGGGTGATGAGCTGGTACTGGGTCCGCTGGGCCGCAAGGTGCGCGTACGGGGCCTGCATGCACAGAATCGTGAGGCACAGGAGGCCTATGCCGGTCAGCGCGTAGCGGTGAACCTGGCGGGCGAGCGACTCAGTGTGGAGCAGATCAGGCGAGGTGACTGGTTGCTTGATCAAACGCTCCATGCACCGTCGACCCGGATCGATATTGACCTGAAACTGCTCGCTGGTGAGCCACGCGCTCTGGCGCATTGGACGCCGGTACACGTACATCTGGGCGCACAGAACCTGACCGGCCGTGTGGCTCTTCTGGAGCACGAGGGTGCGTTGGCTCCAGGTGAGCGTACCTTGGCCCAGCTAGTGCTCAACTCACCGATTCAGGCTGTACAGGGTGACTACCTGGTACTACGGGATCAGTCGGCGCAGCGTACGATCGGAGGGGGCCGGGTGCTTGATCCATTCGCTCCGGCTCGTAATCGACGTACGCCAGCCCGCCTGGCTCAGTTAGAGGCTCTTCGCCAGGGCAGTCTGGAGGAGGCGCTGCCGCATTTGCTTAGTCAGGCGGATAACGGCATTGACCCTACTGTGCTGGTGCGCCAGTTCAACCGTCCCCGAACGGGTTGGCATTTGCCATCGCAGGTTATAGAAATAGCCACTCGGCAAGGGCCGCGTCTATTCGATACCCAGCACTGGCAGGCTTTGCAAGAGCACCTGTATGACAGTCTGGCACGCTTTCATAACGAGCAGCCCGATGAGTTAGGTCCCGACCGGGACCGCTTGCGGCGCTTTGCCTTGCCGCAGCTGGATCGACCGGTATTCATCGCCGTATTAGAGGCCGCCTTAACCGCAGAAAGGATTACAGCGAGCGGCCCCTGGTTACATCTTCCGGGGCATCGGGTACGGTTGACCGATGACGAAGAGCAATTAAAAGCCAGACTCTGGCCTTTACTCGAAGCCGGGCGGTTCGATCCTCCCTGGGTTCGTGATCTGGCCAAAGCGCTGGCTTACGACGAAGCGGCCGTACGGCACCTGTTGCGTAAGCTGGCACGCCTGGGGCAGTTGCAACAGATCGTTAAGGATTTGTTTTATCCGGAAAAAACGATCAGCCTTTTAGTCGAAATGGCGTTGCGTCTGGAGCGTGAAGAAGGGATCATTCGGGCGGCAGCGTTTCGGGATGAGCTTGGTATCGGGCGCAAACGCAGTATCCAGATTCTCGAATTTTTCGATCGAATCGGTTTTACTCGCCGCTTCGGTAATGAACGCAGGGTTCGTTCCGATAGCGCTCTGGTTCAAGAAACCGAGCGGTTAGTCTGATACGGTCAGTCTGATACAGCTCCTCTGGCTGTATCAATGGAAGGCAATCGTGCCCGGTGGCGCGGCCGGGCTTCAAACCCGGTTGGGGACGGCAGCCGTTCCCGGGTGAGTTCGACTCTCACTGCCTTCCGCCATCTTTCTCACAGCATTCCTGTAAAACGCCGTGCCTTTTTCCTGGCGTTTATCTTTCGTTATCTATACTAAAAAGTAGGCACAGTGCATGACGGTTTGTGTCAGGGTATAGCTATGCCGTTAGGGTGTAACGGAGGTGACGTATGAAAACGAGAGCAGGCTCAGCCTTTCTTTTTCTATCGCTGTTAGTAGGTCTGGGCGGCCTGAGCATGCAGGAGCCGGTCATCAACGCCGAGGCAGTTGTAACCGAGACGGCGTGCCCCTATGGCTATGAGCCTTATGGTTGTTTCGTACCCTTCGCGCGGGGCGGCGATTTTTCTTTGCTGAGCCGTATGTAGCCGTCCGGTTACAGCTTTTTCTGTAGATGCAGCAGCGCAACGCGCTGTCCTGCCGGGTTGACTCGTTCTTCTATAGACAGTGGCCTGAACCCCTGGCGGGTATACAGCAAAAGCGCGGGTGTATTGGGGTTGAAGCAGGCTGCCTGTAGAGTGGTAGCAGAATAATGCTTCCGCGCCAGGGCTTCCATAACGTCGAGCAGGTACTGCGCAACGCCTGACCGCCGGGCTGACGGCGAGACCATGACGTTGCCAAGATGACAGCATCCTCCGTGCTCCCAGCGAAAGAAATTGGCAAAAGCAACCGCTTCGCCCCGGCGCAACACGAGCGTACTGTGTTGACGGCTTTCCAACGCTGCGGCCATCTGCTCGGGTGTAAGAGGCCAGGTGGCTTTGGGAAAGGCATAGAACAGCTCATCAGGCGTTTGCACGAATTGGCATACGGCACTTAAATCCTCGAGTTCGGCGGGGCGATGGTCGAGCATGGTTATCTTACCGAGGTGGATACTGGGCCAGGATTTTACGAATCGTTGCACTGAGGGCCGCGGCACGCTGGCTGGGAATATCAGCGTTCAGGCCGCTATCCGCTTCAGCACTACCACGCCAGACCAGTTTGCCGTCACGTCCGTCCAGTAGGTCAATCTGCAGGGTTGTCACGCTGTAAGTATAAGTCTGGGTCTGGGTATAACCGCCACCCCAGGGACCCCAATAGCCCCAGGGACCACCGCCCCAATAGGGATCAGTACGCATCATCTGGCCCTGTCGCTGGTCGACGATAAGGTAACTGCGAACCTGCAGGTCGGCGCGTGTGCCAGGTTGGGCCGGACGCAGGCCGTGTTGATCAAGTTGACTGCTGATGGCATCGCGGATG
Organism: Pseudomonas duriflava; assembly: GCF_007830155.1. Lineage (GTDB taxonomy): Bacteria > Pseudomonadota > Gammaproteobacteria > Pseudomonadales > Pseudomonadaceae > Chryseomonas > Chryseomonas duriflava. The sequence continues at coordinate 298,106 of NZ_VLKY01000006.1, forward strand.
CGCTGTTCAGTGAGATCGCTTTTCAGGCGTGGATCGTCCGGTTTGTATTCCAGCGCCGGCTGGGCCCACGTCCAGCTTCGGTAGGCACCAAAATCGCGGGTAGGGTCGTAATCACGGTTGACCGTATTGACTTGGCAGGCAGTCAGGGTTGAAAGCAGGGCAGTTAAGAGAAGCAGACGTCGGATCATGATGACCCTCCAGAACGATAGTTTTGGCTCATGAATAAAATTAGTGGGGTGGATACTGCTCCAGTGCGCGGCGGGCCGCTTCGCGAATGGCCCGGGCGCGTTCACTCTGATCGCTACCTCCTGTTTGCTCAGCGCTACCACTCCAGATCACCTTGCTTTGCTGAGCATCAATCAGATCAATTTTCAAGACCTGGACACGGTAGTAGCGAGGTTGGGTATGGCTATAGCCCGTTGAGCCATAGACGCCATGACCGCCCCAGCGGTCATAACCATACGGTGAACCATAACCGCCTCTACTGTAATAATCCGTGTCGTACTGGACGCGTTGTTCTTCTCGAACGGTGGCATTTACGTAGAGGTCAGGTGCATTGCCGGCCTGCGCGGGACGTAGCCCACGCTGGTCAAGTTGTCCACTAATGGCGTCGCGTACACGCCCAACGTCCATGGTTTGTGGCGTCCTGCTGCTGACCGTCACCCCCTCGGGTGTCCAGGCCCAATACCGGTAGCGGCCATAGTCGATAGGAGGTGCGGGATAGCTGGAAGGATCAATCCGTTCGGTAGCCATGGGTATCGCCGACTCCGGCAATGCGCTGGCTACGTAGGGGTTTTTCCCCTGACAGGCCGTCAGGCCCAGGACAACCAGAACGCCAACAACCAGACGACGTATCATGGAGCTCTCCTTCAGGTGACCGGTTGGCACAGCCAGTGTAGATAGCGACCCAGGCCGGCAAAGGTAGGATGACGCCGATGGGCCATTTCCATGGCGATCAGTTCGGCCTCGTCAGCTTTGCCTTGAAACTCGGTTGGCATGTAGTCATGAAATACCCGGATGCCGCTGCGGGTGACGATATGCCAGTAGGCACGCATTGCCTGTTCAAGTTCCCTGGGATCAAGGGGCTGTTGCGGTGTCAGGCCACGACCTTCGCCTGCATAGTCCTGCCGCCTGAGTTTTTTGAAATGCCCTTTAAGCAGGTTGCGGTAGATCAAGGCGTCGCGGTTGTAGAAGGCCAGTGAAAGCCAGCCTTCAGGTGCCGTTAGACGGGCCAGTGCAGGAAGAATGGCATGCGGCTCGGCCAGCCACTCTAAGACAGCATGGCAGATAACCACGTCGAACGGCGTCTCGAAACGCTCAGGCAAGCCTTGCCAGGGCGTTTCGATAAAGGTGGCATCAAGGGCCGCCTCGGCAAAACGCTGGCGGGCGCCGTCCAGCATGGGCCGGGACGGTTCAGCCAGCGTGACCTCATGGCCCTGTTGCGCCAGCCAGAGGCTCATATGGCCTAGTCCGGCCCCGATATCCAATACCCGTAATGGCCGGGGCGGAAGCACTTCCTGCAGATCGGCCTGAAGTACAGCCAGGCGAATGGCCCCCTTGGCATTGCCATAAATCTTTTCTGCAAAGCGAATGGCTCGGTCGTCAAAGAAGGTATCGCTCATGGTAGGAACCGCCGTTCGTTATCGGCCAGCTTGGCCTGTACTACTGTTTCCAGATCCAGCCCCAGCTCGGCGCACAGTTGCAGCAGGTACAGCATGACATCAGCAATTTCCTGACCGGCATGCGTTAGCTGTTCAGGTGGAAGTGCACGGGACTCGTCTTCTGTTAGCCATTGAAAGATTTCGGTCAGTTCAGCCATCTCGACACTGGCGGCCATAACCAGATTCTTGGGGCTATGGTAGCGCCGCCACTGGTTGGCATCACGAATGGCATGCAGGCGGGATGTAAGTTCGGAAAGGTCCATGCAAGGCTCCGTAAAGCCGCATGTGAGAGGTTCAATGCGGCGCTCGATAAGCGCCGCATTGTTCCATGGACAGGCTTAGCGCGTCATTAGCAGCCAGGGCGTACCGATTCCAATCCAGGCAACCAGGAACAGCAGGCCGAAGATGGCGCCGAGACGCCACCAGAGAGGGCCGGGCAGATAGCCGCTGCCGTAGTAAACCGGGCTAGGGCCAGTGCCATACGGTGTGATAATGCCCATGATGCCAATGGTGGGCAGGAGCAGCAGCACGAAGGTGTGCATATCAATACCCGGGATGCTGGCGGCGGCAGCCACCATGACCGGGAGCAGGGCAGTGGTGTGAGCCGTGGAGCTGGCGAAAAAGTAGTGCAGCAGGTAGAACGCCACGGTTAGTAGGATCATGGCCACGGTTGGGTCGAAATGGCCTAAATAGTCAGCCATCAACAGACCAAACCATTTTACGAAACCGACCATGTTCAGGCCATCCGCCAGGGCGACCAGCGTGGCAAACCAGGCAAAGGTGTTCCAGGCTGCCTTGTTGCTGAGAATATCGCTCCAGGTGACGATCCCGATGATAAGCATCAGGCTGATCACCAGCAGACCGACCAGTGCTGGCGAAATAAGAGATGTACCAAAGATCCACAGTGCTAGGGCCGTGACGACTAATGCCAGCAGAAGGAGCTCATGGCGGGTCAGTTTGCCCATCTTGGCTAACTCCTCCGCAGCCCACCTTGGGACAACGTCGCCGGACTTGAGCTCGGGTGGGCATAGCCAGTAGCTTACGAGCGGCAGGATCGCCAAGAGCAGAATGCCGACCGGTGCGGTCGCCATGAACCATTCGCCCCAGGTGACACGGATGCCGGTGGAGCTTTCCACCAGGGCCACGGCCAACAGGTTGGGCGCGATTCCTGTCAGGAACAGGGTACTGGTTACACAGGTTGAAGCGATGGCAACCCACATGAGGTAGGTGCCGATTCGGCGCATGCTCGGGTCATTCGGCTGCGAGTCGTAGAGCGGCGGCAGGTTGCGTAGTACGGGATACAACGTACCGGCGCTGCGAGCCGTATTGGAGGGTGTGAACGGTGCCAGGGCCGTATCGGCAAGCATGATGGCGTAGCCCAGCGTCAGGGTACGCTTGCCCATGGTCTTGACCAGCCAGAGCGCGATCCGCCGGCCCAGCCCGGTCTTTTCGTAGCCGAGGGCAAACATGAATGCGCCAAAGATCAGCCAGACCGTGGAGTTGGTAAAGCCGGAGACGGCCCAGGCGAAGGCCCGGTCGGCCATTTTGAAGTCGGGCTGAGCCAACTGCTCGGGAGAAAATAGGGCCCATGGCGCCAGCAATGCAGCCACTACCACGCCAATCAGGCCAATGACGGCACCTGGCAGCGGCTCGAAAATAAGCCCAACGACGCAGCCGAGAAAAATGGCAAAGAAGTGCCATGCGTGTGGCGGTAATCCTTCGGGGGCCGGCAGGACCACGATGATGAGCGCCACGATCAGCGGCGCCATGCGTATTGCCAGCGTTTTCATGTTGACTCCCATACCAAACGATAAAGGGGGGCGATCTTAGCGATTAGGAATACGGACTCAATCATTTCGTCCTAGTAATCGCTAATGGATTCGATTGGGTATGTCTATTGGCTGTTTAGTCAGCTTATGGAAGGGCCGTGTTCCAAGTGAAAAGCGCTCAATCGCTAAAGGGCATGGGAGTACTAAGCGCCAGGCGGTGAAGCCTGGCGCTGTTCTGGATTAAAGGAAGTTTTCGGCGTAGTGGCAGGCCACTTGGCGATCACCTACCTCACGTAGCGCGGGAACCTCGCTCTTGCAGCGTTCGGTGGCATAAGGGCAACGACGGTGGAAAACGCAACCGGGCGGCGGATCAAGCGGATTAGGTAGTTCGCCCTGGATCTTGATCCGCGGCTTGCTGGCATCTGGTAGCAGAGTGGGTGTGGCCGATAGCAGCATTTGCGTGTAAGGATGCAACGGTTTGTTGAAGATAGCGTCTCGCGAGCCTTTTTCCGCCGTACAGCCCAAGTACATCACCATCACCTCGTCGGCGATGTGTCTTACCACTGACAGATTGTGCGAGATGAACACATAGGCGGTGCGGAATTCTTCCTGCAGGTCCATGAACAGGTTGAGCACCTGCGCCTGGATAGACACATCCAAGGCCGACGTAGGCTCGTCCGCCACTAATACCTTGGGGTTGAGCATCATGGCCCGCGCTACGGCGATGCGCTGGCGTTGGCCTCCAGAAAACATGTGCGGATAGCGCTGATAGTGCTCGGGTCGCAGACCGACCTGCTGCATCATGGCCTGGACCTTGTCGCGCCGTTCGCTGCGGGACAGATTAGTGTTGATCACTAGCGGCTCGGCCAGCTGGTCGCCAATCTTCTGCCGGGGGTTGAGCGAGGCATAGGGGTTCTGAAACACCATCTGCACATCTCGGCGCAGCTGCTTACGGGTCTCGGCGCTGGCGCCGGTAACTTCATGCCCGCCAATATTCAGCGAGCCCGAAGTTGGCTGCTCGATCAGGGTCAGGGCACGCGCCAGGGTGGACTTGCCGCAGCCAGACTCGCCTACCACAGCCAGGGTCTTACCAGGCGCCAGATCAAAGGAAACGCCGTTCAAGGCACATACGGTCGCCTGGCCTTTGAACAGGCCGCGGGATACATGGTAATGGCGGGTCAGAGCCCGTGCGGTGAGAACGCTGTTCGCTGGTTTTTCCTGGGAAGGATTCAAATCAGGCGCGGCCATGGGTTTCTCCCGGTAGATGACTGGGGCGTTGGGATTCCGGTAGCACCTGAGGCCATTTCTCAGGGTTCAGGTTGCGGGGAAAAAAGCAGCGAACCGCACCTTCAACGGTGTCCTGTCGGTAAGGCTCAAGCGCCGGTCGTTCCAGGCAACGCGGTTGAGCATAGGGGCAGCGTGGTGAAAGCAGGCACCCGCTTGGGCGGTCATAGCGGCCCGGCACGATACCCGGTAGTGTAGACAGCCGTGCGCCCAGGCTGTGTTCCGGAATTGCCGCCAGCAGGGCCTCGGTATAGGGGTGCTTGGGCGCCTGGAAGATGTTTGGCACCTTGCCGGTTTCCACTGCCTGTCCGGCATACATCACGCACACGCGCTGGGCTGTTTCGGCCACCACGGCAAGGTCATGGGTGATCAGGATCAGGGCCATGCCTTCGTCTTTTTGCAGGTTGAGCAGGAGCTCCATGATCTGCGCCTGGATAGTCACGTCCAGCGCCGTGGTCGGTTCGTCGGCGATCAGCAGCTTTGGCTCCGCTGCAATGGCCATGGCAATGGCCACCCGCTGACTCATGCCGCCGGAGAGCTGATGCGGATAGGCAGAAAGTCGGCTTGCTGCACCGGGAATCTCTACACGCTCGAGCAATTCGAGCGCTCGCAGGCGCGCCGCACGACCACGCAGGCCAAGGTGCTGTTTGACCACTTCCTCAATCTGGTAACCCACGGTATAGCTTGGGTTGAGTGCGGTCATCGGGTCCTGGAAGACCATGGACAGGTCCTTGCCGATCAAGCGGCGACGAGCGCGGCCTTTAAGTTTCAGCAGATCCTGCCCGGCAAAGGCGAGTCGGTTTGCCGTGACGTGGCCGGGTGCATCAATCAGGCCCATCACGGCCATCATGGTAACCGACTTGCCGGAGCCGGATTCGCCAACGATGGCCAGGACTTCGCCCTGGTCGACGGTCAGGTCAAGGCCTTCCACCACCGGGATGGCGTCGTTGCCGCCAAAGCGGACATTGAGGTTTTGTATTTCAAGCAGGCTCATGACTGCACCTTCAAGCGGGGGTCCAGTGCGTCGCGCAGGCCATCGCCCATCAGGTTGATGGCTAGCACGCTCAGGAGAATGGTCAGTCCGGGCAGGGTTACGACCCACCAGGCGCGTTCGATGTAATCACGGGCCGAGGCCAGCATGGTTCCCCATTCGGGGGTCGGCGGTTGTACGCCCAGGCCGAGAAAGCCCAGCGCTGCTGCATCGAGGATGGCCGATGAAAAGCTCAGCGTCGCCTGAACGATTAGCGGCGCCATGCAGTTCGGCAACACGGTGATAAACATCAGGCGCAGCATTCCGGCACCGGCAAGACGGGACGCGGTTACGTAGTCACGGGTGATTTCACCCATCACGGCCGCCCGCGTCAGGCGCACATAAGAAGGCAGCGAGACGATGGCAATGGCGATAACGGTGTTCGCCAACCCTGGGCCGAGAATAGCTACGATCGCCACGGCCAGCAGCAGCGATGGCAGGGCCAGCATGATGTCCATGAGACGCATGATGAACGGACCAAGGCGCGTGGGCGAAAAACCGGCAATAAGGCCGAGCAGGATGCCGGGAATCAGCGAGCACACCACGGAGGCCAGGCCGATCAATAGCGACAGCCGGGCGCCATGAATCAGGCGCGACAGCAAATCGCGGCCTAGTTCATCGGTGCCGAGCAGGAACTGAGTAGTGCCGCCTTCCAGCCAGGACGGCGGCGTGAGCAAAAAGTCGCGATACTGCTCGCTCGGATTGTATGGAGCGATCCAGGGAGCGAACAGCGCGCAGGTCACGATGACAAGCATGAACAGCAGGCCACCCACGGCACCCTTGTTGTGAGAAAACGCTTTCCAGAACTCCTTGTAGGGAGACGGGTAAACAATAGTTTGTTCGTCGGCCACAGAGGCCGGGGGTAGAGTACGTTCCATAGGGCCTCCTCAGCGCTGATGACGGATACGGGGGTTGGCGAGGCCGTAGAGAATGTCTACGACAAAGTTCACTATGATGACGAGCGTAGCGATCAGCAGGATGCCGTTCTGTACTACGGGGTAGTCGCGTCGGGCAATGGCATCAATCAGCCACTTGCCCACGCCGGGCCAGGAGAAAATCGTCTCGGTCAGCACGGCCCCGGCCAAGAGGCTACCAACCTGCAAGCCCAGCACAGTCAAGACGGGAATCAGCGCGTTGCGCAGTGCGTGCACAAAGACTACCCGCGCAGGCGATAAGCCCTTGGCGCGGGCTGTACGTACATAATCCTCGCGCAAGACTTCCAGCATGGCCGAGCGGGTCATTCGGGCGATGACTGCCAGCGGAATGGTCCCCAGCACAATGGAGGGCAGGATGAGGTGGTGCAGGGCATCGACAAAGGCGCCTTCCTCGTCGGATAGCAGGGTGTCGATCAGCATGAAGCCGGTCTTGGGTTCGATGTCGTAGAGCAGATCGAGGCGGCCCGATACCGGAGTCCAACCCAGGCGCACCGAAAAGAACATGATGAGGATCAACCCCCACCAGAAGATAGGCATGGAAAAGCCGGTCAGCGAAATGCCCATTACGCCATGATCGAGCAGCGAACCGCGCTTGAGGGCCGCGATGACGCCAGCCAGCAGACCAAGCACTGTAGCGAAGATCATGGCGCAAAGCGCCAGCTCCATTGTGGCTGGAAACAGCGTAGTGAACTCATGCCAGACGTTATCACGGGTGACCAGGGACTGGCCCAGGTTGCCGTGGGCGAGATTACCCAGGTAATCGAAATATTGCTGATAAAGCGGCTTATCCAAGCCGAGCCGATGCAGCGCTTCGGCATGCATCTGTGGGTCGACACGCCGCTCCCCCATCATGACTTCTACCGGATCGCCAGGAATCAGGCGGATCAGGGAAAAGGTCAGCAGCGTGACACCGAAAAACGTCGGTATCAGCAGGCCCAGACGTCGGGCAATAAAACTGAACATGAGATCAGGTACTCCTCTCAGTAGCCAACACTTGTGGCATCGGCTGTTTCCGCTCTTATTCCACGTGGGTGGTGGCGAAATTGTTATTGGTCAATGGGCTCAGGTGAAAGCCCGTGACGTTCTTGTGGGTGACCGTGAACAGCTTGGGATAGGCCAGTGGAATCCAGGGGGCTTCGTTATGAAAAATCACCTGGGCCTGCTTGTAGAGTTCGGCCCGCGCCTGTTCGTCCAGACTGCCTCGGGCTTGATTGAGTAAGGCATTGAAAGCGGGGTTGCACCAGCGCGCCATGTTTTCTCCTGACGTAGCCGCGTCGCACGATAGATTGGGTGTAACGAAGTTGTCGGGGTCCCCGTTATCGCCCGCCCAGCCCATAAACACCAGGTCGTGCTCGCCCTGCTTGGCCCGGCGAATCAGTTCGCCCCATTCCAGTGATCGGATGTCTAGCTGAACGCCAACCTTGGCCAGATCCGCCTGTAGCATCTGGGCACCCAGCGCAGGATTGGGGTTGGTCGGTCCTCCTCCGGAGCGAGCAAAGACGGTCAGTTTCAAGCCGTCCTTAACGCCGGCCTCCTTGAGCAGGGCGCGGGCTTTTTCAGGATCATAAGACCAGTCCTGCACGTCATGGTTGTAGCCCAGCAGAGTGGGCGGGTAGGGATTCACCGCCGGGACGGCATTGCCTTCGCCAAACAAGGCCTTTACGTAGGCCTGCTTGTCGAAGGCCAGGTTCAGCGCCTGGCGAACCCGGGCATCGTTCAACGGCGGGTGCTCGGTGTTCAGGGCAACATAGGCGGTCAACAGGGCTTCGCCTTCATGCAGGGTCAGATTCGGATCCTGGCGGATCGACGAAATATCGTCCGGCTTGGGATAAAGGCCCACCTGGCACTCCCCGGCGCGTACCCGTTGCAGGCGTACGTTGCTGTCTTGAGTGATCGCAAAGATCAGACTGTTTGCTGGCGGTTTGCCAGCATAGTAGTCCGAGTTGGCCTTGTAGCGTATCTGCGCGTCTTTAGTGTAGCGGCTGAGAATGAATGGACCGGTGCCGACAGGTTTGAAATTAAGCTGGTTGAATTGCCCGGCCTTTTCCAGTTGAGCGGCATATTCCGCCGAGTAGATAGAGGTGAACGGCATGGCCAGATCACGCAGGAAAGGAGCTTCCGGACGTTTAAGGACAAAACGAATCGTATGCGTGTCGACCTTGCTGATGGACTGGATCAAGTCCTTCAGGCCCATGGCTTCGAAATAAGGGAAACCGTTCTGCGCTTTGTTGTACCAGGGATGGTTAGGGTCGAACTGGCGCATGAAGCTCCACAGCACATCGTCGGCATTAAGCGTACGGGTGGGCTTGAAATAGTCTGTCGTTTGGAACTTCACGCCTGCGCGTAAAAAGAAGGTATAGGTCTTGCCGTCCTTGCTGATCTCCCACCGCTCCGCCAGTCCAGGCTCGATGTCGGTCGTCCCAGGCTTGAAGTTTATCAATCGATCAAAAACGGTTTCGGCCGAAGCGTCTGACGTAGTGGCGGCGGTGTACTGAGCAATATCGAACCCTTCGGGGCTTGCTTCGGTACAAACGACCAAGGGCTTGGCCTGGGCGCAGGTGGCGCCCAGGAGACTAAGGACAAGAGCAATTCGGGGAAGCGCCAGCATGCAGGCTCCTAGTGGGGTTGCGCTTACGGCCGGTTTCGCCTGCCATCCCTGGCGAGCGGGCCGTTACTTTTATCGTGAGTGGCTTAATCCAAGCGCACCGTGGAAAAATCGTTATTGCCCAGCGGGCTCATGACGAAACCGCTGACTCGGGTTGAGGTGGCGGTATAAATCAATGGCTGGGCGGTTGGAATCCAGGGGACTTCTTCATGAAAGATCACCTGTGCTTCACGATAGAGCGCGGCGCGTTGCTCGGGATCTGGAGTCCGGCGGGCGCGCTCTACCAAACTATCGAAGGCTGCGTTGCACCAGCGTGCGCGGTTTTCGCCATTGCGGGCCGCGGCGCAGGTAAGATTGGGCGTCAGGAAATTATCCGGGTCGGCGTTATCGCTCACCCAGCTCATGCTGAGAATGTCGTGCTCGCCCTGCTTACCGCGACGGACAAATTCACCCCATTCATACTGGCGAATGTTGACCTTGATGCCGATCTTCGCCAGGTCGGCCTGGAACAGCTGGGCCACGCGTAGCGTACTGCCCGTAGGGCCCGAGCCGTTGGAAGTCATGTAGGTAAGTTCGAAGCCGTTCGGGTAACCCGCTTCGGCCAGGAGGCGACGGGCCTCCTCTGGGTCGTACGGCCATGGTTCGATAGCGGTGTTATAGCCCAGCAGGGCAGGCGGATAAGGCCCCCAGACAGGACGGGCCGTATCGCCATACAACGCCTTGAGCGTGCTCGCTCTGTCTACGCCGAGCGCGATGGCCTGACGTACACGCACATCGTCCAGGGGCTTGTGCGTCGTGTTCAAGGCATTGAAGCCTATCGTTAACTGCTCGATCTGCTGCAAGCGAATGCCGGGCGCTTCGCGCAGAGCGGGAATGTCGCTCGGCTTGGGTGTCAACACGATCTGGCACTCACCTCGCCGCAAACGTTGCAGCCGTACACTGGCATCAACGCTGATTGCCTGAACCATATCGATTGCCGGCGTGCCTGCCCAGTACTCGGGGTTGGCCTTGTAACGCACCTGGGAGTCACGTACGTAGCGATCAAACACGAAGGGGCCTGTTCCGACTGGCTTGAAGCTCAAATCGTCCGTTCTGTTCTGCTGGAGCAGCTGACCGGCATATTCAGCAGATAGAATCGATGTGAACCCCATGGCCAGGTTAGCCAGAAAAGGTGCTTCCGGATGCTTGAGCGTAAAGCGGACGGTGTAGTCATCCAACTTTTCAATACGTTCGATGATTTCGCTCAGACCCATCACTTCGGCAAAGGGGTAACCAGTGCCGGAGCGCTCGTACCAGGGGTGAGCGGGATCGATCTGACGCTGAAAGCTCCAGATCACATCGTCGGCTATCAAAGGGCGCGTCGGCTTGAAATAAGCCGTATGGTGAAACGCTACGCCTTTACGCAGATGAAACGTGTACTGCAGACCGTCAGTACTGATCTCCCACCGTTCCGCCAGCGAAGGTTCGAGCTCCGTGCTGCCTGGCTTGAAATCAACCAGGCGGTTGTATAGCGGCTGATCCGCAGCATCGGCGCTGTACCGCGAGGTATGCCGCGCGGGGTCGAAGGTTTCCGGACTGCCTTCGGTGCAAACAACCAACGTTTTAGCCTGAATAGGCAGGGCAGCGGTTAACACGGCGGCCAGCAACCAGGTATGGGGTTTACATACAGCATTCATCGTTTGATCAGGCTCCTGGGTGAAGCGTATGCCATTGGAGTAACCACGGCCTTGCCGAGTACGGGATTACGGCATTCAACACACGCAACCTCTGTGCATCCAGGCTGCGCGTGTTGAGGGTATAAGCGTGGCCGTTCTTCATTCGGCGAGACTAACGCCATAGAAGGCACTAAGGCCGAACGGACTGATCTTGAAACCCTGGACGTTATGGCGCATGGGTTGATACACGATGGAATGAGCAATCGGCGTGATCGGGACAGCCGCTTTCAACAGATGTTGGGCCTGTTGATAGAGCCGGATACGCTCGTCCCGGTCGTTGCTCACCTTGGCCTGTTTGATTAACGCGTCATAGGCAGGGTCGCACCACTTAGAATAATTGCTGCCGTTGACGGCATCGCAGCTATAAAGCACGCCAAGCCAGTTGTCCGGGTCGCCGTTATCGCCCGTCCAGCCGTAAATCATTACGTCGTGCTCACCCTGACGGGCGCGCTTGATGTATTCGCCCCACTCGTAGCTGACGATGTTGGCCTTGATGCCAATTTTGGCCCAATCAGACTGGACCATCTGCGCGGAAAGCCGCGCATTCGGGTTGGAGGCCCGTACCACGGGCATGGCCCATAAACTGATTTCAGTACCTTTCTTGATACCGGCCTGTTTGAGCAGGGCTTTTGCCTTTTCCGGATCGTACGGGGCGTCCTTGATCGTTTGATCATAGGACCATTGTGCGGGTGGAAGGGCATTGGTTGCCAACTGGCCGTTACCCTGGTACACCACGTCGAGAATGGCCTTCTTGTTGATCGCCATGTCCAATGCCTGACGTACCGCCAGTTGGTCGAGCGGCGGATGGGTCACGTTGTAGGCGAAATAACCCAGATTGAAACCAGGCTGTTGCAGGACCTTGAGCGCTGGGTCCTGCTTCATCTCGGCTATATCGGCCGGGCGTGGATAGCCGCTTACCTGGCACTCGTTTGCCTTGAGCTTTTGCAGGCGTGTCGCTGCATCTGTCGTGATGGCAAAGATGAGGTTATCAAGCTTGACGTCCTCGGGCTTCCAATAGTCCTGGTTACCCTTGTAACGGATCACCGCGTCCTTCTGGTAGCGGCTAAACACGAACGGGCCGGTACCGATAGGGCGCTGGTTGATTTCGGCGGCCTTGCCGGTCTTGAGCAACTGATCGGCATACTCGGCGGACTGAATCGACGCAAAGCTCATCGCCAAGTCAGAAGCGAAGGCTGCATCGGTTTGGTTCAAGGTAAAGACGACCGTGTAATCGTCCTTCTTTTCGATCCGGGCGATGTTCTTGTTCAGGCCCATGTCCGAAAAATAAGGGAATTCACTGGGGTAGGCCGTACGGAACGGATGGTTCTTGTCGAGCATGCGTTGAAAGGTGAACAGCACATCGTCCGCGTTGAACTCACGGGTCGGCTTGAAGTAGTCAGTCGTGTGAAATTTCACGCCGCGACGCAGGTAAAACGTGTAGGTCTTGCCGTCTTCCGAGACATCCCAGCGCTCGGCGAGTCCGGGCACGAGCGTGGTGCCGCCCCGTTCAAATTGCACCAGCCGGTTGAAGACCGTCTCCGCCGAGGCATCGAACTCGGTACCCGACGTATACTGCGCTGGATCGAACCCGGCCGGGCTCGCCTCTGAGCAATAAACCAGGGTATTCGCGGCATGCGCCAGCGAGGGTCCGGCCAGCAAGCTGGCGACCAATAAGGAAGGCAAAAGTGTAATACGCATATGGACCTCAGCTGATCAAATGAAAAGAAGCGTACATGACCGTCATGCACGCTTCTTGAGTAATCACTTGTCGACGCTGACGCCGTAGAACGAGTTCAGTGCAAACGGACTGATCTTGAAATCCTGCACTTCCTTGCGCATGGGTTGGTAGACCGTCGAGTGCGCGATGGGAGTAATCGGCACCTGCTGCTTGAGGATCTGCTGGGCCTGCATGTACAGCGTGCTACGCTCGCCCTGGTCGCTAATGCGTTTGGCCTTCTTGATCAGCGCGTCATAGTCCTTGTCACACCAGCGAGAGTAGTTATTACCGCCAATGGCATCGCAGCCGTATAACGTGCCTAGCCAATTGTCCGGATCGCCATTGTCCCCGCTCCAGCCAATCAGCATGATGTCATGCTCACCGTCCTTGGCGCGCTTGTTGTACTCGCCCCATTCATAGCTGACGATACGAGTCTTGATACCGATCTTGGCCCAGTCGGACTGCAACATCTCAGCCATCTGGCGGGCGTTCGGGTTATAGGGGCGTTGTACCGGCATAGCCCACAGGGTGAACTCGGTGCCTGGTTTTACACCAGCTTTGGCCAGTAGCTCTTTGGCCTTTTCCGGATCGTAAGGCGCATCCTTGAGTGATTCATCATAGGACCACTGGGTCGGCGGCATACCGTTTACGGCAACTTGGCCCGCGCCTTGGTAGATAGCATCGACGATGGCCTTCTTGTTAACGGCCATGTCCAGCGCTTGGCGTACTTCCAATTTGCCCAGGTCTCCATGCTCAACGTTGTAGGCGATGTAGCCATCATTAAAGCCGGGCTGAGACGGCATGTTCAGGTTCGTATCGTTTTTCAAGGACTCCAGATCTGCGGGGCGGGGCAGAAGCGTGATCTGACACTCGCCTGCCTTGAGCTTTTGCATCCGAACCGAGGCATCAGTATTAATGGAGAAGATAAGGTTATCGAGCTTGACGTCCTCGGGCTTCCAATAGTCCTTGTTACCTTTGTAACGGATCACCGCGTCCTTCTGGTAGCGACTGAACACGAACGGGCCGGTACCGACGGGTTTCTGGTTAAGATCGGTAGCCTTGCCCTGTTTGAGTAGCTGATTGGCGTACTCTGCCGAGTGGATTGAGGCAAAGCTCATCGCCAGGTTCTGGATGAAAGCGGCATCAACTTCGTTTAGTACAAAGCGAACCGTATGCTCATCCATCTTTTCGATCTTGGCGATATTGCTATCCATGCCCATACCCGTGAAGTACGGAAACTCAGTAGGGTAGGCCTTACGGAACGGATGATTCTTATCAAGCATGCGCTGAAAGGTGAACAGCACGTCATCCGCATTGAACTCACGGGTCGGTTTGAAATAATCAGTCGTGTGAAACTTCACACCCTCACGCAAGTGGAACGTATAGGCCTTCCCGTCCTCGCTAATGTCCCACGTGGTGGCCAGTCCTGGGATAACTCGGGTACCGCCTCGCTCGAACTGGATCAGGCGATTGAACATGGTTTCCGCACTGGCATCAAAATCCGTGCCTGTAGTGTATTGCGCCGGATCGAAACCAGCCGGACTGCCTTCAGAGCAGAACACCAGATTACTGGCCGCTTGAGCAAACGGGATGCCGGTAAATAAAGCAGCTGCGATCAAAGGGACCACTATCTTCTTGTGCATGCAGACCTCGGGTTGGCTGATGTCCAGAACCAGGACCGAAGGTGCGGCCTGGGTCATATCGAAACAGATGCGACCTTTTGGGTCATCGGCCAGCAGAATGCAGATGTTGTGCCCTTAAAAAAGTGACTGATCGGTCAACTTGTAATACGGCAGCTTCCTGTATGTTTATGGCGCATCAATATAAAAATGTATCCAGACGGATAAGAGAAAGAGGGCTGAGGGAGCGGTAACAGGGTAGATCCGTGTTACCGCAGATCTGAAGGGAACTGTTTCGGTGCGTAATTGGAAGTGAATCTGCACTAAATCAAGGCATTTGGACTTCAATCGTCCCGTCTGCCGAAACGGAAACCTCACTTGTTCCAGCTTCTATGTCCTGTACTGGCGCGCTTTCCGCCATCATTGATTTGGCACGCAGCATAGGGATCGGGCGGGATACCTGATTGGTATTCAGCGTTAGGTTGACAAGTTTATAACCCGAACCGCCCAGGGCCTGGGTAGTTAGTTCGGCACGTGCCTTGAACGCATCCACTGCCGCTTTGATCAGGCTGTTCTCGCTTTTTTTGCGGGTTGTATCCGCCACGCTAAACTCCATTCCGCCCATCTTCAGATCTCCCAGTAACTCGGCGGTAAGGCGAGACAAGCTGGCAAAATCACTGCTTTGCAGGCGGATCTCGCCGCGCTCGCGCCAACCGGTAATCGTCTGGCCCTTTTCATCATAAAGCGGATAGCTGTTGCGGCTCCCAAGGCTCACCTCTACGCCCTCGGTCTTGCGTGCCGCCGCAAGGCTCTGATTGAGCGTCTGGGTCAAACCAGCAGCTAGCGCAGCGGGATCGGTACCTTGCACTTCCGTATACAACGTAACGTGCATTCGATCACGAGGGATTTCCTGGCCAACTTCGGCGCGCAGGCTGATCTGGTTGTAGTGCGGTGTGTCCGCCTGTGCGATAGAGAGCAGAGCAGGCACGGTATAGAGCGCGCCCAGCAGAACGGTCGTCACGACGGGGCGAAAAAAGACAGGCATCATAGGGCTCCTTCTGGGTTATGGTCTCCGCCTGCTCTGCATTTCACTTCATGCGGCGCTATGTCGCGCAGCGATAAGCGAACAGGGGGGCCAGCCCTCGTTATACTCGCTGATCTTGCCTGGATAAATACATGTTTGAATCTCCTGTGCAGTGGCTGTCAGCCAGCCGTCAAAACCTTGGACGCCTTGTTTTAATTCGCCTGCTGGTCCTGGCGGCCCAGGCCGGTTCGGTTGGCGCAGCCTGGCTCTCCGGTATCGTTGTGCTGCCCTGGCTGGCCATCAGCATTACCTTGGGCGCGTCCGCGCTCCTGTGTGGGTTGACTGCTCTACGGCTGGCGCGTCCATGGCCGGTGACCGAGCAGGAGTATGCGGCGCAACTGGCGTTCGACTTGGTCATCCACAGTCTGCTTCTGTATTTTGCCGGAGGCTCGACCAACCCCTTTGTGTCCTATTATCTGGTACCGCTAACTATCGCGGCAGCTACCCTGCCATGGTTGTATACCTTACTGCTGGCTGGCCTCGCGCTGGCCAGCTTTACCTTGATGCTGATCTGGTTTCGCCCGCTTGAACTGCTGGTCAGCCCGGGCGGGCAAACGCTTAGTTACGGAATGTGGCTCAGCTTTGCCCTGTCTGCTGTGCTGATTACTTTTTTCGTAGCGAAAATGGCCGAAGCCTTGCGTCATCAAGAGCTGCAACAGGCTCAGCGGCGGGAGCAAAGCATGCGTGACCAGCAGCTCCTGGCCGTGGCGACTCAGGCCGCTGGAGCGGCTCATGAACTCGGTACGCCTCTTTCCACCATGAGCGTATTGCTCAAGGAACTCCGCCAGCAATACAGGGACACCCCTGATCTGCAGGAAGATCTGGCGCTGCTGCAGGATCAGGTCAAGCTATGCAAGGAGACCCTGCAGCAACTGGTCCGGGCCGCCGAAGCGGATCGTCGGCAATCGATCCATGAGCAGACGGCGGTCGAGTGGGTAGAAACGGTACTGGGTCGTTGGCACCTGATGCGCCCGGAGGCGACTTACCGCTTTCAATGTACCTGCGTCGGAACGCCCCCGCGCTTGATTCCGCCTACCGATCTTACCCAGGCGCTGCTCAATCTTCTGAACAATGCCGCCGATGCCTGCCCTGACAACCTTACCGTCACGCTGTCTTGGGATGCTCGGGACATTTGCCTGTCCATTCGCGATCATGGAGCAGGCGTTCCTCTGGCCATTGCCGAACAGATCGGCAAGCCATTTTTCACGACTAAAGGCAAAGGGTTCGGTCTAGGGTTATTCTTGAGTCAGGCAAGCGTGACCCGTGCCGGTGGCACCGTAAAGCTGTATAACCATGAAGAAGGCGGCACACTAACCGAACTGCGGTTACCCCGTCAGTATCCCTTGGCCTGATCGGCTGTCGCGAGGCGAACGATGAGCGAAGATATTCAACACGACGATGATCTGCCGCACCTGCTGCTGGTAGACGACGATACAACATTCACACGCGTACTGGCGCGCGCCATGGAGCGCCGCGGACTGCGCGTTACAGTGGCCAGTTCAGCCGAAGAAGGCCTGGTTCTGGCAAAGCAGGACCTACCCGATTACGCCGCACTCGATTTGAAAATGGAAGGTGAGTCCGGCCTGGTTCTGTTGCCTAAACTATTGGAGCTACACCCGGAGATGCGGGTGGTTATCCTGACAGGCTACTCAAGTATCGCAACCGCTGTCGAAGCGATTAAGCGGGGTGCTACTAATTACCTGTGCAAGCCGGCCGACGCTGACGATGTACTAACGGCATTGCTCTCTCAGCATGCTGATGTCGATACCCTGGTGCCCGAAAATCCCATGTCGGTTGATCGACTTCAGTGGGAGCACATCCAGCGTGTGCTCAACGAGCACGACGGTAATATTTCCGCTACGGCCCGTGCCCTGGGCATGCACCGGCGCACCCTGCAGCGCAAGTTGCAGAAGCGTCCGGTTCGACGCTAGGGCGAGAGAAAGGGCGCTAAGATCGGTAGAGCCCTTTCGTTTACGTCAACTTTGTAATTATTTGTTACGTTTGTCGTGACAGAATCCGTTCAGCTTGGCTGCCCTATCATTGGCGGTTTGTTTCCGATGCAGCCGAGCGTGAGCGATGAGTAAACCTGATACGCCCATTCCCCCTATCTACGGCTCTTCCCATGGACATTTTCTCTCCCGTGTCTGGGCGTTAATCACGCCTTACTGGCGTAGTGAAGAAAAGGGAAAAGCCTGGCTACTGCTAATCGTCGTGATTGCACTGTCGCTGGGTGGGGTAGGGTTATCAGTGGCGCTGAACAGCTGGTATCGCTATTTCTATGATGCTCTGCAGAACCGAGACCTGGCATCGTTCACGCGGTTAATGCTCTATTTCTGCGGGCTGGCTGCCGCCTTTATCCTGCTGGCGGTCTATCGTCTCTACCTGACGCAGATGTTGACCATCAACTGGCGCCGCTGGCTGACGGAAAAGCATTTTGGTCTGTGGCTAAGCCAGCGCAATTACTATCGCCTCGAGCAGCAGGGCGGCGCAGACAACCCAGACCAGCGGCTCGCTGACGATATCAACAGCTTTACCGACATGACGCTTTCCCTGGGGCTCGGGTTTATCCGCACCTTGGTCAGCCTTGTCTCGTTTAGTGTTATTTTGTGGGGGCTGTCCGGCAGTATCGAGCTGTTCGGGATCACCATTCCCAGCTACATGTTCTGGGCCGCTCTTGTCTATGCCCTTATCGGTACGGTACTGACTCACTATATCGGGCGTCGTCTCATTGGATTAAACAACCAGCAGCAGCGTTATGAGGCGGATCTGCGTTTTGGCCTCATCAGGGTACGTGAGAACGCTGAAAGCATCGCACTTTACGGCGGCGAGCGGAGCGAGCAACACCGGTTGATGGGACGTTTCCACAATGTGTGGAGCAACTTTTGGCAGCTGATGCGCTACCAGAAGCGCTTGACCTTCTTTACGGCCAGTTACAGCCAGGTCGCCTCGGTTATCGGAATTGTACTGGCCGCGCCGCGCTATTTTTCCAATCAGATCCAGCTGGGCGAGCTTATGCAAATCAATTCGGCCTTTGGCAATGTGCAAGACAACCTGAGTTGGTTTGTTGATGCCTATGTCCAATTGGCTGTCTGGCGTGCAACCTCTGATCGTATTCTCAGCTTCCGCGAGGCGATGCGCGACAATCAGGCACAGCGCTCACAGATTGAAGTGGAGCCTGCTGGTAATGCGGTGGAGTTTGATGATCTGAGCGTTTCCCTGGCGGAAGGGCGGCCATTGATCGACGCGGTCAAAGGACGTATCGAGGCGGGTGAAAATGTCTTGTTGAGCGGACCTTCAGGCGGTGGGAAAAGTACATTACTGCGCGTACTGGCTGGCCTCTGGCTCTATGGTGGCGGCAAGGTGAACGTGCCCGCAACGCGCTGTCTGTTCCTGCCGCAGCGGCCCTATCTTCCTATCGGTACATTACGCGCGGCCTTGTGCTATCCCAATGAAGATAACCCCTATCCGGATGAGCATATCGAGACGGTATTAAAGCAGTGCCGGTTGGCCCACTTGATTAGTCGTCTGGATGAATCCCATCATTGGGAAAGACGCCTTTCGCCAGGTGAGCAACAGCGTCTGGCTATTGCGCGAGCTGTGCTCTATGCACCACGCTGGCTCTTTCTTGACGAAGCGACATCAGCTTTGGATGAACGTGACCAGGCTACTATGTATGCGCTACTGCATGAGCTCCTGCCGGAAACTACATTGATCAGTGTGGGCCACCGTAGCAGTCTGCAACGCTTTCATCAGCGTTATTTGCGGCTGGAAGATGGCAGGCTGCAAGACATCACGCATCAGGTTGCGCCGTCGCCAGTGCTATGAGACGGTCATCCTACCTCTGTGTTGCGCTATGATGAAGCTTATTCTTTCAATCGCTGACTATCATCATGCAAAACACCGATCTGAATGGACGTCCACGTAAAAAGTCCCGCAGCCTGGCTGAAAATGTCGTCGAAGCCGTAAAAGCACGTATCCGTGATGGTGAACTTAAGCCAGGCGACAAGTTGCCGACCGAGTCGGCCATCATGCAGGAGCAGGGCGTCAGTCGTACCGTTGTACGAGAGGCTATTTCCCGGCTGCAGGCTGCGGGACATGTGGAAACGCGGCATGGTATCGGCACCTTTGTCCTGGATCGGCCAGCAGAGGGTTCCCTGTTCATTGATCCAGCCACAATCACTACCTTGCGGGACGTGCTGGCTATGCTGGAGTTGCGTATTAGCCTGGAAGTCGAGGCAGCAGGTCTCGCTGCGCAACGGCGTACGGATGAGCAGCTACAGGAAATACGTCGCCTGCTCGACGAGATGAAGGCACGTAGCAGTCAGCCTAACGAAGCTGTTAGTTTTGACTTGCAATTCCATTTGCAGATTGCCTTGTCTACCGGCAATCAATACTTCAGCGACATCATGTCGTATCTCAGCACGGTGCTTATTCCGCGAACGCGCCTGAACTCGGCCTATCTTGCCCATGATGATCAGCAGCGCTACCAGCTCCGGCTTGATAGCGAGCATGAGGATATCTATAACGCCATTGCCCGCCAGGATGCCGAGGCCGCCCGCGCAGCCATGCGATTACACCTGACCAACAGCCGGGAGCGTCTACGCCGGGCTGATCAGGAAGCGGCCAGCACCCTCGAGAAAAAAGCTTAAAAAAATTTACGGGTAGGGTGTTGTACCGGTGCACGCCTAGTTGTACGATGACTGACAACGAGTAGATAAGCTCGTCATTCATAACCACATGTATGCCGTCAGGCCAGGGTGCACACAATGACGCCACAAGAACTCAAGCACACCCTCTCATCCGGATTGCTGTCTTTTCCGGTGACCGATTTCGATGTGCAGGGCAACTTCCGCCCCGATACCTATATCAAGCGCCTGGAGTGGCTTGC